>NZ_JBJHAN010000007.1:0-240760 GCF_054051055.1 Blastococcus sp. SYSU DS0973
ACGCGCCCAGCGCCCGCCCGCGCGCCCCCCCCCGAGCGCCTGCGCCCGCCCCGCCCCCCCCGCCCCCCCCCCCCCCCCCCCCCCCCCCCCCCCCCCCCCCCCCCCCCCCCCCGCCGCCGGTTCCGGGCCCGGCCCGGTCGGTGCCCGGCTCGGCGGCATGAACAGCGGTCCCGTCGCCGCCGCGGGCCTCGCCGTCCGCGAGCCGGTGGTGGCCCCCGCTCCCGAGCCCGAGGCGGCACCTGCTCCCGTGTCCAAGACCTACCGGATCACCACGCTGCACCCGCGCACCTACAACGAGGCCCGCACCATCGGTGAGCGCTTCCGCGACGGCATGCCGGTCATCATGAACCTCACCGAGATGGACGACGCCGACGCGAAGCGACTCGTCGACTTCGCTGCGGGACTGAGCTTCGGGCTGCGCGGTAGTATCGAGCGCGTCACGGCGAAGGTGTTCCTGCTCAGCCCGCAGGACGTCGCCGTCACCCCTGAGGACAAGGCGAAGATCCGCGAGGGCGGGTTCTCCGACAAGTCCTGAGCGGCGAAGTGGAGTCGGCACCGGCGGGTGCCCTGAACGAGCGGGGCCCGTGTCTCTTATCTGGCAGATCCTCTCATCGGTGCTGCTCGTCTTCCTCGTCCTGCTCTTCGCGCGGTTCGTCGTCGACTGGGTGATGGTCCTGGCCCGCAGCTGGCGTCCCACCGGCCTGGTCGCGGCCGGCCTCGAGGTCGTCTACTCCACCACCGACCCGCCGCTGAAGGCGGTGCGCAAGGTCATCCCGCCCCTGAACCTGGGGTCGATCCGACTGGACCTCGGGTTTATGGTGCTGCTGATCGCCGTGGTGGTCCTCCGGAACGTCACGCTCGCACTCGCATGACCGCTGAATCCACCGGGATCGGAGCCGCGGGACGGCCGCGCTCCGGAGCCCGTCGCGCCACGCCCTGCTCCCGCCGTCCGACCTGAGGTGACCTGCGATGCCACTGACGCCTGCCGACGTGCACAACGTCGTCTTCAAGAAGCCGCCGATCGGCAAGCGGGGCTACGACGAGGACGAGGTCGACGCCTTCCTCGACGTCGTGGAGGCCGAGCTGGCCCGCTTGATCGAGGAGAACAACGAGCTGCGTTCCAGCGCGGGTCGCGCCGGTGCACGCGCCGAGGAGCGGCCCGAGCCGCCTGCGCCGGCCCCGGTCGCGGCGGCCCCGCCGCCGGTCCAGCAGCCCCGGGAGGACGACAGCGCGCGGGCCTCGCGGATGCTGGCCCTGGCCACCGAGACCGCTGACCGCTACGTCAACGAGGCCAAGACGCAGTCCGAGGAGATGCTCAGCGGCGCCAAGACCAACAGCGAGCGCATGATGAGCGAGGCGCGGGCCAAGAGCGAGCAGATGGTCACCGAGGCCAAGCACCGCGCGGACTCGATGATCGGCGACGCCCGCACCCGCGCCGAGACGTTGGAGCGGGACGCCCGCGCCAAGGCCGCCGCCCTCGACCAGGACGCCGAGCGGCGGCACGTCGAGGCCATGGGCAGCCTCGAGGAGAAGCGCAGCAGCCTGGAGCGCAAGATCGAGGAGCTGCGGACCTTCGAGCGCGAGTACCGTACCCGGCTGCGGTCCTACCTCGAGTCGCACCTGCGCGACCTGGACAGCCGCGGCTCGGCCGAGCCCGCGACAGCGGGCCGGCAGAACCAGCACGCCAGCGCCTGAGCGCTGTACCCCTCCCCGTGCCTGGGGGGAACGGCACGACGAGCAGGGCTCCCGGACTCCGGTCCGGGAGCCCTGCTGCTTTCTCCGGCTGCTCCCGGCCCTGAGCGAGGCCCGTGCCTGCCTGCGAGGTGTGGGTGGGGGAGGGTCCTTCTAGAGTCCAGGCGTGATCGTGACCGCCGGGCTGCTCGTGCTCCTGGGCTTCGGGCTCTTCGTGGGCGGGCTGCTGACCGGTGTCACCGCGCTGTACTGGAGTTGCGTGGCCGCCTGCGTCGTGGCTGCGGGGGTGCTGATCGCCGCCCGCCGGAAGATGGCGGCTCGATCGGCCTCCGCGACGACGCCCCCCGCGACCGCTCCGGCCGTCCCCCCGGCAGCGGCCGGGCCGGACCTGGCGACCGGCGCCACCGCCGCGCCGCCCACCGCCGAGCCCACCCCGGCGACTGTGCAGCAGACGTCTCCGGATACCGCGCCGGAGCCGGGAACCGCCCCCGTCGCCGGACCGGCTACCGGCGCGACCGCCGCCTCCGTGGCGGCCACGCAGGGCCCCGAGGCTCCGGTCGAGCTGCCCGATCCTCCCGTCGAGGAGGTCGAGGTGACCGACCTGCTGATCATCGTCGACCTCACCGACGAGGTGCTCGTCGTCGACGAGCACCCCCGGTACCACGTGCCCGGGTGCGTGCACCTCCAGGGGCACAGCCCCATCCCGCTGCCACTGGACGAGGCGCGCACCGACGGGTTCACCCCCTGCGGCGTGTGCCGGCCCGACCGGACCCTGGCGAAGCGGGCGCGCGCCCGCCGCTAGCAGGCTCGGTCCCGCTCCTCCCTTCCCGCCGGCGGCGAGCGGGAAGGGGGAGGTGCTCAGGCCTTGGCCACCCAGAACCGGGAGCCCTCGGGCCCCTCGACGCCCTCGCCCGAGCCCGCCGTGTCGGCGTGCACCGCGCTGGCCAGCACCTCGCCGGCCAGCTGCTCGGCGTGCTCGGTCAGGGCCTGCGCCATGGCGCCGTCGGCGGTCCACGACAGCTCGATCCGGTCGCTGACCTCCAGGCCGCTGGTCTTGCGCGCCTCCTGCACGAGCCGGACCACCTCGCGCACCAGGCCCGCGCGCTCCAGCTCGGGGGTGAGGGTGAGGTCCAGGGCCACGGTCAGGCCACCGGCGCTGGCCACGGTCCAGCCCTCGCGCGGGGTCTCGGTGACCACCAGGTCGCCGTCCTCGAGCGGCACGGGGGAGCCCTCGACGTCCACGCTCGCCGTGCCGGCACGGTAGGCCGCGACGAGAGCCGGCGCGTCGGCCGCGGCGACGGCCCTGGCCACCGCCTGCACCTGCTTGCCCAGGCGGCGGCCCACCGCGCGGAAGTCCACCTTCACGCTGACGTCGACCAGGTCGCCCCCCACGGCGGCCAGCTCCATGAGCTCGGCGACGTTGAGCTCGTCGGCGACCTCGGCGACCAGGTCGCGGGGCAGGGCCGACCAGCCGGGCGCGGCGACGACCGCGCGGGCCAGCGGCTGCCGGGTGCGCATCTTGGCCGAGGTCCGGGCCGAGCGGCCCAGCTCGACCAGGCGGCGCACCAGCGCCATCTGCTCGACCAGGGTGTCGTCGAGCGCGGTCTCGTCCACCGGGGGCCAGGAAGCGAGGTGCACGCTGTCCACCGGCGCCTGGCCCCCCGCCCCGGCCAGGCCCGGCACCACGGCGCGCGACCACACCTCGTCGGTCACGAAGGGCGTGAACGGCGCCATGAGCCGGGTCAGCCCGTCGAGGACCTCGTGCAAGGTGCCCAGCGCCGAGGGGTCGCCGTCCCAGAAGCGGCGCCGGGACCGGCGTACGTACCAGTTGGAGAGGTCGTCGACGAACTGGGCCAGGAGCCGGCCGGCGCCCTGGGTGTCGAAGTCCTCCAGCGCCGCGGTGACGTCGCGGGTCACGGCGGCGAGCTCGGCGAGCGCCCAGCGGTCCAGCAGCGGGCGCTCGGCGTGTGGGGGCGCCGGGCTCGCGACCGGGTCCCAGCCGTTGGTCTCGGCGTACAGGGTGAAGAAGCTGGCGGTGTTCCAGTAGGTGAGCAGCACCTTCCGGACGACCTCGGACAGCGTCTCGTGCCCGACCCGCCGGGCCGACCACGGCGAGCCCCCGGCGAGCATGAACCAGCGGACGGCGTCGGCGCCGTGCCGGTCCATGAGCGGGATGGGCTCCAGGATGTTGCCCAGGTGCTTGCTCATCTTCCGGCCGTCCTCGGCCAGGATGTGGCCCAGGCAGAGCACGTTCTCGTAGGAGCTCTTCTCGAACACCAGGGTGCCGACGGCCATCAGCGTGTAGAACCAGCCGCGGGTCTGGTCGATCGCCTCGCAGATGAACTGCGCCGGGTAGGCCGCCTGGAACTGCTCGGAGTTGCGGTGCGGCGCGCCCCACTGCGCGAACGGCATCGAGCCGGAGTCGTACCAGGCGTCGATGACCTGCCGGACGCGCCGGTAGGTGCCCTCCTCGCCGGGCAGCGTGAAGGTGACGTCGTCGATGAACGGCCGGTGCGGGTCCAGGTCGGAGAGGTCGCGGCCGGTCAGCTCCGACAGCTCGGCCAGCGAGCCGACGGCCACCATCCGGCTCGGATCGGCGTCGTTGCGCCAGATCGGCAGCGGCGTGCCCCAGTAGCGGTCGCGGGAGAGCGCCCAGTCGACGTTGTTGTTCAGCCAGTCGCCGTACCGGCCGGTCTTGATGCTCTCCGGGTACCAGTTGGTCTTCTCGTTCTCCGCGAGGAGCTGGTCCTTGATCTGGCTGGTGCGGATGTACCAGGACGGCTGCGCGTAGTACATCAGCGGCGTGTGGCAGCGCCAGCAGTGCGGATAGCTGTGCTCGTACCGGACCTCGCGGAACAGCACGCCGCGGTTCTCCAGGTCCTCGACCAGCTGGGGGTCGGCGGCCTTGAAGAAGTGCCCGCCCACCAGCGGGACCTCGGGCAGGAAGTGCCCGGTCGGGTCGATGGGGTTGACCACGGGCAGCCCGTAGCCGCGGCAGACCGCGAGGTCGTCGGCGCCGAAGGCGGGGGACTGGTGGACCAGGCCGGTCCCGTCGTCGGTGGTGACGTACTCGGCGAGGACGACGAAGTGGGCGTCCTCACCGGCCGGGAAGTCGACCAGGTCGAACGGCCGCCGGTAGTGGGTGCGCTCCCAGTCGCGGCCGGGAGCGCGGCCGAGCACCTCGGCGTCCTCCCCGAGGACGGCGGCCAGCAGCGGTTCCGCCACCACGACCGGGACGTCGTCGGACCCGGCCGCCCGGGCGACGACGTAGGGAACGTCGGGGTGCACGGCGACGGCGGTGTTGCTGGGCAGCGTCCACGGCGTCGTCGTCCAGACCAGCAGGTCGGCCTTGCCGGCCCACTCGCCGTCGGTGATCGGCAGCCGCACGTACACCGACGGGTCGGTGATCGTCTCGTACCCCTGGGCGACCTCGTGGTCGGACAGCCCGGTGCCGCAGCGCGGGCAGTAGGGCGCCACCCGGTGGTCCTCGACCAGCAGCCCCTTCTCGAAGACCTGCTTCAGCGACCACCAGACGCTCTCGATGTAGGCCGGGTCCATCGTCCAGTAGGCGGTGGACATGTCGACCCAGTAGCCCATCCGGTGGGTCAGCTCGGTGAACGCGTCGACGTGGCGCTCCACCGACGCCCGGCAGCGGGCGTTGAACTCGGCGATGCCGAACCGCTCGATGTCCGGCTTGCCGGCGAAGCCGAGCTCCTGCTCGACGGCGATCTCCACCGGCAGGCCGTGGCAGTCCCACCCGGCCCGGCGGGGCACGGAGAAGCCCTGCATCGTCTTGAACCGGGGGAAGACGTCCTTGAAGGCCCGCGCCTCGATGTGGTGGGTGCCCGGCCGGCCGTTGGCCGTGGGCGGGCCCTCGTAGAAGGTCCACTGCGGGCGGCCGGCCGACTCCTGCAGCGATCGGTCGAAGACCTTGTCGGACTCCCACCGGTCCAGGACCCGGTGCTCCAGGGCGGGCAGGTCGACCTGCGGGGGCAGCGCGGCGAAGGGGCCGTGGGGAGCACTCACGCAGCCATTCTCCCCGACCCGGCAAGCACACCTCCGGTGGGGAACCCGACGCCTCCGGCGGTGCACCGTCAACGGTTCGCCGTGCGTCCGGACGTGCGCGACCGGTCGGTCCCGGTCGGCCCGGCGGGCGGGCCGACCGCGTACGGGAGACTGGCGCCATGGCGGGCCCGCGGTGAACACGACGGTCACCGTGGCGCTCGCCGTCGGCGCCGCCGTCGTCCTCCTGGCGGCGGTCGCGCTCCGGCTGGCCGACCGGCTGGGCCTGCCCAGCCTGCTGCTCTACCTGGCGATCGGGGTGGTCCTCGGCGAGAGCGGGCTCGGCGTCGAGTTCGAGGACTACTCGCTCACCCAGACCCTCGGCGTGGCCGCCCTCCTGGTCATCCTGGCCGAGGGCGGCCTCACCACCCGCTGGGCCGACGTCCGGCGGGCGCTGGGGCCGGGCCTGACGCTGGCGACGGTCGGCGTGGTGGTGAGCATCGGGGTGACCGCCGCCGTCACCGTGGGGCTGCTGGGCTGGTCGTGGGAGTTCGCGCTGCTCCTGGCCGCCGTCATCAGCTCCACCGACGCCGCGGCCGTGTTCGCGACCCTCCGCCGGCTCCCGCTGCCGCGCCGGCTGGCCGCGTCGCTGGAGACCGAGAGCGGGCTGAACGACGCCCCGGTGATCCTGCTGGTGGTCGTGCTGTCCGACGTGCTCACCGACGGCGTGACCGGCCCCTGGTGGATCGTGCCGGTCGAGGTGGCCGCCCAGCTGGTCGGTGGCGCGGCGTTCGGCCTCGCTGTCGGGTTCGGCGGCGCGGAGCTGCTGCGCCGGGTGGCCCTCCCGCTGTCCGGCTTCTACCCGCTGGCCACCCTGGCGCTGTGCGTGCTCGCCTTCGCGGGCGCCTCGCTGGCGCACACCTCCGGCTTCGTCGCCGTCTACCTGAGCGGGCTGGTGCTGGGCAACGCCGCGCTGCCGCACCGGGCGGCGAGCATCGGCTTCGCCGAGGGGATGGCCTCGCTGGCGCAGATCGGGCTGTTCGTCATGCTCGGATTGCTGGTCTCGCCGTCCCGGCTGCCCGAGGCGCTCGGGCCGGCGCTGGTCGTCGGCGTCGTCCTGCTGCTGCTGGCCCGGCCGCTGTCGGTCGCGGCGAGCCTGGTCTGGTTCCGCTTCCCGCTGCGGCAGCAGGCCTTCATCTCCTGGGCTGGGCTCCGCGGCGCCGTGCCGATCGTCGTCGCCACCTTTCCGCTCACCGCGCAGGTCCCGAGCGCCACCCGGGTCTTCGACACGGTCTTCGTGCTGGTCGTCGTCTTCACCCTGCTGCAGGGCTGGTCCCTGCCCTGGGTGGCCCGGCGCCTGGGCATCGCCGGCCCGGTGGCACCCCGGGAGATCCAGGTGGAGGCCGCGCCGCTGGAGGAGCTGGACGCCGAGCTGATGCAGATGACCGTGCCCGAGGGGTCCCGGCTGCACGGCGTGTACCTGCCGGAGCTGCGGCTGCCCGAGGACGCCGCAGTCGTGCTCATCGTCCGCGCGGGCCGGGCGTTCGTGCCCGACGAGACGACGCGGCTGATGCGCGGGGACCAGGCCCTGCTGGTCTCGGCGCGCCGATCGCGGCCGGAGGCGGAGCGCCGGCTCCGGGCGGTCAGCCGCGCCGGCCGGCTGGCCTCCTGGCGGGGCGAGTCCGGCCGCCCCGACGAGACCGACTGACGGAGGGCGCCGCACCCCCGGTCATGGCATCGTGGGCGCCGGTGGCCGCCGTCGTCCACCGGTTCGGAGCGCCCCATGCGGTTCCTCTTCCGGCCACCCGCCGCCGAGGCGACGGGGCTGCTCAGCCTGCCCTGGGACCAGCCGCTCGAGCAGTGGGACGACGAGCTGCTCCTGGACGTGGCCCAGCGCGGCATCTCCCGGCACGTCGTCCGGTTCGTCGCCGCCGGCGGCCAGGTCTTCGCCCTCAAGGAGATCTCCGAGCGGCTGGCCCGGCACGAGTACGCGCTGCTGGCCCAGTTCGAGGCTGAGGGGCTCCCGGCGGTCTCGGTGCTCGGCATCTGCGTGGACCGCCCGCACGACCAGCAGGCCATCCTGGTCACCCGCTACCTCGAGTACTCCATGTCCTACCGCTGGCTGTTCTCCCGGCCCCAGGGTGGACACTCGGCCGACCAACTGCTCGACACGATGGTGGTGCTGCTGGTCCGGCTGCACCTCGCCGGCGTGTTCTGGGGCGACTGCTCGCTGTCCAACACGCTCTTCCGGCTCGATGCCGGGACCTTCTCGGCCTACCTGGTCGACGCCGAGACCGTCGACCGGCACGAGCGGCTCTCCCCGGGGCAGCGCGCGTACGACGTCGACCTCGCCCGCGAGCGGGTGGGCGCCGAGCTGCTGGACCTCCGCTTCGGCGGACTCCTCCCCGAGGGCATCGACCCGATCGAGGTGGCCGAGGGGCTGCCCCGGCGCTACGAGACGCTGTGGGAGGAGGTCACCCGGGAGGAGGTCTTCCGCACCGACGAGCAGCGCTACCGGGTGGCCGAGCGGCTCCGGCGGCTCAACGACCTGGGCTTCGACGTCGGCGAGGTCGAGCTGGTGACCACCGAGGAGGGCACCCGGCTGCGCGTGGAGACCCGCGTGGCCGAGCCCGGGCACAACCGGCGTGAGCTCTTCCGGCTGACCGGCCTCGAGGTGCAGGAGCGCCAGGCGCAGCGCCTGCTCAACGACGTGCGCGCGTTCCGCGCCTACCTGGAGCAGAAGTCGGGGCAGCCGGTCTCCGAGACGATCGCCGGGCACCGCTGGCTGGCCGAGGTGTACCAGCCCGTCGTCGACGCGATCCCGCGCCACCTCGCCGGCCGGCTGGCGCCGGCGGAGGTGTTCCACGAGGTGCTCGAGCACCGGTGGTTCCTGTCCGAGCGCGCCGGTCGCGACGTCGGGACGACCGAGGCGGCGCGGTCCTACCTCGAGACCGTGCTACCGCAGACGCCGCCCGAGGTGACCACTCCGTCGGTGATCGCCGGGCAGCGGCCCGACGTCCGGGCCGGCATCCGTCCCGGCAAGGCGCCGGCCCCGGACCCGGGAGCGTCTCGGTCCGGGCGCGATCAAGGGTCCGACGTCGGTTCGAATTGACACCTTTGGTGACCTGCACCACGCTCCGAAGATCACGGTGACCCACCGTCGCCGTCGCGCCAACGGAGGCGATGCACAGTGCCCTACGCGGCTGCCGAGACCAGGCCCCAGAGGCGGGCGACCACGAACGGACCGGCCGTGCGGAGGGGGCCCGGTAGATCCGCGGCCGCGGCCGCGGCCCTGCTGGTCAGCGCCGGCACGCTGGCGGCGTGCGGGGGCGGGGGAGGGAGCGCCTCGACCCTCACCTGGTACATCAACCCCGACGCCGGAGGGCAGGCCGAGATCGCCGCCCGGTGCACGGAGGAGGCCGGCGGCCGGTACACGATCGAGACGGCCCTGCTGCCCCGCGACGCGGCGTCCCAGCGCGAACAGCTCATCCGGCGCCTGGCGGCCAACGACGACTCGATCGACCTGATGAGCCTGGACCCGCCGTTCATCCCGGAGTTCGCGCAGGCGGGCTTCCTGGCCCCGGTCCCCGACGACGTCGCCGAGCGGGTGACCGAGGACGTCGTCGAGAGCGCCGTCGAGGGCTCCACCTGGAACGGCGAGCTGGTCGCGGTGCCGTTCTGGGCGAACACCCAGGTGCTCTGGTACCGGAAGTCGGTGGCCGAGGCGGCCGGGCTGGACATGTCCCAGCCGGTGACCTGGGAGGAGATCGTCCAGGCAGCCGAGGAGACCGGCACGCTCGTCGGAGCCCAGGGCGCTCGCGCCGAGTCGCTCACCGTCTGGTTCAACGCCCTCATCGAGAGCGCCGGCGGATCGATCATCACCGAGGCCTCGCCCGAGGACCCCGCGCAGATCGAGCTCGGGCTCACCTCCGAGGCGGGTCGGCAGGCCGCCGAGGTGATGAAGATGGTGGCCGAGTCCGAGGCGGCGGGGCCGGCGTTCTCCACCTCGAACGAGGACTCCTCGGCCACCGGCCTGGAGAGCGAGAACGGCGGGTTCAACGTGAACTACCCGTTCGTCTACCCCCGCGCGCTGGGGGCGGTCGAGGCCGGGACCATGGACGCCTCCGTGCCGGAGGACTACGCCGCGGCGATCTACCCCCGGGTGAACCCGGACGACCCGGCCGCGCCGCCCTACGGCGGCATCAATCTCGGGGTCGGGGCCTTCAGCGAGAGCCCCGAGCTGGCCTACGAGGCCGCCGAGTGCATCGTCTCGGACGAGAACCAGGCGTACTACTTCGTGACCAACGGCAACCCGGCGTCGGCCACCTCGGTGTACGACGACCCGGAGGTGCTCGAGGCGTTCCCGATGGCACCGGTCATCCGGGAGTCCCTGGAGCTGGCCGCCCCCCGGCCGCAGACGCCTTACTACAACGAGATCTCGGTCGGCATCCAGCGCAGCTACCACCCGCCGTCGGGCATCGACCCCGGGCAGACCGGCGAGAACGCCACCGAGCTCATCAAGGCGGTTCTGGCGAAGGAGGACCTGCTGTGAGCACCACGACGCTACCGCCGACCAAGAAGGACGAACCGGTCTCGGCGCCCGAGCGGGGGATCAGCGACCGGGCGCGCAGCGAGCGGAAGCTCGGCTGGTTGCTGGCCGGCCCGGCGTTCGCGGTGATGCTCCTGGTCACCGCCTACCCGATCCTGCAGGCCACCTACGAGTCGCTGTTCGACTACCGGCTCACCGATCCGGGGAACCGCTCGTTCACCGGGCTGACCAACTACTGGGTGATCCTCACCGACTCGTTGTGGTGGCAGTCGATCGGTGTGACGGCGTTCATCACGGTGGTCACCGTCGCGGTGGAGCTGGTGCTCGGCTTCGCCCTCGCGCTGGTGATGGTCAAGGCGCTCCGGGCGCTCCGCCCGGTGCTGCGGGCGGCGATCCTCATTCCGTACGCGGTCATCACCGTCGTGTCGGCGTTCGCCTGGCAGTTCGCCTTCGACATCAACTCCGGGTTCGTGAACTCGTGGTTCACCTGGCTGCCCGGGGTGTCGGAGAACACCGACTGGTTCGGCGACCGGTGGACGGCCCTGCTGGTCATCTGCCTGGCCGAGATCTGGAAGACCACGCCGTTCATCTCGCTGCTTCTGCTGGCGGGCCTCGCCCAGGTGCCCGAGGTGCTGCAGGAGGCGGCCAAGGTCGACGGCGCCACCCGCTGGCAGCGCATGCGGAAGGTGACGATCCCGAACATGAAGGCGGCCATCATGGTCGCCCTGCTGTTCCGCACCCTCGACGCGTTCCGGGTGTTCGACACGATCTTCATCATGACCAACGGCGCCAACGGCACCGAGTCGGTGTCGTTCCTGGCCTACCGGCAGACCATCGCGCGGCTGGAGATCGGGCTCGGCTCGGCGGTCTCGGTGCTGCTGTTCCTGTGCGTGGTCGCGATCGCCTTCTCCTTCATCAAGCTCTTCAAGGTCGACCTGTCCCAGGCCCGGGGGGAGTAGCCCATGTCCACGCGGAAGAAGGTCCTGTGGGGCGTCGGCGGCGCGCTCATCGTCGTCTACTGCCTGTTCCCGATCGCCTGGATCGTCTCGGTCTCGCTCAAGGCGCCCAGCGACCTGACCAACGAGAGCTTCCTGCCCACCGAGGTCACCTGGCAGAACTACGAGCTGATCCTCACCGGCGGCGCCAGCGACCTGTTCCTTCCGGCGCTGCGCAACTCCTTCGGCATCTGCCTGATCGCCACGGCGATCTCCTGCCTGCTGGCGATGTTCGCCGCCTACGCGATCGCCCGGCTGGACTTCCCGGGCAAGAAGTTGATCCTGTCCACGGCGCTGGCGGTGGCGATCTTCCCGGTCATCTCGATCGTCACGCCGCTGTTCAACCTCTGGCGCAACATCGGCCTGTACGACACCTGGCCGGGGCTGATCATCCCGTACCTGTCGCTGACGCTGCCGATCTCCATCTGGACCATGTCGGCGTTCTTCCGGGAGATCCCCTGGGAGATGGAGCAGGCCGCCCAGGTCGACGGCGCGACCACCTGGCAGGCGTTCCGCAAGGTGATCGTCCCGCTCGCCGCACCCGGCGTGTTCACCACGGCGATCATCGCCTTCTTCATCGCCTGGAACGACTTCATCTACGGCATCTCGCTGACCTCGACCGAGGCTGCCCGCCCGGTGCCCGCGGCGCTCGGCCTGTTCACCGGCGCCTCGCAGTTCGAGGAGCCGACGGGCGCCATCTCGGCGGCCGCGGTCATCGTGACCATCCCCGTCGTCGTCCTCGTCCTGCTCTTCCAGCGGCGCATCGTCGCCGGCCTCACCAACGGCGCGGTCAAGGGCTGACCGCCATGACCCCGACCTGCCTCACCTCATCGACCTCCCGAGGGGACGAACACTGATGGCCTCCATCGAGATGAAGAACATCGTCAAGAAGTACGGCGACGGGTTCCCGGCGGTCAACGACGTCAGCCTGGACATCGCCGACGGGGAGTTCATGATCCTCGTCGGGCCCTCCGGTTGCGGGAAGTCGACCCTGCTGCGGATGATCGTCGGGCTCGAGGACATCACCAGCGGTGACATGGTGATCGGGGGCAAGCGGGTCAACGACCTGGCCCCCCGCGACCGGAACCTGTCGATGGTCTTCCAGAACTACGCGCTCTACCCGCACATGACGGTGTACGAGAACATCGCCTTCCCGCTGCGGCTGTCCAAGACCCCCGACGACGAGGTGCGCCGGCGGGTGCAGGAGGCCGCCGATGTCCTGGAGCTCAAGGAGCACCTGGATCGCAAGCCGGCCAACCTCTCCGGTGGCCAGCGCCAGCGGGTCGCCATGGGGCGGGCCATCGTCCGGCAGGCCGAGGCGTTCCTCTTCGACGAGCCGCTGTCCAACCTCGACGCCAAGCTCCGCGGCCAGATGCGCACCGAGATCTCCCGCCTGCAGCGCCGGCTGGGCATCACCACCGTCTACGTCACCCACGACCAGACCGAGGCCATGACCCTCGGCGACCGGGTCTGCGTCCTGCGGAAGGGAAAGATCCAGCAGGTCGCCTCGCCGCGCGAGCTCTACGAGCAGCCGGTCAACCTCTTCGTGGCCGGGTTCATCGGATCCCCGCCGATGAACTTCCTGCCGGCGACGCCGGAGGGCGATCGCCTGAGGACGCCGTTCGGCGAGATCCAGCTGGACGAGAAGCGGGCGGCCCAGGTCGCCGGGCACGACCTGCTGCTGGTCGGCATCCGCCCGGAGTACTTCGAGGACGCCTCGCTCGTCGACGAGGCCAAGCGGCCGGTCGGCTCTACCTTCCGGGCGCGCGTCGACGTCACCGAGTGGCTGGGGGACTCCCAGTACGCCTACATCCCCTACGAGGCTCCCGACTCGATCAAGAACCAGCTGCGCGACCTGTCCAAGGAGCTGGACTCCGAGGAGCTGCGCACCCAGGCGATCGTGTCGATCGACGCGACCAGCCGGATCCGCGAGGGACGCGAGGCCGAGTTCTGGCTGGACAGCCGCAAGGTGCACGTGTTCGACCCGGAGTCGGGGGAGAACCTGACCCGTGACGCCGAGGCCGGAGCCGAGCTGACCCGGCTGGCCACCCAGGACCGGATGGAGCAGGTGGAGGAGTCGCAGTCCCGCTCGCTCTCCGACGACGGGCACGCGCGGGTGGGCGGGGCCACGGCCGTCGGCTCGTAGGAGCAGCGGGGCGGCGGAGGCCGCGCGGCTATCGTCTTCGGCGATGGCCGCGCGGCCACGTCGCGATCCCGCCGAGCCGAGGAGCCCCCCTGTCCGAGCACGTCGACCCGGCGGACGACGCGCCCCGGGGCTCCTCCGCCGTCGCGCCCACCGGCCGCACGCGCACCCGGCTCCTGCTGGGCCTCGCCGCCGTCGTCCTGGTGCTCGACCTGGCCACCAAGCTGGTCGTGGTGGCGACCATCGAGCCGGGCGAGGACATCCGCATCCTCGGCGGGGCGCTGTACCTGACCCAGCTGCGCAACACCGGGGCGGCGTTCTCCTTCGCCGAGGGCTTCACCGTGCTGTTCACCCTGGTGGCCGTGGCGGTGGCCGTGGTCATCGTGCGCACCGCCCGCCGGCTGCGGTCGACCGGCTGGGCGGTGGCCCTGGGCCTGGTGCTCGGCGGGGCGCTGGGCAACCTGGTCGACCGGATCTTCCGCGACCCGGGCTTCCTACGCGGCGGCGTCGTCGACTTCCTCTCGGTGTTCGGGCCCGACGGCAGCGTGTGGCCGGTGTTCAACGTCGCCGACTCGGCCATCGTCTGCGGCGGCATCCTCGGGGTGCTGCTGGCGCTGCGGGGCATCGAGTTCGACGGCACCCGCACCGGCGCGGACGACCAGGCCGACACGGCCTGACCGAGGATCCCAGCCCACGCCCCGCTCCCAGGCTCACGGCGGGGTCCTGCCGGAGGGCCGTTCCAGTGCTGCACCGAGGCCGGCAGTCACAATGGAGCCCGTGACCAGCGCTCCCGGCCTCCATCGGGCCCTCCCGGTGCCCGACGGGCTGGAGGGCCAGCGGGTCGACCAGGCCCTGTCCCGGCTCTTCGGCCTGTCCCGCACCGCCGCGGCCGAGGTGGCCGACGCCGGCCACGTCGTCGTTGACGGCCGCGTCCGGGGCAAGGGCGACCGGCTCAGCGGCGGCAGCTGGCTGGAGGTGGAGCTGCCGCCCCCGCCGGGGGAGCCGGCGCCGCCCCGGCCGGTCGAGGGCATGACGATCCTGTTCGACGACGACGACCTGGTCGTGGTCGACAAGCCGGTCGGCGTCGCGGCGCACCCCAGCCCCGGCTGGGACGGACCCACGGTCATCGGCGGTCTCGCGGCGGCCGGCTACCGGATCTCGACGTCGGGGGCGGCCGAACGACAGGGCGTGGTGCACCGCCTGGACGCCGCCACCACCGGGATCATGGTCGTCGCCAAGAGCGAGCGGGCCTACAGCGCGCTGAAGGCCGCCTTCAAGGAGCGAACGGTCGAGAAGGGCTACCACGCCCTCGTGCAGGGCCACCCCGATCCGTCCCGCGGCACGATCGACGCACCGATCGACCGGCACCCGCGGTTCGACTGGAGGTTCGCCGTCGTCAGCGGCGGACGCCCCTCGGTGACGCACTACGAGGTCACGGAGGCCTTCGCCGCCGCCAGCCTCGTCGACATCCGGCTGGAGACCGGCCGCACGCACCAGATCCGCGTGCACTTCTCCGCGCTGCGCCACCCCTGCGTCGGTGACACGACCTACGGCGCCGACCCGACGCTCGCGGCCCGGCTCGGGGTCTCCCGCCAGTGGCTGCACGCGGTGCGGCTGGGCTTCCCCCACCCGGCCGACGGGCGGTGGGTCGAGTTCACCAGCGAGTACCCGTCCGACCTCGCCGGCGCGCTGGCCGTCCTGCGCGCCGAGGCCTGACGCTCCTCCGGTGACGGCCCTGCCGGACTCCCTCGCCGAATTCGGCCCGGCGGCGCTCGCTGCGGTCGTGGTGGCCGCCTACCTGGTGGCGGGGGAGCCGGTGGTCGGGCACGTGCTGCACCGGCGCTTCGAGGGCCGGCTGCGCACCGACGCCGGAGCCCGCCGCTCGTTCTACCGGCGGCTGCTGGTGCTCGAGTGGGGGTTGTCGGTCGTCGCGCTGGTCGTCTGGCTGGCGACGCCGGGGGTCGACGCCGCGGCCGTGGGGCTGGCCTGGCCGCGCGCGTGGCCCGGGCCGCTGACCGCGGTCGTCGTCGTCGTGGTGCTGCTGCTCGTCGTCGCCTCGACCCGCCAGCTGCGCGCCGGGGCCCTGCTGGAGACGACCCGACCGGCGCGCCGGTCGGGCCACTCCCCGCCCGCCCATGGCCGGCACGCCGAGCCACCGGGGCAGTCGACGCTGGCCCTGCTCCCGCGCACGGCCGACGAGCGGCGGCTGTTCACCGTCGTCGGGGTCACCGCCGGCGTCTGCGAGGAGTGGCTCTACCGCGGATTCTTCCTCGCGGTGGTGGCGGCCGTGACCAGCGGGGCGCCGGAGGTCGTCCTGGTGGTCGTCGCCGCCGTCGCCTTCGGGCTGGCGCACGCCTACCAGGGCCGCGCGGGCATCCTCCTCACCGGCGTCCTGGGCGGAGTGATGGCGGTGCTCTACCTGGACACCGGCTCGCTGCTGCTGCCCGTGCTGCTGCACGCGCTGATCGACCTGCGCTTCCTGCTCGTGCCGGCCAGCGCGCTGCCCGCCCCGGGCGCCGGCCCGCAGGGCGATGCGGCCGGCTGAGCACACGGTCACCAGAATGGGGCCGTGCCGAGCCCCACCGCGCAGGTCGCCACTCCCGCCGACTGGCCGGAGGTCGCGGACCTGCGCACCCGCGTGTTCGTCGTCGAGCAGGGCGTTCCGCCGGAGATCGAGCGGGACGACGCCGACGCCACGGCGGTGCACGTGCTCAGCCGCGACGACGCCGGGCGGGTGGTGGCGACCGGGCGGCTGGTGGTCGACGGCGGGACGGCCCGGATCGGCCGGATGGCCGCCGCAGCCGAGGCGCGGGGGAGGGGCCACGGAGCCGCGGTGCTCGCCGAGCTGCACCGCCAGGCGGCCGGGTGCGGCGCCACCGAGGTCGAGCTGCACGCCCAGCTGCCGGCCCGGCGGTTCTACGAGCGGGCCGGGTACACCGCCGTGGGCGAGATCTACGAGGAGGCCGGGATCGCCCACGTCACCATGCGCCGGCGGCTCGGGAGAGGACCGGCGGGGAGCGTGTGACGGAGTGGTCCGGATCGCCGGGACACGAACTGTCGGTGGTCGCCGGTAGACCTGTCCAGGTGCGAGGATCGACAGGTACCGGTCCCCGCCCGAGCGTCACCGCCGAACGGCCTTCCCCGCCGGTCATGAGAACCACCCCGTCGACCCGGCACGCCCCGCGCGGCCGGGCCGTCGAGACCCGTGAGGAGCACCCAGCACCGTGAGCAGCCCGTCCCGTGACGAGAACTTCGTGCACCTGCACGTGCACACCGAGTACTCGATGCTGGACGGGGCGGCGAAGCTGCCGGAGGTGACCGCGGCCGCCGCCGCCCAGGGCATGCCGGCGCTGGCGATGACCGACCACGGCAACGTCTTCGGCGCCTACGACTTCTACAAGCAGGCCAAGGGCGCCGGCGTGAAGCCGATCATCGGCATGGAGGGCTACTACACGCCCGGCTCCCGGTTCGACCGCGCCCCGTTCGACTTCGGCGACAAGCTGATCGACGAGGAGGGTGACGGCGGGTCCAACCGCGGCAAGGCCGCGTACACCCACATGACGCTGCTCGCCCGCACCACCGAAGGCATGCACAACCTCTTCCGCATCTCCTCGCTGGCCAGCCTGGAGGGGCAGTACCGCAAGCCCCGGTTCGACCGCGACCTGCTGGAGCGCTACGGCAAGGGCCTGATCGCCACCACCGGGTGCCCCTCGGGCGAGGTGAACATGTGGCTGCGCGCCGGCAAGGAGGACAAGGCGCGCCAGGCGGCCGCGGACTTCCAGGACATCTTCGGGCGGGAGAACTTCTACGCCGAGCTGATGGACCACGGGCTGTCCATCGAGAAGAAGACGCGCCCCGCGCTGCTGGCCATCGCCGAGGACCTGGGCATCCCGCTGCTGGCCACCAACGACCTGCACTACACGCACAAGGAGGACGCCGACGCCCACGACGCCCTGCTGTGCATCCAGACCGGCTCCCGGCTCAACGAGGCCAACCGCTTCAAGTTCAACGGCGACGGCTACTACCTGAAGTCCGCGGCCGAGATGCGCGAGCTGTTCCCCGGTGACCTGCGCGAGGCCTGCGACAACACGCTCCTCGTCGCCGAGCAGTGCGAGGTGTCCTTCACCGAGGGCGCCGACCTGATGCCGCGCTTTCCGCTGCCGCCGGGGGAGGACGAGACCTCCTGGTTCGTCAAGGAGGTCGAGCGCGGCCTGCACAAGCGCTGGCCGAACGGCATCCCCGACCACGTGCGGAAGCAGGCCGACTACGAGGTCGGGATCATCACGCAGATGGGCTTCCCGGGGTACTTCCTCGTGGTCGCCGACTTCATCAACTGGGCCAAGGACAACGGCATCCGCGTGGGCCCGGGCCGTGGCTCGGCGGCGGGCTCGCTGGCCGCGTACGCCATGGGCATCACCGACCTCGACCCGCTGGCCCACGGCCTGATCTTCGAGCGGTTCCTCAACCCCGAGCGCGTCTCGATGCCCGACGTCGACATCGACTTCGACGACCGCCGCCGCGGTGAGGTCATCCAGTACGTCTCGCAGAAGTACGGCGAGGAGCGGGTCAGCCAGATCGTCACCTACGGCACCATCAAGGCCAAGGCCGCGATCAAGGACGCCGCCCGGGTGCTCGACCGGCCCTACTCGGTGGGCGACGAGCTGACCAAGCTGATGCCCCCGGACGTGATGGGCAAGGGCATCCCGCTGTCGGGGGTCTTCGACCCGGCGCACCCGCGCTACAAGGAGGCCGCGGAGTTCCGCGCCCGCTACGAGTCCGACCCCGGGGCGGCCGAGGTCGTCGACCAGGCCCGCAAGCTCGAGGGCCTGAAACGGCAGTGGGGCGTGCACGCCGCCGGCGTCATCATCGGCCGGTTCCCGCTGATCGACTCGATCCCCATCATGCGGCGCGAGGCCGACGGCGCGGTCATCACGCAGTTCGACTACCCGACCTGCGAGACGCTCGGCCTGCTCAAGATGGACTTCCTCGGGTTGCGCAACCTCACGGTGATCGACGACGCGCTTCGCAACATCGTGTCCAACGGCAAGGAGCCGGTCGACCTCGACGAGATCAGCAAGGACCTCACGGACCCGGCCACCTACGCCCTGCTCTCCCGCGGCGACACCCTCGGCGTCTTCCAGTTCGACGGCGGCCCGATGCGCTCGCTGCTGCGGCTCATGCGGCCGGACAACTTCGAGGACATCTCCGCGGTCGGCGCGCTCTACCGGCCCGGGCCGATGGGCGCGAACTCGCACACCAACTACGCGTTGCGCAAGAACGGCCAGCAGGAGATCACGCCGATCCACCCCGAACTGGCCGAGCCGCTCGAGGAGATCCTCGGCGGCACCTACGGCCTGATCGTGTACCAGGAGCAGGTCATGGCGATCGCGCAGAAGGTCGCCGGGTACACCCTCGGCAAGGCCGACCTGCTGCGCCGCGCAATGGGCAAGAAGAAGAAGTCGGTCCTGGACGCCGAGTTCGTCGGCTTCGAGGCCGGGATGAAGGCCAACGGGTTCTCCGGCGCCGCGATCAAGACGCTCTGGGACATCCTCGTCCCGTTCGCCGACTACGCGTTCAACAAGGCCCACTCCGCCGCCTACGGGCTGGTCTCGTACTGGACGGCCTACCTCAAGGCCAACTACCCGGCCGAGTACATGGCCGGGCTGCTCACCAGCGTCCAGGACGACAAGGACCGCCGGCCGATCTACCTGGCCGAGTGCCGCCGCATGGGCATCAAGGTGCTGCCGCCCGACGTGAACGAGTCCTCGTGGGACTTCACCGCCGTCGGCACCGACATCCGCTTCGGCCTCGCCTCGGTGCGCAACGTGGGGCACAACGTCGTCGAGTCGATCGTGCGGGCGCGGGAGGAGAAGGGCGCGTTCAAGGACTTCGCCGACTTCATGCGCAAGATCGACACGGTGGCCTGCAACAAGAAGGTCATCGAGTCCCTGGCCAAGGCGGGGGCCTTCGACTCCCTCGGCCACTCCCGGCAGGGCATCGCCGCGGTCCACGCGCAGGCCGTGGACTCCGCGATGAGCCTCAAGCGCAAGGAGGCCGAGGGCCAGTTCGACCTCTTCGGCAGCTTCGGCGACGAGGGCGGGGAGGACGACCCGTTCGGCGGCGCGCTCGACATCACCGTCCCCACCGCCGACTGGTCGAAGAGCGAGCGGCTGATGTTCGAGCGAGACATGCTCGGCCTCTACGTCTCCGACCACCCGCTGCACGGGGTCGAGCACGTGCTCACCTCGCACGCCGACACCCCGATCGCCGAGATCAACGCCGGAGGGATCGAGGACGGCGCGAACGTCACGATCGCCGGGATCCTCACCGCGGTCTCGCCGCGCACCAACAAGCAGGGCGCCCCGTGGGCGATCGCCACGCTCGAGGACCTCGAGTCGGGCATCGAGGTGCTCTTCTTCCCCAAGACCTGGGCCGAGGTCTCCGAGAAGGTCGTCCGCGACCAGATCGTCGTCGTCAAGGGCCGGATCAGCCGGCGCGACGACCAGCCGTCCCTGTTCGGCTCCGAGGTGACGGTCCCCGAGCTCACCGAGGGTCCGCGCGGCCCGGTGCTGGTCTCGATGGCCGCGGCCCGCTGCACCCCGCCGGTGGTGGAGCGGCTCCGCGAGGTGCTGGGCAGCCACCCCGGCACCACCGAGGTCCAGCTCAAGCTGGTCAACGGCAGCCGGGAGACCGTGCTGCGGCTGGACCAGGGGCTGCGGGTGCGGCCCAGCACGGCGCTGATGGGCGACATCAAGGCGCTGCTGGGGCCCACCAGCGTGGCGATCCTCTGACGAGAAACCCCGTCCTCCCCACCCTTCGCAGGCTCGGGACGGGGCCCGGGACGGCGCCGAGGGCGGTCCGTTGTTCACTGGACCGGTGAGCGCCCCACCGCCGTCCTTCCGACCGGTTCCCGGGGTGCCGCCCCATGCCTACTGGCGCGGGTGGCCGGAGGTCCAGCAGGACCTGCGCGCGGGGAGGCCGCTGCTGCTCGGCCTCCTGCTGGCGGGCGTCCCGGCCGGGCTCCTCTGGTGGGCCCTGGCCCCGCGCGCCGAGTTCCGCGTGACCGAGACCGGTCCGGTTGCCGTCGGCACGCCGTCGGGTGAGCTGCGGATCGGCGGCGACGCCGTGCTGGTGCTCGTGCTGGCCGGCCTCGGGCTGCTCGCCGGGGCGGTCGCCTGGCGGCTCCGGCGCGGCCGGGGCGTCGGGATGCTGGTGGTCCTCGCCGTGGGGACCTCGCTGGCGGCGCTCGTCGCCTGGCAGACCGGCGAACTGCTGCGGCCGGCGCCCAGCGAGGCCCAACTCGCCGAGGTCGGTGCCCGGGTGACCACGGGGCTGGTGCTGGGCTCGTTGCCCGGGCTGGCCGCCGCGCCGTTCGCCGCGCTGCTGGTCTACCTGGGCTGCGCGCTGGTGGCCGCCGACGACGGCCTCGGGCGGCACGGCCGCGACGACGCCGTCGCACCCCCGCCTCCTCCTCCTCCTCCTCCTCCCGGCACGGGTCCCACCGGCGACCCGCGGTCGCTCGGCCAGGTTCCCCCGCACCCGGGTCCCGCTCGCTGACTTCCCGGGCCGGGTGGCGGACCCGCCTGTGCACGCTGCACAACGAGGTCGGCGAAGTTCGTGCCCGGAGGCCGTGGGCCGGGCCCTCCGGCATCCCTAGTGTCCTGGGTCACAGGGCGCCGCCAGTGATGGGCGCCACATGATCCACCGAGCTAGGGGGCGCACGTCGTGTTGGGTCATCTGCCCTGGTACGCGGCCCAGACCGACCTCGCCCGGCCGTGCGTGCGGGACGACCGGGTCGAGCTGAGCTACGCCCAGTTCGACGTCCGCATCGCAGCCTTCGCCGAGCAGCTCGCCGAGACGGGTTTCGGCCGCGGGGACGTCCTGGCGGTCATGCTGCCCAATCGCGTCGAGCTGCTCGTCGCGCTGTACGCGGCCTGGCGGCTCGGCGGCGTCGCCACTCCCGTCAACCCGGTCTTCACGTCCACCGAGGCCGGGCACCAGATCGAGGACTCCGGTGCTGCGGTGGTGGTGAACAGCGGCCCCGAGGCGCCCACTGCGGGGCGCCCGGCGATCCACGTGCAGGACATGCGCGCCGTTCCGACCGGTGCGCCGGTGCCGCCGGCCGAGCTGCTGCCCGACGACCTCGCGCTGCTGATCTACACGAGCGGGTCGACCGGCCGCCCCAAGGGCGTGATGCTCGACCACGCCAACGTCGACGCGATGTCGGCGACCATGGCTGAGCACTTCGTGCTGGACGAGCGGGACCACTGCCTCCTGGTCCTGCCGCTGTTCCACGCCAACGCGATCATGGTGAGCGCGCTGGCGATCTTCCGGTCGGGCGGGCAGCTCAGCATCGTCGGCAGCTTCTCCGCGAGCCGGTTCTTCGACCAGGTGGAGCGGCTGCGGCCGACCTACTTCTCGGCGGTCCCGACCATCTACGCGCTGCTCGCCTCCCTCCCCGAGGACGTCCAGCCGGACACGAGCTCCCTGCGCTTCGTCGTCTGCGGCGCCGCCCCGGTCTCCGCCGAGCTCCTCCACCGCAGCGAGCAGCGGTTCGGCTTCACGATGGTGGAGGGCTACGGGCTGACGGAGGGGACCTGCGCCTCGGCCTGCAACCCGGTCGAGGGCGTGCGCAAGCTGGGCACGGTCGGACCGGCCCTGCCCGGCCAGCGCATCGAGATCCGCGGCGAGGGCGGAGCGGCCCTGCCCGCCGGCGAGGTGGGCGAGGTGGTCATCACCGGTCCCACGGTCATGCGCGGCTACCTCGGCCAGCCCGAGGCCACCGCGGAGACCCTGGTCGACGGGTGGCTGCGCACCGGCGACGTCGGCCGCCTCGACCAGGACGGCTACCTGACGATCGTCGACCGCGTGAAGGACATGATCATCCGGGGTGGGGAGAACATCTACCCCAAGGAGATCGAGGCGGCCCTCACCGCCGTCCCCGGAGTTCTCGAGGCCGCCGTCGTCGGGCGACCGGACGCCGTCCTCGGGGAGTCGCCCGTGGCCTACGTCAGCCTCTACCCCGACGCCCGGGTCGGCGAGCAGGACCTCCTCGAGCACTGCCGCCACCACCTCACCCGGGTGAAAGTCCCCGAGCGCATCGAGATCGTGGACGCCCTGCCCAAGAACCCGGTCGGCAAGACGGACAAACCCGCCCTCCGCCGGTCGCTGCAACCGCAGCCGGCCTGAGCCCACCGCACGCAACCGCACCCACCACATCGCAGTTCGCACCGCACGAGCGCCTCTCGTGCTGATCACCCCTGCCCGGACAAGGAGCACTTCGTGGGATTCAAGACAGCAGACATGCCGCCGGTGGACCCGGCCCAGTTCGAGTCGATGCCGTTCATGGAACGGATGCGCATGCTCGCCACCCACTGGTGCGAGTACGGCTTCGGCGGCCCGAAGACCAACCACATGCTCTACGTCTACAAGCTCGCCTTCTACGTGATCGGCGGGTTCGCGGTCGTCGGACTGACGACGCCGGGCCTGGGCTTCGCAGACCTCGGGGCGTGGTGGGGCGAGCCGATCGTCTACCAGAAGCTGATCGTGTGGACGGTCCTGTTCGAGATCACTGGCTGGGCGTCGTCCTCCGGCCCGCTGGCGTTCAAGTTCAAGCCGTTCATCGGCGGCTTCCTCTACTGGTCGAAGCGGGGCACCCTCCGGCTCCCACCGTGGCCCGGCAAGGTCCCGGGCACCGCGGGTGACCAGCGGACGGCCTTCGACGTGGGCCTGTACTTCCTCATCCTGGCCACGCTGGTGTTCCTGCTGATCGGCCCCGGGGTGCGCACCGACGCCCTGCCCGGCAGCGAGGCCGGCCTGCTGCCGCAGTGGGGGCTGCTGACCTTCGTGGGCCTGATCATCCTGATGGGCCTGCGCGACCGGGTCGTCTTCCTGGCGGCCCGTTCCGAACAGTACGTCGCGGTGCTGTTCTTCTTCGGCGTCCTCGGCAGCCACGTCGACATGATCATCGCGGCCAAGATCGCCATGGTCACCATCTGGTTGGGGGCCGGTGTCTCCAAGTTCGGCCACCACTTCACCAACGTCGTTCCGCCGATGGTGAGCAACACCCCGTGGATCACCTCGCTGCCCTTCAAGCGGGCGCTGTACCGCGACTTCCCGAACGACCTGCGGCCGTCGAAGGTGTCCTGGTCGTTCGCGCACATCGGCGGCACCGTGGTCGAGCTGGTCCTGCCGCTGGTGCTGCTGTTCTCGCCCAACCCGACCATCACCTGGCTGGCCATCGCCGGCATGATCGTCTTCCACATCTTCATCACCTCGACCTTCCCCCTGGCGGTGCCGCTGGAGTGGAACGTCTTCTTCATGTTCGCCACCGCGTGGCTGTTCGGCGGCTTCCCGGCCTGGGACGGCTACGCGGTCACCGACATCAGCTCGCCGTGGCTGCTCCTCCCGATCCTGGCGGCGTTCGTCACCTTCCCGATCCTGGGCAACCTGCGGCCGGACCTGGTGTCGTTCCTGCCGTCCATGCGGCAGTACGCCGGCAACTGGGCCTCGGCGACGTGGGCCTTCCGGGGCGACGAGGCCGAGGACAAGCTGAACAAGCACCTGGTCAAGTTCAACCCCAACCAGGTCGACCAGCTCTCCGGCGCGTTCGGCAAGGAGATCGCGGAGATCTTCATGCAGAAGGCGGTGGCCTGGCGGACGATGCACAGCCAGGGTCGGGGCCTGCTGTCGCTGATGATGCGGCACCTCGACCGGCTGGAGAACTACCGCATCCGCGAGGGGGAGTTCGTCTGCACCACGCTGGTCGGCTGGCAGTTCGGCGACGCCCACCTGCACAACGAGCAGACCATCACGGCCGTGCAGAAGCGCTGCGCCTTCGAGCCGGGGGAGTGCATCGTCGTCTGGGTCGAGTCGCAGCCGATCCACCGCTCGACCCAGCAGTACAAGGTCATCGACGCGGCGCTGGGCGTGGTGGAGCGGGGCTACTGGAAGGTGAGCGACGCGGTGAACGAGCAGCCCTGGCTGCCCAACGGGCCCATCCCGCACACCGTCACGTGGCGCAGCCCCGGCTACACGCCGGCCGGGGAGCACCCCCATCCGGCAGTCCGTGCCAGTGTGAGTGCATGACGGACGCAGTCGTGGTCGGCAGCGGGCCCAACGGGCTCGCTGCCGCCCTCACGCTGGCGGCCTCCGGCGTGCAGGTCACGGTGCTGGAAGCCGCCGACGCAGTCGGCGGCGGCGCCCGGAGCGGGGCGTTCACCCTGCCCGGGCTCACCCACGACGGGTGCTCGGGGTTCCACCCCTTGGCCGTCGACACCCCGTTATCCCGGGAGTTCGACCTCTCGGCGCACGGGCTGACCTGGCGATGGGCCGAGATCGAGTACGCCCATCCGCTGGACGGCGGCCGGGGAGCGGCGGCGTGGCGCTCCGTCGAGCGCACCGCCGAGGGTCTGGGCGCCGACGGCCGCAGCTGGCGTCGTCTCTTCGGGCCGCTCACCGAGGACTTCGGCGACATCGCCGAGGACTTCCTGCGCCCGATGCTGCACGTGCCGCGGCACCCGGTGAAGCTGGGCCGCTTCGGGGCCTACTCGATGCTCCCGGCGGCGGCCCTGGCGCGCCGGTGGTCGACCCCGGAGGCCCGGGCCCTGTTCGGCGGCGTCGCGACGCACGCCTTCCGGCCGCTGAGCTCGCCGGCGTCGTCGGCGATCGGTGTCGCCCTCGGGACCGCGGCCCACCGGTACGGCTGGCCGGTCGCCGAGCGCGGGTCGCAGTCGATCACCGACGCGGTCATGGCCCGCCTGACCGAGCACGGCGTCACGGTTCGGACGGGCGTCACCGTCGGATCGCTGGACGAGCTCGGCTCGCCGGACATCGTGATGCTGGACGTGGCGCCGGGGGCAGCCGTCCGCATCGTGGGCGATCGGATGCCCCGGCGGATCGCCCGCGCGCTGACGCGGTACCGCCACGGACCGGGATCGTTCAAGGTCGAGTTCGCCGTGCAGGGCGGGGTCCCCTGGGTGCACGAGGAGTCCAGGCGGGCCGGCACCGTCCACGTCGGCGGCACGTTCGAGGAGATCGCCGCCGCCGAGAAGGAGATCCAGCGGGGCCGCATGCCCGAGCGGCCGTTCGTGCTCGTGGGGCAGCAGTTCCTGGCCGACCCGACCAGGTCCTCCGGCGACGTGCACCCCCTCTACACCTACGCGCACGTGCCGGCGGGCTGGACCGGGGATGCGACCACCGCCATCGAGTCGCAGATCGAGCGGTTCGCGCCGGGCTTCCGTGACCGGATCCTCGCCCGGCACGTGTGGTCGACGACCGCCATGGAGGAGCACAACGCCAACTACGTGGGCGGGGACGTCGTCACCGGCGCCAACGACCCGCTGCAGCTGGTCTTCCGGCCCCGCATCGCCCTGGACCCCTACCGGCTGGGCGTCGACGGGGTCTACCTGTGCTCGGCGGCGACCCCGCCCGGTGCCGGCGCGCACGGGATGTGCGGCTACAACGCCGCACGTTCGGCGCTGGCAGGACTGGCCCGGTGACCGCCGTGCAGACGGAGCGGTGGGGCGCGGCGGGCACCGGCGGAAACGCTGAACGCCCGGCGCCGCCCCGGCTGAAGGAGCTCGTGGCGCAGGCCGCGATGCGGCTGGACCGCCGGCAGCCGAAGATCGCGCACGACATGAGCGATCTGATCGCCCGCGAGATCAGGTCGCTCGACGTCGATCAGGCCTTCCTGGACCTGCTCCGCGCGAGCGTCGACGCCAATACCAAGACGATCACGCACATCCTGATCAACGACATCCCGATCGAGCGGCTGCAGCCCACCACGGCGGCGGTCGAGTACGCGCTGCGGCTGGCGCAGCGGG
Organism: Blastococcus sp. SYSU DS0973; assembly: GCF_054051055.1. Taxonomy (NCBI): domain Bacteria; kingdom Bacillati; phylum Actinomycetota; class Actinomycetes; order Geodermatophilales; family Geodermatophilaceae; genus Blastococcus; species Blastococcus sp. SYSU DS0973. Next base: position 26,206 of record NZ_JBJHAN010000007.1, read on the forward strand.
ACATCCCGGCCAACTCGCTCGTCCGCGCCTACAACGTCGGCAAGGACGACTTCATCGAGCAGATCTTCCCGGACGTGCAGGCCCTCGAGTGCTCGGCCGAGGAGAAGTTCGCCGTCCTGCAGCACATGTCGTCGGTGGTCGGGCGCTACATCGACTGGATCTCGCAGTACGTCTTCGAGGTGTACGAGGAGGAGCGCAACCGCTGGGTCGGCACGCAGGGCAACGTCCGGGCGACGCTGGTCCACGACGTGCTCAGCAGGCGCAACGTGCCCGTCCGGGAGTTCGAGCAGGAGACCGGGTACCGGCTCGACGGCCACCACATCGGCCTGATCATCTGGTCGGTCGACCCGGCTCCGGCCCCGGACGAGCTGCGCATGCTCACCCAGGTCGTGTGGAAGGTGGCCGCCGTCGCCGGCTGCACCGCTTCTCCGTTGATCACGGCGGTGGACCGGATGACCGCGTGGGCCTGGCTCCCGTTCGCGGCGAAGCCGCCGCCGGTCGACATGGAGCAGATCCGGCACGTGGTCGGCCAGGCGAGGACCTCGCGGCTGTGCCTCGGACTCGCCGACGCGGGGGTGCCGGGGTTCCGTCGGACGCACGAGCAGGCCCGGGCGGCTCGCCGGGTGGCGATCTCCCCGGCCGATGGCACGGCGGCCATCAGCTTCGGGGACGAGGGGGTGGCGATCGCCTCCCTGCTCGCCAACGACCTGGAGTCCACCAGCGCGTGGGTCGTCGAGGTTCTCGGAGGGCTGGCGGTCGACGCCGAGAACATGGACGTGCTGCGCGAGACGCTCCGCGTCTTCCTCTCGACCGGCGAGAGCTACACCGACACCGCCGCACTGATGAACCTGCACCGGAACACGGTCCGCTATCGCGTCTCGAAGGCGCTCGAGCAGGTGAGCACCGCGATCCGCACCAACCGTGTCGACCTCGCCGTGGCGCTCAACGTCTGCCGCTTCCTCGGTGCGAACGTGCTCACCCCGGCGGGCCGGAAGTGAGGACGGGGACCGGTCAGTTCACCGTCATCGGGGTGGCGAACTGCTGCAGCGGCGCCGGCACCGCGCCAAGGGTCTGCAGCAGCGTCAGCTCCCGCCGCAGCAGCCGGGACTCCGCGGCCAGCCGCCGGCGGGTGGCGGACTCCGCCAGGAGCGCCTGGCGGTCCTCCGTGGTCAGCAGCGCCGACGAGGCGACCAGCCAGGACAGGGCCGCCGGGTCGTCGGCCGCGGCGGCGAGCCGTACCGCCGCCTCGGCGCCGTCGCCGTGGGTACCGGCCCCGAGCGCCGACACCTCGGAGACGTAGCGGGTGAACAGGTCGCCCACCGCGTGGGCCAGCAGGTCCAGCGAGCCGCGGGCGACCGAGGTGGCGACCTCGTCGGCGGGCGGGACGAGCAGCCCGGGACCGTCGGTCGCCGCTTCGGCGTCGCCGGCGGCCTCCTCGGCGGCCTCCTCCTCGGCGAGCCACTCCACCTCGGCCCGGAGGTAGGGCGGGTCGTCGCCGACGACGACGTCGAGCAACCGGAACCGCTCGCCGCCCACCGTCAGGATGCGGAAACCGCCGTCGGCCTGGGGCTGGACCCGCTGCAGCCGGGCGGTGCAGCCGATGTCGTAGAGCGCCGCGGCCGGCGCCACGTGCTCGACCTCCCAGCCCTGCCGGATCGCCACGACCCCGAAGAACCGCCGGTCCCCGTGCTCGGGCAGGTCCATCAGGTCGCGCATCAGGCGGCGGTACCGGGGCTCGAAGATCTGCAGGGGCAGCACGACACCGGGGAACAGTGGCCGTCCCAGCGGGAACAGCGGGATCAGCTCACCCATCCGGGCAAGCGTACGGCCCCCCGGCCCCCGGGCCGTCCGGGCGCCCCGGAGGTGGCGGGGGGCGCTGGCTACGCTGGAGGCCCCTGTCGCCACGCCTCGGCCGCTCCGGCGACCCGTCCGCGCCCACCATCCGGAGGCACCCGTGCTCGCCCGCATCGACCTGCGCGGATCCGCGCTGCCCGGCGTCCGCGAGCTCGCCGGCCTCCTCCCTCGGGCCGCCACCGACATCGACTCGGTGACGGCCACCGTCCGGCCGCTGTGCGAGGACGTGCGCATCCGCGGCGCCCAGGCGGTGCGGGAGATCACCGCCCGGCTCGACGGCGTGGACGCCGAGGACTTCGCCGTTCCGCAGGAGGCGCTGGACCGGGCACTGGCCGAGTGCGACCCGACGCTTCGGGAGGCCCTCGAGGAGGCGATCTCAAGGGTCCGGAAGGTGCACGCCGACCAGCGCCGCACCGACGTCACGACGCAGGTGGTGGGCGGCGGCAGCGTCACCGAGCGCTGGCTGCCGGTCCGCCGGGTGGGGCTGTACGTGCCGGGCGGGCTGGCGCCGCTGCTGTCCAGCGTGGTGATGAACGTGGTGCCGGCGCAGATCGCCGGTGTCGAGTCGATCGCCGTCGCCTCCCCACCCCAGCGGGACAACGGCGGCCTGCCCGACCCGGGCGTGCTCGCCGCTTGCGCCCTGCTGGGGGTGACCGAGGTCTACGCCGTCGGCGGCGCGCAGGCCATCGCCGTCTTCGGGTACGGCGCGGGCACCTGCGAGCCGGTGGACATGGTCACCGGCCCCGGGAACGTCTACGTGACCGCGGCGAAGCGGTTGCTGCGCGGGCTGATCGGCATCGACTCCGAGGCGGGCCCCACCGAGGTGGCGATCCTCGCCGACGACACCGCCGACCCGGCGCACGTCGCGGCCGACCTGATCAGCCAGGCCGAGCACGACCCCCTCGCCGGCGCGGTGCTCGTCACGTCGAGCGAGGAGCTGGCCGACGCCGTCCTGGCGCTGGTGCCGGCGCAGGTCGAGGTGACCAAGCACTCCGACCGGATCCGCACCGCGCTCGACGGCAGCCAGTCCGGCGTCGTGCTGGTCGACGACCTCGACGCCGGCCTGCGGGTGGTCGACGCGTACGCCGCCGAGCACCTGGAGATCCAGACGCAGCACGCCCGAGAGGTGGCGTTGCGGGTGCGCAACGCCGGCGCGATCTTCGTCGGCGCCTGGTCGCCGGTCTCGCTGGGTGACTACATCGCCGGCTCCAACCACGTGCTGCCCACCGGCGGCTGCGCCCGGCACTCCAGCGGGCTGTCCGTGCAGTCGTTCCTGCGCGGCATCCACCTGGTCGAGTACGACGAGCAGGCACTGGCCGACGTCGCCGGGCACGTCGACGCCCTGGCCGGCGCCGAGGACCTCCCCGCGCACGCCGCCGCCGTCCGCATCCGGCAGACCGCGCGGTCGAGCGGCTGATGGCCGGCCTCGACGAGCTCCCGCTGCGGCCGGAGCTGCGCGGTCGCACCCCCTACGGCGCTCCGCAGCTGCCCGCCACGCATCGGCTCAACACCAACGAGAACCCGCACCCGCTGCCCGCCGAGCTGCTCGCCGACCTCGGGGCGGCGCTCGGCTCCGCGGCACTGGAGCTCAACCGCTACCCCGACCGTGACGCCGTCGCGCTGCGGACCGATCTCGCCGCCTACCTGACACGCACCGGGGGACAGGCCGTGGCGCCGGCGCAGGTCTGGGCGGCCAACGGCTCCAACGAGGTGCTGCAGCAGATCCTGCAGGCCTTCGGGGGAGCGGGACGCACGGCGCTGGGCTTCACCCCGTCCTACTCGATGCACCCGATCATCGCGGCGGGCACTGGAACGGCCTGGGTCGACGGGCACCGGGCGGCCGACTTCACCATCGACACCGGCGCCGCCGTGGGGCAGGTGGGGGAGGTCCGGCCCGACGTCACCTTCGTCACCAGCCCGAACAACCCGACGGGCACCGCCGTCGCCCTCGACACGGTCGCCGCGCTGTACGAGGCGACCGAAGGGGTGGTCGTCGTCGACGAGGCGTACGCGGAGTTCGCCCGCACCGGCACGCCCTCGGCGCTCACCCTGCTGCCCGGCCGGCCGCGGCTGATCGTGAGCCGGACGATGAGCAAGGCCTTCGGCATGGCCGGGCTGCGGCTGGGCTACCTGGCCGCCGACGCCGCCGTCGTCGACGCCCTGCAGCTGGTGCGGCTGCCGTACCACCTGAGCTCGCTCACCCAGGCCGCCGCGCGGGCCGCGCTGGCGCACACCGACGCGCTGCTGGCGACCGTCGACGCGGTGAAGGCGCAGCGCGACCGGATCGTCGACGCGCTGCCCGGGCTCGGGCTGACCTGCGTGCCCAGCGACGCCAACTTCGTCCTGTTCGGGCACTTCGCCGACGCGCCCGCCGCGTGGCAGGCGCTGCTCGACCGGGGGGTGCTCGTGCGCGACGTCGGCCTGCCCGGCTGGCTGCGCGTCACCGCCGGTACCGCCGAGGAGACCGACGCCTTCCTCGCCGCGCTGGGTGAGGTCGCGCCGTCCCACCGCACGACTCTGGGAGACTGACGCCCATGACCCGCACCGCACGTGTCGAGCGACAGACCAACGAGACCAAGCTCGTGGTCGAGCTCGACCTCGACGGCACCGGCACCAGCTCCATCAGCACCGGCGTGGGCTTCTACGACCACATGCTGACGGCGCTGTCCAGGCACAGCGGCATCGACCTGACCGTCCGCGCCGACGGTGACCTGCACATCGACGCCCACCACACGGTGGAGGACGTCGCCATTGCCCTGGGCCAGGCGTTCGCCGAGGCGCTGGGCGACAAGAAGGGCATCACCCGCTACGGCGACGCGACCATCCCCATGGACGAGGTACTGGTGCAGGCCGCGGTCGACCTGTCGGGCCGGCCGTACTTCGTGCACGCCGAGCCCGAGAACATGACCCCGATGATCGGGCCGGACTACCCGACCAGCCTGACCAAGCACGTCCTGGAGTCCTTCGCGTTCAACGCCCGGATCAGCCTGCACGTCCGGGTGCTCTACGCCGGCCGGGATGCCCACCACATCGTCGAGGGGCAGTTCAAGGCCCTGGCGCGAGCGCTGCGGACCGCGGTGGCGCTGGACCCGCGGGTCACCGACGTGCCCTCCACGAAGGGCGCCCTGTAGCCGGTGGACTTCGGCCTGGTCCTCGTCGTGCTCGGTGGGTTTCTGCTGGGCGGCGCCTGGAGCATCTGGCGGGCCGACTCGGAGACCGCCGGGCGCACCGGGCCGCAGGTCGTCTTCGCCGTCATCCTGCTGCTGGCCGCGCTGCTGGCGACCGCGTCGGGCATCCTCCGGCTGGTGTGAGCGGCGGGGACGAGGAGCGCTTCCTCGAGCTGGTCATCGTCGACCCCACGCTGCGGGCGGTGCTCGATCGCGTGCTCGCCCTGGGCATGGCCGACCGGTGGCTGGAGAAGGCCCCCGCCCCCACCGGTCGCAAGCTCCCGGCGGGCCGGGCCCCGCGCAGGTCCCCGCGCGGGGTCGTCGTTCGTGTCGGTGCCTCAGCCGGTGCGTGAGCGTGCGGGTTCTCCGGTGAGGGGGAAGACGAGGATCTCGGTGCCGTCGGGCCGGTAGGTGTGCCATCGGCCCCGCGCATCTCGAACGACGGCGAACCCGTGGTGCACTTTCGTGTGGTGCCGTTCGCACAGCAACGCTGCGTTCTCCAGCGAGGTGGGGCCGTCGTCGATCCAGTGGATCAGGTGGTGGACGTCGCACCAGGAGGCCGGGGCGTCACAGCCGGTGAACACGCATCCGCGGTCGCGGTACTCCACGGCCCGGCGCAGCGCCGGCGGGGCGACCCGCTTCCCCCTGCCGTAGTCGAGGATCTCCCCGTCCGGGCCGATGACGATCCGGGAGACGTTGCCGTCGCAGGCCAGCCAGCGGGCCCGGGCGGCGGAGATCATCGCCCCGAACCCGGTCTGCGCCGCACCCGGGCCGGTGGTGGGGTCGACGAGGTCGGCGAGGTCGACTCGGACGACGACGTGCGGCTTCACCGTGCGCAGGGTCGGCAGGGACCCGGAGGCGAGGGCGTTGTCGGCGAGCTGGACCAGGGCGTCGGCGGACTGCTGGGCGCGGGTGCGGGTGTCCCCGGCCGGGCGGGACGCCTGCATGATGGATTCGACCGCGGTGAGCACCTTCTCCCCGCCCACGGCGTCCAGGTCGAACCGGCCGGTGACGCTGCCGTCGGCGTGCCGGACCACCACCAGCGACCGGTCTTCGGTCGGATCGGGCTCCGGGCCGTCGGGATCGAGCCGGGCCAGGTAGTGCTCCACCACCTGGCGCAGCTGCACGAAAGCGGAGCCGGCGGCGACCTCGGCCAGCGCCGCATCCACCCCGGCCAGTTCGACCTGCTGGGCGTCGGCGGCCGCCACGTTCCCGGGGTCGACGACGGGAGTGATGACCGCAACCTGCTCGGCGGTCACCTCGCCCCGGCGGAAGGCCTCCGTGACCGCCGGCAGCTCGGCCAGCGCCCGGCCGCTGCGCACCACCTTCGACGCCGCCGCCGGGGACAGCTTGGCGTGCCCGCGCAGCCAGGACGTCATCGTCTTCAATCCGTCCCGCTCCGGGGCCTGGGAGACCTCGCACTCCCGCACCGTGCGGGCGACCTGCGCCGCGAGCCGGTTCTGCGCGGTCAGCAGACCGGTGAGCCGGTCCAACAGCTGCGGGCCGAACCAGCCGGAGAGGTCCTCGGCCGCCAGGTCGTCCAGCGCAGCCTCGAGGCGACTACGCACATCGGACCCACCTGTCGAACGCATGTACGGATGATATCGCCGGCCAGTGACCGACGCAGGGCGAACCCGCAGGTCACAAGCTCGTCCACAGACCGCCGGACGTCCTTGACGGGACCCGCTTCCGGTGTCCGGCGGCCCTCGGGGCGGCCGGCTCCGGGCCTCGGTCGGCCGGAGTGACGGCCGGCGCCGAGAGCCTGCCGTGAACGGGCCCCGCAGGCGGTCGACGGGAACACTTCCGGCCGCTCCTGTGCTGGTCGGTAGCGTGGCAGGCGTGAAGAAGGTGGCGGTCCTCGACTACGGCTCGGGCAACCTGCGGTCGGCCGAGCGCGCGCTCCAACGGGTCGGGGCCGACGTGACGGTGACCGCCGACCTCCGGACCGCGCTGGACGCCGACGGGCTCGTCGTTCCCGGCGTGGGTGCGTTCGCCGCGTGCATGACCGGGCTGGACGCCGTCCAGGGCCGCCGGATCATCGGCCGCCGCCTGGCCGGGAGCCGCCCGGTGCTCGGCATCTGCGTGGGCATGCAGATCCTCTTCGAGCGCGGCGTCGAGCACGGCGTGGACGCCGAGGGCTGCGGCGAGTGGCCGGGGGTCGTCGAGCCGCTGGAGGCGCCCGTGCTCCCGCACATGGGCTGGAACACCGTGCAGGCGCCCCGGGAGAGCGTCCTGTTCGACGGCCTCGAGGACGAGCGCTTCTACTTCGTGCATTCCTACGGGGTCCGGAACTTCCCGCTCGGCCAGGACGGCGGGCCCTCGCGGCTCACGCCCCCGAAGGTCACCTGGGCCGAGCACGGCGACCGGTTCGTCGCCGGTGTGGAGAACGGCCCGCTGTCGGCGACGCAGTTCCACCCGGAGAAGAGCGGCGATGCCGGGGCACAGCTGTTGACCAACTGGCTCGGCACGCTCGACTGAGCGGCCCGCTCAGCTGCGCAGGTAGCTGGCCCCGTTGACGTCGATGATCGTGCCGGTCGAGAAGCGCGCGTCCGGCGACGCCAGCCACAGCACCGCCGAGGCCACTTCCTCGGGGCGGGCGACCCGGCCGTAGGGCGACTGCGCCCGGACGGCATCCCCGCTCGGGCCGTCGAGGATCTCCCGCGCCATCTCCGTCTGCACGAAGCCCGGTGCGACGCTGCCCACCGTGATCCCGTGCGGCGCCAGCGCCTGGGCCATCGACTGCCCGAAGGCGTTGAGCCCGGCTTTCGCGGCGCCGTAGGCGGGGGTGTTCGGCTCGCCGCGGAAGGCGCCGCGGCTGGTCACGTTGACCACCGCGCCGCCGCCGGCCGCGACCAGGTGCGGCACGGCCCGGAAGGTGGCGTGCATGGCGCCGACCAGGTTCACCTGCAGGGTGCGCGACACGACCGCCTGCCAGTCGGCCCAGGACGTCTCCAGCGGCGGGTGCGCCGTGTAGACCCCGGCGTTGTTCACCAGCACCTGCAGCCCACCGAGTGCGGCCGCTGCCTCGTCGACCACCGCCCCGACGGCCTCGGCGTCGGCGACGTCGGCCCGCACCACCACGTGGCCTTGACCGGGCAGCTCCGCGGCAACCCGCTCGGCCGCCTCCCGGGAGCTGCCGTAGTGCACCGCCACCCGGTCGCCGCGCTCGGCGAAGGCGTGGGCGATCGCCCGTCCGATGCCCCGCGAGGCACCGGTGACGAGAACGGCGCGGGAGTCGCTGGAGTCGGCCACGCGGGCAGTCAACCAGCCGGTGTGCACCGGCGCCCGCCGCTCCCGGGTCGCGCCTGCCTGACCGGGCCGCACGAGCCGCCTAGGGTTCCGGCGTCCCGTCCCGGTGCTGCTCAGGAGGCCGGCGTGCCCGCGAGACCGACGTCCCGCCCCGCCCGGCGACCCGGCCGGCTCGCCGGCCTCGCCGTCCTCGCGCTGCTGCTGGCCCTCGCCGCCTGGTCGGTCACCGGGCTGCGGCCGCCGGAGCCGCAGCCGGCCGACGCTCCCGCGACGGAGTTCAGCGCCGCCCGCGCCTTCGCCCACGTGGCGGAGATCGCCGCCGGCGTCCACGTCGCCGGCAGCGCGGAGAACGACCGGGTCGTCGACCGCCTGGTGACCACGTTGACCGGGCTCGGCCTCGACACCCGGGTGCAGAACGCCGTCGGGGCGCGCAGCGGCGGTGTGGGCGAGGCACGCATGGCCCGCGTGCGCAACGTCGTCGCGGTACTGCCCGGCACCGATTCCACCGGCCGGCTCCACCTGGTGGCCCACCACGACTCGGTGGCGGCCGGTCCCGGTGCCGCGGACGACGCGGCCGGGGTCGCGGCGGTGCTGGAGTCGGTGCGGGCGCTCACGGAGGGGCCGGCGCTGCGGAACGACGTCGTCGTCGTGCTCACCGACGCCGAGGAGGCCTGCCTGTGCGGCGCCGAGGCGTTCACCGCCTCCCACCCGCTGGCCGGCGGGGGAGTGGTGCTCAACCTCGAGGCCCGCGGAACGACCGGACCGCCGATCATGTTCGAGACGTCGCCGGGCAACGCGGGGCTGGCCGAGGTCTTCGCCGACGCCGCGGTGCACCCGGTGGCCAGCAGCTTCGCCGTGGAGGTCTACCGCGCGCTGCCCAACGACACCGACTTCAGCGTGCTGCTCGAGGACGGCGACTTCACCGGCATGAACACTGCGTTCGTCGACGGCGCCGCGGCCTACCACTCCCCGCAGGACACCCCGGAGCGGCTCGACCGCGGCAGCCTGCAGGCCCTCGGTGACAACGCGCTGGCGCTGACCCGGGAGCTGGGGAACCGTGATCTGGGTGCCCTGGCCCGGCCGGCCGACGACGACGCGACGCACTTCCCGCTGCCGGGCCTGCTCGTGCGGTACCCCGGCCGGCTGGTGTGGCCGCTGGCCGGCGCGGCGCTGGTCGCCGCCGCGGGGTTCGTGTGGGCGCTGCAACGGCGCGGCGGAACCCCGCTGCGGCGGACGGCGGCGGCGACAGGCCTCCCCCTGCTGCCCCTCGTGCTCGCGCCGCTGGCGGCCCAGGGCCTCTGGCGGGCGCTGGTCGCGGTGCGGCCGGAGTACGCCTCGATGCTGGACCCCTGGCGGCCGGGCTGGTTCCGGCTGGCCGCCGTCGCCGTCGTGCTGGCCGTCGTGCTGCTCTGGCACGCGCTGCTGCGCCGCCGGGTGGGCCCGGCGGCGCTGGCCGCCGGGGCGCTGGTCTGGGTCGCCGTCCTGGCGGCGGTGCTCGCCGCGGCCGCGCCCGGCGGGTCGTACCTGGCGGCGTGGCCGGCGCTGGCCGGTGGGCTCGCCGGCACGGTCGCCGTCCTGGCGCCCGGCCGGGTGGTGGGCGTCGGCGCCGCGCTCGTTCCCGGTGCGGTCGCGGTGCTCGTGCTGGTGCCCACCGCCGCGCTGTTCCTCCCCGCGCTGGGCATGTCAGCGGCGGCCGCGCCGTCGCTGGTGGTGGCGCTGGCCGCCGTCGTCCTGCTCCCGGCCTGGGAACTGCTGTTCCCCGATCCCGGTCAGGAGTGGCGCCCGATCGCGTCGGCGGCGGTGCCGGTCACCGCGCTGGTGGCGGCCGGGGCGTGCGTGGCTACCGGGCTCGCCGTCGACCGGTTCGACGCCGACCACCCGGTGCCGACCCGGCTGGCCTACGTGCTGGACACCGATGCCGGCCGGGCCCGCTGGGTGAGCACCGAGACGTCGCCGGCGGAGTACACCGACCGCTTCGTGGACGGACCCGGTGACCTGGGTGCCGACCTCCCCTACCTCGCCGGGCGGCCGGTGCTCACCGGGGCGGCCGAGCCCGCCGACCTACCGGCGCCCGAGGTCGCCGTCGTCTCCGACGAGGTGCGCGGCGAGCGGCGGGAACTCACGGTGCGGGTGACGCCGCGGCGCGGCTCCGTCCGGTTGGTGGACCTCGACCTGACCGTCGACGACGGCCTGGTGACCCGTGCCCGGATCTCCGGCCGGGCGGTTCCCGACGCGGCGCTGGGGAGCGACCGCCTGCGGGTCACCTTCCACGCGCCCCCGGCCGACGGGCTGCTGGTGAGCGTCACCGTGACCGGCGACGGCCCGGTGCGGTTGCGTGCCACCGACGGCAGCGACGGGCTCACCGGGCTGCCGGGGTTCGAGCCCCGACCCGAGGGGGTGGACGTCGCCGGCGCGCACGGCTCGGACCTGGTGCTGGTCACCGCCGTGTCCGACCTGGGCCGCGCGCGCCGCCCGTGACGCATGAGAGACCTCTCATCGGGCTCTCACCACCTCGTCACCGCCAGGAGGAAGGCTCACCCCCGTGCCGCGCCGCTCCCTCCCCGTCGTCCTCGCCGGTGTCCTGGCCGTCCTGGTGGCGGCCGGGGCGGCGTGGGCGGTGCTCGATGCCACCGGCGGCGGCGGCGCCCGGCCGGTGCCGTCGCCGATCGACGTGCCCGCGCCCGTGGTGCCGGGCGATCCGGGCGCGTCCCCCTCGGTCGGACCCGATCCCGCGCCGGACGGACCGCCGCCCGCCGCGCCCGCGCCCGCACCCCCGCCCGCTCAGCCGCGCCCGGACGTCGTGCCGCCGCCCCCGATCTCCGACGACGATGATGACGACGGGGACGACGACGGCCCGGACGACGACGGCGACGACTGAACGGTGACGACCCGACCGTGACCACCCGACCGTGACGACCGAGGAACCGACCTCGCCCGGGTGGCGGCAGGACGCCCGGCGTCGGCTGGCGCCCCGGGCCGCCCGGACCCGGATCATCGGCTGGGTCCTGCTGCTGGTCCTGCTCGCCCTCGCCCTGGTCACGCTGGTGACCTGGCGGCTGCTGGTCCGTGCCACCGACCAGCGGATGGACGTGGCGCTGGAGGCAGAGGTCACGGAGTTCTCCCAGATCGTGGCGTCCGGCATCGACCCGGAGACCGGTGCGCCGTTCGCCTCGGTGGCCGACGTCCTGCAGACCGCGATCACCTACAACCTCGCCCGGCCCAACGAGAAGTTCCTCGGCTACGTCGACGGCGAGTACCGCTTCCAGAGCCGCATCGAGGCCCCGGTCCTGCTCAGCGAGGACGCGGCCTTCACCGAGCTCGTCGGATCGGTGACCGAGACCACGGCGGGGCGGTACGACAGCGGCGCCGGTGAGGTGCGCTACCTCGCCGTCCCGGTGGCGCTGGAGGGCGATCCGGCGCACGGGGTAGCGGTCGTCGCCTACTTCGCCGACCAGGAACGCCAGGCCGCCGACGACACCGCCCAGCTCATGCTCGGCGTCGGCGCGGTCACGGTGCTCCTGGCCGCCGCGGGCGCGTGGGTCGTGGCCGGCCGCGTGCTCGCGCCGGTGCGGGCGGTCGCCGCCACCGCTCAGGGCATCACCGAGACCGACCTCTCCGGTCGGATCCCCGTCGAGGACCGCCCCGCGGACGAGCTCGGAGACCTCGCCGTGGCCGTCAACGCGATGCTCGACCGGGTGGAGACAGGCGTGGCCGCCCAGCGCCGGTTCCTCGACGACGCCGGTCACGAGCTGCGGACGCCGATCACGATCGTGCGGGGGCACCTCGACGTCCTCGATCCGTCCGACCCCGGCGACGTCCGGCAGACCGTGGCCCTCGTGGACGACGAGCTGGAGCGGATGAACCGCATGGTCTCCGAGCTGCTCCTGCTGGCCCGTGCCGAGCAGTCGCAGTTCGTGCGCGCGCAGGCGGTCGACGTCGCCGAGCTCACCGCGGAGGTGTTCGGGAAGGTCCGGCAGCTGGGGGACCGCGACTGGCAGCTGGGCGCCGTCGCCCGTGCCGACCTGCTGCTGGACCCCCAGCGGCTGACGCAGGCGGTCGTCGCGCTGGCCGACAACGCCGTCCAGCACACCGCGGTCGGGGACCGGATCGTGCTGGGCAGCCGGCTCAGCGGGGACGAGCTCCTGGTGTGGGTCGACGACACCGGCCCGGGTGTACCGCCGGAGGACCAGGCGCGGATCTTCGACCGGTTCGCCCGCGGCAGCTCCGGTGCCCGGCGCAGCGACGGGGCGGGTCTGGGGCTGTCGATCGTGCGGGCCATCGCGGCCGGTCACGGTGGCCGCGTCGAGCTGCACAGCCGCCCGGGGGAGGGCGCGACCTTCACCCTGGTCCTGCCCGCCCGGCCGGCGCCGCCGCGCGGACCGCACCCGGCCGACGCCCACCCCGGGGACCTGCGGGCCGCCACCACCAGCACCGTCGACGACGCGCTCGCCACCCCGCCGATGGGCACCACGCCCGCGGCGGCCGCACCCACCGAGGGAGGACCGCGGTGAGCCGAGTCCTGATCGCCGAGGACGAGCCGCGGATCGCCGCGTTCGTCGAGAAGGGCCTCCGGGCCAACGGCTTCGTCACCGCCGTGGTCGGCGACGGGCTGTCCGCGCTCGACCGCGCCCGCAGCGGCGACTTCGACCTGGTGGTGCTGGACATCGGGCTGCCCGTTCTCGACGGGTTCGCAGTGCTGCGGGCGCTGCGGGCCGAGCGCTGCGCCGTGCCGGTGATCGTGCTGACGGCGCGGGACAGCGTCCAGGACACCGTCGCCGGGCTGGAGGGCGGGGCCGACGACTACATGCCCAAGCCCTTCCGCTTCGAGGAGCTCCTCGCCCGGGTGCGGCTGCGGCTGGCCGGCGCCCGCGAGACCGAGGTGACCGTGCTGACCGTCGGGGAGCTCTCGCTCGACCTGCGGACCCGCCGGGCCGACGTCGCCGGGCGCACCGTCGACCTGTCCGCCCGGGAGTTCGCCCTGGCCGAGACCTTCCTGCGCCACCCGGGTCAGGTCCTGGCCCGCGAGCAGCTGCTCAGCCACGTGTGGGGCTACGACTTCGACCCGGGGTCCAACGTCGTCGACGTGTACGTGCGCTACCTCCGCAAGAAGCTCGGGGCCGACCGCATCGAGACGGTGCGCGGCATGGGGTACCGCCTGACGTCGGCCTGACCGGCCATCCCGCCCGCCGGCTGCCCGTCCGGCCGGGACGCAGTCGGAGGTGGACGGCCGACGGCCCGGGTCTCCGGGAGGGGGACCCGGGCCGTCGGGCGCCGGTGGATCAGTCGACGCTGTCGGCGCTGGGGGTGTCCGGGCTGTCGACGTCGGGGCTCTGGATGTCCGGGCTGTCGATGTCGGCGCTGTCCGCAGCGGGTGCCGCGCCGGCCGGGACGACGTCGGGGCTGTCGGTGGCGCTGCCGGCCGAGCTGTCCGCGGTGTCCGCGGAGGCGTCGACGGCGGTGTCGGGCGAGGCGTCGGGGCTGTTGTCGGCGGCGACGGAGATGGCCGCCGGCGGCTGCGGAGCCGGGCCGCCGTCGGCGGCGGTGGCCACACCGATCCCGGCGGCGCCGAGTCCGGTGAGCGCGGTGCCGAAGGTGATGACCTTCCAGGTGGCGGGCGTGCGGGTCATGGCGATTCCTCCAAGAAGTGTGTGGTGCGCTGTCGAGTTCCACGCTGCCCGGCCCCGGTGAGACCTCCGGGAGACCGCGATGAGCGCCCTCTCATGCCGGTGAGCGCCTTCTCACCTGAGCCCGGCCCACTCCTCCGCCAGCGACACCCGCGCCTCGGTCGCGGCACCCCAGTCCGGCTGCTGCACGCGGAACGGCCCGGTCGCCAGGCCCACGAGGACCCCGGCCACCCGGGCCCGCAGCTCGCCGTCGGGCCAGCGCGCGCCGAGGAACGCGAGCACCCGTTTTCGGTAGGCCGCGACCGGCGCGGGGTCGGGCAGCAGCCCCTCCAGCAGGGCCAGGTGGGCGACGAGCGTCGCCCAGTCGTCGATCCGAGCCCCAGGCCCGGCGGTGTCCACGTCGAGCAGCCCCACCACCTGGCCCCCCTCGACGAGCAGCTGGGACTCGTAGAAGTCGCCGTGCACCGGGACGACGGGGTGGTCGCCGGCGCCCGCTGCCACCGCTGCCGTGAGCCGCTCCAGGCGCGGGACCAGGACCGGGCACACCGTGCCCACCACGGTGGCGTGCGACCGCACCCGCGCCGACGAGTCGGGAGCCCGCCGCCGGCCCGAGCCGTCCACCGCGGGGAGCCGGTCCAGCAGGGCGTCGAGGGCCGGCGGGTCGGGCAGCTGGTCCGGGTCCCCGGTCAGGGCCGTCCGCATCGGCGTGCCGGGCAGACCGGGCAGCACGACGACGCCGTCGCCGGTGCTCGCCAGCACGCGCGGCACCGGGACCGCCGCCCCGAGGGCGGCGTGCCGGGCCACGAGGTCCGCGACCGCCGTCGGGCGCACGACCTTCAGGAACCAGCGGCCGTGGGGGGAGCTCACCTCCACCACCGCGCGCCGGCCCGGCCGGTACGCGCGCAACCGCAGCTGAGGTGCGCCGACGTCGATGCCGAGCGAGCCCAGCCGCTCCGCGACGCCGGCCGCGGAGGTGGCCCAGCCCAGCCCGGGCAGTGCGGGGTCCAGCGGCCACCGCCAGAGCCCCACGGTGACCGGCGTGCCCTCGACCTCGCCCTCGACGACGGCGGCCCCCGGCGGGATCGCGGCCCCGGTGGTCGCCGCGAGGTGTTCGCGGGTGGCCCGCCCGTCGGCCCAGTCGACGACGGCGGTGTGGCGGACGGTCGCCGTGCCGTCCGGGCGCAGCGTCGCCGTGGTCGGCGTGAGGCTGCGCAGCCGGCCGGAGAGCGGGCCGAGCACCGCGGACCAGAGCTCCGCGGCCGGCTCGCCGAGGAGGAGCTGCAGGGAGGGCGGCCACGACGGCGGCACCCGGGCCGGGCCGAGGGGGGCGGTGTCCACCTCGCCAGCCTGGGGGGCGGGGGTGAACGAGGCATGAGAGCCGGATGAGGGCGCGCTCACCGGACGTCCGGGCTCACCAGCGGCCGCGGTGCACCACCTCGTCGACGCCGCGCCGTCCCCGCCGCAGCGACGGCGACCGGCGGTCGTCGGCACCCGGGTAGCCGACCGACACGCAGCCGACCGGGCGGTACTCCCCGGGCACCCCGAAGGCCGCGCGGAAGTCCTCCAACCGCTCGGCCGGGACGCCGAAGAAGCAGGCGCCCAGACCCTCGTCGACCGCGGTGAGCAGCATGAGCAGGCTCGCCATGCCGGCGTCGACGTCCCAGTACGGCACCGGCCACCGAACCTCGTCGCGGTCGGTCCAGCCCTTGTCCGGCTCGGCGTAGCGGTCGAGGTAGGCGCTCTTGTTGGCCAGCGGCACGATGAGCAGCGGCGCCCGGCGCATGCGGGTGAGCCACCGGTCGGGCGCACCGTCCCCGGTCGTGGCCGACCAGAAGCGGTCGCGCTCCTCGACCGTCTCCAGCACCAGGAACGCCCAGCCCTGGCTGAAACCGGCGGACGGCGCCCGGATGGCGTGCTCGAGCAACCTGTCGCGCACCTCGGGCGGCACCGGCCGGTCGGGGTCGTAGTCGCGCACCATGCGGCGGCGGCGGACGACGTCGGCGAACTCCACGCCTTCAGCTTGCCGCAGGGCCGCCGCGGGCGGTCAGGCCCGCCGGCCGAGCCGGGCCAGGATCCGCCTCGTCCGGTCGGCGTCCTCGGGCACGTCCAGGGCGGGGCGGCAGATCCCGTCCATGTGCAGCGCCGGACCGAAGACGTCCGCGCCGGCCTCGATCCGGTCCAGCTCCTCGTCGGTGAGGCCTGCGTCGGCGCCGACGGCGCGGGCGACGTCCCAGCGGTGCACGACCATGTCCCAGACGTAGAACTGCTCGAAGGCCGCGCCGACCGTGGTGGGGCCGAAGAAGCCGTCGAACGCGCGGGCGGCCACGGCCTCGTCGGACACCGCCTCGGCCACCCGCGTCGCGTGCTCCCGCCAGGCGGCGGCCGGATCGGCGGCGACGTCGGGTGCCTCGCCCAGGTCGACGCCGTGCGTGGTGAGGAAGTCCCGCTGCGTCCCGATCATGTGCTCGACGACGTCGGCGGCGGTCCAGCCCTCGCACGGGGAGGGGCGGGTCCAGCCGGCCGGGGGCACGGCGTCGAGCAGCGCGGAGAGGGGGCGGTCGGCGGCCTCGTGGCTCCTGGCGGGAGAAGTCATGCCCTGGAACGTAGGAGCGTGCGGCAGGCTCGGTCTTGATGAAACCCGACAGCCCCGGGGCGCCGGCCGCGATGGACCACGTCGAGCGCGCGCACCTCAAGGACCCCGGAGACGCCTCGCACGTCATCCACCGGTATGCCGCCGAGCCGGAGTTCGACGGGCTGCTGCAGCGGTTCTGGATCCCGGTGTGGTCGGTGCCCTCGAGCCGGGAGGCACCGCAGCGGGTCCTGCAGTACCCGGTGGCGCTGGTGGTGGTCGCCTCCGGCTACGCCCGGTTCTACGGCGTGGTCTCCGGGCTGTCCACGACGATGCTGAGCGGCACCGGGTGGGCCGTCGGGGTCATGTGCGCGCCGGCGGCGGGCGCGCTGGTCGCCGGCGGGCCGATGAGCGACTTCACCGACCGGCACGTGGACGTCGCCGACGTCCTGGGTGCCGCCGGCGAGGAGCTGACCGCACGGGTCCGCGCCGCGATGGCGCGGGATCCGAACTCCCCGGACGCGCACGCCGCGGCGATGGCCGCGTTCGGCGACGCGCTGCGGCCGTTCCTGCCGGTCGACGACGAGGGCCTCCTCGTCAACGAGGTGGTCGCCTTCGTGGAGGGCGACCGGGAGGTCGTCCGCGTCGCGCAGGTGTGCGAGCGCTTCGGGCTGTCGGAGCGGGCGCTGCAGCGGCTCGTGCACCGCCGCCTGGGGCTGACCCCGAAGTGGCTCATCCAGCGCCGCCGGCTGCAGGAGGCGGCCGAGCGGCTGCGCGGGAACCCGGCGAGCATCGGCCAGGTGGCGGCCGTGCTCGGCTACGCCGACCAGTCTCACTTCACCCGTGACTTCGCCCGCGTGACCGCGATGACCCCCGGCCGGTTCGCCGCCCGGCACGCGACCGGGAGCTGACGCCGGGTCCCGGATCGCCGGTCCCTAGGCTGCACCCCGTGCCGAAGCTGCAGCTGCTCCCCGCCGTCGACGTCGCCGACGGCCAGGCCGTCCGTCTCGTGCAGGGGGAGGCCGGGAGCGAGACCTCCTACGGCGACCCCCTCGAGGCCGCGATGCAGTGGCAGCGCGACGGCGCCGAGTGGGTGCACCTCGTCGATCTCGACGCCGCCTTCGGCCGCGGCAGCAACCGGGAGCTGCTCGCCCGCGTCGTCGGCGAGCTCGACGTCGACGTCGAGCTGTCCGGCGGCATCCGGGACGACGAGTCGCTGGCCGCCGCCCTGGCCACCGGCTGCCGCCGGGTGAACCTCGGCACCGCCGCGCTCGAATCGCCGGAGTGGTGTGCCCGGGCCATCGCCGAGCACGGCGACCGGATCGCCGTCGGCCTCGACGTCCGCGGCACCCGGCTGGCCGCCCGCGGCTGGACCAAGGAGGGCGGTGAGCTCTACGAGACCCTCGCCCGCCTCGACGCGGAGGGCTGCGCCCGCTACGTGGTCACCGACATCACCAAGGACGGCACGCTCAAGGGCCCGAACCTGGACCTGCTGCGCGAGGTCTGCGCCGCCACCCCGCGCCCGGTCGTCGCCTCGGGCGGCGTGAGCTCCCTCGACGACATCCGCGCGCTCGCGGGCCTCGCCGCGATCGGGGTGGAGGGCGCCATCGTCGGCAAGGCGCTCTACGCCGGTCAGTTCACCCTGCCGGAGGCGCTGCGGCTCACCGAGGACCTGGCATGACGGTGCTCAACCTGGGCTCGGCCAACCCCTGGGAGCCGGTGATCGGCTACAGCCGGATCGTCGTCCGCGGCGACACGGCCTGGGTCAGCGGCACCACGGCCACCGTCGACGGTTCCGTCGTGCACCCCGGCGACGCCGCCGCGCAGACCCGCCAGATCCTCACCACCATCGGGACGTCGCTGCAGCGGGCCGGGTTCAGCCTCGCCGACGTCGTCCGGACCCGGGTGTACGTCACCGACATCGGCCGCTGGGAGGAGGTCGGCCGGGCCCACGGCGAGGTCTTCGGCGACATCCGGCCGGCGGCGACGATGGTCGAGGTGTCGGCGCTGATCGACCCGGCGCTGCTGGTGGAGATCGAGGCGGACGCCGTGCGCGGGGTGCCGGCGTGAGCCTCGCGGTCCGCGTCATCCCGTGCCTGGACGTCGACGCCGGCCGGGTGGTGAAGGGCGTCAACTTCGTCGACCTCCGCGACGCCGGCGACCCGGTGGAGATGGCCCGGGTCTACGACGCCGAGGGGGCCGACGAGCTCACCTTCCTCGACATCACCGCCAGCTCCGGCGACCGCGCGACCACCTACGACGTGGTGAGCCGGACGGCGGAGAGCGTCTTCATCCCCCTGACCGTCGGCGGCGGCGTGCGCAGCCCCGACGACGTCGACCGGCTGCTGCGCGCGGGCGCGGACAAGGTCGCCGTCAACACCGCCGCGGTGGCCCGGCCGGAGCTGATCGCCGAGATCGCCGACCGGTTCGGCAACCAGGTGCTGGTGCTCTCCCTCGACGCCCGCCGCTGCCGGGACGGCGCGCAGACCGAGTCCGGCTTCGAGATCACCACGCACGGCGGGCGCCGCGGCACCGGCCAGGACGCCGTCGAGTGGTGCATCCGGGCTGCGCAGCTGGGGGCGGGGGAGATCCTGCTCAACTCCATGGACGCCGACGGCACCCGGGCGGGGTTCGACACCGACCTGATCTCCCAGGTGCGCCGCGAGGTCTCCGTGCCGCTGATCGCCAGCGGGGGAGCGGGCGCCTCCGAGCACTTCCCGCCCGCCGTCGAGGCCGGTGCCGACGCGGTGCTGGCCGCCAGCGTCTTCCACTTCGGCGTGCTGCGGATCGGCGACGTGAAGGGCGCGCTGGCCGCCGCCGGGCTACCGGTGCGCGCCGAGGCCGACCACCCGCTCGGCTAGGTCGCGAGGCCCGCGACCCAGGCCGCGGTTCCGCTGCCGCGCTCGGGGACGTAGGCGACGATGTGCAGGTCCGGGTGGTCCGAGGGCACCAGCCGGTGGTGCTCGAAGTCCAGCACGCCGGCCGTCGGGTGCACGAACCTGCGGCGGCGCGAGGTGAAGCCCTCGACGGTCAGGTCGGCCCACTGCTCGCGGAACTCCGCGCTGGCCTCGGCCAGGCGGGCGATCAGCGCCGAGTGGGCGCTCGACCCCAGCCGGGCGCCGGACTCGGCGCGGAACTCGGCCACGAAGTGCCGGTTGGCGTGCGCCCAGTCGGGCAGCATGTCGCGCAGGTGGGGATCGGTGAAGACCACCCACAGCAGGTTCCGGTCGGCCGGGTCCAGGGTGGTGATCCGCGAGTAGAGGGCGGCGTACGGGGCGTTCCAGCCGACGATGGTCCAGTCCGCGGCCACCGCGAAGGCGGGGAAGGCCAGGCTGTCGAGCAGCCGCTGGATGTGCGGCGGGGCGACGTCGTGAACGCGCGCGTCCTCGTCCGGCGGCCGGGATGCGTAGCCGCCGAGAGAAAGCAGGTAGGCCGTCTCCGACGCCGTCAGGCGCAGCACCCGGCCGAGCGCCTCGAGGACCTGCCGGGACGGGTTGATGTCCCGCCCCTGCTCCAGCCACGTGTACCAGGTGACGCTCACCCCGGCGAAGGCCGAGACCTCCTCCCGGCGCAAGCCCGTGCCCCGCGCCCGCGCCGGGCTCGGCAGCCCGAAGTCCTGCCGTGACAGGGCGAGCCGCCGGTTGCGCAGGAAGGTGCCGAGCTCCTTGCGCCGGGCCTCCCTCGTCATGCCCCGAACCTAGTAGTGGCACTACTGGTAGTGGCAGCGTCTACCGTCCCGGCGTCGGGACGTGGCCTCCTGGTCCCATGCCCCCGCTGCGCTCCCGGACGGTCACCTCCGGCAGGAACATGGCCGGTGCGCGCGCTCTGCTGCGCGCCGCGGGCGTCGACGGCGCCGACCTGGGCAAGCCGATCGTCGCCGTCGCCAACAGCTTCGCCGAGTTCGTCCCCGGCCACACCCACCTGCAACCGGTCGGCCGGATCGTGTCCGAGGCCGTCGCCGCGGCCGGCGGCGTGCCGCGGGAGTTCAACACCATCGCCGTCGACGACGGCATCGCGATGGGGCACGGCGGGATGCTCTACTCGCTGCCCTCCCGCGATCTGATCGCCGACTCGGTCGAGTACATGGTCCAGGCGCACTGCGCCGACGCGCTGGTCTGCATCTCCAACTGCGACAAGATCACGCCCGGCATGCTCATGGCCGCGCTGCGGCTGGACGTCCCCACCGTCTTCGTCTCCGGCGGTCCGATGGAAGGCGGGACGGCGACGCTGGTCGACGGCACCGTGCGCACCGGCCTGAACCTCGTCACGGCCATCGCCGACTCCGCCAGCGCGGCGGTCTCCGACGAGGACCTCGGCCGCATCGAGGAGGCCGCCTGCCCCACCTGCGGATCCTGCTCGGGCATGTTCACCGCCAACTCGATGAACTGCCTCACCGAAGCGCTCGGCCTCGCCCTCCCCGGCAACGGGACCACGCTGGCCACGCACACCGCCCGCCGGGAGCTGTACGAGGCCGCGGGCACCACGGTCATGGAGCTGGTCCGTGCCCACTACGAGCGGGACGACGCCGCGGTGCTCCCGCGCGCGATCGCCGGCGCCGCCGCCTTCGAGAACGCCATGGCCATGGACATCGCCATGGGCGGCTCCTCCAACACGATCCTGCACCTGCTCGCCGCCGCCTCCGAGGCGGAGCTGGACTTCACGCTCGACGACGTCGACCGGATCTCCCGCAGCACCCCGTGCCTGGCCAAGGTCGCGCCCAACGGCCCCCACCTGGTCGAGGACGTGCACCGCGCCGGCGGTGTCCCCGCGATCCTCGGTGAGCTCGACCGGGCCGGGCTGCTCCGCCGCGACGTCCGGACGGTGCACTCCCCGGACCTGCGCAGCTGGCTGGACGACTGGGACGTCCGCGGTGGGCGGGCGACCCGTGAGGCCGTCGAGCTGTTCCACGCCGCACCCGGCTGCCGGCGCTCCGCGACGGCGTTCTCCCAGTCGGAGCGCTGGGAGAGCCTCGACCTCGACGCGGAGCGTGGCTGCATCCGCTCGGCCGCCGCGGCCTACAGCACCGACGGCGGCCTGGCGGTCCTGCGCGGGAACCTCTCCGTCGACGGGTGCGTGGTGAAGACCGCCGGAGTGGACGAGTCGATCCTCCGGTTCAGCGGCCCGGCGGTGGTCGTCGAGTCGCAGGAGGAGGCCGTCGACGCCATCCTCACCGGCCGGGTGCGGGCCGGTGACGTCGTGGTCGTCCGCTACGAGGGCCCCCGCGGCGGCCCGGGGATGCAGGAGATGCTCTACCCGACCTCGTTCCTCAAGGGCCGGGGCCTGGGGGCGGCCTGCGCGCTGGTGACCGACGGGCGCTTCTCCGGCGGCACCTCGGGCCTGTCGATCGGACACGTCTCGCCCGAGGCGGCGGCCGGCGGCGTTCTCGCCCTGGTCGAGGACGGTGATCCCGTGACGATCGACATCCCGGGTCGCGGCATCACCCTCGAGGTGGGCGAGGCCGAGC
The DNA here is from genome assembly GCF_054051055.1 of Blastococcus sp. SYSU DS0973. NCBI lineage: Bacteria > Bacillati > Actinomycetota > Actinomycetes > Geodermatophilales > Geodermatophilaceae > Blastococcus > Blastococcus sp. SYSU DS0973. The sequence continues at coordinate 48,133 of NZ_JBJHAN010000007.1, forward strand.
TGGCCGCCCGTCGGGCCGCGCTGGAGGCTGGGCAGGGCTACCGGCCGCGCGACCGGGAGCGACCGGTCTCCACGGCGCTGCGTGCCTACGCCGCCTTCGCGCAGTCCGCGGACCGGGGCGCGGTCCGCTCCGTCCCGCTGGACGCGGCCCCCAGCCGCTAGGAGATCTCCGCCCGGGCGACGTCCCGGCGGCCAGAGGCCCACAGCATGAGCTCCAGCGGCTCCCCGGTGACCGTGCGCCCGCCGCCGCCGAGGCGCTTCTCCTCGCCGGGGACGTCGGCGCGGCGCAGCACCAGGCCGCGGCGCCCGGCGGCGTGCCGGGCGTAGAGACGCAGCCCGCCCCACAGCTGGTCCTGGTCCTCGCGGGGCAGCACCCGTGGCTCCCAGCCGGGCTGGGCCCGGCGGACGTCCTCGTGGTGGATCGCGAACTCCGAGACGTTGAACGCCTCCGCGGCGGCCGGCAGGGCCATCGGCGACCACGGCGGCGGCCCGCTGCGCACCCGGTCGACCACCTCGCCGTAGGGCGTGGAGTCGCGCAGCCGGTCCTCGAGCCGGTGCGACCACCAGGCCAGGCGCTGCCCGCCGGGCAGCATCTCCAGGCCGTAGCCCGGGAGGGCGTCGGGGCGCCGGTCGCGGACGGCCAGGTGCGCGGCGAGGTGGGCGGTGGTCCACCCCTCGCAGCAGGTCGGCGCGTCGGGACCGAGCTCGTCCAGCAGGTCGGCGAGCGCCGCGCGCTCGCGGTCCGGAAGGGGGAGGGAAGAGGCGCTCACCTCGCGTAGTTACCGAGGGAGCCCGGATGGCGAAACCCGGCCGGGCGGACCAGCGGCATCGCTTAGCCCGCCTAACGACTGCGTGGCATGCTGGTCGCAGCCACGACCCCGAGGAGCCCCGTGTCCCGCCGCCGAGACGCCGTCGTGCGCCGCGGGCTCCGCCACATCGGCCGGGCCGTCCGCGAGCAGCCGGGCATGTTCACCCTCGCGCTGCTCGCCAGCAGCCTCTACGGCGCCATGACGGTGGCCGGCGCGTACGTGATCGGCGAGATCACCGACCGGGTGCTGCTGCCCTCCTTCGACGAGGGCGCCACCACCGCGACCGCGCTCACCCTGGCCGCCGTCGCCATCGTCGGGGTCGCGCTGCTGAAGATCCTCGGCATCCTCGGCCGCCGGCTGTTCGCCGGCGTCATGAGCTACCGGCTGCAGGCGGAGTACCGCCGCCGCGTCACCGGGCAGTACCTGCGCCTCCCGCTCTCCTGGCACCAGCGCCACCCCACCGGGCAGTTGCTCTCCAACGCCAACTCCGACGTCGAGTCGGCCTGGTTCTTCGTCGCGCCGCTGCCCTTCGCCTGCGGAGCGCTGGTGATGATCGCGATCACCAGCGTCGCGCTCGTGCTCACCGACCCGCTGCTCGCCCTCGTCGGTCTGGTCGTCTTCCCGCTGGTCTTCGCCGCCAACGTCGTCTACTCGCAGGTGATGAGCCCGCGGATGCAGCGCGCGCAGCAGCTGCGGGCCGAGGTCAGCGAGATCGCGCACGAGAGCTTCGACGCCGCGCTCGTGGTGAAGACGCTCGGCCGGGAGGACACCGAGACCGAGCGCTTCACCGCCCGGGCCGAGGAACTGCGCGACGGGCTGATCGCCGTGGGCCGGGTGCGCGGGCTGTTCGACCCGCTGATGGAGGCCCTGCCGAACCTCGGCACGCTCGCCGTCCTGCTCATCGGGGCCGGCCGGGTCGCCGACGGCGCCACCGACGCCGGCGAGCTGGTCTCCATCGCCTACCTGTTCACCTCGCTGGCGCTGCCGATCCGTGCCATCGGCTGGGTGCTGGCCGATCTGCCCCGGGCCCTGGCCGGCTTCGACCGGGTCACCCCCGTGCTCGAGGCGACGGGGGAGACGCCCTACGGGCCGGACACCGCCGCCGCGGCGGCCGGCGGGGCCGGCGTCGGCGTGCGCGACGTCGGCTTCACCTTCGACGGGGTGTCCCGCCCGACCCTCCACGCGGTCACCTTCGACGTGCCGGCCGGGCGCACGGTTGCCGTGGTCGGGCCCACCGGATCGGGCAAGTCCACCCTGGCCGGCCTGCTCGTGCGTCTGGTCGACCCCGCCGACGGCGGCGTGCTGCTCGACGGGGTCGACCTGCGCCGGCTGCGCGAGGGCGAGGTGAGCGCCCAGGCGGCGTTCGTCGCCCAGAGCGCCTTCCTCTTCGACGACACCGTCCGCGGCAACGTCACCCTCGGCGCCCCCTTCTCCGACGACGAGGTGTGGACGGCGTTGCGCGTGGCCGCGGCCGACGAGTTCGTCGCATCGCTGCCCGAGGGCCTGGACACCCGGGTGGGGGAGCGCGGTGCCTCGCTGTCCGGCGGTCAGCGGCAGCGGCTGGCGCTGGCCCGCGCCGTGGTCCGCCGTCCCCGGCTGCTCGTGCTGGACGACGCCACGAGCGCCGTCGACCCCGCCGTCGAGGCCCGCATCCTCGACGCCCTGCGGGGCAGCGAGACCCCGACCACGGTCGTGGTCGTGGCCTACCGGCAGGCGACCATCGCGCTCGCCGACGAGGTGGTGTGGCTCGCCGACGGGCGCGCCGTCGCCCGGGGCACCCACGAGGAGCTGCTCGCCGCGGTGCCTGGCTACGCGGCGCTGGTGCGCGCCTACTCCCAGGCCGAGGTGGCGGCGTGAGCGAGCCCGTGCAGCGCACCGAGGGCGCGCTGGCGACCCTCCGGCGCGGGCTGCGGATGATGCCCGAGTTCCGGCGCGGGCTCCCGGTGACCTTCGCCCTGGCCCTGGTCGCCACCGCCGGCCGGGTGGTCGTGCCCATCGCCGTCCAGCAGGTCATCGACCGCGGGCTGGCGGCCCCCGGCGGCGCCCACCTGGAGAGGGTCACCTGGCTGATCGCCGGCTGCGCGCTGGTCGTGCTGGTCACCGCCGTCGCGGTCTACCGGATGAACGTCCGGCTGTTCCGGACGACGGAGACCGCGCTGGCCAACCTGCGCGCCCGCGCCTTCCGGCACGTGCACGACCTCTCGGTGCTGCACCAGCAGGGCGAGCGACGCGGCTCCCTGGTCTCCCGGGTGACCAGCGACGTCGACCAGCTGTCGGTGTTCATGCAGTGGGGCGGGGTGCTGGGCCTGGTGAGCATCGGGCAGCTCCTCGTCGCGACCGTGGTCATGGCCGTCTACTCCTGGCAGCTGACCGTGCTGGTGCTGGTCTGCTTCGTGCCGCTGGCGTTCGCCGTCCGCTGGTTCGCCCAGCGGCTGGTGCGGGTCTACGGCGTGGTCCGGCAGCGGGTCGGCGACGTGCTCGCCGCGGTCGCCGAGTCGGTGGTCGGCGCCCCCACGGTGCGCGCCTACGGGGTGCGTGCCCGCACCGCCGCCCGGCTCGACGCCGCCATCGACCGGCACTACCGCGCCCAGGTGGACGCGCAGAAGGTCACCGCCGCCGTCTTCGTCAGCGGCGAGTTCGTGGCCGCGCTGGCCAACGCCGCCGTGGTGGTCGTGGGGGTGCTGCTCGGCCTGGCCGGTGACATCACCGCCGGCACGCTCGTCGCGTTCCTCTTCCTCGTCACCCTGTTCGTCGCCCCGGTGCAGACCGCCAGCGAGGTGCTCAACGAGGCGCAGAACGCCGTCGCCGGCTTCCGCCGGGTCCTCGACGTGGTCGACACCGAGCCCGACGTCCGCGACCCCGCCGTCGCCGCCCCCGACCGGGTGCGCGCCCTTCCGGAGGGGCCGCTCGGCGTCCGCTTCGACTCCGTCACCTTCCGCTACGCGCCGGGTGCCCGCCCGGCGCTGGACGACGTCGACCTCACCATCGCCCCGCGCACGCGGGTGGCGATCGTGGGCGAGACGGGTTCGGGGAAGACGACGTTCGCCAAGCTGGTCACCCGGCTCATGGACCCGGTCGCCGGCCGGGTGCTGCTCGGCTCCGACACGGGCGGATGGGTGCCGCTGGCCGACGTGGCGTTCGCGTCGCTGCGCGCCCGGGTGGTGATGGTGCCGCAGGACGGGTTCCTCTTCGACGCGACCGTCGCCGAGAACGTCCGCTACGGCCGCCCCGGCATGACCGACGCCGACGCCGTCGCCGCCTTCGGCGACCTGGGGCTGGGCACCTGGCTCGCCGGGCTGCCCGACGGCGTCTCGACGGCGGTGGGCCAGCGCGGTGAGTCCCTGTCGGCCGGCGAGCGGCAGCTGGTCGCCGTCGCCCGGGCCTACGTCGCCGACCCCGACCTCCTGGTGCTCGACGAGGCGACCAGCGCCGTCGACCCCGCCACCGAGCAGCGGCTGACCCGGGCGCTGGACGCCCTGACCGCCGGCCGCACCACCCTCACCATCGCGCACCGGCTCTCGACGGCCGAGCGGTCCGACGAGGTGCTGGTCGTCGACGCCGGGCGCGTCGTCCAGCGCGGCACGCACGCGGAGCTGGTGGACGCCGAGGGTCCCTACGCCCGGCTGCACGCCTCGTGGCGGCGGTCGTCGGCCGGCGAGCCCGAGCCGGCGATCGGCTGACCGGCGGGTGCCGCGCCCGGGCAACTCGCCCGGCAGGGGGGCGCGCGACGCCCTCGCTCCCCGCTAGCGTCCCCGGTGTGAGCGCGCGCACCGACAGCTTCGAGGCCGACGTCGTCGTGGTGGGGGCGGGGCTGGCCGGCCTGGTCGCCACCGCTGAACTGGCCGACGCCGGCAAGCGGGTGATCCTGGTCGACCAGGAGCCCGAGGCGTCCCTGGGCGGGCAGGCGTGGTGGTCCTTCGGTGGGCTGTTCCTGGTCGACTCGCCGGAGCAGCGGCGGCTGCGCGTGCACGACTCGCTGGAGCTCGCCCGGCAGGACTGGTTCGGCACCGCCGGCTTCGACCGGGACACCGACCACTGGCCGCGGCAGTGGGCCGAGGCCTACCTGCAGTTCGCCGCCGGCGAGAAGCGTGCCTGGCTCAAGGAGCAGGGTGTCGGGTTCTTCCCGGTCGTCGGCTGGGCCGAGCGCGGCGGCTACACCGCCACCGGCCCCGGCAACTCGGTGCCGCGCTTCCACATCGTGTGGGGCACCGGGCCGGGGATCGTCGCGCCGTTCGAGCGCCGGGTGCGGGCCGCGGCCGAGGCGGGCCTGGTGCAGCTGCGGTTCCGGCACCGGGTGTCGGAGCTGGTGGTCCGCGGCGGGGCCGTGACCGGCGTGCGCGGCGCCGTCCTCGAGCCGAGCGCCGTCGCCCGCGGTGAGGCGAGCTCCCGCACGGAGGTCGGGGAGTTCGAGTTCCTCGCGCAGGCCGTCGTCGTCACCTCCGGGGGGATCGGTGGCAACCACGACCTGGTCCGGGAGAACTGGCCGGCCCGGCTGGGTCCCGCACCGCAGCGGCTGCTCTCCGGCGTTCCCGCGCACGTCGACGGGCGCATGCAGCAGGCCACCGTGGCCGCCGGCGCGAGCATGGTCAACGGCGACCGGATGTGGCACTACACCGAGGGCATCGCCAACCACTCGCCGGTCTGGGCGCGGCACGGCGTCCGGATCCTCCCCGGCCCGTCGTCGCTGTGGCTCGACGCCACCGGGCAGCGGCTGCCCGTTCCGCTCTTCCCCGGGTTCGACACCCTCGGCACCCTCGCCCACGTCGGGCAGACCGGGTACGAGCACACCTGGTTCGTCGCCACGCACAGGATCGTGGAGAAGGAGTTCGCGCTGTCGGGCTCCGAGCAGAACCCCGACCTCACCGGCAAGGACGTCAAGCTGCTGCTCGACCGGGTCAAGGCCGGTGTCTCCGGTCCGGTGCAGGCGTTCCTGGACAAGGGGGAGGACTTCGTCGTCGCCCGGACCCTGCCCGAGCTCGTCGCCGGCATGAACCGCGTCACCGGCGGGACGCCCGAACTCGACCTCGCCCAGGTGGAGCGGGAGGTCGTGGCCCGCGACCGGGAGATCGCCCACCCCTTCACCAAGGACCTGCAGGTCGCCGCCATCCGGGGTGCCCGCACCTACCTCGGGGACAAGCTCATCCGCGTGGCCCCGCCGCACCGGCTGCTCGACCCGGAGGCCGGCCCGCTGATCGCCGTCCGGCTCAACCTCATCACCCGCAAGAGCCTCGGCGGTCTGGAGACCGACCTGTCCGGCCGCGTGCTGCGGCCCGGCGGCGAGGTGTTCCCCGGGCTCCACGCGGCCGGCGAGGTCGCCGGTTTCGGCGGTGGCGGCGTGCACGGCTACCGCTCGCTCGAGGGCACCTTCCTCGGCGGCTGCCTCTTCTCCGGCCGGGTCGTGGGCCGGGCGCTCGCGGCCGCGCTGTGAGCGCGCCGCGCGATCCCTGGTCGGACCCGGCGACGCCGACCGAGCCGGGGCCCGCCTACACCGGGCCGCCGCCCACCACGTCGCCGTACGCCTACGGGACGCCGGCGCCGTACGGCGCGCCCCCGCCGTGGGGTTACGGGCCGCCGCCGCCCTACGGCTACCCGGGGCCCTACCCGGGCGCGCCGTACCCGGGTGCGCCCTACCCGGGTGCGGCCTATCCCGGTGCGTCGCGGCCCGGCCGCCGGCCCGGCCAGGTGATCGGGGCGGCGGTGCTCACCTTCGTCCAGGCGCTGCTGGTGCTGATCGCCTCGCTGTACGTGTGGTTCTTCGCCTCGCTCGCGGAGCTCGCGATCGAGGAGAGCCCGACCGCAGCCCCTGCCCAGGCCTACGAGTTCGCCCGCGAGGGCGACGTGCTCTCGATCGTCCAGCTCGCATCGGTGGCGCTGCTCGTGGTCGCCGGCATCCTGGCGCTGGTCCGGCGCACCCGCGTCGCCTGGCTGGTGCTGCTCACGGCGCACGGCGTGCAGCTCCTGCTCACCGTGTACTGGTGGGCACAGCTGAGCGACCTGCTGGGCCCGGCGGCGGCAGGCCAGGACCTCGGCGGCGTGGTGGTCGCGCTCAGCCTCTTCTTCGCGGCCGCCCCGCTGGTCGCCCTCGGTCTGGTCCTCTTCGGCGGCGGACGGCACTGGTTCACCGCCCCGCAGCCCTGACCTGCCCGCACGGCACACTTGAGGCATGTCCGCGAGCGTGCCCACCGAACGAGCGCTGGCCCCCGAGGTCGCCGCGCTGCTGCGCCGCGACCCCGCCGGGCTGGTCGCCGCAGTCGTCCAGCAGCACGACACCCGCGAGGTGCTCATGCTCGCCTGGATGGACGACGAGGCGCTCCGGCGCACCTTGACCTCCGGCCGGGCCACGTACTGGTCGCGCAGCCGGGAGGAGTACTGGGTGAAGGGCGAGACCTCGGGCCACCGCCAGTGGGTCCGCGACGTCCGCGTCGACTGCGACGGCGACGCGCTGCTCGTGCTGGTCGACCAGGAGGGCGCCGCCTGCCACACCGGTGAGCGCAGCTGCTTCCACCGGCCGCTGACCGTGGTGCAGGGGGTCGCCACGTGAGGTTCGGCGTCACCTCCCCGTCGCGCGAGGAGTTCGCGGCGCTGGGCCGGGTCGGTGGGCGGGGCATGGTGCCGGTCACCCGCCGGCTGCTGGCCGACGGCGAGACCGCCGTCGGGGTCTACCGGAAGCTGGCCGGCAACCGTTCCGGGACGCTCCTGCTGGAGTCGGCCGAGCAGGGCAAGCGGTGGGCGCGGTACAGCTTCGTGGGCGTGCGCGCCGCCGGCGTCCTGACCGAGCGCGACGGCCGCACCCAGTGGCTGGGCGAGGAGGTCCCCGGGCTCACCGACGAACTCCCCGCCGATCCGCTGGAGGCCGTCCGCGTGCTCGCGCGCCGGCTGCGGTCGCCCCGCGCCCCGGAGCTGCCGCCGCTGACCGGTGGCCTGGTGGGCTACCTCGGCTACGACGTCGTCCGTCGCCTCGAGCGGCTGCCGCAGACCAGCGACGACGACCTGGGCATGCCCGAGCTCGCGCTGATGCTGGTCACCGACCTGGCCGTGCTCGACCACACCGACGGGTCGGTGCTGCTCATCGCCAACGCCCTCGGGAGCGCGGGGACCGCGGCGGGCGGCTATGACGACGCCGTCGCCCGTCTGGACGCCATGGCCGGAGCGCTGGTCGCCCCGGCCGCCCCGGCGGTCGCCGTGTTCGAGCCCGTGGACGTCCCGCCGGCCGTGCGCAGCAACCTGGCGCCCGGCGTCTTCCAGGACGGCGTGGAGCGGGTGCGCGAGCACATCCGGGCCGGCGACGCCTTCCAGGTGGTGCTGGCCCAGCGGTTCGAGCTGGAGACCGACGTCGACGCGCTCGACCTCTACCGGGTGCTGCGGGCGACCAACCCGTCGCCGTACATGTACCTGCTGCGCTTCGCCGGCCGGAAGACCGCGTTCGAGGTCGTCGGCTCGTCGCCCGAGGCGCTGGTGACGGTGACCGGGTCCTCGGCGGTCGTGCACCCGCCGGCCGGCACCCGGCCGCGCGGCGCGACCCCGGAGGAGGACGCACGCCTGGCCGAGGGGCTGCTCGCCGACCCCAAGGAGCGGGCCGAGCACGTCATGCTCGTCGACCTCGCACGCAACGACCTGGGGCGGGTCTGCGTCCCCGGCAGCGTGGAGGTGCCGGACTTCATGCGCGTGGAGCACTACAGCCACGTCATGCACCTGGTGTCCACCGTCACCGGCGAGGTCAGCCCCGGCCGCGACGCCCTGGACGTCTTCGACGCCACGTTCCCCGCCGGCACGGTCTCCGGCGCCCCCAAGCCGAGCGCGATGACGATCATCGAGAGCCTTGAGCCGACCCGGCGGGCGCTGTACGCGGGCACCGTCGGCTACGTCGACGCCAGCGGCGACATGGACATGGCGATCGCCATCCGCACCGCCGTCCTCCACCAGGGGCGGGCCTACGTCCAGGCCGGCGCGGGCATCATCGCCGACAGCGACCCGGCGGCCGAGGAGGCCGAGACCCGGCACAAGGCCCGTGCGGTGCTGTCGGCCATCGCGACGGCGGAGGGGCTGCGGGAGCTGTCCGCGGGGGCGGGGTGACGGCGCCCGAGGGCGTACGGGACCCGACCGGCGGCACCCGGCGGGAGCTCGCGAGCGTCGTCGTGGGCGCGGTCCTGGCCGGTGCGCTCGCGCTGTCGGCGGCCGGCCAGCGCTGGGCCGACGTGACCGCGGAGCGCCGCGCGCCCCTGCCGCCGGTGTCCGGAACGCTGTCCGGGGGCGACGCAGCGCCGCTGGTGACCGCCGCCGGCCTGGTCCTGCTGGCCGCGGCGGTGGCCCTGCTGGCGGTGCGCGGCAGCGGCCGGGTGGTGGTCGGCCTGCTGATGGCGGCCGCAGGTGGTGCCCTGCTGTGGTCGGGCGTCCGGGTGCTCACCGGAGGAGTGGCCGACGCCGCGGCGGACCTGCCCGGCGTGGGCGGCACCAGCGTGACCGGCACGACCGTGGACGTCGCGGTGGGCTGGCCGGTGCTGGCCGGGGTCGCCGGTGTCCTGGCCGTCGCCGTCGGACTGCTGGCCGCGCTGCGCGGGGGCACCTGGCCGGCGATGGGCCGGCGCTACGAGCGCACCGCCGGGGCGGCGACGGCGCGGTCGACCGAGGAGCGCGCCGACGACGTCTGGAAGGCGCTCGACCGCGGCGAGGACCCGACCGAGCCACCGCCGGCACCCCGGACCGGGCCCGGCGTATAGCGGAACCGGCCGGATCCGTGCCGCCCGCCCCCGGGCCGGGAGGCATCCGGCGCGCCTTTAGAGTGGGTCCACCCATCCGCCCGGGATCGACGTACGAGAGGCAGTGGCGCCGGTGAACGAGCACCTGACCTCGGCCGAGGCTGCGACCACGCCGTGAACGTGCTCGAGGAGATCGTTGCCGGTGTCCGTGCCGACCTCGCCGTCCGCCAGGCCGCCACGCCGCTGGACGAGGTGAAGGCCGCCGCCCAGGCGGCCCGGCCGGCGCGCGACGCGCTGGCGGCCCTGCGGGCCCCCGGCGTCGGCGTCATCGCCGAGGTGAAGCGGCGCAGCCCGAGCAAGGGCGACCTGGCCGACATCGCCGACCCCGCCCGGCTCGCCCAGCAGTACGCCGCCGGTGGGGCCCGGGTCATCTCCGTGCTCACCGAGCGGCGGCGCTTCGGCGGCTCGCACGCCGACCTCGCCGCCGTGCGCGCGGTGGTCGAGGTGCCGGTGCTGTGCAAGGACTTCATCGTCAGCAGCTACCAGGTGCACGAGGCCCGTGCCCACGGGGCCGACGTCGTCCTGCTGATCGTGGCCGCCCTCGAGCAGAACGTCCTGGTGGGCCTGCTCGAGCGGGTGGAGTCCCTGGGCATGACGGCGCTGGTCGAGGTGCACACCGAGGCCGAGGCCGACCGCGCCATGGCGGCCGGGGCGTCGGTCATCGGTGTGAACGCCCGCGACCTCACCACCCTCCAGGTCGACCGCTCGACCTTCGAGAAGATCGCGCCGGGGCTGCCGTCGGACGTCGTCAAGGTCGCCGAGTCCGGTGTCCGCGGTCCGCACGACCTGATCGGGTACGCCGCTGCCGGGGCCGACGCCGTCCTCGTCGGCGAGGGCCTGGTCACCGCGGGCGATCCGCGGCAGGCGGTCGCCGACCTGGTCACGGCCGGCGCGCACCCGGCCACCCCCCGCACCACCCGCTGAAAGAGGCCCTCCTGCCCCCACCGCTCGCACGCTCGCGGCGGGCCCCTGCAGGAGGGCCACTGCGGCGCGGGACACTGGGCGCATGACCACCAGTTCGCTGCAGCCGCCCGGAGCGCTCCCCCTGCCGGCCCGGCCGGGCTGGCCCGACCCGACGGGGCACTTCGGGGTCTTCGGCGGCCGGTTCGTCCCCGAGGCGCTGATCGCCGCGCTCGACGAGTTGACCGAGGCCTACGAGGCCATGCGCGTCGACCCTGCCTTCCTCGCCGAGTTCGCCCGGCTGCAGCGGGACTACACCGGCCGGCCCAGCGCGGTCACCGAGGTGCCCACGTTCGCCGAGCACTGCGGCGGGGCACGGGTCCTGCTCAAGCGGGAGGACCTCAACCACACCGGCTCGCACAAGATCAACAATGTGCTCGGCCAGGCGCTGCTGACCAAGCGGATCGGCAAGCAGCGGGTCATCGCCGAGACCGGCGCCGGCCAGCACGGCGTGGCGACGGCGACCGCCGCGGCGCTCCTGGGCCTGTCCTGCACCGTCTACATGGGCGAGGAGGACACCCGGCGCCAGGCGCTCAACGTGGCGCGCATGCGGCTGCTCGGCGCCGAGGTCATCCCCGTCACCACCGGCTCGCGCACCCTCAAGGACGCCATCAACGAGGCGTTCCGCGACTGGGTCACCAACGTCGGGACGACCAACTACGTCTTCGGCACCGTGGCGGGGCCGCACCCCTTTCCGGCGATGGTCCGCGACTTCCAGCGGGTCATCGGCGACGAGGCCCGCGGACAGGTGCTCGAGCGGGAGGGGCGGCTGCCCGACGCCGTCCTGGCCTGCGTGGGTGGCGGCTCCAACGCGATCGGCATCTTCACCGCGTTCGTGCCCGACGACGGCGTCCGGCTGATCGGCCTGGAGGCCGGCGGCGACGGCGTCGGCACCGGGCGGCACGCGGCCACCATCACCGCAGGCACCCCGGGCGTGCTGCACGGCGCCCGCTCGTACCTGCTGCAGGACGAGAACGGGCAGACGATCGAGTCGCACTCCATCAGCGCCGGGCTGGACTACCCCGGCGTGGGGCCCGAGCACTCCTACCTGCACGACATCGGGCGGGCCGAGTACCGGGCGGTCACCGACGCCGAGGCCATGGAGGCCTTCGCCCTGCTCTGCCGCACCGAGGGCATCATCCCGGCGATCGAGTCCGCGCACGCCCTGGCCGGGGCGATGGAGCTCGGCCGGGAACTGGGCCCGGGCGCGCTCCTCCTGGTCAACCTCTCCGGGCGCGGCGACAAGGACGTCGAGACCGCGTCGCGGTGGTTCGGGCTCGGCGACCGCGAGGAGGTCGACCCCGGGCCGGGGCTCGACACCGACCAGCAGCCCACCGAGGGCGCGGTCAGCAACGACGAGGCCGTGGCCGGCCCGGACGCCGGAGAGCAGGCATGAGCGCTACCGGGAACGACGGAGGGGCGGAGCGAGCCCGGAGTGGAGGCAGTCGACTGCAGGACCGCATCGGCACCGCCACGGCGGAGGGGCGCGCCGCGTTGATCGCCTACGTGCCGGTCGGCTTCCCGTCGGTCGAGGGGTCGATCGCGGCGATGGTGGCCGCCGTGCGCGACGGCGCCGACGTCGTGGAGATCGGCGTCCCGTACAGCGATCCCGGGATGGACGGCCCGGTCATCCAGCAGGCCGTGGACGTCGCCGTCCGCGCCGGTGTGGGGATGGCGGCCGTGCTCCGCGCGGCCGAGGCGGTGGCCGCGGCCGGGGCCGTCCCCGTCGTGATGAGCTACTGGAACCCGATCGAGCGCTACGGCGTCGAGCGCTTCGCCACCGACCTGGCCGCCGCCGGGGGAGCGGGGGCCATCACCCCCGATCTCATCCCCGAGGAGGCGGGCGCCTGGATCGCCGCCGCCGAGGCGGCCGACCTCGACCGGGTGTTCCTCGTCGCGCCCTCCTCGACCGCTGCGCGGCTGCGGTCCACCACCGCCGCCTGCCGCGGGTTCGTCTACGCCGCCTCCACCATGGGGGTCACCGGCGCCCGTGCCACCGTGGGCGACGCCGCCGAGCGGCTGGTGGCCCGCACCCGGGAGGCCGCGCCCGACCTCGCCGTCTGCGTCGGCCTGGGCGTCTCGAACGGGGAGCAGGCCGCGGAGGTCGCCGGGTTCGCCGACGGCGTCATCGTCGGCTCGGCCTTCGTCCGCGCCCTGCTCGACGCGCCGGACGAGCGGGCCGGTGCCGAGGCGGTCGGGCGGCTCGCCGCCGACCTGGCCCGCGGTGTCCGTGCGAAGGTGCCGGCATGACCGTGCTCGCCGCCATCCCGAGCCCGACCCAGGGCGTCTGGGAGCTCGGCCCCTTCCCGGTCCGGGCGTACGCGCTGTGCATCGTGGCCGGCATCGTGGCCGCGGTGCTCCTCACCGAGCGGCGCTGGGTGGCCCGGGGTGGTGCGCCGGGCGACGTCCTCGACATCGCGGTCTGGGCGGTGCCCTTCGGCATCATCGGGGGCCGGCTCTACCACGTGGTCTCCAGCCCCCGGCCGTACTTCGGCGAGGGCGGCGACCCGCTGCGCGCGTTCGCCATCTGGGAGGGCGGCCTGGGCATCTGGGGCGCCATCGCGCTGGGGGCCGTCGGGGCCTGGATCGCCTGCCGGCGCCGGGGCATCCCGCTGCCCGCCTTCGGCGACGCGCTGGCTCCCGGGCTGCTGGTCGCCCAGGCGATCGGCCGGCTGGGCAACTGGTTCAACAACGAGCTCTACGGCGGCCGCACCGACCTGCCGTGGGCGCTCACGATCTACGAGTGGAGCGGCGGGCGGGCGGTCACCGGGGCCGATGGCGAGCCCGTCGTGCTCGGCACGTTCCACCCGACGTTCCTCTACGAGCTGCTGTGGAACCTGGCCGCGGCCGCGCTGGTCGTCTGGGCCGACCGCCGGTTCCGGCTCGGGCACGGCCGGGCGTTCGCGCTGTACGTCACCGCCTACTGCGCGGGCCGGCTGTGGATCGAGCTGCTGCGCACCGATCCGGCCGAGACCTTCTTCGGCGTCCGGCTCAACGTCTTCACCTCGATCATCGTCGGCCTGCTGGCGCTGGCCTACTTCTTCTGGCAGCGCGGCCGCCCGCGCGAGGTGATCACCCGAGGTGAGGAGATCGCGACGACCAGCGCGGACCGGTCCGCAGCCGGGCCGGACACCCCTGCCGAGGCGCCCGTTCCCCGCGTGCGTGAGGACGATCACCACCCGCCGTCCACGGCCTGAGAACCCGGAAACCGCGCAGGTCCGGCCAGGGTTCACCGATATCCCGCCGCGGCGTCACGGATCGGCTTCGGCCGTGTCAGACCGGTGTTACGGCTGTGTACCCTTCGGGCTGACTCGCCAGCGATCCTGGACGGGTCGTAGTGTCTGAACCGGGCCAGCGCTGCCCCGCGGACGACGGCTCACCGGCACCAACCGGTGGGCTCGCGCGCCACAGCCGGTCGGGGCACCTGTTCCGACCTGCTCCACGTGCGCCGCACGTGCCGCCATCTCCGCCGCCCTTGACCTCCGGCCCGGGCCCCCGCCCTCCGTCCGACCCTCGCCCGAGGGACGACGGTGCGCCGACGACGGGAGTGACATGACCGACCTTCCCGCCCCCGCCACCGCGGCAGTTCCCTTCTCCGCCGTGCCGCCGGCCCAGGGTCTGTACGACCCGGCGAACGACAAGGACGCCTGTGGCGTCGCCTTCGTGGCCGACACCCGCGGCCGGCGCAGCCGCCGCATCGTGCAGGCCGGTCTGACCGCCCTGCACAACCTCGACCACCGGGGCGCCGCGGGCGCCGAGCCGAACTCCGGTGACGGCGCCGGCATCCTCACCCAGATCCCCGACGCCCTGCTGCGCGCCAGCGTCGGTTTCGACCTGCCGCCGCTGGGCGAGTACTCGGTCGGCATCGCCTTCCTGCCGGTGGACGAGGCCGAGCGCGCCGCCCGCGTCGAGGACGTCGCCCGCCTCGCCGCCCAGGAGGGGCTGACCGTCCTCGGCTGGCGCGACGTGCCCGTCGACCCCGAGGGCGCCGACCTCGGCCCCACGGCCCGCGCGGTCATGCCGCACGTCGCCCAGCTGTTCGTCGCCGAGACGATGGCCGGCCGCGCCGACGCCGCGGCCTTCGGCGGGAACGTGGCGCAGCACGGCGTCACCCGCCTCGAGCGGCGCTCGTTCGTGCTCCGCAAGCGGGCCGAGCGTGCCGCCGTGGACGCCGGCAGCTCGCTCTACATCACCTCGCTGTCGTCGCGGACGGTCACCTACAAGGGCATGCTGACCACCGACCAGCTGCCGCTGTTCTTCCCCGACCTGCGTGACGAGCGCTACGAGTCGGCGATCGCGCTGGTGCACAGCCGGTTCTCCACCAACACCTTCCCGAGCTGGCCGCTGGCCCACCCGTTCCGCTTCATCGCGCACAACGGCGAGATCAACACGATCAAGGGCAACCGCAACCGCATGCGCGCCCGCGAGGCCAAGCTCGAGACGCACCTGTTCGACGGCCCGGCCGGTCCGGCGTCCGAGCTCGGGCTGGAGCGGATCTTCCCGGTCACCGCCAGCGACTTCAGCGACTCGGCCACCTTCGACGAGGTGCTGGAGCTGCTGCACCTCTCGGGCCGCTCGCTGCCCCACGCGGTGCTCATGATGATCCCGGAGGCGTGGGAGAACCACGACGAGATGGACCCGGCCCGCCGGGCCTTCTACCGGTTCCACTCCTCGATCATGGAGCCGTGGGACGGGCCGGCCGCCGTCTGCTTCACCGACGGCACGCTGATCGGGGCCGTCCTCGACCGCAACGGTCTGCGCCCGGGCCGCTGGTGGCACACCAAGGACGACCTGGTCGTCATGGCCAGCGAGGTCGGCGTGCTCGACATCCCGGCCGGCGACGTCGTCGCCAAGGGCCGGCTGCAGCCGGGCCGCATGTTCCTCGTCGACACCGCTTCCGGGCGGATCGTCTCCGACGAGGAGGTCAAGGGCGCTCTCGCCTCCGCCGAGCCGTACGGGGACTGGCTGCACGCCGGGCTGGTGCACCTGCCCGCGCTGCCCGAGCGACGCCGCTCGCGGCCCAGCCACGAGTCGGTCATCCGCCGGCAGATGCTCTTCGGCTACACCGAGGAGGAGCTGCGCATGCTGGTGACGCCGATGGCGGCCAGCGGCGCCGAGCCGATCGGGTCGATGGGCACCGACACCCCGATCGCCTCGCTGTCGGACCGCTCGCGGCTGCTCTACGACTACTTCGGGCAGCTGTTCGCCCAGGTGACCAACCCGCCGCTGGACGCCATCCGCGAGGAGCTGGTGACCAGCCTCGGCCGCACCTTCGGCCCGGAGCAGAACCTGCTCGCGGCGTCCCCGGCGTCCTGCCGGCAGGTGCACCTGCCGTTCCCGGTGATCGACAACGACGAGCTGGCCAAGATCCTGCACATCGACGACGACGGCGACCTGCCCGGTTACGCCGCCGTCCGGATCACCGGCCACTTCGACGTGAACGGCGGCGGGACCGCGCTGGCCGAGGCGGTCGAACAGCTGCGCACCAAGGTCTCCAAGGCCATCTCCGCCGGTGCCCGGATCATCGTGCTCTCCGACCGGGACTGCGACGAGAAGCGCGCGCCCATCCCGTCGCTGTTGATGACCGCGGCCGTGCACCACCACCTGGTGCGGGAGAAGACCCGCATGGAGGTCGGCCTCGTCGTCGAGTCCGGCGACTGCCGCGAGGTCCACCACGTGGCCCTGCTGCTCGGCTACGGCGCCGCCGCGGTCAACCCGTACCTGGCGTTCGAGTCGATCGAGGACCTCATCCGCGACGGCGTCCTGACCGGCGTGGAGCCGGCCCAGGCGGTGCGCAACGTGGTCAAGGCGCTCGGCAAGGGCGTCCTGAAGGTCATGAGCAAGATGGGCATCAGCACCGTCGGCTCGTACACGATGGCGCAGATCTTCGAGGCCGTCGGTCTCTCGCAGGAGCTGGTCGACGAGTACTTCACCGGCACCTCCTGCCCGCTGGGCGGCGTGGGCATCGACGTCCTGGCCGAGGAGGTGGCCATGCGCCACCGCCGGGCCTACCCGGAGAACCCCACCGAGCGGGCGCACCGCCGGCTGGAGACCGGTGGCGAGTACCAGTGGCGCCGCGAGGGCGAGGTGCACCTGTTCAACCCCGAGACGGTGTTCCTGCTCCAGCACGCCACCCGGTCGCGGCAGTACGACGTCTTCGAGAAGTACACCGAGACCGTCGACAAGATGTCCGAGGACGCCGCCACGCTCCGCGGTCTCTTCACGCTGAGGACCGGCGTGCGCCCGCCCGTGCCGATCGACGAGGTGGAGCCGGTCAGCGAGATCGTCAAGCGGTTCAACACCGGCGCCATGAGCTACGGGTCCATCTCGCAGGAGGCCCACGAGACGCTCGCCATCGCCATGAACCGCCTCGGCGGGCGCTCCAACACCGGCGAGGGCGGCGAGGACCCGGACCGCTTCACCCCGGACCCGAACGGCGACCTGCGCCGCTCGGCGATCAAGCAGGTGGCCTCGGGCCGGTTCGGCGTCACCAGCGAGTACCTGGTCAACGCCGACGACATCCAGATCAAGATGGCCCAGGGCGCCAAGCCCGGCGAGGGCGGCCAGCTCCCCGGCGGGAAGGTCTACCCGTGGGTGGCCCGCACCCGGCACTCGACGCCGGGCGTCGGGCTGATCAGCCCGCCGCCGCACCACGACATCTACTCGATCGAAGACCTCAAGCAGCTCATCCACGACCTGAAGAACGCCAACAACGAGGCCCGGGTCCACGTCAAGCTGGTCGCCGAGGTGGGCGTCGGCACGGTCGCGGCCGGGGTGAGCAAGGCGCACGCCGACGTCGTCCTCATCTCCGGGTTCGACGGAGGCACCGGTGCCGCGCCGCTCACCTCGCTCAAGCACGCGGGCTCCCCGTGGGAGCTCGGCCTGGCCGAGACGCAGCAGACCCTGCTGGCCAACGGCCTGCGCGACCGGATCGTGGTGCAGGTCGACGGCCAGATGAAGACCGGCCGCGACGTGATCGTGGCGGCGCTGCTGGGCGCCGAGGAGTTCGGCTTCGCGACGGCGCCGCTGGTGGTCTCCGGCTGCGTGATGATGCGGGTGTGCCACCTCGACACCTGCCCGGTCGGCGTGGCCACCCAGAACCCGGAGCTGCGCAAGCGGTTCACCGGCCGCCCGGAGTTCGTGGTCACGTTCTTCGAGTTCCTCGCCGAGCAGGTACGCCACTACCTGGCGGAGCTGGGCTTCCGGTCGATCGACGAGGCCGTGGGCCACGCCGAGCTGCTCGACACCCGGCAGGCCGTCGGCCACTGGAAGGCCCAGGGCCTGGACCTCTCGCCGATGCTCGCCGTTCCGGAGCTGCCCGAGGGCGCCCCGCGACGTGCGGTCCGCGGCCAGGACCACGGCCTGGACGTCGCGCTGGACCAGACCCTGATCCAGCTGTGCGAGGGGGCGCTGCTCGACGCGCGGCCGGTCAGCCTCGAGCTGCCGGTGCGCAACGTCAACCGCACCGTCGGCACGATGCTGGGGTCGATGGTCACCCGCCGGTTCGGCGGCGAGGGCCTGCCCGACGGCACGATCGACCTCACCTTCGGCGGGTCGGCCGGGCAGTCGTTCGGCGCCTTCGTGCCACGGGGCATCACCATGCGATTGTTCGGTGACGCCAACGACTACGTCGGCAAGGGCCTGTCGGGCGGGCGGATCGTCGTCCGTCCCTCCCGGGAGGCGTCCTTCGCCGCCGAGGACAACGTCATCGCCGGCAACGTCATCGGCTACGGCGCCACCGGCGGAGAGATCTTCCTGCGGGGCCGGGTCGGCGAGCGGTTCTGCGTCCGCAACTCCGGGGCGCTCGCCGTCGTCGAGGGCGTGGGCGACCACGCGCTGGAGTACATGACCGGTGGCCGTGCGGTGATCCTCGGCCCCACCGGCCGCAACATCGCGGCCGGCATGTCCGGCGGCGTCGGCTACGTCCTCGACCTCGCCCGGCACCGGGTGAACAGCGAGATGGTCGACGTCGAGCCGCTGGACGGGGAGTCCGCGCAGTGGCTGCGCGACGTGCTGGTGCGCTACGCCGCCGACACCGACTCGCCGGTGGCGCAGGCGCTGCTGGCCGACTGGGGTCGCTGGTCCGAGCAGTTCAGCGTGATCATGCCGCGCGACTACCGGCGGGCCCTGGAGGCCCGGCGTGCCGCCGAGGCGGCCGGCGTCGACGTCGACCGCGCGGTGATGGAGGCGGCACGTGGCTGAGCCGACCGCCCACCGGACCACCGAGCAGCAGAGGGAGGCAGCACGTGGCTGACCAGACCGGTTTCCTGAAGTACGAGCGCGGCCTTCCGCCGCGACGTCCCGTCGAACTCCGCATCATGGACTGGAAGGACGTCTACAGCCGGCGCCAGAACGGCGAGGACCCGCTCTTCCCGACGGCCGAGGTGCGCAAGCAGGCTGCCCGCTGCATGGACTGCGGGATCCCGTTCTGTCACCACGCCTGCCCGGTGGCGAACCTGATCCCGGAGTGGAACGACCTGGCCCGTCGCGACGACTGGCACGACGCGATCGAGCGGCTGCACGCGACGAACAACTTCCCGGAGTTCACCGGGAAGCTCTGCCCGGCGCCGTGCGAGGGCTCCTGCGTGCTGAACCTGCAGGAGTCGCCGGTCACCATCAAGCAGATCGAGTGGGAGATCATCGACCGGGCGTGGGACGAGGGCTGGGTGAGCCCGCTGACCCCGGCCCAGCGGACCGGCAAGAAGGTCGCCGTCATCGGGTCGGGCCCCGCCGGGCTGGCCGCCGCCCAGCAGCTGACCCGGGCCGGCCACGACGTGACCGTCTACGAGCGGGCCGACCGGGTCGGCGGGCTGCTCCGCTACGGCATCCCCGAGTTCAAGATGGAGAAGTCCGTCCTGGACCGGCGGCTGGACCAGATGCGCGCCGAGGGCACCCGGTTCGTCACCGGGGTCGAGGTGGGCGGCAGCAGGGAGGGCGACCTGTCGGTCGAGCAGCTGCGCGCGGACTTCGACGCCGTCGTCCTGGCCGGTGGCGCGACCGTCGGCCGTGACCTGCCCGCCCCCGGCCGCGAGCTGGCCGGCATCCACCTGGCCATGGAGTACCTGCCGTACGGCAACCGCCAGGCGCTCGGCGAGCTCGACGACCCGCCGATCAACGCGCACGGCAAGCACGTCGTGATCATCGGTGGCGGTGACACCGGGGCGGACTGCCTCGGCACCGCGCACCGCCAGGGGGCGGCCTCGGTCGCCCAGCTGGAGATCATGCCGGCGCCGCCGGAGCGCCGGGACATGGGCGCCAACCCGTGGCCCACGTACCCGATGATCATGCGCGTCTCCAGCGCGCACGAGGAGGGTGGCGAGCGGCTCTACTCGGTCAACACCGAGCGCTTCGTCGGCGACGAGAACGGCAACGTCCGTGCCCTGCTCCTCCACGAGGTGGAGCGGGTCGACGGCCGGTTCCAGAAGATCGAGGGAACCGAGCGCGAGCTCCCCGCCGACCTGGTCTTCCTCGCCATGGGCTTCACCGGGGCGCAGCGCGAGGGCCTGGTCGACACCCTCGGTGTCGAGGTCGACGGGCGCGGCAACGTGACCCGTGACGACGCGTTCATGTCCACCGTGCCCGGGGTCTTCGTGGCCGGTGACATGGGTCGCGGCCAGTCGCTCATCGTCTGGGCGATCGCGGAGGGCCGCGCCGCGGCCGCCGCCGCCGACACCTGGCTGACGGGCGAGTCGATGCTGCCCCGCCCGGTCACCCCGACGGCGGTCGCGCTCCGCTAGGACACCGCGCCCTCCGGACCGGGACGGCGGCCGACGGCCGTCCCGGTCCGGAGGAGCGCCTCGGCCGCCATGCGCGGCGGGCCGCGGGCAGCATCACTTCGGTGGGGCACTAGCGTTATCGCCATGTCCCGCCGCGCGAAGATCGTCTGCACCCTCGGCCCGGCCACGAGCTCCGCCGAACAGATCACTGCCCTGGTCGAGTCGGGGATGGACGTGGCCCGCCTCAACTTCAGCCACGGGTCGCACGAGGACCACGCGTCGGCCTACGCCCGGGTGCGCGAGGCCTCCGACCGCATCGGTCGCGCTGTGGCGATCCTCGCCGACCTGCAGGGTCCGAAGATCCGGTTGGGCACGTTCGCCGACGGCCCGGTGCGCTGGGAGACCGGCAGCCAGATCTGCATCACCGTCGAGGACGTCGCCGGCACCGCCGAGCGGGTGTCGACCACCTACAAGAACCTGGCCAACGACGTCCGGGTCGGTGACCGGTTGCTGGTCGACGACGGCAACCTCTCGCTCAGCGTGGTGGGGGTCGAGGGTCCGGACGTCTTCTGCCTCGTCGTCGAGGGCGGGCAGGTCTCCGACAACAAGGGCCTCTCGTTGCCCGGCGTCGCGGTGAGCGTGCCCCCGCTGTCGGACAAGGACGAGCGGGACCTGCGCTTCGCCCTGCACCTGGGCGTGGACTTCATCGCGCTGTCGTTCGTGCGCTCGCCGACCGACGTCGCGCTGGTCCGCGACATCATGCATCAGGAGGACCTGTACGTCCCCGTCATCGCCAAGCTGGAGAAGCCCGAGGCGGTGCGGAACCTCGACGCGATCGTGGAGGCCTTCGACGGGATCATGGTCGCCCGCGGTGACCTGGGCGTCGAACTCCCCCTCGAGCAGGTGCCGCTGGTGCAGAAGCGGGCGATCCAGGCCGCGCGGGAGCGCAACAAGCCGGTCATCGTCGCCACCCAGATGCTCGAGTCGATGATCACCAACTCCCGGCCCACCCGCGCCGAGGCCTCCGACGTGGCCAACGCGGTGCTCGACGGGGCCGACGCGGTCATGCTCTCGGGAGAGACCTCGGTGGGGCAGTACCCCATCGGCGCCGTCCGCACGATGGACCGCATCATCAGCGCGGTCGAGAACGACCACCTGTGGGTGCCCGAGGTGGCGCGCCGGTCGCGGTCCCGGTCGGGCGCGATCGTCCGTGCGGCCCGGGACATCGGCGAGTCGCTGGACGTGAAGGCGCTGGCCACCTTCACCCAGACCGGTGAGACGGCCCGCCGGCTGGCCGCCCTGCACCCGCGGCAGCCCCTGCTCGCCTTCACCGTGGACGCCCGGGTGCGCAGCCTGCTCGCCCTCTCCTGGGGGGTGGAGACGTTCCTGGTGCCCGCCGTGGAGCACACCGACGACATGGTGGAGCAGGTGGACTTCTCGCTGCTGTCGATCGGCCGGCTCCAGGTCGGTGACCGGGTGGTCGTCGTCGCCGGCAGCCCGCCCAACACGGTCGGCTCCACCAACCTCATCCGGGTGCACGAGGTGGGAACCGACTCGTGAGCGACCGGCCGCAGGACAGCCAGGCCGCGGCGCTGCTGTCGGTGCTCGACCTCGCCGAGCGGGAGCCCGACGTGTTCGTCGGGAAGACGCCGAGCACCGAGCGGCAGCGCATCTTCGGCGGGCAGGTGGCCGGTCAGGCGCTCGTGGCGGCCGGGCGCACGGTGCCGGGCGAGCGCGGGGTGCACTCCCTGCACTCCTACTTCCTGCGTCCCGGCGACCCGGCGGAGGAGATCCGCTACTCCGTCGACCGCATTCGCGACGGGCGGTCCTTCTCCACCCGGCGGGTCATCGCCTGCCAGCGGCGCAGGGGCGAGGACGTGGCGATCTTCGCGCTGACCGCGGACTTCCACGCCGGGGAGCCCGCCGTCGCGGAGCACTCGCTGGCGATGCCGCAGGCCCCCGGTCCGGACGAGATGATGGGCACCGAGGAGATCGTCGCCCGGCACGGCGAGCGGGCGGCGTTCATGGCGGCGATGGGGCGGGTCGTCGAGCAGCGGTTCCTCCACGACCCGTTCGCGGCGCCGCCCAAGTCGCCACCGAACACGCAGTCGTGGACCTGGTTCCGGGTCGCGGGCGAACTGCACGACGACCCGGTCGTGCAGGCGGCGGCGCTGACGTTCGTCAGCGACCTGACCCTGCTCTCGGCGGGGTTCGCCCGCCTGGGCGGTGGCTGGCCGGACTTCATCGGAGCGAGCCTCGACCACGCGGTGTGGTTCCACCGGCCGGTGCGCGCCGACGACTGGCTGCTCTACGAGACCGACAGCCCCGCGGCGGCGGCCGGCCGCGCGCTGTGCTTCGGGCAGATCTGGTCCGCCGACGGCACGCACGTCGCCACCGTGGCCCAGGAAGGGCTCATCCGGTCGCTGGACCGCTGAGCGTCTCCCCGCCCGTGCCGGCCCCGCCCCGGTCGGCCGCGTCCGTCTCGTCGAGGGCGGCAGCCGTGTCCGCGATTCCGGGGAGGTCGTCGGCGGGGACCACGCGGATCCCGGCCTCGGCCCGGGCTGCCCGCTCCACGCGCTCGCGCTCGGCGCGCTCCCGCTCGGCGGCCCGTGCGGCGGCCTGCTCCGCCGCCTGGGCGGCGAAGTCGGCCGCGAGCCAGTCGTGGCCCTCGGTGAGCAGCGCCCACACCCGCTCGACGTGCGCCCGGGTGGTGGCGGGGGAGCCGACGGCCACCCGGAGCACCGGCTCCCGTCGCACGGTGGTGTGGGTGAGGAAGACCTCGCCGCCGTCGTTGAGCCGGTCGAGCAGGGTCATGGTGGCGACGTCGGAGTCCACGCCCTCGGGCCACCGGGGCTTCAGGCAGACCAGCGAGAGCGGGTGCGGGGCGACGACGTCGAAGCGCTCGTCGGCCGCCGCCCACGCGGCCAGCTCCTGGGCCAGGGCGACGTGCCCGCGGATGTGCGCGCGCAACCCGTCGGCGCCGTACCAGCGGACCACGAACCACAGCTTCAGCGCCCGGAAGCGCCGGCCGAGCGGCACCTGCCAGTCGCGGAAGTCGACCACCGCGCCGGCGTCGGTGGCGGCGTTGCGCAGGTAGTCGGGGAGGATCGCCAGCGCACCGGTGAGGGCGGCGCGGTCGGCGACCCAGAACAAGGTGGCGTCGAAGCCGGTGAGCAGCCACTTGTGCGCGTCGGTCGTGTAGCTGTCGGCCCACTCGACGCCGGCCTGCAGCTCCCGCAGCTCCGGGGCGACGGCGCTCACGCCCGCGTAGGCGGCGTCGACGTGCAGCCAGACGCCGTACTGCTGGCAGATCGGCCCGATGGCGGCCAGCGGGTCCACCGCGGTGGTGGACGTGGTGCCGACGGTCGCGCACACCAGCACGGGGCGGTGACCGCGGGCGACGTCGCGCTCCAGCCGGGCGGCGAGCGCACCGGGGTTCATCGCCAGGTCGCCGTCGACCTCCACGATGCGCACCGCGTCGGTGCCCAGGCCCGCGATCCGCACTGCCTTCTCCATCGAGGAGTGCGTCTCGCTGGAGACGTAGACGGTGGCGCGTTCGGGCTGGACGCCCTGGCGCACGGTCGCCCCGCCGCTCGCGCGGTGCAGGGCGGCCAGCAGCGCGACCAGGTTGGCGCCCGAGCTCGAGTCCTGGACGACGCCACCGCCGGTACCGGTGGAGCGGAAGGACTCCGGCAGGCCGAGCAGCTCGGCGAACCAGTCCATGACGTGCTGCTCGAGCTCGGTGGCGGCCGGGCTGGTCACCCACGACATGCCCTGCACGCCCAGCCCCGCCGAGACCAGGTCGCCGAGCACCGACGGCCCCGAGGTGTTGGCCGGGAAGTAGCCGAAGAAGCCGGGGTGCTGCCAGTGCGTGATCCCGGGCATCACGACCCGGTCCAGGTCGGCCAGGACGGCCGGGAACGGTTCGCCCTGCTCCGGGGCCGAGGCGGGGAGGGCGTCGCGGACGTCGCCCGGCGTGACCTGCGAGCGCACCGGGAAGGAGCCGATCCGCGTCCAGTAGTCCGCGATCCAGTCCACGACCTCGTGGCCGTGTCGCCGGAACTGCTCGGGAGTCATGTGCGGTGCGGGCTCGGTCACCCCGTCACAGTATCGGCGGCACGAGCGGGGCCCGGAGGGCTCCGCGAGGAGCGCCGGGCCGCAGGACGAAGACGCCGGAACGCAGGCCACCCTTGCGAGGCGGTAGGAGGAGTGGGCCCGGAGGGTCCACGACTGCGGGGACGGGCTCGGCGCGGACCGGGACGACACATGGCCGCGGTTGCGATCCGCCAGGATCGCGGTTCAGCACGGTGCCCCCGGTGCGACTCGAACGCACACTGCGCGGGTTTTGAATCCGCTCCCTCTGCCGATTGGGGTACGGGGGCGCGCCGGGGCGGCCCGGCACCCGAGCAGACTAGCCGGGCGATGCGCCCGCCCCGACGTCGCTAGGCTCTGGCGCCGTGACCAGCGAGCCGATCCGCGTCCTGATCGCCGAGGACGAGGCACTGATCCGCCTCGACCTCAAGGAGATGCTCGAGGAGGAGGGGTACACCGTCGTCGCCGAGGTCGGCGACGGTCAGCAGGCGGTCGACCGCGCTGCAGAGCTGCGCCCCGACCTGGTCATCCTGGACATCCAGATGCCGGTGCTCGACGGGCTCTCCGCCGCCGAGCGGATCGCCACCTCGCGCATCGCGCCGGTCATCGTGCTCACCGCGTTCAGCCAGCGGGAGCTGGTGGAGCGGGCGCGGGACGCCGGCGCGATGGCCTACCTGGTGAAACCCTTCTCGAAGAACGACCTCGTGCCGGCCATCGAGGTCGCGCGGGGCCGGTTCGCCGAGATGACCGCCCTGGACGGGGAGGTCAAGGAGCTCGAGGAACGGCTGGAGACCCGGAAGGTCGTCGAGAAGGCGAAAGGCCGGCTGATGGCCGACCAGGGCATGAGCGAGGCCGAGGCGTTCCGCTGGATCCAGCGCACCGCGATGAACCAGCGGACCAGCATGAAGGCGCTCGCCGAGTCCGTCCTCGCGAGCGGCAGGGCGGGCGGCCAGGCTCCTGCCTGAGCGGCTCACGGTCGGCGCAGCGCCTCTGTCGCGGCGGAGTGTTTCCTCGCGGTGACGTCCGTACCTCGGATGCCACGCTGCGGACACCCAGGTCACGACCTCATCACGGTCGTTCCGTTCCCGGGTGCATCTCACGAGACGGCGGCTAGGTTCGCTCCACCGATCGGGCGTCCGAGCGGCGGGTGGATCCTGCGGCCCGTCCGGCGGCGCACAGATGACACTGGGAGTTGCTTGATGCGCACTGGCACCACTGCCCGAGGCATCGCCGTGACCGGTGCCGCCCTGCTCGCCCTCACCGCGTGCGGTGGCGGCGACAGCGGTGGCGACACCGCCGCCGACGGCGGCGGCGACGGCGGCGGCGAGAAGCAGGTCAACGTCTACGGCACCGACGGGAACATGGGCAATGCCCTCGGGGAGGACTTCGAGGAGCAGGGCGCCCTGGCGGGCATGAAGGGCACCGCGCCCCTCACCGACCTCTCCGAGGACTTCACCAACCGGCTGATGGAGGTCGACCCCAACCTCCAGGACTTCAACTACGCCGGTGAGACCTACGACGCGGTCGTCCTCTCGGCGCTGGCCGCCCAGGCGGCGGGCTCGACCGACGCCAACGTCTTCAAGGCGTACGTCAACGGCCTGACCTTCGGTGGGGAGACCTGCACCGACTACGCGTCCTGCCTGGAGATCCTCAACGCCGGCGGGAACGTCGACTACGACGGCGCCTCCGGTCCGCTGAGCTTCGCCGACGCCGGTGAGCCGGCCCAGGCCAGCTTCGGGCTGCTGCAGTTCGGCGAGGACAACACCCTCGACCAGGACGCGACCGAGTTCGTCATCACCGGTGACGAGGACAACGCCGCGACCGACGAGGGGCCCGCCCCGGCAGCCGCCGGCACGACCTCCACCGACCCGCTGGTGATCGGCACCCTGCTGCCGCTGACCGGCAACCTGGCCTTCCTCGGCCCTCCGGAGGTCGCGGGCGCCCAGCTGGCCGTCAACGACATCAACGCCGCCGGCGGCGTGCTGGGCCAGCCGGTCCAGCTCATCGAGGGTGACTCCGGCGACGCCTCGACCGACACCGCGACCCAGACCGTCGACCGGCTCCTGCAGTCCGGCGCGGACGTCATCGTCGGTGCCGCGTCCTCGGGCGTGAGCCTCACCGTCATCGACGCCATCACCGGCGCCGGTGTCATGCAGATCTCGCCGGCCAACACGTCGGACCAGTTCACGGACTACAACGACAACGGTCTGTACTTCCGCACCGCACCGCCGGACACCCTCCAGTCCCGCGCGCTGGCCGACCTCATCATCGAGGACGGCAACAACACCGTCGGGATCCTGGCGCTCAACGACCCGTACGGCACGGGTCTGGCGGAGAACACCCGGGAGAACCTGATCGCGGCCGGCCTCTCGGAGGACGCGATCCGGAGCATCACCTACGACCCGCAGGCGGCCAACTTCGACGCCGAGGTCCAGGAGATGGTCGACTTCAACCCGGACGCGGTCGTCGTGATCGGGTTCGAGGAGTCCTCGCGGATCATCGAGGGTCTGAACCAGAACGGGATCGGCCCGCAGCGCTGATCCCCCGTACCGGGCCGATGGTCCGGTAGGCGCCACCGCAGTGGCCCGGCACCGCCAGGTGCCGGGCCACTGTGCTGCGTGCGGACGGGTAGGACCACCGGGCTCGCCCCACCCGCGGGCGGGCTGTGATGGCAACCCGGCGGGGGAGCAGGCAGCCGGCGCGGTCGTCGCGCCGCTCGACACCGGCACCAGATCGCTGGCACCGGGCCCGGAGGTCGACGCCCGGAACCCCAGCCGGATGCCACCGTGCGATCCCTCCGGGACCGGCGTTCCTCGCCCGGTCGCCTCCCCGGCCGGTCGTCGGGGAGGTCCCGTGGGGCAGGGGGCGACGCCTCACCGCCGACGCGCACCGCCACCGGCGGTCCGCGCGGTGGCCGGCGCCCGGAACGACGGAGCGCCGTTTCCCCCGGGAGGGAACCGACGCTCCGTGCCGGGGCAGGTGCTACTTGGCCTTGGCGAGCGTCCCCAGGTACAGCTCGATGACCTTCGGGTCGTGCATCAGCGACTCGCCGGTGTCGGTGTAGGCGTTTCGGCCCTGGTCGAGCACGTAGCCGCGGTCGCAGATCTGCAGGCACCGCCGGGCGTTCTGCTCGACCATGATGATCGAGACGCCGGTGGCGTTGATCCGCCGGCAGCGGATGAAGACCTCGTCCTGGTAGGCCGGGGACAGTCCTGCCGACGGCTCGTCGAGCAGCAGCACCGACGGGTCCATCATGAGCGCGCGTCCCATGGCGACCATCTGCCGCTCGCCGCCGGAGAGCGTCCCGGCCTTGGCCTTGCGGCGCTCACCGAGCAGCGGGAACAGGTCGGTGACGTAGTCGAAGCGTTCCGAGAACGTCTTGGGGCGCAGGTACACCCCCATCTGCATGTTCTCCTCGAGGGTCAGCGAGGGGAACACGTTGTTGTTCTGCGGCACGTAGCCGACGCCCAGCGACACCAGCCGGTGGGCCGGCGCCGAGGTGATGTCCTCGCCGCGCAGCGACACCGCACCCGAGCGGACCGGGATGAGCCCGAAGAGGGTCTTGAGCAGGGTCGACTTCCCAGCGCCGTTGGGGCCGATGATGCCGACCAGCTCGCCGTCCTGCAGGTAGAAGTCGCAGCCGTCGAGGATGTTCACCCCCGGGACGTAGCCGGCGACGATCTCGTCGGCGCGCATGAGAGCGCCCTCGGCGAGGCGGGCGTGCTCCTCGCGGGTGGCGGCCTTCTCCGCGGGGGACATCTCCGGGGCGAGGGCGCGCTCGTCGGGGGTGCCGCCGTCACCGCCGTGGCCCACCTGGAACTGCGGGTCTTCGCTGGCGGGGTTGTCCAACGTGCTCATCGGGCGGTTCCTCCGTCGGACCCCTGCGGGCCCTTCTCGCGGCCGATCGACGCCTCCGCCTCGGCGAGGACCTGGTCCTCCTCCTCGACGGTCAGAGGCGCGTCGTGGTGGGCGCCGAGGTAAGCGTCGACCACGGCCTGGTTCTGGCTGATCGACTCCGGCGGGCCCTCGGCGATGACCTTGCCGGCGGCCATGACCACGACCCAGTCGCTGATGTCACGGACGACGTCCATGTCGTGCTCGACGAAGATCACCGTCATGCCCTGCTCGCGCAGGTCCTTGACGTGGCCGAGCAGGCTCTGGGTCAGCGCCGGGTTCACGCCCGCCATGGGCTCGTCGAGCATCACGACCTGCGGGTCGCTCATCAGCGCCCGGGCCATCTCCAGGAGCTTGCGCTGGCCCCCGGAGAGGGTGCCGGCGAAGTCGTCCTTCTTGGCGTCGAGCTTGAACCGCCGCAGCAGGTCCATGGCCTTCTCGGTGTTGGCCTTCTCCTGCGCCCGCCAGGTGCCCGGCACCAGCGCGCGCAGGAAGCTCTCACCGCGCTGGTCCTGGGCACCCAGCAGCATGTTCTGCAGGACGGTCAGCCGGGAGAGCGCCTTGGTCAGCTGGAAGGTGCGGACGACGCCGAGCCGGGCCACCTGGTGCGGCGAGAGCTTGCCCAGCGGCTTGCCGTCGAACGACCAGGAGCCGGTGTTGGGCTGGTCGAACCCGGTGAGCAGGTTGAACAGGGTGGTCTTCCCGGCGCCGTTGGGACCGATCAAGCCGGTGATCCCGCCGCGCTGGACCTCGAGGTGGTCGACCGACACGGCGGTGAGCCCACCGAAGGTGCGGGTGACGCCGTCGACCACGATCGCCGGGTCGGGCTTGGCGACGCCGACCTCCCAGGGGAGATCGCGCAGCGCTGCCTGGGCGAGCCGCTGGGGGGCGTCGCCGCTGCGCCAGCCGCCCTCCCGGCCGGTCTCGTGGCCGGCGGCGCCGGCAGCGGTCGCGCCGTGAGGAGTGGGGTCAGCGGGCATCGAGCATCACCTCTCGCCGGTCGCCGAAGATCCCCTGCGGCCGGAAAATGAGCAGCAGCATCAGGCCCAGCCCCACGAGGACGAACCGGATCTGCGCGACGTCGGTGGCGGAGAGCAGTCCGTCGGGGATGACCCCGTTGGAGATCAGCAGCCGGAGCCCGGTGTCGGCGAACTGCAGGATGAACAGCAGCATCATCGATCCGACGACCGGACCCAGCACGCGGGCGGCCCCACCCAGGATGAGCGCCGCGTAGGCCAGGAAGGTGTTGGCGTTCTGGTACTGGTCGGGCACCGCCGAGCCGGTGCCGACGGCGTAGACCATGCCGCCCAGCGCACCGAGGACACCGCCGAGGACGAGCGCCTGCATCTTGTAGACGTAGACGTTCTTGCCCAGCGAGCGCACCGCGTCCTCGTCCTCGCGGATCGACTTGAGCACGCGGCCCCACGGGCTGCGCATCAGCGACCAGATCAGCAGGGTGGCCAGCGCGACCAGGATCCAGCCGACGAGGGCCACCCAGAGCTCTCCACCGGACCACGTGGTGCCCAGGATCGAGTACCGCCGCGAGGTGTTCCACGGCGCGAGGGCGATGAAGTCGCCGTTGAAGGCCGACAGGCCGCGGGTGCCGTTGGTGACCGGCGTCGCCGAGACCGAGCGGAACAGCAGGCGCAGCCCTTCCGCCGTGGCGATCGTGGCGATCGCCAGGTAGTCGGCGCGCAGGCGCAGCGTCGGGAGGCCGAGCAGCAGGGCCAGGACCACCGCGGCCGCGATGCCGACCAGGACGCCGACCCAGAAGGGCAGGCCCCACTGGCTCACGGAGATGGCGATGCCGAAGCCGCCGAGGAGGGCGAAGGCGATCTGGCCGAAGTTCAGCAGGCCCGCGTAGCCGAACTGCACGTTGATCCCGACCGCGAGGAGCGCGAAGAAGATCGCCTGGAAGCCGAGGGCCGACTTGCCGGCGACGGCGAGGGCGTTGAGGAGGTCTGCCACGGCTCAGCCCACCCGGACTCGGCTGCCCAGGATCCCCTGGGGCCGGATGACGAGGATGACGATCAAGAGCAGCAGCCCTCCGACGTACTTCACGTCATTCGGGATGACGAGGGTCGACATCTGCACGAACACGCCCACGATGAGGCTTCCGACGAGCGCGCCGTAGGCCGTGCCGAGGCCACCGAGGGTGACGCCGGCGAACATCAGCAGCAGCAGGCGGAAGCCCATGTCCCACTGGACCTGGTCCGTCAGGCCCAGCAGCACGCCGCCCAGGGCGGCCAGCGCGCCGCCCATCATCCAGACGACCAGGATGACGCGGTTCACGTCGATGCCCGAGGAGGCCGCGAGGTCGCGGTTGTCGGACACCGCACGCATGGCCTTGCCGATCTTGGTGCGCTGGAGCATCACGGCGACCAGCACCAGGACGACGACGGCGATGACGATCGAGGCCAGGTCCGAGGTGGTCATCCGGAACAGGCCGTAGTCGACGGCCCGACCGCCGCCGGCGCCCTGGTACGGGCTGGAGCGGCCGCCGTAGATCACCTGCACGAGGTAGCGCAGCAGCAGCGACAGGCCGATCGACACGACGAGGGCGGCGATCAGGCCCGTGCCGCGGCGGCGCAGCGGCCGCCACAGCCCGAGTTCGTTGAGGGCGCCCACCGCGGCGCCGACCACCATGGCTATCAGCGCCGCCGGGATCAGCGGTACGCCACCCTGGACGTTGATGTACCAGGCGGCGACGGCGCCGATGGTGACCAGCTCGCCGTGGGCGAAGTTCGTCAGCCCGGTGGTGCCGAAGATCAGCGAGAGGCCGACGGCGGCCATGGCGATCAGCAGCCCGAAGCGGATGCCGTCGACCAGCAGCTGGACCGCGCGGACCGTGCCGCCGCCGGAGTTCCGGCTGCCGTCGGTGAGGCCGATGATGACCGCCTGTCGGCGGCCCTCGTCCACGGTCACCGTCCGGCTGGCACCGGCGGCGAGCCCGACGCCCTCGGGCAGGTCGCTCTCGTCGAGCGTCACGACGTACTCGCCGGGCCCGGGGAGGTCGACCTCCCAGCGTCCGTTCTCGTCGGTCTCCACCGCGTCGACCTCGTCGCCGTCGGGGGTCGCGACCTCCACCTGGACGCCTTCGATGGGGCCGCTCAGGCTGGTCTGCAACGTGCCGCTGAGCTGCTCGCCCTCCGCCTGGGCGACGCCCGGCACGAAGGCGGCGAGGCCGAGCCCGAAGGCGGCGACGAGCAGCAGGCGGACCAGGACGTGCCGATGGCCGGCTGCCCCGAGCCGCCGACCTCGCCGTCGGACACGGTTTCCCGCGTTGGTCACTCGACCTCCCAGAGGGAATAAGTTGAGGCCGGACCCTAACCCGGTTGTGTTACTTCGCCGTCTCCGTGCCCGCAGCTGTGACCTTTCCGCGACACGCCGGAGTGGTCACCCGACGCGGTCACGTGATCTGCCGTCCGTGATCCCTGCAGTTCAGCGCGCCGTCCGCGGCCGTCCCCGGAACGCCGGCGGCCGGAGGGCCGAGGTCAGCCCTTCGCCGACGGCTCGAGGGTCATGCAGGTCAGCCGGGCGGTGGCGGTCCTGCGGCCCTGGTCGTCGGTGACGTCGATGACGAAGGTCGACAGCGACCGGCCGCGGCGCACCGGGGTGCAGACGGCGGTGACGGAGCCCGACGTCGCCGCCCGCAGGTAGCTGGCGTTGAGCTCGATGCCGACGACCTGCTTGTCGGGCCCGGCGCCCAGCGCCGCCGCGACCGAGCCGATCGTCTCCACGAGGGTGCAGGTGGCGCCGCCGTGGAGCAGCCCGAACGGCTGCTCGTTGCCGGCCACGGGCATCGTGGCGACGAGCCGGTCGGGGTCGTAGTCGGTGATCCGCACGCCGAGCTTGTCGTCGAGGGGGCTGCGCATGCCCTCGGGCAGCCAGGCCGGGGGAGGGGTGCTCACGCACCGCACCGTAACCACCGCTGCGGCCTCGCCGTCCTGTCGGGCAGCGCCCCTAGGATCGGCGGCGATGTCCGCTCCGGTGAGTACCCCCAGCGCCCCGCCGTCCGCCGACCCCACCAGTACGGGGCCGCGCCCGCGGCTGCTCCTGCTGGACGGGCACTCGCTGGCCTACCGTGCGTTCTTCGCGCTGCCGGTCGAGAACTTCTCCACGACGACGGGTCAGCCGACCAACGCCGTCTACGGCTTCACGTCGATGCTGATCAACATCCTGCGCGACGAGCAGCCCACGCACCTCGCCGTCGCCTTCGACGTCGGCCGCAAGACCTTCCGCAGCGAGATCTACGCCGAGTACAAGGCGAACCGGGCGGAGAGCCCGACCGACTTCCGCGGGCAGGTGAGCCTGGTGCAGGAGGTGCTCGGCGCCCTGCGGGTCCCGGTCATCACCGCTGAGGGCTACGAGGCCGACGACGTCATCGCCACCCTGACCGTCCAGGCGGTGGAGCAGGGCATGGACGTGCTGATCGCCACCGGTGACCGCGACGCGCTCCAGCTGGTCGACGAGCACGTCACCGTCCTCTACCCCCGCAAGGGGGTCTCGGACATGACGCGGTTCACGCCCGGGGAGGTCGAGGCCAAGTACGGCCTGACGCCCCGGCAGTACCCCGACTTCGCCGCGCTGCGGGGCGACCCCAGCGACAACCTGCCCAGCATCCCCAGCGTCGGCGAGAAGACGGCCGCCAAGTGGGTGCGGGAGTACGGCTCCCTGGACGCGCTGGTCGACCAGGTCGACACCGTCCGGGGCAAGGTCGGGGAGAAGCTGCGCGAGCACCTGTCCTCGGTGCTGCAGAACCGGCGGCTCACCGAGCTCGACCGGGCGGTCGCCCTCGACGTCGGTCCGCAGGACCTCGCGGTCCAGTCGTGGGACCGCAACGAGGTGCACACGCTCTTCGACAACCTGCAGTTCCGCGTCCTGCGCGACCGGCTCTTCGCCACCCTCACCAGCGCCCAGCCGGAGGTCGAGGGCGGCTTCGACGTCCAGGTCGACGACGTGCCGGCCGGCGGGCTGGGGGACTGGCTGCACGCCAACGCCCGCACCGGCCGCACCGGCGTGATCTTCCGGGGGACTTGGGGCCGCGGCACCGGGGAGCTCACCGGCATCGCGCTCGCGGCGGGCGACGACCACGCCACCTTCGTCGACGTCGGCCCCGACCTGGATGTCGCCGACGAGCAGGCGCTGGCCGCCTGGCTCGCCGATCCCACCGCGGAGAAGGTGGTCCACGAGGTCAAGGGCCCGCTGCTGGCCGTCTGGGCCCGGGGCTGGCAGCTCGAGGGCGTCATCAGCGACACCGCGCTGGCCGCCTACCTGGCGCTGCCCGGGCAGCGGTCCTTCGACCTCGGCGACCTCGCCGTCCGCTACCTGCGGCGCGAGCTCAAGGACGCCGCCGAGCCGGAGGGGCAGCTCGCCCTCGACGGCCTCGGTCCCAGCGAGGACGACCTCGCCCGCGAGGCCGCGCACGCCGACGTGCTCAAGGCCGTCGCCGTCAACGACCTCTCCGACGCCCTGGAGACCGTTCTCGACCAGCGCGGGGGCGCTCACCTGCTGGGCCAGATCGAGCTGCCGCTGACCCGGGTGCTGGCCGCGATGGAGTACCGCGGCATCGCCGCGGACCTGGACTTCCTCCGCGAGCTGCAGCGGGAGTTCGCCGACGGCGTCGCCGCGGCAGCCGCCGAGTGCTACGCGGTGATCGGCCGCGAGGTGAACCTCGGCTCGCCGAAGCAGCTGCAGACCGTGCTGTTCGACGAGCTCGGCCTGCCCAAGACGAAGAAGAACAAGACCGGTTACACCACCGACGCGGAGGCGCTGACGAGCCTCCTGGCGCAGACCGGCCACCCGTTCCTCGAGCACCTGATGCGCCACCGCGACGTCACCCGCCTGCGCACGGTCATCGACGGGCTGATCCCGATGGTCGACGACGCCGGCCGCATCCACACGACGTTCCAGCAGACGATCGCCGCGACCGGCCGGTTGTCCTCGACCGACCCGAACCTGCAGAACATCCCGATCCGCACCGCCGAGGGCCGCCGGATCCGGCAGGCGTTCGTGGTCGGCGCCGGCTACGAGTCGCTCATGACGGCGGACTACAGCCAGATCGAGATGCGGATCATGGCGCACCTCTCCGGCGACCAGGGGCTGATCGAGGCGTTCACCTCGGGGGAGGACCTGCACTCCTTCGTCGCCTCGCGGGCGTTCGACATCCCCATCGAAGAGGTCGACCCCGAGATGCGCCGCCGGATCAAGGCGATGAGCTACGGCCTGGCGTACGGGCTGTCCGCCTACGGTCTGTCCCAGCAACTGCGCATCACGCCGGAGGAGGCGCGGGGCCAGATGCACGCCTACTTCGAGCGCTTCGGCGGGATCCGCGACTACCTCGACGGCGTCGTCGACGAGGCGCGGCAGACCGGTTTCACCGAGACCACGCTGGGCCGGCGGCGCTACCTGCCCGATCTCACCAGCGACAACCGGCAGCGCCGGGAGATGGCCGAGCGCATGGCGCTGAACGCGCCGATCCAGGGTTCGGCCGCCGACGTCATCAAGGTGGCCATGCTGGCCGTGGAGAAGGCGATCACCGCCGAGGGCCTGAGGTCGCGCATGCTGCTGCAGGTCCACGACGAGCTGGTGCTCGAGGTGGCGCCGGGGGAGCGGGAGAGGCTCGAGGCGCTGGTCCGTCGCGAGATGGCCGGCGCAGCCGACCTGTCGGTGCCGCTGGAGGTCTCCGTCGGCTTCGGCACCAGCTGGGACGCAGCGGCCCACTGACGACGGGCGCCCCGGCCCCCGGGGTCGGGGCGCCCCGCGTTACAGCCTGTTGTCGATTCGCCCCCGCGGGTCCGGTGGAGGTGTCAGGTCCCGCCGCCCGGTCCACACCGGGTCCATGGGCTCTCCACCACCCTCCGACCCGACCCGTTCCGCGGTTCCCGCCTGGCTCGCCAGGTCCTCGGCCGTGGGTGGGCGGCTGCTCGTCCTCGCGGTCCTGCTCTGGCTCCTCGCCGGCTTCGCGGTCAAGGTGACGATGCCGCTCGTCGCCGTCCTGATCGCCCTGCTGGTCGCCGGCATCCTGGCGCCGCTCGTCGAGTGGGGGCACGGCCGGGGAGCGCCGCGCTGGCTGGCCGCGGGCTCCGCCGTGCTGCTGCTGGTGGCCGTCCTCGTCGGAGCGCTGCTGGCCCTCGGCGCGCGCGTGGCCGGTCAGCTGCCCCGGTTGCGGCAGCAGTTCCAGCAGGTCTCCTCCGACCTCTCCCAGCGCTTCGGCATCGACCTGCCGGGCTTCGGCCCCGGCGGGGGTGGTGGCGGAGGCGGCTCGGGCGGCGGCACCACCGCCGGCGCGCTGCTCGGCCCCGCACGGACGGTGGCCGAGGTCGTCATCGCGGCCTTCCTGGTGGTCGCCCTGGCCTACCTCTTCCTGCACGGGGGGCCCGGGATCTGGCGCTGGCTGCTGGGAAAGTTCGGCGGGCAGGCGCGTGAGGACGTCGACGCCGCCGGCCGCGCGGCCTGGACCACCGTGGGCGGTTACGTCCGCGGGCTGACGATCGTCGCGCTGTTCGACGCGGTGGGCATCGGCGTGGGCCTGCTGGTGATCGGCGTCCCGCTGGCGCTGACCCTCGCGGCGCTGCAGTTCCTGGCGTCCTACATCCCCACGATCGGTGCCTTCGTCGCCGGGCTCGTCGCCGTCGTCGTCGCCTACGCCTCCGGGGGCCTCGCCACCGCCGCGCTGGTGCTGGGGCTGGTCGTGGTCGTGCAGCAGCTCGGCAACTCCTTCGTGGAGCCGTACGTCATGCGCAACCGGCTGCCGCTCAACGCCGCGACGGTGCTGATCGCGGTCACCGTCGGCGGCGTGCTGTGGGGGATCGCCGGGGCGCTGCTCTTCGTGCCGCTGGCCGCCGCGGTCTCCGCCGCCGCCCACGAGCTGTGGGTCCGGCACGGCTCCCGGCCCCTGGCCGGCGGCTGAGCCCTCAGGCGGGCGTGCGGCAGACCAGGATCAGCGTGCCCGGGACCAGGGCGCCGCGTTCGGGGGACCACTGGCCCCAGTTCTCCCTGCGGCCGGGCGTCCACTCCGGCTCCACGAGGTCGGTGAGCACCAGCCCCGCCCCGACGACCGCGCGCACCCAGTCGCCGACCGTGCGGTGGTGCTCGACGTAGACGGCACGCCCGGCCTCGTCGGTCTCCACGTAGGGCGTCCGGTCGAAGTAGGAGGAGACGATCCGCAGGTCCTCCGGGTCGGGTGAGTCGGGGAACGGCCAGCGCATCGGGTGGTTGACGGAGGCGACGAAGCGGCCGCCCGGGCGCAGCACGCGAGCCACCTCCCGCAGCGCACCCTCGACGTCGGCGACGAACGGGAGCCCACCGAACGCCGAGCAGGCGAGGTCGACGCCGGCGTCGGCCAGCGGCAGCGCACCGGCGTCGGCCTGCAGCAGTGGCACGGTGATGCCGGTGGACCGGTTGAGCGCCGCCGCTCGCGCCAGCATGCCGGCGGACAGGTCCAGGGCGACGACGTCGGCGCCGGCCCTCCGCAGCCACCGGGAGCACGGCGCGGAGCCGCAGCCGATCTCCAGCACCCGCCGTCCGGCGACCTCGCCCAGCAGGTGGGCGTCGGCCTCCCGCAGTCCTTCCGGGCACCAGAGGAAGTCGGCGTCCCCGAGGTCGCAGCCGTGTTCGGCGAGGTACGCAGGCGCCGCGGCGTCCCACCAGCGGCGGTTGGCGCGCACCGACTCCTCGACGCCCGCCGGGCGACGGGCCACACCCCCGGCGGCCGGGTAGCCGTCGCTGCCGAGGGGGAGTGCCGGGCCGGCGGAGGATGTGTCCATGACACGCCGATCGTGACACGCCGCCGGCGGGGAAGACCGGTCCCACCCAGGTGGACCCGGCGCGCCCGGCGTCCGTACGATGGAACGGCGCCAGAGGTCTGTCGTGCCCTTCCCTCCAGGGAATGCCCGCGCCGGTTCTCCCCGCTGTACCTCCCCGCGGCCCGACGGCCGCGGGTCGTCCTGTCCCTACGCATAAACCGTCCGGAGCAACCAACCACATGACCTCCACTCAGGTCCGTCCTTCCAGCACCCCCCAGGTCGCCATCAACGACATCGGTACCGCCGAGGACTTCCTCGCGGCGATCGACCAGACGATCAAGTACTTCAACGATGGCGACATCGTCGAGGGCGTCATCGTCAAGGTGGACCGGGACGAGGTGCTGCTGGACATCGGCTACAAGACCGAGGGCGTCATCCCCTCGCGCGAGCTGTCCATCAAGCACGACGTCGACCCGAACGAGGTCGTCAGCGTCGGCGACGAGGTGGAAGCCCTTGTCCTCCAGAAGGAGGACAAGGAAGGGCGGCTGATCCTCTCCAAGAAGCGTGCGCAGTACGAGCGAGCCTGGGGCACGATCGAGGCCAAGAAGGAGGCCGACGAGGTCGTCACCGGCACCGTCATCGAGGTCGTCAAGGGTGGTCTCATCCTGGACATCGGCCTGCGCGGGTTCCTCCCGGCGTCGCTGGTCGAGATGCGTCGCGTCCGCGACCTGCAGCCCTACGTGGGCCGCGAGCTCGAGGCGAAGATCATCGAGCTCGACAAGAACCGCAACAACGTCGTCCTCTCGCGTCGCCAGTGGCTGGAGCAGACGCAGTCCGAGGTCCGCAGCGAGTTCCTCAACAAGCTCGCCAAGGGCCAGGTCCGCTCGGGTGTCGTCTCCTCGATCGTCAACTTCGGTGCGTTCGTGGACCTGGGCGGCGTCGACGGCCTGGTGCACGTCTCCGAGCTGTCCTGGAAGCACATCGACCACCCGTCCGAGGTCGTCGAGGTGGGCCAGGAGGTCACCGTCGAGGTCCTCGACGTCGACCTGGACCGCGAGCGGGTCTCCCTGTCGCTGAAGGCGACGCAGGAGGACCCGTGGCGTCAGTTCGCCCGCACGCACCAGATCGGGCAGGTCGTCCCCGGCAAGGTCACCAAGCTGGTCCCCTTCGGTGCGTTCGTGCGCGTCGACGAGGGCATCGAGGGCCTGGTCCACATCTCCGAGCTGGCCGAGCGCCACGTGGAGATCCCCGAGCAGGTCGTGCAGGTCGGCGACGAGATCCTGGTCAAGGTCATCGACATCGACCTGGACCGCCGCCGGATCTCGCTGTCGCTGAAGCAGGCCAACGAGGGCGTCGTCGGCGACGAGGACCAGTTCGACCCGGCCGCCTACGGCATGGCCGCGTCCTACGACGAGCAGGGCAACTACATCTACCCGGAGGGCTTCGACCCGGAGACCGGCGAGTGGCTCGAGGGCTACGACGAGGCCCGCGAGACGTGGGAGCGGCAGTACGCCGAGGCCCAGGCCCGCTTCGAGGCGCACCGCAAGCAGATCGCGGCGGCCAAGGAGGCCGACGCCGAGGCTGCGGCCGGCGGGAGCTACTCCAGCGCCGACGCCACGCCGGACGCCCCGGCCGCCGCCGGCGGCGGCGGCACCCTGGCCAGTGACGAGGCGCTCGCCGCGCTCCGTGCCAAGCTGGCCGGCGGCGAGTGACCTGAGGGTCTGACCCGCCAGCCCCGCGCACGCCGAAGGCCCAGGACCGTTTCGGTCCTGGGCCTTCGGTGCCCCTGGTCGGGGGTGTCGAAGCCCCCGGGTGCGACGAAAGGGCCCGTGGACGACGTCCACGGGCCCATCGGTCATGTGCCCGCGCTATCCCCGCCGCGGGCGTGGAGGCATCGGCGGCGGAACGGCCGGCGCGAAGCGGGAGGCGGTGTGGAGGACAGCAGACCTCAGTGGGCCTGCTCCTGAACCCGCCGACGAGGGCGGGGTGCGCTCAGAGGCTGAGGATGATGGCGAACGCCGTGCGGGGGCGCCCACCGGAGCCCGCGAGGAAGCTCCAGGTGTGACGGCCCGTGGTCGGCGTCTGGAACATCCAGCGCCACAGCGAGCTGCGGTGGGCGACGGCCGGCCGCTGGAACAGCATCCGCTCGCGGACGGCGGGGATGTCGGCGCAGCGCACACCCGTGGCAGAGCCGAGCCGGTGCCGACCGGCG
This sequence comes from Blastococcus sp. SYSU DS0973, assembly GCF_054051055.1. Lineage (NCBI taxonomy): Bacteria > Bacillati > Actinomycetota > Actinomycetes > Geodermatophilales > Geodermatophilaceae > Blastococcus > Blastococcus sp. SYSU DS0973. The sequence goes on from NZ_JBJHAN010000007.1 coordinate 87,318, forward strand.
GCGCGGGACGACGGGGATGCGGCGGGCGTGGAACGGGACATGTCTGGGTCTGCCTCTCTCGGCGGGGAAGATCGCCGGGGCAGACGTTAGTGGTGGTGCGCGTGTGACTACTGCGACGCGCCGGGCGGGCTGGACGCGTGTTACCGCTCCGTGATCCTCGCCCGAGTGGTCGCTACTGTGCGTACGTGCTGAGGATCGGACTGACCGGTGGGATCGGCTCGGGAAAGAGCACCGTGGCCCGGCTCCTGGCCGAACGCGGAGCGCTCGTCGTGGACGCCGACCGGATCGCCCGGGAGGTGCTCGAGCCCGGCACCCCGGGTCTCGCCGCCGTCGCGGACGAGTTCGGCGACGGCGTGCTCGCCCCCGACGGCTCGCTGGACCGGGGCGCGCTCGCCGCGGTGGTCTTCTCCGACGAGACGGCGCGGCGGCGACTGGATGGCCTCGTGCACCCGCTGGTCCGCAAGCGCTCCGCCGAGCTGATCGCGGCGGCTCCGGCCGACGCCGTCGTCGTGAACGACGTGCCCCTGCTGGTGGAGACCGGCCAGGCCGGCTCCTACGACCTGGTGCTGGTGGTGGACACCGACGTCGAGACGCGGGTCGCGCGGCTGATCGAGCGGGGCCTGGCCGAAGCCGATGCTCGTGCCCGCATCGCGGCCCAGGCCACCGACGAGCAGCGACGCGCCGTCGCCGACGTCGTCATCGACAACAGCGGCACCCTCGAGCAGCTGACCGAGCAGGTCGACAGGTTCTGGGCGGAGCGGATCGCGCCGGCCCGCGACTGACGCCGGCGTCGCTGCTCGGACGTCGCCGGCGGGCGCGCGAGGCGGTCTCACGGGCGCGGTTCCAGGTCCGCTGTGCACGTGGTCCTCGGGCTGCTCCGGCACAGGGGGCCACGTGGGCCGTCGTGGAGGTCGTCGGTGACGGGGCCGGACGGCCGACACCCGGACATGCGAAGAGCCCCAGGTCATCGACCTGGGGCTCCGTGTGGTGGGCGATACTGGGTTCGAACCAGTGACCTCTTCCGTGTCAAGGAAGCGCGCTACCACTGCGCCAATCGCCCGATCCGACCAGAAGGCCGGCTCCCTCCTCCGCGCTCGTGCCCCGCGAGGAGACGACGAGGTGGAGACGGGATTTGAACCCGTGTAGACGGCTTTGCAGGCCGTTGCCTCGCCTCTCGGCCACTCCACCGCACGCGGGCACCAGTCTCTCGACCGGTGCCCGAGGTTTCGAGCGGACGACGGGATTCGAACCCGCGACCCTCACCTTGGCAAGGTGATGCTCTACCACTGAGCCACGTCCGCGTTACGAGGAGAACTCTAGCGGACGTCCCGAGGGGGGTCGAAGGGGGGGTCCCCCCGCCCCCTTCCCAGGGGTGCCGCGTGAGTGTCTTCGCAGGTCAGCGCCCGGGGGAGTCCGGTCCGCCGTTGGACAGCAGGGCGTCGAGCTCCTGGTCCAGGTGCAGCAGGGCGCTCTCCGAGCCCGACGGCACCAGCGCCTCGGTGTGCCGCAGGAAAGCGGCGACCGTCCCGCGGGAGAGCTCGAAGAGCGCCTCACCCGACGGAGCCCGCAGGTGCAGGAAGAGCAGGTCGGCCGTCGCGTGGGCCGGCCAGACGCGGACGTCGCCGTCGCCGATCGGGTGCTCCAGGCCTGCCTGGAGCAGCTCGCGGCTCACGAGCCAGGCGATGCCTTCGTCGCCCTCGACCCTCCCGTCGGACTCACCGGTGTCGCCGAACGCGATCCGCACCGCGAACGGGTCGGCCGGGTCGTAGCAGAGCAGCGCCGGGACCTCGGTCCAGGACTGCGAGCCGACCAGCTGAAGAGTGATGGGGGAGATGTGGCCGGGCATCCATCGGCTCGTCATGTCAGGTCAACGACCGCGAGGACGAGGAGTGACGCTCGTCGGGTGGTGGTGTCACACCCGCATCATGCGTCACAGGCGGGCGAGTCAAACCGGATCGGCGTGTCCTGTCGAAGGCCCCGTGTGACCATGGGTGCCGTGAGCCGACCGGTCCTCCGACCGGAGGACGGCGTCGGCGACGTCGAACTCCTCCGCCGCATCCGCGCCGGTGACCGCAGTGCCGTCGACGAGCTGTACGACCGCTTCCGGCGGCCCGCTTTCGCGCTGGCCCGCCGGATCCTCGGCGACGACGGGCTCGCCGAGGACGTCCTCCAGGAGGTCTTCCTCATGGTCTGGCGCGACCCGAGCGGCTACGACCGGGCGCGCGGGAGCTTCGCCTCCTGGCTGCTGGCCGTGGTGCACCACAAGGCCGTCGACGCGGTGCGCCGGGAGGAGTCGCAGCGCCGCCGCCAGGCGCGGGCCGAGGACGAGGCCGTGCTCGGCGGCCCGGTGGCGGCTCGGGACGTGGAGGACGACGCCTGGTCCCGGGTGGTCGCCGAGCAGGTGCGCTCGGCGCTGGGCGAGCTCCCCGGGCCGCAGAAGGAGGCCCTCACGCTGGCCTACTACGGCGGCTACACCCAGCGGGAGGTGGCGGCGCTGACCGGAACGCCGCTCGGCACGGTCAAGACCCGGATGCTCGCGGGCATGCGGCGGCTGAGGTCGGAGCTCGGCGGGGCGTCCGGCCCGGTGGGTGGAGGAGCGCTCGACGGCGGCGCGCCGGGAGGCGGGGCGGAGCGATGAACGGCGAGCACGAGTACGACGAGATGGCGGTGGGCTGGGCCCTGCACGCGCTGGAGCCCGAGGACGAGGCCGCCTTCAGCCGGCACCTCCCCACCTGCGAGCGCTGCGTCCGCACCGTCGCCGAGACCTCGGAGGTCATGGCCGCCATGGCGCACGACCTGCCGGCGGCCGAGCCGTCGCCGGACCTCCGGGCCCGCCTGCGCGCCGCGGTCGAGCAGACCGAGCAGTCGCCGCCCGCCGCGACCGCACCCGTGCCCGCGACGTCGGCCACCCCGGTGAGCGCGGCGGAGCAGGCCGGCCCGCGGCCGGTGCCGCGTCCCGCGCGGCCGGCCGGACGGCGTCTGCCGACCCGCGCCCTGGCCGCGGTCGCGGCCGCCGCGGTCGTCGGCCTCGGCCTGTGGGTCGTCGCGCTGGACCGGTCGCGGGACGACCTGAACGCGACGATCGCGGCCCAGGAGGAGGTCGTCGCCGAGCTCCTGCGGCCGGGGCGGGCGACCATCGCGCCGCTCACCGCCGACGACCGGCAGGTGGCGGCCGTGGTGGTCCGGGACGGTGCGCTGCAGGTGGTCACCGACGGGCTGGAGCGCAACGACCCGGCGTCGACGACGTACGTGGTGTGGGGGCTCGGCGAGAGCGAACCCGTGGCGCTCGGGACGTTCGACGTCGCTGGGTCACAGATCGAGGTCCGGACCGTAGGCTCCGAGGGGATCGGGACCGACGACTTCCCTGGCTACGGCATCAGCATCGAGCCCGGTCGGCAGGCTCCGTCGGCTCCGACGGAGGTCGTCGCGACCGGGCAGGTGACCAGCTGAGCGCATCGAGGACCACGACACCGGCGATGGGACACCCGCAGCCCGAGACCGCCGACGAGCGGCGTGCCCGGTACGACAACGACGAGGTGCACAGCCTCCGCGAGCGGGTGGCCGGCGCGCGCTGGCGACGGCGGCTGGCGGCCCGCCGCAGCGTCAACCACGGCTACCGCGTCGGCGTCGGGGTCGTGGGCGGGCTGATCGTCGCCCTGGGGCTGGCCACCATCCCGCTGCCGGGCCCGGGGTGGTTCACCGTCATCGCGGGCCTCTTCGTCCTCGCCACCGAGTTCACCTGGGCCGAGCGCCTGCTGGAGTTCACCAAGCGCCACGTCACGCGCTGGACCGACTGGGTCACCGCCCAGCCGGTGTGGGTGCGGTTGCTGCTGGGACTGGCGACCGCGGCGTTCGTCTACGGCATCCTCGTGGTCGCCCTGCACATGATGGGCGTGCCCGACTGGGTGCCGGGGTGGGTGCCGCTCTGGCGATGAGCGTCTGGCACAATCGGACGCGTACCGGGCGATTGGCTCAGTGGTAGAGCGCTTCGTTCACACCGAAGAGGTCACTGGTTCGAACCCAGTATCGCCCACCGGTACGGCAGGCCCGGTCCGCAGCAGCGGACCGGGCCTCCGGCTTCTCCGGAGGCGGCGCGGAACGCCCGATCGCGGGACCATGGGACGGGTGAGCGCCCAGCCCGATCGGACGGCCCGGCTGCAGCTGATCCTGGATCGGGACGGAGCCACCTGCCTCTGGTGCGGGCGAGCCTTCTCCGCGCAGGTCCGGCCCACCACCGAGCACGTCGTGCCGCGCGTCAAGGGCGGCCCGTCCTGGCTGGAGAACGAGGTCGCCGCCTGCGGTCGCTGCAACGGGGAGCGCGGGCACCGCACGCCGGTCGAGTGGCTGGAGGAGTGCCGGCGGCGCGGCTGGCCGGCCGACGAGGACCGCCTGGCGCGCACCCTCGAGGCGCTGACGGAGGCGATCGCCCGCACCGGCGGCCAGCGGCGGGCCCGGCCGTACCTGGACGGCCAGCTCCGCCGCCTGCGGCGTGCGCGGAACGCCGCCTAAGGTCGCCACCGTGACGACGGCCGGGCGCGTGGCGCAGATCTGGGTCTACCCCGTGAAGTCCCTCGGCGGGACCGCGCGGGAGCGGGTGCGGCTGGCCCCCACCGGCCCGGAGGGCGACCGCGCCGCCACCGTCGTCGACGCGGCGACGGGGGAGGTCGTGCGGAGCAAGCACGCGCCCGGGCTGGCGGGACTCGCACCCACCGGCGATCCGGCCGCCGACGAGCGGGCGGTGTCGCAGGTGCTGAACCGCGACGTGCGCATCCGTCCGGCAGAGGGCGGGTCCGGAGCCGATGCGGCGGCCGTCCACCTGGTGTCCCGCCAAGCCATCGAACGTGCCGCCGACGGCGATGTCCCGGAGGGGTGCTCGGCCGAGGACCCGCGGGCGAACGTGCTGCTCGACCTCCCCGACGACGACGAGCGCGGCTGGGTCGGCCGGATCGTGCGCATCGGAGAGGCCGAGCTCACGATCACCCGGACGCCGAAGCACTGCCTCGGGGTCTACGCGGAGGTGCGACGGCCCGGCGAGATCACCGTCGGCGACGCCGTCCTGCTCTAGCCTGCGGCCGTGACCCCTCGCCGGTCCGCGGTTCTCGCCGTCCTGACGGTGCTGCTGGCCGGTTGTGGCGCGGAGCCGCAGCCGACGGCACCTGACGCCACCACCACGGCCGCCGCTCCGCAGCCGAGCGAACCGGAGAGCATCACCGTCCTGGCCACCGGCGACGTCCTCGTCCACCAGGGCCGCGCGCTCACCGCGGGCGCGCTGCGGGACGGCGGCAGGTACGACTTCAGCGGGGTCTTCGCGCCGGTCGCCGACCTCATCGGCGCAGCCGACCTCGCCATCTGCCACCTCGAGACGCCGGTGGCTCCCGACGACGGCCCCTACCGCGGCTACCCCAGCTTCGCGGTCCAGCCGGAGATCGTCGACGCGCTCGCGGAGGTGGGCTACGACCTGTGCTCGACGGCCTCCAACCACTCCCTCGACGCCGGCACCGACGGCCTGGTGCGCACCCTGGACGTCCTCGACGCCGCCGGCATCGCGCACACCGGCACCTACCGCTCGCCGGCCGAGAGCACCGAGCCGGTCGTCGTGGACGTGGACGGCGTGCGGATCGGGCACGTGGCCGGGACGTTCGGCCTCAACGGTGTGCCCCTGCCCGCCGGCCGCGAGTGGTCGGTCGACGTCGTCGCCGTGCCGGACGTCGCCCCGATGCTGGCAGCCGCCGCCCGGGCCCGCGCCGCCGGGGCGGAGGTCGTCGTCGCGAGCCTGCACTGCTGCGTGGAGTACCGGCACGAGCCGACGGCGGAGCAGGAGACGGCGGTGCGGGCGCTGCTCGCCTCGCCGGACGTGGACCTCGTGCTCGGCCACCACGCGCACGTGGTGCAGCCGGTCGAGCGGATCGACGGCGAGTGGGTCGCCTACGGCCTCGGCAACCACGTCGCCGAGCACGCCACCCGCGGCTACCCGACGGAGGACTCCGTGGCGGCGCGGTTCACCTTCACCCGGGGCTCGGACGGCCGGTTCGCCGTGACCTCGGCGGAGGCGGTGCCGCTGGCCATCGAGCTGGGCGACGCCGCGGTCACGGTGCGACCGGCCGATCCAGCGACCTACGAACGGGTCGCCGAGGTGCTCGACATGCGGGGCGCCGTCGCCGACGGGCTGGTGGTCGCACCGCGGTGAAAGGGCTGCGGGTCCGGCCGGGAGCGCGCACTAGGCTCGGAGCCGGTGACCGGCCTGCCCGGCCCGCCGACGACGCCGCACACGACCCCCTGGAGCCCCTGTGTCGACCCCGCCCTCGCCAACCGCAGTCGGACCGATCCGGGTGCCGGCCGGGACGACGGCGCAGCAGGCGCTGAAGGACGCCGGCGTCCCGCTCAAGGGTCCCGATGGGGCCGTGGTCGTCCGCGACCTCGCCACCGGCGACCTCAAGGACCTGGCCTGGACCCCGGACGCCGACGCCGAGGTGGACCCGGTGCCGGCCGCCAGCGCCGACGGCCGTGCGGTCATCCGGCACTCGGCCGCGCACGTGCTCGCGCAGGCGGTGCAGGACCTGTTCCCGGGCACCCGCCTGGGCATCGGCCCGCCGGTCGAGAACGGCTTCTACTACGACTTCGACCCCGAGCGCCCGTTCACCCCCGAGGACCTCAAGGCGCTCGAGAAGCGGATGACCGAGATCGTCCGGGCGGGGCAGCACTTCAGCCGGCGCGAGATCAGCGACGCCGACGCCGAGGCCGAGCTGGTGCACGAGCCCTACAAGCTCGAGCTCATCGGCCTCAAGGGCGGTGCCGGTGAGGCGGCCGAGGGGGCCGACGTCGAGGTGGGCGGCGCGCAGCTGACCATGTACGACAACCTCGACCCCCGCAGCGGCGACCGGGTGTGGACCGACCTGTGCCGCGGCCCGCACCTGCCGCGGACCTCGGGCATCCCGGCCTTCAGCCTCACCCGCAGCGCTGCCGCGTACTGGCGCGGCAGCGAGAAGAACCCGCAGTTGCAGCGGGTGTACGGCACCGCCTGGGAGAGCAAGGACGCCCACAAGGCCTACCTGGAGCACCTGGCCGAGGCCGAGCGGCGCGACCACCGGCGGCTGGGCGCCGAGCTGGACCTGTTCAGCTTCCCCGACGAGATCGGCTCCGGCCTGGCGGTGTTCCACCCCAAGGGCGGCGTCGTCAAGCGGGAGATGGAGGACTACGTCCGCCGCCGGCACATCGAGGAGGGCTTCGACTACGTCGGCAGCCCGCACATCAGCAAGGGCGGGCTCTTCGAGACCTCGGGCCACCTGCCGTACTACGAGGACACCATGTTCCCGGCCATGGACCTGGAGAACTCGAAGTACTACCTCAAGGCCATGAACTGCCCGATGCACAACCTGATCTTCCGGTCGCGCGGGCGGTCGTACCGCGAGCTGCCACTGCGGTTCTTCGAGTTCGGCTCGGTGTACCGCTACGAGAAGTCCGGGGTGGTGCACGGCCTGACCCGCGTGCGCGGGCTGACCCAGGACGACTCGCACAGCTACGTCACCCCCGAGCAGGCCCCCGGCGAGATCCGGCACCTGCTCAACTTCGTGCTGAGCCTGCTGCGGGACTTCGGCCTCGACGACTACTACCTCGAGCTGTCCACCCGCGGGGAGTCGGAGAAGTTCATCGGCTCCGACGAGCAGTGGGCGGAGGCCACCGCCGTCCTGGAGGAGGCCGCGCGCGAGACCGGTCTGGAGCTCGTCCCCGACCCGGGCGGCGCGGCGTTCTACGGGCCCAAGATCTCGGTGCAGGCGCGCGACGCCATCGGCCGCACCTGGCAGATGTCGACCATCCAGTACGACTTCAACCAGCCCGCCCGGTTCGGCCTGGAGTACACGACCGGCGACGGGTCCCGCCAGCAGCCGGTGATGATCCACTCGGCGAAGTTCGGCTCGATCGAGCGCTTCTTCGGCGTCCTCACCGAGCACTACGCCGGCGCCTTCCCGGCGTGGCTCGCCCCGGTGCAGGCCGTGGGCATCCCGGTCACCGACGAGCAGGTGCCCTACCTGACCGACGTCGCCCTGAAGCTGCGCGCCCGTGGCATCCGGGTGGAGATCGACGACTCCGACGACCGGATGCAGAAGAAGATCCGCACCGCGTCGAAGCAGAAGGTGCCCTTCGTGCTCATCGCCGGGGCGACCGACGCCGAGGCCGGCGCGGTCTCCTTCCGCTTCCGCGACGGCAGCCAGGACAACGGGGTCGCCGTCGACGACGCCGTCGAGCGGATCGCCGCCTGGATCGCGGCCCGGAGCAACGCCGACCCGACGGCCGAGAACGCGGCGGTTCCCGGATGAGCGGGGACAACGCCCCGTACCGCGTGCCGGTGTCCTCCGACGACGGAGGCCCGGCGACGGTCTTCGAGCACCTCTGGACGCCGTACCGGATGGCCTACATCCGCGGGGAGGGCAAGCCCACCGGCGCCCACGACTGCCCGTTCTGCGTCATCCCCACCCTCGACGACGAGGAGGGGCTGGTCGTGGCCCGCGGCGCCTCGGTGTTCGCCGTCCTGAACCTGTACCCGTACAACGCCGGCCACCTGATGCTCGTGCCGTACCGGCACGTGCCCGACTACACCGACCTCACCGCCGACGAGGTGGCCGAGCTCGGCGCCTTCACCCAGACGGCGATGCGGGTGGTGCGGTCGGTCACCGGCGCGCACGGGTTCAACATCGGGATGAACCAGGGGTCGGTGGCGGGGGCCGGCATCGCCGATCACCTGCACCAGCACGCGGTGCCGCGCTGGGGCGGCGACACCAACTTCATGCCGGTCATCGGCCTCACCCGGGTGCTTCCGCAGGTGCTGCGGGAGACACGGGCGCTGCTGGCCACCGCCTGGGCCGAGCACGTCGTCCCGGCCGGCCCGGCGTCCACCCACCCCTCCACCGCTGAGCCGTCCGCCCGCCCCGCCACCGCTGAGCCGTCCGCCCGCCCCGCCACCGCTGAGCCGTCCGCCCGCCCCGCCACCCCGACGGAGGCCTGAGTGCTCGGCGTCAACGCCCGATCCGTCGTGGCGAAGGTGGTCAACCCGGTGGTCACCCGGCTGGCCCGGGTGGGGGTCACTCCCGACATGGTCACCATCACCGGCACCGTCGGCGCGATCGCCGGGGCCGCGGGGCTCATCGCCACCGGTCGCCTCTTCTGGGGCGCCTTCACCGTCACGGTCTTCGTCCTGCTGGACATGCTCGACGGCGCTCTGGCGCGGCTGCGCGGGGGCGGCTCGGTGTTCGGCGCGGTGCTGGACTCCACCGGCGACCGCGCCGCCGACGCCGCGATCTTCGGCGCGCTGGTCTGGTGGTTCGCGGGCAGCGGCGACAACCGCCTCCTCGTGCTGCTCGCGCTGCTCTGCCTCGTGCTGGGCGTCCTCACCTCCTACATCAAGGCGCGCGCCGAGGGCATGGGCCTGGCGTGCGACGTCGGGGTCGTCGAGCGCACCGAGCGGCTCATCCTCGTCCTGACCGGGACGGGTTTCACCGGCCTCGGCATCCCCTACGCGGTGCACGTGGCCCTCTGGGTGCTGCTGGTCGGCAGCGCGGTCACGGTGGGACAGCGCGTGCTCGCCGTGAGGCGGGCCGCCGACGGAGGGCGGATCGAGCCGTGAGCGGCGCCCGCGCCCAGGTGGCCGAGCGGCTGGCCGACACCGGCTACGCGGCGGGCTGGCGGGCGGTGCGGATGCTGCCCGAGCCGGTCGCCCGCACGCTGTTCGAGCGCGCCGGTGACTGGGCCGCCCGGCGGGACGGCGCCGGGGTGCGGCGGCTGCGGGCCAACCTCGGCGTGGTCGCCGGGGGCCGACTGACCGAGCCGGAGCTCGACGCGCTCACCCGCCGCGCGATGCGGTCCTACGCGCGCTACTGGCAGGAGGCCTTCCGGCTGCCCGCGCTCGGCGTCGACCGGATCCTCGAGGGCAGCGTCGTGGCGGGGACCGAGCACCTGGCGGCCGCGCGGGCCCAGGGCCGGGGCATGGTGGTCGCCCTGCCGCACAGCGGGAACTGGGACGCCGCCGGCGTCTGGTTCGTCGACTGGCTCGGTGGGCCGTTCATGACGGTGGCCGAGCGGCTCCGGCCGGAGTCCCTCTACCGCCGGTTCCTCGACTACCGCGAAACCCTGGGCATGCGGGTCGTCCCCCTCACCGGCGGCCCCCGGCCGAGCTCGGAGGTGCTCCGTGACTGGCTGGACGAGGGTGGAGCCAGCTGCCTGCTCGTCGACCGCAACCTCGGGGCCGGTGGCGTCCCGGTCACCTTCTTCGGCCGGCCGGCCATCATGCCCGGGGGCGCCGCGTTGCTCGCCGACCGCACCGGCGCCGCGCTCCTCCCGGCCGTCTGCCACTTCAGCGAGCAGGGCTGGCGGATGCGCATCTACCCCGAGGTGCCGGTGCAGGGGCCCGGCCGGCTCAGGGACCGGGTCGCCGGTGCGATGCAGGGCGTCGCCGACGCGTTCGCCGTCGGCATCGCCGAGCGACCCGAGGACTGGCACATGTTGGGCCGCGTCTGGCCCGACGTGCCGGAGGACCGGCCCCGTCCCGGCGGGGAGGAGCTCTGCTGATGCGCATCGGCCTGGTCTGCCCGTACCGGTGGGACGTCCCCGGGGGCGTGCAGTACCACGTGCGCGACCTGGCCGAGACGCTGCGCGGCATGGGCCACCACGTGGAGGTGCTCACCCCGGCCGAGCGGGAGGAGTCGGTCAGCGATCCGTTCCTCACCTTCGCCGGGCGCACCGTCCCCGTGCCCTACAACGGGTCGATGGCGAGCCTGCAGTTCGGGCCGGTGTCGGCCGCGCGAGTGCGCCGCTGGCTGCGCGAGGGCCGCTTCGACGTCGTCCACGTGCACGAGCCGGCCACGCCCTCGGTGTCGCTGCTGGTGTGCATGATCGCAACCGGCCCCATCGTGGCGACGTTCCACGCGGCGACCACGCGCTCCAAGTGGCTGGCCGCCGTCGGGCCGATGACCCGGCCGTGGCTGGAGAAGATCAGCGGCCGGATCGCCGTCTCGGACTTCGCGCGCCGGGTGCAGGTCGAGCACCTCGGCGGTGACGCGGTGATCCTGCCGAACGGGGTGCACGTGCCGTTCTTCGCCGAGGGCCCGACGCTGCCCGGTTTCGGGCGCGGCACCGGCGCTCCGCCGACCATCGGCTTCCTGGGCCGGTACGACGAGCCCCGCAAGGGCCTGCCGGTCCTGCTCGAGGCGATGCACGGCGTGGTCCGGAGCCACCCCGCCGTGCGGCTGCTGGTCGCCGGGCGGGGCGACGCCGACGAGCTGTGGCGGCTGGTGGGGGAGGAGCTGCGCCCGCACGTGACGCTGCTCGGCGAGATCTCCGAGGCGGAGAAGGCCGCCTTCCTCCGGTCGGTCGACGTGTACTGCGCGCCCAACCTGCTGGGTGAGTCGTTCGGCGTGATCCTCATCGAGGCGATGGCGGCGGGTGCCCCCATCGTGGCCAGCGACCTCGACGCGTTCTCCCGCGTCCTCGACGGCGGTGCGGCGGGGGTGCTGGTCCGCCGCAACGACGCCGCGGCCCTGGGGCGGGCGCTGGGCGAGCTCCTCGCCGACCCGGATCGCCGCGCCGAGCTCGCCGCCCGTGGCTCCGCGGCGGCGGCGCGCTACGACTGGCAAGTGCTCGCCCGCCGCATCCTCGCCGTCTACGAGACGGTGCTGCCTCCCGGCGGTGGCGTGGTCACGGCGGGTACCCACGACGACTTCCCGGCGGTGCCGCCGACAGGCACCGCGGAACGACCTCCCCGCATCCTGCGGCCGCGCCGCTAGCCTCCATCCCCGTGACGCCCGAGGCCTGGTTGCTGCTCGCCGCCGGTGTCCTCCTGGTCCTGCTCGCCTGGGCCGGGTGGACCCTCACCCGCCTGCGGCGGCTCGCCGCGCGGGTGGACCGGGCGTGGGCGACGCTGGACGCCCAGCTGCAGCGCCGGGCCGGGCTGGCCGAGGAGCTCGCCCGCAGCCACCCGGCGGCCCTGGGTCCGGAGCTGGCCGCGCGGCTGGCCGCCGACGCGGCCGAGGCACGGACCTCGCGGAGCGACGGTGACCGGGAACTGGCCGAGAACGCGCTCGGCCACGACCTGCACGAGCTGCCGGCCGACCTGCCGGGCGTGCCGGCGGCGCTGCGCGCGGACCTCGCGGGAACCCAGACGCGGGTCGCGCTGGCCCGGCGGTTCTACAACGACGCGGTCCGGGACACCCGGGAACTCCGCGGCCACCGGTTCCCGCGCTGGGTCGGTCTGCACCGGTCCCACCGGCTGCCGCGGTACTTCGACATCGACGACCGGCTGGGGGCCGTGATCAGGGGCGCCGACCCGGCGGGCCGCCGGTCGGGCTGACGGCCGTAAGGTCGGGCGCAACTCATCTCGGCGACCGAAGGCGGACACCAGTGGCAGGGCACCTCGACCGGACGAGCAGCGCGACCGGGACCGACCGGGTGAAGCGCGGGATGGCCGAGCAGCTCAAGGGCGGCGTCATCATGGACGTCGTCACCCCGGAGCAGGCGAAGATCGCCGAGGACGCCGGCGCGGTCGCGGTCATGGCGCTGGAGCGGGTGCCGGCCGACATCCGCGCCCAGGGCGGCATCGCGCGCATGAGCGACCCCGACATGATCGAGGGCATCATCGGCGCGGTCTCGATCCCCGTCATGGCCAAGGCCCGCATCGGGCACTTCGTCGAGGCGCAGGTGCTGCAGGCGCTCGGGGTCGACTACATCGACGAGTCCGAGGTGCTGACCCCCGCCGACGAGGCCCACCACATCGCCAAGAGCGAGTTCACCGTGCCGTTCGTGTGCGGCGCCACCGACCTGGGAGAGGCGCTGCGCCGGATCTCCGAGGGCGCGGCGATGATCCGCTCGAAGGGCGAGGCGGGTACCGGCAACGTCGTCGAGGCGACCCGGCACATGCGCGCCCTGCGCGCGGGGATCAAGCGCCTGGCCACCCTCGACGAGACCGAGCTGTTCGTCGCCGCGAAGGAGCTGCGCGCGCCGTACGACCTGGTGGCGGAGGTCGCCCGCCTGGGCAAGCTGCCCGTCGTCCTCTTCACCGCCGGTGGCATCGCCACCCCGGCCGACGCGGCGATGATGATGCAGCTCGGCGCCGAGGGCGTGTTCGTCGGCTCGGGCATCTTCAAGTCCGGCGACCCGGCCCAGCGCGCGGCGGCGATCGTGCACGCGACGACGTTCTTCGACGATCCCGACGTCATCGCCAAGGTCTCCCGGAACCTGGGAGAGCCGATGGTGGGCATCGACGTCGCGATGCTCCCGGAGAGCGAGCGGTACGCCACCCGCGGGTGGTGAGCGTGGACGTCCAGCGCCGCATCGCCGGGCTGGACGTCGCGCGCGGGCTGGCCGTCCTCGGCATGTTCGCCGCCCACATGAACGTGGGCGGCGAGCTGCGGCCGGACCCGCGCACCTGGTCCGCGCTCGTCGACGGCCGCTCGTCGATCCTCTTCGCCACCCTGGCCGGCGTCTCGGTCGCCCTGCTCTCCGGGCGCACCCGGCCGCCCGCCGGCCGCGAGCTGACCCGGGTGCGGCTGCGGATCCTCGCCCGCGCGCTCTGGGTGTTCGCGATCGGCTGGGCACTGCAGCAGCTGGGCACCTTCGTCGCGGTCATCCTCGGCGTCTACGGGGTGCTCTTCGTCCTGGTGCTGCCGTTTCTCCGCTGGCCGGTGCGCCGGCTGCTCGTCACCGCGGCCGCCGTCGCCGTCGCCGTCCCGCCGCTGCTCGTGGTCGCCGGGCAGGCGCTCACCGCCGCGGGGGTGGCGGACGCGCTCGTCCCCTCGCTGCTGGTCACCGGCTACTACCCGGCGCTGCTGTGGATCGTCTTCGTCCTGGTCGGACTGGCGGTGGGGCGTCTGGACCTGTCCTCCGTCGCGGTGCGGCGCCGGGTGGCCGCGACGGGCGGTGTTGCCGCGGTCGTCGGCTACGGCGGTGGCTGGTTCAGCGCGCGGCTGCTGGCCGGTGGTGTGCCGTCCGCTGGTCCGGAGACCGGCTTCGGCGTCCCGGGGATCGTCAGCATCCGCTGGCTGACCGGCGCCGAACCGCACAGCGGGACCACCTTCGAGGTCGTCGGCTCCACCGGGTTCGCCCTCCTGGTGGTGGTGGCCTGCCTGCTGGTGGCCGAGCGGCTGCCGCGTCCGGCCGCGCCGTTCGCCGCGGTGGGGGCGATGGCGCTGACCGTGTACTCCGCCCACCTCCTGGCCATCCGGATCCTCATGGACGCCACGCCGGGCCGGGTGCAGGGCCCGGTGCTGTGGCTGTGGTTGGCCGGAGCTGCGCTCGTCGGCGCCGTCGTGTGGCGGCGCACGGTGGGCCGCGGACCGCTGGAGTCCCTGCTCACCTGGACCTCGAGCCGGGCGGCCGGGCTCGCCCCGTCGTCCCCGGCCCGCTGAGCGGCGCCGTAGCGTGGGCGGCCGTGTCCACCGGCTCCGCACGTCCTGTCATCGGGGTCCTGGCGCTCCAGGGCGACGTCCGCGAGCACGTGGCCGCGTTGCGGGCCGAGGGCGCCGACCCCCGGCCGGTGCGCCGCCCGGAGGAGCTCGACGGCGTGCACGGCGTCGTCGTCCCGGGTGGCGAGTCGACGACGATGGCCAGGCTCGCCGGCCGGTTCGGCCTGCTGGAGCCCCTGCGGGCCGCCGTGCGCGCGGGCCTGCCCGCCTACGGCACGTGCGCCGGCATGATCCTGCTGGCCGACCGGCTGCTGGACGCGCCGCCGGACCAGCCGACGATCGGTGGCCTGGATGCCACCGTGCGGCGGAACGCCTTCGGCCGGCAGGTCGACTCCTTCGAATCGCGCGTGGATCTGGCCGGTCTGGACGGCGGCGCGCTCCACGCGGTCTTCATCCGGGCGCCGTGGGTCGAGGAGGCCGGCCCCGGGGTCGAGGTCCTCGGCCGGGTCGTCGGGGGTCCGGCCGACGGTAGGATCGTCGCGGTCCGCCAGGGGAACGTGGTGGCCACCAGCTTCCACCCGGAGTTGACCGGGGACCGCCGGGTGCACGCGCTGTTCGTCGACATCGTGCGCCGTCACCTGGCCGAGAGGGCCGGCCTGGACGCCGGGGACGAGAGGGGACTGCCGTGAGCGGCCATTCCAAGTGGGCGACGACGAAGCACAAGAAGGCCGGCATCGATGCCAAGCGCGGCAAGCTCTTCGCCAAGCTGATCAAGAACATCGAGGTCGCGGCCCGCACCGGCGGCGGTGACCCGGCGGGCAACCCGACGCTCTTTGACGCCATCCAGAAGGCCAAGAAGAGCTCGGTCCCCAACGACAACATCGACCGCGCCGTCAAGCGCGGCGCCGGCCTCGAAGCCGGCGGCGTCGACTACCAGGGCATCACGTACGAGGGCTACGCCGCGGGCGGCGTCGCCGTGCTCATCGAGTGCCTGACGGACAACAAGAACCGCTCGGCCATGGAGGTCCGCACCGCCATGACCCGCAACGGCGGTTCGATGGCCGACCCGGGATCGGTGTCCTACCTCTTCTCCCGCAAGGGCGTCGTGGTCGTGCCCCGGGCCGACGGCGTCGACGAGGACAGCGTGCTGCTCGCCGTCCTGGACGCCGGTGCCGAGGAGGTCCGCGACCTCGGCGACACCTTCGAGGTGCTGTGCGAGCCCGGTGACCTCATCGCCGTGCGCACGGCGCTGCAGGATGCGGGCATCGACTACGACTCCGCCGAGGTCGGCTTCCAGCCCAGCGTGCAGGTGGAGCTCGACGAGGACGGCGCGGGCAAGGTCTTCCGGCTCATCGACGCCCTCGAGGACCTCGACGACGTGCAGAACGTCTACGCGAACTACGACGTGCCCGACGAGGTCATGGAGAAGGTCGCGGCCGACGCCTGACGCCCGGGTGAGGCGGTCGACGAGCCCGTGGGCGTGTTGCGGGCGCGCGCCGGGAGCTTGCGGTTAGCGTAGGTCGAACACGCGTTCGGTTCGGCGGAAGGCTTCTCATGCGGGTGCTCGGCATCGACCCGGGTCTCACCCGGTGTGGCTGGGGTGTGGTCGACGGGCGTCCCGGCGCGCGCCCCTCGGCGATCGGGGTCGGCGTGGTCCGCACCATGCCGGAGCTCGACCTGGAGCTACGGCTGCTGGAGCTGCACACCGCGGTGACGGCGCTCCTGCGCGAGCACCGGCCCGACGTCGTGGCGATCGAGCGGGTCTTCACCCAGAACAACAGGGGCACCGCCACGGGGACGGCGCAGGCGGCCGGCGTCGCCGCGCTCGCCGCGGCGCAGGCCGACCGGCCGGTCGCCTGGCACACCCCCAGCGAGGTCAAGGCGGCCATCTCCGGCAACGGCCGCGCGGACAAGGATCAGGTGACCCTCATGGTCACCCGGGTCCTCGGGCTCGCCGCCGCCCCCAAGCCGGCCGACGCCGCCGACGCGCTGGCCCTCGCGGTCTGCCACGCGTGGCGCGGCCCGGCCCAGCAGCGGCTGCACACCGCCGCGATCGCCGGCGGCATCGGCGCCCCCGTGCGCGCCACCACGCTGCCGCGCTGGACGGGGGTGGCGGCCCGATGATCGCCAGCGTGCACGGCCGCGTGGCCGCCGTGGGGCCCGACGGCGCCGTCGTCGAGGTCGGCGGGATCGGCCTGGCGGTGCAGTGCACCCCCGGCACGATCGCCCGGCTGCAGGTGGGCGAGGCCGCGCGGCTGGCCACCAGCCTCGTGGTGCGCGAGGACTCGCTCACCCTGTACGGCTTCGCCGACGACGACGAGCGCCAGCTGTTCGAGCTGCTGCAGACGGCGAACGGCGTCGGGCCGCGCCTGGCCCAGGCCGTGCTGGCCATCCACCCGCCGCGGGAGGTCCGCCGGGCGGTGTCGATGGCCGACGTCAAGGCCCTCATGCAGGTACCCGGCATCGGGAAGAAGGGTGCCGAGCGGCTCATCCTCGAGCTGCGCGACCGCCTCGGCTCGACCAGCACCGACACCGCACTGGATGCGCCGGCGCCCGCCGGCCTGCCGGTCACCCCGGTGGCCCCGTGGCGCGACCAGCTCACCTCGGCGCTCGTCGGGCTCGGCTGGAGCGCCAAGGAGGCCGAGAACGCGGTCACCCAGCTCGCGCCGGTGGCCGACGAGCAGGTCGTCGCGACGGGCAGCGTCGAGGTCGCGGTGCTGCTGCGCCAGGCCCTCCAGCTCCTGGGCAGGGCATGAGCGCCCCGTTCGACCGCTCGCTGACCGGCGAGCTGGCCGGCGAGGTGCCCCCGGCGTGGGCGGTGTCGCCGCAGGCCGGCGACGAGGAGCGGGTCGTCGAGTCCGCGCTGCGGCCGCACTCGCTGGAGGACTTCATCGGCCAGCCGAAGGTGGCCCGCCAGCTCGCTCTCGTGCTCGAGGGGGCCAAGCGGCGTGGCCGCACCCCCGACCACGTGCTGCTGTCCGGGCCGCCCGGACTGGGGAAGACGAGCCTGGCACTGATCATCGGCTCCGAGCTCGGCACGTCGGTGAAGATCACCAGCGGGCCCGCCATCGAGCGCTCCGGCGACCTCGCCGCCATGCTCTCCAACCTCGCGCCCGGCGACGTCCTGTTCATCGACGAGATCCACCGCATCGCCCGCCCCGCCGAAGAGCTCCTCTACATGGCGATGGAGGACTTCCGGGTCGACGTCGTCGTCGGCAAGGGGCCCGGTGCCACGGCCATCCCGCTGGAGATCAACCCGTTCACCCTCGTGGGCGCCACCACCCGTGCCGGGCTGCTCACCGGCCCGCTGCGCGACCGGTTCGGCTTCGTCGGCCAGATGGAGTTCTACGAACCCGCCGACCTGCGGCGGGTGCTCGCCCGCAGCGCCGTGCTGCTCGGCGTGGAGCTGACCGACGAGGGCTCGGCCGAGATCGCGGGCCGGTCCCGGGGCACCCCCCGGATCGCCAACCGGCTGCTGCGCCGGGTGCGCGACTACGCCGAGGTCGAGGCCGACGGCCGGGTCACCCGCGAGGTCGCCGAGGCGGCGCTGGCCCTCTACGACGTCGACCACCTCGGCCTGGACCGTCTCGACCGCGCCGTCCTCGAGGCGCTCGTGGTCAAGTTCGGTGGCGGGCCGGTGGGCGTCGCCACCCTCGCGGTGGCGGTGGGGGAGGAGCCGCACACCGTCGAGGAGGTGTGCGAGCCCTTCCTCGTGCGGGCGGGCCTGTTGGCCCGCACCCCGCGCGGGCGCGTCGCCACCGAAGCCGCCTGGCACCACCTCGGACGCCCGGTGCCGCGGGGCGGCGTCCCCCTCGGGCGGGTCACAGCAGACCCGCAGGCACCGGGGTCGTCGTCAGAAGCACTGTTCGACGCCTAGACTTCCGGACGCTGGCGCGCAACTCGCAGGCCGGGGACGCGCGCGTCCCGTCCGCCCGCGCGTGCCGGTGCCGACGTACCCGAGCGGTCCCGTCCCGGACCGCACCACCGCGGAGCACCAGCCGCGGAAGAGAGGCGCACCTGTCGTGGAGTTCTTCCCGCTGATCATGCTGGCCCTGCTGGCCGTCGTGCTGTTCGTGCTGCCCGCCCGGCAGCGCAAGCGCATGCAGGAGCAGAACGCCGCCATGCAGGCCTCGCTCACGATCGGCACCCCGGTCATGACGTCCAGCGGGCTGCACGGCACCGTCGCCGCGCTGGGTGACACCACGGTTGACCTGGAGATCGCTCCCGGTGTCGTCGTCACGTTCGCCCGCCAGGCCGTCCTCGAGGTGCGGCGCCCGGCCGACGCGACGCAGGCGGTCGACGACGACCCCTCGCGCCCGGCCGACGGCACCGTCTGACCCGGACGACCTCCGTGGCCAACCGCTCGCTCCCCGCGGGGCGCTACTTCGCCGCGTTCGCGCTGATCGTGGCGCTCCTCTACGGGCTCGTGTTCTTCACCGGGGACACCCGGACCCCGCAGCTCGGGCTGGACCTGCGCGGCGGCACGACCGTGACGCTGACCGCCCGCACGCCGGACGGCCAGGCGCCGGCCCAGGAGGACCTGGAGCTGGCCCGCCGGATCATCGAGCAGCGGGTGAACGGCCTCGGCGTCGCCGAGGCCGAGGTGGTCACCGAGGGTGACTCCAACATCGTCATCTCCGTCCCCGGGGACGACGGCGAGCAGGCCCGCGAGCTCGGCGCCACGGCGCAGCTGCGTTTCCGGCCGGTCCTCGACGGGCCCGCCGCCGCCACCCCGGCCGAGGCGGCCACCGACGAGGGCGCCACCGACGAGGGCGCCGAGACGGCAGGCGGTGACCCGACCGGGGACGCCGCCGAGGCGACCGGCGATGCGAGCGGCGACGAGGCCGCCGCCGACGAGCCCACCGGCGATGCCGTCGCCGACCCTGCGCTCCCGGACCCCGACGCCCCCGCCGTCACGCTGGAGGAGGCGGCCGCGGCCTACGCGACCCTCACCTGCGAGGCCGAGAACCTCATCGGTGAGGTCTCGCGGCCCGACGACCACGTCGCCGCCTGCAGCGAGGACGGCGCCGCCAAGTACCTGCTCGGCCCCACGATCATCGAGGGCACCGAGATCGCCGACGCCAGCGCCGCCACGGACCCGACCGACGGCAGCTGGGTCGTCCTGCTGGACTTCGAGTCCGGGGGGCGCGACACCTGGGCCGCCTACACCGCCGCCAACGTCGGGGCCAGCGTCGCCTTCACGCTGGACGGCCGGGTGATCTCCGCCCCGACCATCCAGGGGGCGATCAACGGGCAGACCACCATCACCGGTGACTTCGACCAGGAGTCGGCCACGGAGCTGGCCAACCAGCTCAAGTACGGCGCCCTGCCGCTCACCTTCACGCAGGCGACCGCGCAGTCGATCTCCACCGAGCTCGGCGAGGAGCAGTTGGAGGCCGGCCTGATCGCCGGCGCCATCGGCATCGCGCTGGTGTTCGTCTACGCGCTCCTCTACTACCGGCTGCTCGGCCTGGTCATGATCGCCAGCCTCGCGCTGTCGGCGGTGGTCGTCTACGGCTGCCTGATCCTGCTCGGCCGGGAGATCGGCTTCACGCTGAGCCTGGCCGGCATCGCCGGGTTCATCGTGTCCATCGGCATCACCGCCGACTCGTTCGTCGTCTACTTCGAGCGCCTCAAGGACGAGATCCGCGAGGGCCGGTCGCTGCGCTCGGCGGTGCCGCGGGCCTGGGTCCGTGCGCGCCGCACGATCCTCTCGGCCGACGCGGTCAGCTTCCTGGCGGCGGCGATCCTCTACCTGCTGGCGATCGGCGACGTGAAGGGCTTCGCGTTCACGCTCGGTATGTCGACCGTTCTGGACCTCGTGGTCGTCTTCCTCTTCACCCACCCGTTCATGGCGGTGCTGTCCCGGCTCAAGGGCTTCGGCCGGAACCGGTTCTCCGGTCTGGGCCGGGTGCAGCACACCCGCCGTCCGGACGCCGGTGCGCCGGCCCGCGGCCGTGAGCTCGTCGGCGCCGCCTCCGGGGCGGGCCGCCAGGACAGGAGCACCTCATGACCCGCCCCACCGACCCGGCGGAGCAGACGCCGGAGGAGGCGCAGGTGGGCGTCGGCGAGGACGCGCTCGCCGACGCCGGGCTGCCGCAGGACCCCGGAGGCGACGACGTCCCGGCGGCTCCCGCGACGGGAGGCGGCCGGCGCGGGAGCCTCACCCAGCGGCTGTACAACGGCGAGGCCGGGCTGGACGTCGTCGGCCGCAGCCGGCTGATCTACAAGATCACCGCGGTGATCGTGCTGCTGTGCATCGCCTCGATGGTCTTCCGGGGCTTCAACTTCGGTATCGACTTCGAGGGCGGCAACAGCTTCCGGCTGCCCGGCACCGAGCAGCAGCTGCAGGAGGCCCGAGCCGCGGCGGAGGACGCCGGGGCGGAGGTCGCCACCGCCCAGGTGGTCGGCGGCAACACCCTGCTCCTGCGCACCGCGCAGCTGGACAACGAGACAGAGCGCGCCGTCGTGGACGCGGTGGCCGACGCGGTCGGCATCGCGCCGGACCAGGTCAGCCCCGAGTCGGTCAGCGCCGAGTGGGGCGAGGACATCACCAGCCAGGCGCTGGTGGCGCTCGTGGTCTTCCTCGTCGCCGTGGTGCTCTTCCTGGCCGTGCGCTTCCAGCCGAAGATGGCGGTCGGCGCGATGGGCGCGCTGGCGCACGACATCATCGTGACCGCCGGTGTCTACGCGCTGGTCGGGTTCGAGGTGACCCCGTCGACCGTCATCGGCTTCCTCACCATCCTGGGGTTCTCCCTCTACGACACCGTCGTGGTCTTCGACAAGGTCGACGAGAACACCCGCGACCTCGAGCGCAGCGCCCGCATGACGTGGGGCGAGGCGGCGAACCTCGCGGTCAACCAGACGCTGATGCGGTCCATCAACACGTCGGTCATCGCGCTGCTGCCGGTCGCCGGCCTGCTCTTCGTCGGTGCCGGGCTGCTCGGCGTCGGCACGCTCAAGGACCTCGCGCTGGTGCTGTTCGTCGGCCTGGCCGCCGGCACGTACTCGTCGATCTTCCTGGCGACGCCGGTCGTGGCCGACCTCAAGGAGCGCGAGCCGGCCCAGGAGGCGCTGCGCCGCCGGGTGCTCGCCCGGCGCTCCTCGGCGGCCCGCACCGGCGGTGCCCCGGCCGGGCCGGTGGCCAGCGCCCGCCGGCGCCGGCCCGGCGGCGCGACCGCCGTGGCCGACCTGCCGGGGACGGTGACCGCGGACGTCGTCGTCGAGTCGCCGGCCTCGGTCCGGCCGGACGGAGCGCGGGGTGCCACCCTGGCGCCGCGTCCGGGTGCCCGCCCACAGCGCCCCGAAGGCCGCAGCCGGCCCGCGGGCAAGCGCCGCCGGTGAGCGGTCCCACCGAGCAGCCGCTCGACGAGCTCATCGCCTCGCTCACGGTCGACGTCCCCGACCACCCGCAGCCCGGCGTCGTCTTCCGCGACCTCACGCCCGTCTTCGCCGACGGGGTGGCCTTCCGGCGCATGGTCGACGGGCTGGCGGCGCCGGCGGTCTCCGACCCGCGGGCGGCCGCGCTGGCGGCCAGCAGCCCGGGGAGGCACGACTTCGACGTCGTCGTCGGCGTGGAGGCACGCGGGTTCCTGCTCGCCGCGGCGGTCGCGCTGGACGCCGGGGTGGGCGTCGTCCCGGTGCGCAAGGCCGGGAAGCTGCCGCGTGAGCGGATCGCGGCGGACTACGCGCTGGAGTACGGCACCGCGACCCTGGAGCTGCACTCCGACTCGATCAGGCCCGGTCAGCGGGTGCTGGTCGTCGACGACGTGCTGGCCACCGGCGGCACGCTGGCGGCCGCGGTCGCCCTGGTCGAGCAGCTGGGCGGGGTGGTCGCCGCGATCTCGGTCGTCGTGGAGCTCGCCGCGCTCGGCGGGCGGCAGGTGCTGGTACCGCACGCCGTGCACGCCCTCTGGACGACCTGACCGGGGGAGAAGGCACTCGTCGGCGCGGCGTCCACGGGCAGGGTCCCGCTAGCATGGGAAAGGTCCCCCCTCTGCCAGCCGCAGGAGTCGCCGTGGCTTCCGAAGTAGCCGCCGACACGGCTGCCGCGCGGCCCGGTGCCGCCGCCGGCGCGCAGGCGACCGGGCCCGGCCCGGCGGGGGATGCGCCGGTCCGGAGCCCGTTGCCCGAGCGACCCGTGGTGCGCCGCCCCGACGACGTGGGCCCCGAGCCCCTCGACCCCGAGTCGGGCGCCCCCCGGCGCCGGGTCCGCGACCGGCTGGCCCGGCGCATCGTCGCGGGGCAGCGCAGCGGCCTGGTCCGGCCGGTGCTCGAGCCGCTGGCTGCCCTGCACCGGCAGAGCCACCCGAAGGCCGACCTGGCGCTGCTGCAGCGGGCCTATGACGTCGCCGAGGCGGCGCACTCGTCGCAGAAGCGCAAGAGCGGCGATCCGTACATCACCCACCCGCTGGCCGTCGCCACCATCCTCGCCGGGCTCGGGATGGACACCACCACCCTGATCGCGGCGCTGCTGCACGACACCGTCGAGGACACCGGCGTCACCCTGGAGACGATCACCACCGACTTCGGGTCGGAGGTGGCCCACCTCGTCGACGGCGTGACCAAGATCGACAAGGTGAAGCTGGGCGACGCCGCCCAGGCCGAGACGATCCGGAAGATGATCGTCGCGATGTCCCGCGACCCGCGGGTGCTGGTCATCAAGCTCGCCGACCGGCTGCACAACATGCGCACGCTGCGCTTCCTCCCGCCGGAGAAGCAGGAGAAAAAGGCGCGCGAGACGCTGGAAATTCTCGCCCCGCTGGCCCACCGGCTGGGCATGAACACGATCAAGTGGGAGCTCGAGGACCTCGCGTTCGCCACGCTCTACCCCAAGCGCTACGACGAAATCGTGCGGCTGGTGGCCGAGCGGGCGCCGTCCCGGGACACCTACCTGGCCGAGGTCACCACGACGGTCAACGAGCAGCTCAAGGCGGCCAAGATCGATGCCGTCGTCACCGGCCGGCCCAAGCACTACTACTCGATCTACCAGAAGATGATCGTCCGCGGCCGCGACTTCACCGACATCTGGGACCTCGTCGGGATCCGCATCCTCGTCGACTCGGTGCGGGACTGCTACGCCGCGCTGGGCATCATGCACGCCCACTGGCAGCCGGTGCCGGGCCGCTTCAAGGACTTCGTGGCGATGCCGAAGTTCAACATGTACCAGTCGCTGCACACCACGGTCATCGGGCCGCAGGGCAAGCCGGTCGAGCTGCAGATCCGCACGCACGACATGCACCGCACCGCCGAGTACGGCATCGCCGCGCACTGGAAGTACAAGGAGAAGGCCCGCGCCGGGGGCAAGCCGAGCGCCGGGGAGTTCGGCGCCCCGCCGAAGGCCGGCTCGCCCGACGACATGCTGTGGCTGCGCCAGCTGCTGGACTGGCAGCGCGAGGCCCAGGAGCCCGGCGAGTTCCTCGAGACGCTGCGCTACGACCTCGGTCCGCAGGAGGTCTTCGTCTTCACGCCGAAGGGCGACGTCGTCAGCCTGCCCGGCGAGGCGACGCCGGTCGACTTCGCCTTCGCCGTGCACACCGAGGTCGGCTACCGCTGCATCGGGGCGCGGGTCAACGGCTCGCTGGTCTCGCTGGACAGCAAGCTGAGCAACGGCGACGTCGTCGAGATCTTCACCTCCCGGTCGCCGAACGCAGGCCCGTCGAAGGACTGGCTGTCGTTCGTCGGCTCGTCCCGGGCGCGCACCAAGATCCGCCAGTGGTTCACGAAGGAGCGCCGCGAGGACGCCGTCGACGCGGGGAAGGAGGCGCTCACCCGCGCGATGCGCAAGGCGGGCCTGCCGCTGCAGCGACTCCTCGGTGGCGAGGCCCTGTCGACCCTGGCCAAGGACCTGCGCTATGCCGACGTCACCGCGCTGTTCGCGGCGGTGGGGGAGAACCAGCTCTCGGCCGCCTCGGTGGTCGAGAAGCTGATGGCGGCCCTGGGCGGCAGCGAGGGCGCGGCCGAGGACATCGCCGAGACCGCGATCCCGACCCGCCGCCCGGTCGCGCGCCGTCCGGCCGGCGGGGACCCCGGGATCGTCGTCCACGGCATGACCGACGTCTGGGCCAAGCTCGCCAAGTGCTGCACCCCGGTGCCGGGCGACGACGTGCTGGGGTTCGTCACCCGCGGCGGCGGCGTGAGCGTGCACCGCACCGACTGCACCAACGCGGGGGACCTGCGGAGCAAGCCTGAACGTCTGGTCGAGGTCGAGTGGGCCTCGTCGCCGGGGGCGGTGTTCCTGGTGGCCATCCAGGTCGAGGCCCTCGACCGGCACCGGCTGCTCTCCGACGTCACCAAGGCCCTGGCCGACGAACGGGTCAACATCCTGTCGGCCTCGGTGCAGACCAGCCACGACCGTGTCGCCATCAGCCGGTTCACCTTCGAGCTCGCCGACCCCGCGCACCTGGGCGCGGTGCTGCAGACGGTGCGCAACGTGGAGGGCGTCTTCGACGTCGAGCGCGTCACCGCCTGAGGCCCCGTCCGGAGGCTCGTCCCGAGCCCGCGAGGGATGAGGGGGACGGGGTCCTTCACCCGACGACGGCCATGTCCTCGATGGTCACGGAGATGTTCGGCGCGCCGTCGCCGGGGCCCTCGGCGCCCTGGACGCCGCCGGCGGCGACCTGGTCGAGGACCGCGAGTCCCGCCTCGTCGATCGTGCCGACGACGGTGTACTCCGGCGGCAGCTCGGTGTCGACGAAGGTCAGGAAGAACTGGCCACCGGTGCTGTTGGGCGCCGCGGTCTTGGCCATGGCGACGGTCCCCCGGGGATAGGTGGTCTCCGGGGTGACCTCCTCGGCGTACTTGTAGCTCGGGCCGCCCGCCCCGGTGCCGGTGGGGTCGCCGCACTGGAGGACGCCGAAGGTCTCCGCGTTGACCAGCCGGTGGCAGGAGGTGTCGTCGTAGAAGCCCTGCTCGGTGAGGTACACGAAGCTGGCCGCGGCGCAGGGGGCCTTCGCCCGGTCGAGGGTGAGGGTGAGGTCTCCCTGGCTGGTCCCCATCAGGAGCGTGGCGGTGCCCTGGGTGGGGGTGGCCTCGGGGTCCGGCGGGGTGCCCACGTCGGTGAGGTTGGTGTTCCCCGACTCGTCCGGCAGGTACTCGCAGGTGACGGTGCCGTCGGCGTTGGTGGTCCGCGCGGCCGCCGAGCTGGTCGCGGCCGGGGTCGTCGGCGTGGTCGTGCCGGCCGCCTGGTCGTCGGTGTCGTCGTCGCCGCCGAACGCGCCGGTGATCAGCAGCGCCGCGCCGGCCACGACGACCAGGGCGAGCGCGGTGAGGAGGACGCCCAGGTTGCGGCGGCGCTTCTTCACCTGCTCGGCGCGGCGCTCCAGCTGACGCTGCAGGTGGCGCTGCGCGGCTTCGCGACGCTGCTTGTTCGTGGGCACGGGTGCGGACTCCTCGGGCGGACGGGGGCGCGGTGGGCGGCCTCGACGGCGGTGCGGACGGGCGGCTGCGGCGTTGGTCGGGGTGCGAGTCTAGGTGGCGGACCTGGGCGATCCCTGGCAGCGCCGGAACCCGCGGGTGGCCCCGCGTAACCTGCACGGGTGCTCATCCGCTCGTTCCCCGCCGGTGCGTTCGGCACCAACTGCTACGCGGTCGCCTCCGGGCCGGGGCAGGAGTGCGTCGTCGTCGACCCGGGCATGGACGCCGTCGAGCCCCTGGCCCGGATGCTCGCCGAGGACGGCCTCAAGCCGGTCGCGGTCGTGCTGACCCACGGCCACCTGGACCACACCTTCTCGGTGCTGCCGGTGTGCGACGGCTACGACATCCCGGCCTACCTGCACCCCGGCGACCACGGCATGCTCAGCGACCCGGCGCGCTGGCACGGGCCCGCGCTGGCCCCGCTGATCACCGGGGTGCGGCTGCCCGACCCGTCGGACGTCCGCACGCTCGACGACGGTGCGGTGCTCTCGCTGGCCGGGGTCGACCTCACCGTCCGGCACGCCCCCGGCCACACCCAGGGCTCCGTCGTCTTCGAGCTGGACCTGGGAGAGGCGCCCGGGTTGCTTGCCGGCGACGTGCTGTTCGCCGGCTCGGTGGGCCGGGTCGACCTGCCCGGCGGCTCCTGGGACGCGATGCTCCGGTCCCTGCAGGACGTCGTGCTGCCGCTGGCCGACGAGACGGTGGTGCTGCCCGGTCACGGCCCGGCGACCACGATCGGCCGCGAGCGGGCCAGCAACCCGTACCTGGCCGAGGCGGCTTCCGCGCCGAAGGGGCGCGGGCTGTGAGCGGGCTGACCGCCCCGAAGGGCGCGTTCGACACGCTTCCGCCGGAGTCGGCGCGGTTCCTCGCCGTCCGCGATGCGCTGACCGCACCGCTGCGGCGGGCCGGCTACGGCTACGTCGAGACGCCGGTGTTCGAGGAGACCGCCGTCTTCTCCCGCGGCGTCGGGGAGTCCACCGATGTCGTGACCAAGGAGATGTACACGTTCGAGGACCGGGGCGGCCGGTCGCTGACCCTGCGCCCCGAGCTCACCGCCGGGCTGATGCGGGCCTTCATCGAGCACCGGCTGCACGCCGGCGCGCTGCCGGCGAAGCTCTGGACGGTCGGCTCGGCCTTCCGCTACGAGCGGCCGCAGGCCGGGCGGTACCGTCACTTCACCCAGGTGGACATGGAGGCGCTCGGCGTCGACGACCCCGCGCTGGACGCCGAGGCGGTGGCGCTCGGCGTCCAGGGCTTCCGCGACCTGGGGCTGACCGACTTCGAGTTGCTCCTGACCTCGCTCGGTGACGCCACCTGCCGGCCGCAGTACCGCGAGCTGCTCGTCGCCTACCTGGACAAGCTGGACCTCGACGAGGAGACGCGGCGGCGGGCGGCGATCAACCCGCTGCGGGTGCTCGACGACAAGCGGCCGGAGGTCCAGGCGCAGCTCGACGACGCCCCACTGATGGTCGACCACCTCTCGGACTCCACCCGAGCCCACTACGACGCCGTCCGTCAGCACCTCACCGACCTGGGCGTGAGCTGGACGGAGGCACCCAAGCTGGTGCGCGGTCTGGACTACTACACGAAGACGACGTTCGAGTTCGTGCACAACGGGCTGGGCGCGCAGTCGGCCATCGGCGGCGGGGGGCGCTACGACGGGTTGTCCGCGGCGCTGGGCGGCCCCGACGTCTCGGGTATCGGCTACGCCGTCGGGGTCGACCGCACGCTGCTCGCCGTCCAGGCCGAGGGCCTCGACGTCGGGGCGGTGGCGGGCGTGCAGGCGTTCGTCGTCCCGCTCGGGACGGAGGCCAAGCGGCTGGCGGTCCGGCTGGTCGGTCAGCTCCGGCAGGCGGGGATCGCCGCCGACACCGTCTACGGCGACCGCGGGCTCAAGGGCGCGATGAAGGCGGCCGACCGCTCCGGCGCCTCGCACGTCGTCGTCATCGGGGAGCGCGACCTGGCCGAGGGCGTGGGCCAGCTGAAGGACATGGGCACCGGCGAGCAGCGAGCCGTCCCGGTGGAGGAGCTGCTGGAGACGGTGCGTGCGAGTGTGGAGGGATGAGCATGGAACAGCGACCACTCGGCCGGACCGGGGCAGACGTCAGCGTGATCGGCCTCGGCACGTGGCAGCTCGGTGGTGACTGGGGGGAGGTCGACGAGGACACCGCCGGTGCGGTCCTCGATGCCGCGCTCGACGCCGGCGTGACCCTGCTGGACACCGCCGACGTCTACGGCGACGGCCGTTCGGAGGAGCGCATCCGCAAGGCGCTGGCGCCGCGCGCCGACCGGCCGTTCGTGGCGACCAAGGCCGGCCGGCGCGCGGATCCGTTCACCGCCGAGCAGTACACCCCGGAGAACCTGCGGGCCTGGGTCGACCGGTCCCGCCGCAACCTCGGTGTCGACACCCTCGACCTCGTGCAGCTGCACTGCCCGCCGACCGCCGTCTACTCCGACCAGCGGGTGTACGACACCCTCGACGGGTTCGTCGCCGACGGGTCCGTCGCCGCGTACGGCGTCTCCGTGGAGACCGTGGCGGAGGGGCTGACGGCCCTGGAGCACGAGGGGGTCCAGACGATCCAGGTCATCCTCAACATCTTCCGGCGGAAGCCGCTGGACGAGCTGCTCCCCGCTGCGCAGCGCGCCGGCGTCGGGATCCTCGCCCGCGTGCCGCTGGCCAGCGGGCTGCTCACGGGCAAGTACGACGAGTCGACGACGTTCCCGGCCGACGACCACCGGAACTTCAACCGCAACGGCGAGGCCTTCGACGTCGGCGAGACGTTCGCCGGGGTGCCCTTCGAGGTCGGCGTCGAGGCCGCCCGGGAGGTCGCCGCGATCGCCGGCGACGCCGTGCCGACGGCCGCCTTCGCCTTGCGCTGGGTCATCGACCAGCCCGGCGTCACCACCGTCATCCCGGGGGCGCGCAACGTCACCCAGGTCCGCGGCAACGCCGCGGCGGCCACGATGGCGCCGTTGTCGGACGCCCAGCTCTCCGACCTCGAGCGGCTGTACGACGAGCGTATCCGCGCCCACGTGCACGACCGCTGGTGAGCCACTCCTCCCTCCCTGCACCATCTCCCGCCACCCACCCGAAGGAATACCCCGTGCTCCGCACCCACGACGCCGGAACGCTGCGCACGTCCGACGCCGGCACCACCGTCACCCTCGCCGGCTGGGTCGCCCGCCGGCGCGACCACGGCGGGGTGGTCTTCCTCGACCTGCGCGACGCCTCCGGCTACGTGCAGGTCGTCGTCCGCGAGGAGGAGGCGCACTCCCTGCGCAACGAGTACTGCGTGCTCGTGACAGGGGAGGTGCGCCGCCGCCCGGAGGGCAACGAGAACCCGGAGCTGCCGACCGGCGAGATCGAGGTCGCGACCACCGAGTTGCGGGTGCTGTCGGCCGCGGCGCCGCTGCCCTTCCCGATCGAGACCGACCAGGCGGCCTCTGACGACGTCCGCTACCGGTACCGCTACCTCGACCTGCGCCGGCAGGGGCCGGCCAAGGCCATCCGGCTGCGGTCGGAGATCAGCCGGGTGGCCCGTGACGTCATGGCGCGGCACGGGTTCGTCGAGGTGGAGACGCCGAACCTGACCCGCTCGACGCCGGAGGGCGCCCGCGACTTCCTGGTGCCGGTGCGGCTGCAGCAGGGCAAGTGGTACGCGCTGCCGCAGTCGCCGCAGCTGTTCAAGCAGCTGCTGATGATCGGCGGCCTGGAGCGGTACTACCAGATCGCCCGCTGCTTCCGGGACGAGGACTTCCGCGCCGACCGGCAGCCGGAGTTCACCCAGCTCGACTTCGAGATGAGCTTCGTCGAGCGCGACGACGTGCTCGCCGTCGCCGAGGACGTCGTCCGCTCGCTGTGGCGGGAGCTGGCCTCCTACGAGGTGCCGGAGATCCCGCGGATGACCTATCGCGAGGCGATGGACCGGTTCGGGTCCGACAAGCCCGACCTGCGCTTCGGCGTCGAGCTCACCGAGCTGACCGCCTACTTCGCCGACACCCCGTTCCGCGTCTTCCAGGCGCCCTACGTGGGCGCCGTCGTCATGCCGGGCGGTGGCTCGCAGCCGCGCCGGGCGTTCGACGCGTGGCAGGACTGGGCGAAGTCGCGGGGCTACCGCGGGCTGGCCTACGTGACGATCGCCGAGGACGGCACCCTCGGCGGGCCGGTGGCGAAGAACATCTCCGACGCAGAGCGCGCCGGCCTGGTCGAGGCCGTCGGGGCGAAGCCCGGTGACTGCGTCTTCTTCGCCGCCGGGGCCCGGCGCTCGGCGCAAGAGCTGCTGGGCGCCGCCCGCAACGAGATCGCCAAGCGGCTGGACCTCATCGAGCCGGGTACCTGGTCGTTCCTCTTCGTCGTGGACTTCCCGATGTTCGAGGAGACCGAGGACGGCAACTGGACCTTCATGCACCATCCGTTCACCTCGCCCACGCCCGAGTGGCGCGACCGGTTCGCCGAGGACAAGGGCGCGGCGCTGTCGGATGCCTACGACCTGGTGGTCAACGGCAACGAGCTGATGAGCGGCTCGGTGCGTATCCACGACGCCGCGCTGCAGGAGAAGGTCTTCCAGACGCTCGGCATGTCGCGCGAGGAGGCGCGGGAGCGCTTCGGCTTCTTCCTCGAGGCGTTCGCCTACGGCCCGCCGCCGCACGCTGGGGCCGCCATCGGCTGGGACCGCACCTGCGCCCTGCTGTCCGGGGTGGAGTCCATCCGCGAGGTCATCGCCTTCCCCAAGACCGGCGCCGGCTACGACCCGCTGACCGGTGCGCCGACGCCGATCACCGACGCGCAGCGCACGGAGGCGGGCATCGACGCGAAGCCGGAGGAGCCCGCGCTTCCCGGGGAGCCAGGGGCTCCGGGCCCGTCCGATCCGACGAAGTAGCTGACCCCGCCAACGGCCCTGCGGCGGTCCGCCGGACGCACCGGTAGCGTCCGGGGCATGCCGCTGCGTGCCCGCACCCTGCTCGGTCCCGGCCCGTCCAACCCCTACCCGGAGGCCCAGGTGGCCCTGGCCCAGCCGCTGCTGGGCCACCTGGACCCGGTCTTCCTGCAGGTGCTGGACGAGACCTCCGACCGGCTGCGGCAGATCTTCGGCACGGCCAACCGGCGCACGCTCCCGCTCTCGGCCACCGGGTCGGCCGGCATGGAGGCGGCCTTCGTCAACACCGCGGGGCCCGGGGACGTCGTCGTCGTCGCGGTGAACGGGCTGTTCGGGCAGCGGATGGTCGACGTCGCCGGCCGCTGCGGGGCCGAGGTGATCGCCGTGGAGCACGAGTGGGGACAGCCGGTCGACGCCGAGCGGGTGCTGGCCGCGCACCCGTCGCCCAAGCTCATCGCCGCGGTGCACGCCGAGACCTCCACCGGGGTGCTGTCGGACATGGCGCCGCTGGCCGCCGGGAAGGGCGACGCGCTGCTGCTCGCCGACTGCGTCACCTCGCTCGGCGGCATCCCGGTCTCGCTCGACGAGTGGGGCGTGGACCTCGCGTACTCGGGATCGCAGAAGTGCCTCGGCGTCGCACCGGGGCTCGCGCCGTTCACCATCTCCGACCGGGCCTGGGAGCGGCGGATCGAGAAGCCGCAGAGCTGGTACCTCGACCTGGGCATGCTCGGCGGGTATGCGGGCGAGGCCGCCGGCACCGGCGGGCGCACCTACCACCACACCGCGCCGACCGGGATGGTGGTGTCGCTGCACGCCGGGCTCGGCCGGATCCTCGAGGAGGGGCTCGACGCCGTCCACACCCGGCACGCCGAGGCGGGCCGGCTGCTGCACGAGGGGCTGGCCGAACTCGGCTTGGAGCTGTTCGCCGCCGAGGGGCACCGGCTCCCGGAGCTGACGACCGTGAAGGTTCCCGAGGGCGTCGACTCGGCGGCGGTGCGCAACGAGCTGCTGGAGCGGTACGACCTGGAGATCGGCGGGGGAGTGGGCGCCTACGCCTCGACCGTGTGGCGCATCGGCCTCATGGGCCCGAACGCCTCACCCGCCAAGGCGGCGCTTGTGCTGTCGGCGCTGGGCGAGGTCCTCGGCCGCTGACGGCTGGTTGGCCGGTCTGCGCTCGGCCGGCTCGCCCGCGCCGGGCGACGCCGGGCCGTGACGGGCGCCGGGCCACCGCGCGGACGCCCCTTGGATCGCCGCTGTCGTCGTCGCTCATCGTCGGCCGGTCCCCGGTCCAGTCGGTGATCGACGCACAGGCGCGAGCGGCCCGGGCGCGGAGCCCGGCGCGGCGCCATTCGTCCGGCAGGACGCACCGCGTACGACCTTGCCGCCGCACCGCTCGCGACCGACGTCACGGTCGGGGTGACGCGGCGGTAGGGCGCCGACCTGCTCAGCCTGCCGCGCACGTGGTGGCCCCCCGGCGACGGTGCGCACCAGTCGGGCCTCGAGCAGCGATTCGACGCCCTCGGTGAACGGTCGCGATGATGACGGCGAAGTCCGCGAGGTGCCCTGGGGAGAGCAGGCCGCCGTCGTGTTCCGCGGGCAGGATCACGCGGCGTTGTATGTGCTGTGGTGGAGGGCGTGGGCGAGTGGCAGCCCGAAACAGGGGATGTTCGGCGGGAGCGACGGGTCGTGTGCCGTCCGACGGATCGTCGCGACGTACAGGTTGGGCAGCCGCGAGTGCGGAGCCGTGGGCGCATCGCTGCCGAACCCCAACCGGGCGCCTGCGTCGGAGAACTCCGGCCACGTGGACCCCGCTCGACGCGGTGGTCACCGAGCATCGCGCGCCAGTCGTCCTGCACAGCAGCGTCGGTATGGATCGGCTGCATGGAGACGGTGATCCCGAGTCGTCCCAACCGCAGTACGTCGGCCGGGTCGACGTACTCCGGGTGCTCGATGCGGTGACCCGGAGACGCGGGCCGTTCACCTCGTCGCGTGCTCCAGGGCGTCGAGGGTGTTCCGGACGGCCTGGTCCCCCATGGCGTGCACGGCGATCTGCAGACCTGCGGCGTCGGCTGCCGCGACAGCAGGCGCCAGCGTCTCCAGGTCCCAGCTATAGCCGGGCAGCGCACCGTTCGAGTAGGGCGTGTCAGCGCGGCAGTGCAACTGTCGACCCCCCGTCCACCACGAACTCAACCCCCGTCTTCCGCAGCCAGGGGGGCGGTGCTTCTGGACCAGCCGCGCTGCGGTCTCGACCTGCGCCAGGTGGGCCGCGTGTCGCCGGCGCGCCCCATGACCAGTGGCCGACGATCCGGACCGGCAGCGCGCCGGCGCGGTGCGCCCAGTTCGTGGCGGCCAGACCGAGCTCGTCCACCGTCATGTCCACCACGCCGGTGATTCCCCCCGTGGCGGCGTACGCCGTGAGGGCGGCGGTCAGGTGCCGGTCACGATCGGCGTCGGTGCGCCGCGCAGCGAGGAACGGCCACACGACGTCCTGCGTCGCCGTCTCGTCGATGTGACCAGTGG
This sequence comes from Blastococcus sp. SYSU DS0973, assembly GCF_054051055.1. Classification (NCBI taxonomy): domain Bacteria; kingdom Bacillati; phylum Actinomycetota; class Actinomycetes; order Geodermatophilales; family Geodermatophilaceae; genus Blastococcus; species Blastococcus sp. SYSU DS0973. The sequence goes on from NZ_JBJHAN010000007.1 coordinate 120,517, forward strand.
CCGCGCCGGTGCGGGGATCCCGCGGCGATGGTGCCGCCGACAGCATCCGATGTGTCACGGGTGATACCGAGCCTCCACCAGGCCTGGCTGCTCACCCAGACGGAGTGGTAGTCGTCGACGTCGAGGTCCACGTGACGGACCGACTACCTGAGGATCTGCCGATAAGGAGCCCGTGGGCGACCACTGTGTACAGATTGGCGGGTTCCCGGGCCGTGGCCGTCCCGGGCAGGCTGCGGGGCGCACCCCGAGGAGGACGCATGACCACGACCACGCCGTACTGGATCGCCGGCCGACCGGCCACCGGCACCGAGGTGCTGGAGGTGCGCTCGCCCTTCGACGGCGCGGTCGCCGGCCGGACGACGAACGCGACCGCCGAGGACGTCGAGGCGGCTGTCTCGGCCGCCCACGAGGCCGGACCCGTCTGCGCCGCCACCCCGGCGCACGTGCGCGCCGCCGCCCTCGACCACGTCTCCCACCGGCTGGCCGAGCGCACCGAGGAGATCGCGGCCCTGATCACGGCCGAGTCGGGCAAGCCGCTCAAGTGGTCGCGCCTGGAGGTCGCCCGCGCCGTCTCGACGTTCCGGTGGGGGGCCGAGGAGGCCCGCCGGTGGTCGGGCACGTTGCAGCGCCTCGACACCGATCCCGCCGCGAGCGGGCGGATGGCGCTGGTGCGCCGTGCGCCCCGCGGCCCTGTCCTCGGGATCGCGCCGTTCAACTTTCCGTTGAACCTGGTCGCCCACAAAGTAGCGCCCGCCATCGCGGTCGGCAGTCCGATCGTGCTCAAACCCGCGCCGGCGACGCCGCTGACCGCTCTCCTGCTCGGTGAGGTCCTGGCCGAGACTGAGTTGCCGGCCGGGTCGTGGTCGGTGCTGCCCGTGCCCAACGAGGTGGCCGCCGAGCTTGTGCGCGACCCGCGCCTGCCCGTCGTCTCCTTCACCGGATCGGTGCCGGTGGGTTGGTCCATCCGCGAGTCCGCTCCGCGCAAGCACGTCACCCTTGAGCTCGGTGGCAACGCGGCAGCCGTCGTCGCCCCCGACCAGGACGACGCGGCGTTGGACTGGGCCGCCACCCGGATCGCCACCTTCGCGATGTACCAGGCCGGGCAGTCGTGCATCTCGGTGCAGCGGGTGCTCGCCCATCGCGACGTCGCCGGCGCGCTGGCCGACCGGGTGGTCGAGGCGGTGGGCAAGTTGATCACCGGTGACCCGACCGACGACGCCACTGACGTCGGCCCCCTGATCGACGAGGCGGCCGCCCGCCGGGTGGAGAGCTGGGTCGCCGATGCAGTAGCCGCCGGCGCCCGCGTGCTCATCGGTGGCACGCGGGACGGCGCGTCCTACGCGCCCACCGTGCTCACCGACGTCCCGGCCGACGCCAAGGTCTCCTGCGAGGAGGTCTTCGGCCCGGTCGTCGTCCTGGACACCGTCGACTCCGTCGACGAGGCATTCGACCGGGTCAACGACAGCCGGTTCGGGCTGCAGGCCGGAGTCTTCACCCGCGACCTGCAGCTGGCCTTCCGGGCGGCCCAGGTGCTCGAGGTCGGGGGAGTGGTGGTCGGTGACGTGCCGAGCTTCCGCGCCGACCAGATGCCCTACGGCGGGGTCAAGGACTCCGGGACCGGCCGCGAGGGAGTGCACGCGGCGATGGAGGACCTCACCGAGGAGCGCGTGCTCGTGCTCACCGGCATCGCGGTCTGACCCACGCACTCCCCGGCCGCCTCTGACATCTCGGGGTGGCCGGGACGGACCGAGGCCCCGGTCCGATCGGACCGGGGCCTCGTCCCAACGAGCCCCAGCACCCGCTGCCGGCCTGATGGCCGGCCGTGACGTGCGTGGTCCGGGCACCCGGTACGACTGGCGTGCCACCACGGGAGTCAGGTACCGGCAGACTCGACCCCGACAGACCTGAACCATCCAGCGAAGCAATGGAGAGGAACACCATGGAGTACGCAGTCCTGGACCCGCGCACAGGGCAGACCGTCTCGACCTTCCCTGTGGCTACCGACGAGGAGATCACCCAGGCCGTGGCGGCCTCCGCGGCAGCGCATCGCAGCTGGGGGCGGACGACGCCGGCCGAGCGGGCAGCGGTCGTGCGGAGGGTAGGGGAGCTGCACCTGGAGCGGGCCGACGAGCTGGCCCGGATCATCGAGCGGGAGATGGGCAAGCCGCACGAGGAGGGTGTGGGCGAGGTGGAGTACGCCGCCTCGATCTACCAGTACTACGCCGACAACGCCGAGACGTTCCTCGCCGACGAGCCGATCGAGGTCACCTCGGGCGAGGGCACCGCGCTGATCCGGCGTGCCTCCATCGGCACAGTTCTGGGCATCATGCCCTGGAACTTCCCCTACTACCAGGTGGCCCGCTTCGCCGCCCCCAATCTGGTGACCGGGAACACCGTGCTGCTCAAGCACGCACCGCAGTGCCCCGAGTCGGCGGCCGCCATACAGCAGATCTTCCTCGACGCCGGAGCGCCCGAGGGTGTCTACGTCAACATCTACGCCAGCAACGAGCAGGTCGAGACGATCATCGCGGCGCCGAGCGTGCGCGGTGTCTCGCTGACCGGGTCGGAGCGAGCGGGCGAGGCCGTGGCATCCCTCGCCGGTCGCCACCTGAAGAAGGTAGTGCTCGAGCTCGGCGGATCCGACCCGTTCATCGTGCTCAGCACCGACGACATGGAGGCGACGGCGGAAGCCGCCGTCGCGGCGCGGATGGAGAACACCGGCCAGGCCTGCAACGCGGCGAAGCGAATCATCATCCTCGACGAGCTGTACGACGACTTCGTGGCGGTCTTTCGGGAAAAGCTGCTGGCGGCGGGTCCGGCGGCTCCGCTGTCCTCCCCCCGGGCCGCGGCGAGCCTTGCCGAGCAGGTGGACCGGGCGGTGGCCCAGGGTGCTCGGCTGGTGGCTACCGGCGAGCGCAACGGCGCCTACTTCCCTGCAGGGGTCCTCACCGACGTGCGTCCGGACAACGACGTCTACCGCGAGGAGCTGTTCGGTCCGGTGGCCCAGGTCTACCGGGTCAGCGACGAGGAGCAGGCGGTCGAGCTGGCCAACGACACCCCGTACGGACTCGGGTCGTACGTCTTCACGACGGACCCGGAGCAGGCGATGCGCGTCGCCGACGCGCTCGACACCGGCATGGTCTTCATCAACGGGGTCGGCGCCGAAGGCCCGGAGCTGCCCTTCGGGGGGACGAAGCGCTCGGGCTTCGGCCGCGAGCTGGGCCGGCTCGGGATGGACGAGTTCGTCAACAAGAAGCTCATCCGCACGGTGGGCTGACGCCTGGGCGGGAACCCCACCCGACACGTCGAGGCCCCGGTCCGCCCGGACCGGGGCCTCGACGCGATCGGCCAGGACCGCTCTACAGCGGCGGCGGGGTGCGGACTTCCTCGCGCTCGATCTCGGCGAGGATCTCCGACCCGGTGACCACCTTCTCGGCGAAGTGCCGGTGCATCCACGCGAGGTGGTCGTGCCGGCTGCGCATGATCCGCAACGTGTCCCAGTTGGGGAAGACCTGCTGGAGGACGTGGACCTCCATCAGCCGCGGGTCGACCTCGAAAACGTGCTCGAAGGTCGTCTGTGCCACCTCGCTGGCCCGGATCGGCTCCGGCGGGGTGTGCTGCTCGGCGAAGCGGTACGGCGCGGTCGCCGAGGGGCCCGCGGGCTGGTCATCGGTTCTCATCGGTCGTGTCCTCCCCGTAGGCCCGGTCCAGCAGGTACTTGCCGGGGTTCATGATGTTGTTCGGGTCGATCGCCCGCTTTACGTCCAGCATCACGTCGAAGCCGCGGCCGAGCTCGTCGGGGACGAGGTCGACCTCGCCCTCGCGGCAGGAGCCGTGGCAGGCGCTCATCGAGCTGCCGTGTGCCAGCGCGACGGCGCCGATGTCGCGCTTGGCCTTGACCCACGCCGCCCAGGCCGCGTCGTCGAGGCGCTGCTCCCAGATGCCGACGTCGATTTCGGTGAGGTAGTCGACCCCGGTATTGGCCGAGGTGTAGGCGAACATGCCCCAGTCGTCGAAGACGTCGGTCTTGCGGCGCAGGTCGGCCAGGATTTCGTGCCAGGCCCGGCTGACGGCGGGGATGTTGGAGAAGTTGACCGCCGCATCCTCGCAGTGCCAGGACATCGGGATGACCTGGCCGTCCTTGGTCCGCCCGTGCAGGGGAGTGGCGTACCGGTCGTGGCGCGCCGCCCAGTCGCCCTCGGATATTTCGTCCCCGAGGTAGCGGGCGCCGTGCTCCTTGGCGATGCGGAATAGCCGCTTGCCGCCGGCGCGTACCTCGTCCTCGTAGCCGTACATCACCGAGCAGACGAGCGCCCGCACGTCGGCCGGCTGGGGGATGTAGGCCTCGTCGTCGCGTCGCAGGTAGGCGACCTTGTGCTCGTCGAAGAGGACGGCGCCGGCGAAGGTGGCCACCCCCGCCCGGGCCAGCGCACCCGTGCAGGCGTGCGCGTCGTCGTAGTTGTCGAACGCCCAGAACGGCGAGAGCTCCGCCTCGGGCTTGGGGAAGAGCTTCAGCGTCGCCTTCGTCGCGATGCCGAGGGTGCCCTGGTGGCCCATGAACAGGTGCTTGAGCTGGTAGCCGCTGGAGGACTTGCTGATCTTGCGGCCGATGCCGTCGCCGACGTGCATCACGTCGCCGGTGGGCAGCACGTGATCGAAGCTCAGCACGAGGTCCCGGGTGTGGCCGTAGCGGGACCCGATGAGCGACCAGCCGCTCGTGCCGATCCGCCCGCCCACCAGCGAGCACGGGTAGGACGCCGGGTCGTCGGGGTAGAACAGCCCGTGCTGGGCCAGTCGCTCGTTGAGCTTCATCATGCTGATGCCGGTGCCGACCGTGACGGTCCGGTTCACCAGGTCCAGCTCGTGGATCTGATTCATCTTCTTGACGTCGACGACGATGCCGCGCCGGTGAGGGACGGCACCGTCGGTGAGGCCGGTGCCGCCGTCGCGTGGGACGACGGGGATCCGCATCTCGTTGGCGATCTTCACCACCGCAGCCACCTGCTCGGTGGAGGCGGGCATGACGACGACGTCGGGCACGCGCTCGGCCCACCGGTGCACCGGGAACGGTGCGGGCACGCGGGCGCGGTTGTAGCGGTCGGTCTTGGCCAGCAGGATCTGGTCGTCGGCGAGGATCGGGCGCAGGGCCCGCACCAGCGCGGCCAGGCGGTCGTCGCTCAGGGGTTCGGTGGTGAACGGCGTGGTGCCGATCGCGTCGGTGCTGGTCGGTTCGGTCATGGTCATGGTCAGTGCCCTCCACATCCGCAGCCGCCGGAACCGTTCCCGCCGCCTCCGCCGCAGCCGCCGCCGCTGCCACATCCGCCGCCGCCGCAGCCGCCGCGGCTGCTGCCGTGGGCCCGCCGTGCGCGGCCGGGGACGCCGGTGCGCTCCCGGGCCAGCCGGCGGTCACCGACGTCCCCGCGCGAGCCGCCGACGGTGATGCCGAGCGACTGGGCGAACAGCTCGTGCAGGTCGACGACGTCGATGTCCTCGGCGTCGCCCGCCTCCGACAGTGGCCGCTCCGACCACGGGCAGGCGCTGACGAGGGTGTCGACGTCGAGCTCCGCGGCCCGTTCGAGCCGCATGGCGCTGATCTTGGCGGTGAGCTCGGGCTTCTCGATCGGGAGACCGCCGCCGCCGCCCGAGCAGTAGGACCACTGGGTCACCCGGTCGACGTCCTCGAACCGCAGGCCGGGGATCGCGCGCAGCAGCTCCCGGGGCTCGGCCCAGATGCCCTTGCGCTTGTTGAGCCGGCACGGGTCGTGGTAGGTGATCGCCCGGTCGACGGGCACGGAGGGGGTCAGCTTCCCCTCACGCAGGAGCTGGGCCAGCACCTCGATGACGAGGACGACCTCGATGTCGAACTCCTCGCCGAAGTACTTCGGGTAGTCCTCGGTGAAGCTGATGTAGTCGTGGGGGTCGAGCACGAGGATCCGCTTGGTGCCGGTGGCCCGCCAGTTGTCCAGATTGTGCCGGGCGAAGCGCTGCGCCTGCTCTGCGTAGCCCATCTCGGCCGCCGGCCCGCCGCAGCACCACTGCTCGCCCATGAGGCCGAACTCGTAACCGCCCATCTGCAGCATCTGGGCCACCGCGCGCGGCACCGCGGTGCGGTAGAACGCGGCCTCGCAGTCGACGAAGAGGATGGTCTCGCCGCCGATCGGGATGTCCAGACCCTCGGCCCAGTCGCGGACCTTCTCCTGGTTGACCGGCGTCTCGCCGAGCACCGGCTCGTGGGTGCGCAGGTCGGTGCGCTCGTTCCACAGCTGCCAGTTCGGCTGGTGCACCCCGCTCTCCACGGCGAGGGAGCGCACCGCCTTGACGACGTCGACCGTGCGGGTGCGGAACCGGTAGAAGTCGCCGGTGAACAGCGTGTTGGGACACCGCAGCTCGCAGGCCCCGCACTGGGTGCAGTTGACGTAGTCGGCGGCGATGTCGGCGATCTCGAGCTCACCGCGCTCCATGGCCACCACGTTGGCGTGGAAGGCGGTGGGCGTCCAGGACTCGTTGCGCTCGACCTGGGTCACGGGGCAGACCTCGCGGCAGAACTTGTGACCGGAGGAGAAGCAGTTGTACGACGTGTTCCGCCACTGCTCCACGAACGCGGCGGTCTTGGGGTCCTGGACCGGCGCGGGTACTGGGCCGGCGAGCGTCTCGGGGTAGTCGGCGAGCTCCGGCGCGTTGGACGGGGCGCCGGGGGTGAAAGGCTCGGAGAGGGCATCGACCGGAGGGGTCGGCCCGGTCGCCCGTTCGGGCTGGACCTGTGTCACTTGGTGCTCCTCGTCACAGCATGGATAAGGCTGCGTTAGCGTAAACAAGAAAACCTCTGGAATCAACGGTTAACTTGCCGCGGCGGCGGTGCGACACTTTGTTCTCGTCCCGGTCGAGGAGGACCTGCGTGCAGCTGCTCAGCGGTGACGCCCGGCGGGCCGTCTTCGCCCCGCTCGACGACGGCGCGCTGCGCAGCGAGGCCGTGGTCCGGCGGATGGGCAGCGCGATCGCGCTGGGCCTCCTCGGCGACGGCGAGCAGCTGCCGGCGGAGGCCGACCTGGCCACGATGCTCAACGTCTCGACCATGACCCTGCGGGAGGCGCTGGCGGAACTGCGCAAGCTGGGTCTCGTGGCCACCCGCCGGGGCCGTGGGGGCGGCAGCTTCGTGCAGGCACGCGACGACGTCCTCGCCGAGCTGGCCGAGGCGCGGCTGTCGGAGCTCGGAACGACCGACCTGCGCGAGCTGGGCGACATGCACGCCGCGGTGGCCTCGGCTGCCGCCCGCCTGGCGGCATCCCGGGCATCGCGCACGGAGGTCACGCGCCTGCGCGACATCGTCGACCGGCTGGCGGAGGCCCCCTCCGTGACGGGGCAGCGCCGTGCCGAGGGGCGCTATTACATCGAGCTGGCCGCCTGCGCGCAGTCGGTCCGGCTCACCATGCAGGAGATGGACCTGCATCTCGAGCTGGGCCAGCTGCCCTGGCCGCCGGCGAGCGCACCCGAGCTGCTCGGCACCATCGTCGCCGCCCACCGGGCCACCGTCGACGCGATCGAGGGCCGGGACCCGGCGCGCGCCCGGATGCTGACCGAACGGCACATCGAGACGCGCACGCTGTGGTCGGTCGAGCTGCTGCTCCGGTCCGTGGATGCCGGCGCGGCCGCCCTCGACCGACGGGAGGTGTCGTGATCCGCCCGGCCGGGAACGAGGCGGCGCGGGTGGGCGCCGCTGTGTCCGACACCATCGAGCGAGTCTTCGCCACCGTGGGCGCCGTACGCAGCGCGGCTGTGCGCGCGTCCGCCCGCCGCGGGTTCGCGACGGGGGAGCCCGTGCTCGGGCATGAGATCCCGGACCTGCTGTTCGAGCCCGGCCAGCTCGCCGTGGGCCTCGGACTGGTGGTCGCTCCCCGGCCCGAGCGTGAGCTGCCGCTGCGGCTGGAGTGGTGGCAGCTCGACCCGGACGGCCAACGGCTCGGAACGCTCGAGCCCGACCTCCGGCCGACGAGCCTGGGGTACTACGACTACACCGCGAGCGCGTGGTACGACGTCCCGCGCCGGACCGGTCGCCGGCACGTCGTCGGCCCGTACGTCGACGTCCACGGCACCGGCCGATACCTGCTCACGCTGACCGAGCCGGTGGTGGTCGACGGCGAGTTCGCCGGTGTGGCGGGGGCGGACGTCCCCGCGCGTCGCTTCGAGGCCCACCTGCTGACGGCGCTCGGCCGACCACCGGCACCCTTCGTGCTGGTCAACGACGAGGATCGGGTCGTGCTGTCCACGGCTCCGCGCCGGCTCGTCGGGGAGTTGCTGCTCCCGGAGCGGCCGGCGCCCGGCCCGGTCGTGGCGATCGCGTCCACCCCCTGGCGCCTGGTGGTCGTCGAGGACGACGGCGTCGCGGCTCACTGATCTGCGTCGTCGGCCGAGCAACCGGAGCGAGACGAGAACGCAACCTTGGCGGTCTTGTCGTCTGACCTCTGCCTCTATAGGTTTTCTCGCAACTGTGGCCCGGTGCACATCCGTGCCGCCGGCCATCCCCACTGCCGAGGAGACATCGTGACGCCACCCGGAGCACACGCCGGTCCGACCGACGACGACGCCCAGCTAGCCGCCCTCGGGTACTCCGGCGAGTTCGAGCGCAGCATGGGCCTGTGGGCGAACATGGCCCTCGGGTTCACGTACCTGTCGCCACTGGTCGGCGTGTACTCGCTGTTCGCCTACAGCCTCTCCGTGGGAGGTCCGCCGGCCATCTGGTGGATCGTCATCGTGGGGATCGGCCAGCTGCTGGTCTCGATGGTCTTCGGGGAGGTCGTGTCGCAGTACCCGCTGGCCGGGGGCATCTACCCCTGGACCCGCCGTCTGTGGAACCGGCGCTACGCCTGGATCGTCTCGTGGATCTACATCTGGGCAGTCATCGTGACCATCACGGCGGTGGCCGAGTTCGGCGGTGGGTTCGTCGCTGCCCTCTTCAACCTGGAGGCCACCCCGGGCATCATCCTGGGCACTGCGGTCGCCCTGCTCCTGGTGGCCTTCGCCGTCAACTACAGCGGTACCCGGACGCTCGCCCGCATCGCCCAGCTCGGCCTCGCCGCTGAGCTGGTCGGCGTCATCGCGCTGGGCCTGTTCCTGCTGATCTTCCGTCGCGAGCAGCCGTTCTCGGTCTTCTTCGACTCGATGGGTGCCGGTGGCGGGGACGGGTACCTCGGCGTCTTCCTGGCCGCGTCGCTGTCCGGACTCTTCCTCTTCTACGGGTTCGAGGCCTGTGGTGACGTGGCTGAAGAGGTGGCCGACCCGGTGCGGCAGGTTCCGCGCGCCATGATCCTCACCATCCTCGTCGGAGGGGTCTCGGGCTTCCTGTCCTACGCCGGCTACGTGCTGGCCGCACCGGATCTGCAGGCGATCGTCAACGGCGAGAACGCCGACCCGATCCCGGCGATCCTCGAGAGCTCGCTGGGCACCACGGGATCCAAGGCCTTCCTCATCGTCATCGTCATCGCGTTCCTGTCCTGCGTGCTCTCGCTGCAGGCCGCGGGGAGCCGGCTGCTCTACGCCTTCGCCCGTGACCGCATGCTGCCGGCCAGTGGCTGGCTGGCCCACGTTTCCCCGCGGCACGCCGTTCCCACCAACGCCCTGCTGGTCGTGTGCCTGGTGCCCGTTCTCATCGCGCTGTTCGTGTACTTCCAGGAGGGCATCCTCGCCCGTGTCACCGCCTTCGCAGTGCTCGGCATCTACATCTCGTTCCAGGCCGTGGTGCTGGCCGCGCTGCGGCAGCGGCTCAAGGGCTGGCGTCCCGCGGGCCTGTGGAACCTCGGGAACGCCGGCCTGGTCGTCAACGTGCTGGCGCTTGCCTACGGCATCTTCGCCATCATCCTGCTGATCAAGCCCGCGCCCGGCACGGAAACGTTCCTGGACCGTTGGATCGTCGCCATCGGCCTGGTTGTCGTCGCCGGCACCGGGCTGCTCTACCTGGTCATCGCCCGCCCGGACCGGCATTCTGCCGACATCCCCGAGGGCGATGCCCGCGAGGTGGCCCACCAGCTGCAGCAGATCCGGCGCGACGCGCGCGTCGCCGCCGGGGAGGAGGCACGATGAAGTTCAGCTACGCGATGTTGCCCGACTACTCCCTCGAGGAGTCCCTGGCGGCCATCGAGCTGGCCGACCAGCTCGGCTTCTACGCCGTCTACGCCGCCGACGAGACCTGGCACAAGGATCTGTGGCTGCTCTTCGCCGCCGCCGCTGCGCGGACGTCCAGGATCCGCATGGGGCCCAGCGTCTCGCCGGTCACCCTGCGCGAGCCGACGCTGATCGCCCAGGCCGCGGCCACCCTGGACGAGCTGACCGGGGGCCGCGCCGAGGTGGTCCTCTCCAGCGGCAACTTCGGGCTGCTGGCCCAGTACAAGATGGACTGGACGAAGACCAAGCCGCTCTCCCGCGTCATCGAGGCGGTGGGTGTCGTCCGCACCTTCCTCGACGAGGGAGCGATCACCCGCGACGGCGAGTTCTTCTCCTACGACGGCCTGTTCACCTTTGCTCGCCCGGTCCAGGAGCGGCTGCCCGTGAAGATGGGCGCGATGCGTGGACCGCGCTCGTTCGAGGCGGCGGCCGAGCACTCCGATGGCTGCCACCACGCCCTCAGCTACACCCGCGAGGCCTACGACTACGCGGCCGAGCACCTGCGGATGGGGGCGGAGCGGGCCGGCAAGGACTGGACGACGCTGGACTTCGGGGCCTGGGTCGTCCTCGCGGTGGGCCGGGACTCCGCCGCTGCCAAGGACGCCGCCCGCAGCATGGTTGGCATCTACGCCTCCTCGATGCCCGCCGAGCAGCTGCAGCGCAACGGGGTGGACCCGGACGAGCTGAAGCCGATCATCGAGGCGATCGGGAGTGGCGACCTCGCCCGGGGCATCGAGCTGACCAGCCCGGAGCTCGCGGACAAGCTCTCCTTCGCAGGCACGCCCGAGGAGGTCACCGCCAAGATCAAGGAGATCGAGCCGTCCGGGGTCAACCACGTCGTGGCGGCGATCACCGACGCCTCGATCGTGAAGACCTTTACCGGGCGCGAGATCCCGGGGGTCGCGACGGTCGAGGAACAGCTCCGGCTGCTGCACGACGAGGTGATGCCCGCCTTCTCCTGAGGGCCGGCCGGCAGAGGGAGCCCGGTCCACCCCCGCCGGTGGGCCGGGCTCCGTCGCGTCCTCAGCGGGAGGGGCCGCCCGGCGGGTGCAGGGCCAGCCAGAGCTCGGCGCGGACACCGGGGGCGTCGAGATCGCGGCCGAGGAGTTCCTCGGCCCGCCGGATCCGCTTGCGCAGGGTGTGCCGGTGTACCCCGAGGCGGGCGGCGGCCGGTTCCCACTGACCGTTGGCAGCCAGCCAGACCCGCACGGACTCCACCAGGTCGCCGGGGCCGGCGCGGTCGGCGGCGACCAGCGACCCGAGCGTGGCCTCGGCGAACGCGGCCGTGGCCTCGGGATCGAGCAGGGCGGACAGGCCCCGCCCGGCGAGGTCGGCGAAGTCGGTGACCGGCTGTCCCGTCACCCGCCCGTGACCGGCCGCCTGCCGCGCCTGCCGCACACCGTCGGGGAGCCGGGCCCAGGGCACCGCGGGTGCGATCCCGAGGACGGCGCCGGGAACTCGCTCGGGCAGGACCGCGAGCTCTCCGGCCAGGGGTCCCTCGGCGGACACCAGGACGACGAGGGCATCGTCGAGCTCGGCCGGGAGCACTGGTTCGTGCAGGTGGGCGGCCGCGTCGGCGGTGACGTCCACGGCAGAGCCCCGCTGCTCCGCGCTGCCCAGCACGGCCAGGGCCTGTACGGGCTCGGCCGGCAGCCGCTCCCCCAGCGCCTCCGCCACCGGCCTGGCCGCAGCGGTCTGCCCCGCCAGGAGGAGTCGCAGCACCGCCGCCCGCAGGGCGGCGGTGCCGCTGTCGAGCGCGCGGGACTGCTCCAGCCGGAGTGTGAGCAGTAGAGCGGCCGCGTTGACCACCTGCCGGTCCGCCCCGGAGAACGGCCCCGCCCGCCCGACGGCCAGGAAGCCGCGGACGCGCGACCCCGTGCCCAGCGACTGGAGCAGCACCGTCTCGCCGGGCTGGGTCAGCGCCGCACCGGCCGGGGGCCGGGCTACACGCAGCCGGTCGACCGCCGCTGCCAGGTCGCCCGCGCGTGCCCGGGCGGATCTCGGCGTGGCCTCCAGCGGAGTCCCGGCGGCGTCCGTCAGCAGAACCCAGCCGCCGAGGTGCCGGGCGAGCCGGTCGATCACGGTGCCGGGGGCGCCGGGGGCGACGGCGGCGCGGGTCAGCTCTCGCTGCACCGTCGATGCCCGGGCGACAGCCGCGTACTCGTCGGCGGCCAGCGCGCTCGAGACCGCCCTCGACAGGGCGATGAACGGCGTCCGACGGGGCACCTCGAGGACCGCGAGCCCGTACTCGTCGGCCGCGGCCACCAGCCCGGCGGGCACCTCGGCGTGGCTGAGGCCGGTGCCGAGCCCGAGGCCGACCACGCCGGCCGCGGCGAGGCGGCGGACGTACTCACCGCTCGCCTCGGTCGTGAGGGCCAGTCCGGTGGTCAGCAGGAGCTCGCCGCCCTGGAGGAACGGCGTCGGGTCGGGGAGCTCGCTGACGTGCACCCAGGAGACGGCGCGGTCGGTCGGGGCACGACGGGTGTGCAGCGACAGTTCGAGGGACGCCGTGCCCAGCAGGGAGGAGACGGTGACCGGCACGGGCTGGCCTTTCGACGGACTGGACACCGGGACGCCCTCAGTGTGCCGATCCGGACAGTACCGGGAGGGACCTGCGCGCCCCATCCTGAGCGAGAGGACCTCCCCCGTCGGGGGAGGCCGGCCCCACGAGGAGACAGCGATGACCGACCTGCTCACCGGCCCCGCCACCGTCGCCCAGGAGCGCCGACTGGTCACCGAGGTGCCCGGTCCGCGCTCGCGCGAGCTCGCCGCTCGCCGGGCTGCCGCGGTCACCTCTGCCGTGGGCAGCGTCCTGCCGGTCTATGTCGACCGGGCCGCCGGTGGAGTCGTCGTCGACGTCGACGGCAACAGCTTCATCGACCTGGGGTCGGGCATCGCCGTCACCAACGTCGGCCACGCCGCGCCCGAGGTGGTGGCCGCCGTCCAGGCGCAGGCTGCCTCGTTCCTGCACACATGCTTCATGGTGGGGCCCTACGAGGGGTACGTCGCCGTCGCCGAGGAGCTCGACCGGCTCACCCCCGGCGACCACGAGAAGCGCTCGGCGCTCTTCAACTCCGGAGCCGAGGCCGTGGAGAACGCGATCAAGGTGGCCCGGGTGGCCACCGGCCGGTCGGCCGTCGTCGTCTTCGACCACGCCTACCACGGCCGCACGAACCTGACGATGGCGCTGACGGCGAAAAACATGCCGTACAAGCACGGCTTCGGGCCGTTCGCCGGTGAGGTTTACCGCGTGCCCATGTCCTACCCCTACCGCGACGAGCCGGGGCTGTCGGGCGAGCAGGCTGCTGCCCGCGCGTTCTCGCTGATCGATACGCAGGTCGGCGCGGAGAACGTCGCCGCCGTCCTGATCGAGCCGATCCAGGGCGAGGGTGGCTTCGTGGTGCCGGCGCCGGGCTTCCTGCCGGCCCTGGCCGCCTGGTGCCGAAGGTCGGGCGCGGTCTTCATCGCCGATGAGGTGCAAACCGGCTTCTGCCGCACCGGTGCGTGGTTCGCCGCCGAGCACGAGCAGGTCGTCCCCGACCTGATCACCACCGCCAAGGGGATCGCCGCTGGCATGCCGCTGGCCGGGCTCACCGGCCGCGCCGAGCTGATGGACGCAGTGCACACCGGCGGGCTGGGTGGCACCTACGGCGGTAACGCGGTGGCCTGCGCCGCGGCGCTGGCCAACATCCGACTCATGGAGGCCCGGGACCTGAACGGCGCCGCGCGCGCCATCGAGGCGATCATGCTCCCGAGGTTGCACGCGCTGCGGGAGCGTACCGGGGTTATCGGCGACGTCCGCGGTCGCGGCGCCATGCTGGCCGTGGAGGTCGTCAAGCCGGGCACCAACGAGCCCGACGCCGCGCTGACCTCCGCCATCTCGAAGGCCTGCCACGCCGAGGGCGTCATCACCCTGACGGCCGGCACCTTCGGCAACGTGCTGCGCTTCCTGCCGCCGCTGGTGATCGGCCAGGAGCTGCTCACCGAGGGGCTCGACGTCCTGGAGGCCGCCTTCGACGCCCACGCCCCGGCCCGGTGAGCGCCCCGGCCGCCGGGTACGGCCGGCTCACCCTGCGGCCCGACGGCCCCGCCGAAGGCGGCCGGGTGGGCGGTCTGGTCACCTGGCCGGCGGACCGGCCGCTGCTGGCCGACGTGGTACCCGTCTTCGACCGTCTGAGCGTGCGGGTGGCCGACGCCGTCGCCGTTTCCGGGGACGACGGGGCGCCGGCCACGCACCTGGAGCTGCTCCTCCCGCCCGAAGCGGCGGGTTCACGGCGCTGTCCCGCCCGGAGCAGCCCCTGGCCGCGGCCTGGGCCGGGGAGTCCGAGCTCGACGGCCTTTCCCGCCTGATCGTCGGGGCGGGCCTCGCCGTGCAGGACGTCGCCATGCTGCGCGCCGCCTGCCGGTACCTCGCCCAGGTGAGCCCGGGCCTCTCCCGCGGCTACGTCGAGGACACCTTCCTCGCCGCGCCCGACTTCGCCTGCGCGCTGCTGGCGCACTTCGCGGCCTGTCACGACCCCGGCGCCGCTGACCCCGTTGCCGCGGCCTCGGCTGCCGAGCACCTCGCCGATCTCCTGACCCACACCACGAGCCTGGACCAGGACCGGATCCTCCGCGGCCTGCGCGACGTGCTCGCCGCGGTGGTGCACACCAACCGCTACCAGGATCGGTGGACCTCCTCGTCGGGGGGTCTGCGAGGACGACGACCAGTTGCTCGACGTGGTGGTCCGCATACGTGCGGTGGAAGGCGTCGAATCCGCGTATGGCGCACGGACGCCGTCATCGACCACGTCTCCCGCGACACCGTCCCCGCGCGCGACTCGCTGACCGCTCGGGGTTCGAGGGGTCGCTCCCGTTGCTGGGGCGCTCCCGCCATCGTTGTGCCGGGTCGGCGGCCGTGGACGCCCCTCGACCGGTCTGCGGCAGCGGCTGTCCGGTTCCCGGCCCGAGTGGCGTTCCGCTTCGGCAGCAGGCCGGGCTGGGCCGGCCGTCGGGACGCCCAGCCGCCCGTCGGTGATCAGCTGGCATCGAGGCGGGCCAGGTGGTCGGGGCTGAGCTGCAGGTCGGCGGCGGCCGCGGAGTCACGGATCGACGCCACCCGGGACGCCCCTGGGATCGGCACCACGACGTCGGCCTGGGCCAGGTGCCAGGCGAGCGTCACCCGGTACACCGAGACCCCCAGCTCGTCGGCCACCTCCCTGAACGCCGGTGCGGTCGACCCCAGTGACCCGGCTGCCGTCACCCCGCCGAACGGGCTCCACGGGAGGAAGGCCAGCTCGAGCGCGGCGCAGTGGGCCAGCTCGTCGGCGGAGTGCCGGTAGCCGGGGGAGAACTGGTTCTGCACGCTGACCAGCGCGTCCCCGATGATGGACCGCGCGACGTCGATCTGTGCGATGTCGGCGTTGGAGATGCCGACCATCCGCACCAGGCCCTCGTCGGCCAGCGCGCGGAGCGCCCCCATCGAGTCCTCCCACGGGGTGGCCGGGTCGGGCCGGTGGAGCTGGTACAGGCCGATCGCGTCGACGCCGAGCCGGCGCAGCGACGCCTCGCAGGCCCGCCGCAGGTAGGCCGGCGTTCCGTCCAGCTCCCAGTCGGTGCCCCGCCGGGTGTGCCCGCCCTTGGTGGCCACCAGCACGTCCCGCGCGCCGTCGCCGTAGGAGGTCAGCGCCTCGGCCACGAGCGACTCGCTGTGCCCGAACTCCACCTCGTCCCGCGAGTAGGCATCGGCGGTGTCGATGAGCGTCACCCCGGCGTCCAGGGCCGCGTGGACCACCGCGACGGCGTCGTCGTGCGAGGGCCGGTCGTCCTTCGTGGACAGGGGCATGGCCCCGAGCCCGACGGCGCCGACGGTCTGGCTCCCGATGCGTCGCTGTTCCATGGGGACGTCGTGCCCCGCGGGTAGCGTTCTGACCCGTGAGCGGGCAGGTGCGTGGAGATCGCAGCGAGGAACGAGCGAGGAGCGCAGCGCGCCGCGGGAGCGAACCGGTGTCGCCGTGACATCGTTGTTCGACGCACCAGAGGACGAGGGCCCCGCCGGCGTCGACCCGGGTGCGCCGCTGGCGGTGCGGATGCGGCCGCGCGCGCTGGAGGAGGTCGTCGGCCAGCAGCACCTGCTCGGCGACCGCGCCCCGCTGCGGCGGCTGGTCGAGTCCGACGAGCCGATGTCCCTGGTGCTCTACGGCCCACCCGGCACCGGCAAGACGACCCTCGCGCACGTCATCTCCCTGGCCACCAAGCGCCAGTTCGTGCAGCTCTCCGCCCTCGACGCCGGGGTGAAGGAGGTCCGCGCGGTCATCCAGAGCGCCAGGCGCGAGCTGACCTACGCCGGCCGCCGCACCGTGCTCTTCATCGACGAGGTGCACCGGTTCTCCAAGACGCAGCAGGACAGCCTGCTGTCCGCGGTCGAGGACCGGATCGTCAGCCTGATCGCCGCCACCACCGAGAACCCGTTCTTCTCCGTCGTCAGCCCGCTGCTGTCCCGGAGCCTCGTCCTGGCGTTGCAGCCGCTCACCGACGACGACATCCGCTCGGTCCTGCACCGTGCCCTCACCAGCGAGCGGGGGCTGGCCGGTGCGCTGACGCTCAGCGCCGAGGCCGAGGACCACCTGGTCCGGGTGGCGGGCGGCGACGCCCGCAAGGCCCTCACCGCTCTGGAGTCCGGCGCCGGGGCGGCCCGGGCGGTCGGCGCGCCGGAGATCGACCTCGCCACGCTGGAGACCGCGGTCGCGCAGGCGGCCGTGCGCTACGACCGGCAGGGCGACATGCACTACGACGTCGCCAGCGCGCTGATCAAGTCCATCCGCGGCAGCGACGTCGACGCCGCGCTGCACTACCTCGCGCGCATGGTCACGGCCGGGGAGGACCCGCGCTTCATCGCCCGGCGGCTGGTCATCAGCGCCAGCGAGGACATCGGGATGGCCGACCCGACGGCGCTGCTCACCGCGGTGGCGGCCGCGGACGCGGTCGCCTTCATCGGCATGCCCGAGGGGCACTTCCCGCTGGCCCAGGCGGTGGTGCACCTGGCCACGGCGCCGAAGTCCAACGCGGTCACCGTGGGCATCGGGGAGTCGATGGCCGACGTGCGGGCGGGGCTGGGCGGGCCGGTACCGCCGGGGCTGCGGGACGCCCACTACGCCGGGGCGAAGAAGCTCGGCCACGGCAGGACCTACGTCTACCCGCACGCCCACCCCGACGGCGTGGTCCCGCAGCAGTACCCGCCGGACGCCCTGGTCGGCAGGGACTACTACCGGCCGACCGGCCGCGGCGCGGAGGCACGGCTGGCCGACCGGCTGGCGAAGCTACGGGCGATCGTCCGACGCCCGCGATGACGCCCCGGCGGGGGACGGACGGCAGCGGGGGGCCGCGACTACTGTGACGAGGCCGGAGTCCGCTCCCGGCGCCCACCCCCTCAGAACAGGAGCACGCGTGTCCGCAGGAGAGATCGCCGGGCTGATCGCAGCCGGGGCGCTGGTGCTGCTGGTGGCACTGGTTTCCGTGCCGCTGCTCAAGCTGGGCCGGACGCTCGACGAGACCACCCTGACCATCCGCCAGGTGCGTGAGCAGAGCGCTCCGATCCTCGGCCAAGCCAGCACCACGGTCGCGCACGTGAACAGCAACCTGGAGCGGGTCGACGACATCACCGGCAACGCCGCCAGCGTCTCCAGCAACGTCGCCGCGCTCACCAGCGTCGTCGCCGCCACGATCGGCAGCCCGCTGATCAAGGTCGCCGCGTTCAGCTACGGCGTGCGCAGCGCCACGAGGAAGAAGCGCGAGGGCCAGGCGCTGGCCGACGCCGCCGCGCGGGACAAGGCCGAGCGCCGTGCCCGCCGTGCCGCCCGGCGGGCCGCCTGATGCGCCGGCTGTTCTGGCTCGCCATGGGCGTCACGATCGGCGCGCTCGTCGTCCGCAAGCTCTCCGCCGCGGCCGAGAAGATGACGCCGGCCGGCATCGGGGCCTCGATCGCCGAAGGGCTGCGCGACCTGGCCGACGCCATCGGGGACTTCGGTGCCGACGTCCGCGAGGCGATGAGCGAGCGGGAGCTGGAGCTGCGCGCCGGAACGGGCCTCGACGCGCCGCTGCCCGAGGCCGGTGACGCAGCAGCCCTGCGCCGCGGGGCGCACGCCGCCGACCTCTGACCCCCGCAGCCGGCTCGTGCACCACACCGGCCCTCCTACACCGAGAAGACCTGATGCAGACCGCCGAGATCCGCCGCCGCTTCCTGGAGCACTTCGCCCAGCGCGGCCACACCGTCGTCCCCAGCGCGTCGCTGGTCTCCCCGGACCCGTCGCTGCTGTTCACCGTCGCCGGCATGGTGCCGTTCATCCCGTACCTGACCGGCCGGGAGCCCGCGCCGTTCCCGCGGGCCACCAGCGTGCAGAAGTGCGTGCGCACCCTCGACATCGAGGAGGTGGGCAAGACCACCCGCCACGGCACGTTCTTCCAGATGAACGGCAACTTCTCCTTCGGCGACTACTTCAAGGAAGGTGCCATCCAGCACGCCTGGGAGCTGATCACCGGTCGGCTGGACGACGGCGGGCTGGGCTTCGACCCCGAGCGCATCTGGGTCACGGTCTACCTGGACGACGACGAGGCCGCGGATGCCTGGCACCGCATCGCGGGCCTGCCGGTGGAGCGCATCCAGCGGCTGGGCAAGAAGGACAACTACTGGCACACCGGGGCGGCCGGCCCCGGCGGCCCCTGCTCGGAGATCTACTTCGACCGCGGGCCGCAGTTCGGGCCCGACGGCGGCCCCCTGGTGGACACCGCCGGCGATCGGTTCCTCGAGATCTGGAACCTCGTGTTCATGCAGTACGAGCTCACCGACGTCCGGAGCAAGGAGGAGTTCACGGTCGTCGGCGAGCTGCCGAAGAAGAACATCGACACCGGCATGGGCCTGGAGCGGGTGGCCTACCTGCTGCAGGGCGTCGACAACATGTACGAGATCGACGAGGTCGCCCCGGTGCTCCGCCGCGGTGCCGAGCTGGCCGGGGTGACGTACGGCAAGGACGCCGACGCCGACGTCCGGCTGCGGGTCGTCGCCGACCACGTGCGCAGCGGGCTGATGCTCATCGGCGACGGCGTGACCCCCGGCAACGAGGGCCGCGGCTACATCCTGCGCCGGCTGCTGCGCCGCGCCGTCCGGTCGATGAAGCTGCTCGGCGTCGACGAGGCGACGCTGCCCGAGCTGCTGCCGGTCTCCCGCGACGCCATGAGCGCCAGCTACCCGGAGCTGGCCGCCGACTTCGACCGGATCTCCGCGGTCGCCTACGCCGAGGAGGAGGCGTTCCGCCGCACTCTCGCCTCGGGGACGGCGCTGTTCGACACCGCGGTCCGGCAGGCCAAGCAGGCCGGCACGCCGAAGCTCTCGGGTGACCAGGCCTTCAGCCTGCACGACACCTACGGCTTCCCGATCGACGTCACCCTCGAGATGGCCGCCGAGCAGGGCGTCACGGTCGACGAAGCCGGTTTCCGTGCCCTGATGACCGAGCAGCGGGACCGGGCCCGCGCCGACGCCCGCGCCAAGCGCACCGGCTCGGTCGACGTGCTGGCCTACCGCCGGCTGCTGGCCGACCACGGCCCGACCGACTGGCGGGCCTACGAGACGCTGCGCACCGACTCCCGCGTGCTCGGGATCGTGCGCGAGGGCGACGAGGACGGCGAGCGACCGGCCGGCCCGGGCGAGATCACCCGCGTGGTCCTGGACCGGACGCCGTTCTACGCCGAGTCCGGCGGGCAGGTCGCCGACGCCGGCATCCTCAGCTGGGACGGCGGGCGCGCCGAGGTCATCGACGTGCAGCGGCCCGTCAAGGGGCTGGTCGCCCACCAGGTGCGGATACTCGAGGGCGAGCTGCGTGACGGCGCCGAGCTGACCGCCGAGGTGGACCGCGAGTGGCGGCTGTCGGCCTGCCAGGCACACTCGGGCACCCACGTGGTGCACGCCGCGCTGCGCCAGGTGCTCGGCCCGCAGGCGCTGCAGTCCGGCTCCTACAACCGGCCCGGCTACCTGCGGCTGGACTTCGCCTGGCAGGGCGCGCTCACCCAGCAGCAGCGCACCGACATCGAGGACGTCGCCAACGCCGCCGTCCGTGCCGACCACAAGGTCACCGCCCAGTACATGACGCTGCCCGAGGCGCAGGCCTTCGGTGCGCTGGCGCTGTTCGGCGAGACCTACGGCGAGCAGGTCCGCGTCGTGGAGATCGGCGGGCCGTGGTCGCGGGAGCTCTGCGGTGGCACGCACGTGCGGGGCAGCGCCCAGATCGGCACGCTCGCGCTGACCGGGGAGTCCTCGGTCGGCTCGGGCGCACGGCGCGTGGAGGCCGTCGTGGGGCTCGAGGGCTTCCGGTACCTGGCGCGCGAGCGGGACCTGGTGCGCCAGCTGGCCGAGATCCTCAAGGCGCCGCAGGACGGCCTGGTGGAGCGGGTGAGCGGCATGGTCGCCCGGCTGCGCGACCTCGACCGGGAGCTGGCCGACCTGCGCGCCCAGCAGAGCGTCGCCGCGGCCGGCGAGCTGGCCGCGGCGGCCCGCGACGTCGGCGGGGTCGCCGTCGTCACCGGCTCGCCGGCGGGCCTGGGGGGCGGTGATCTGCGCACCTTGGCCCTCGACGTCCGGGGCCGGCTCGGGTCCGATCGGCCGGCGGTCGTGCTGCTGGCCTCGGAGTCCGGTGGCAAGGTGGCACTGGTGGCGGCGCTGACCCCGGGTGCCGTCGCGCAGGGGCTGTCGGCCAACGACGTCCTGAAGGCCGCCTCCGCCCCCGTCGGCGGCCGGGGCGGTGGCAAGTCCGACGTCGCGCAGGGCGGCGGAACCGATCCCGCGGGAATCCCCGCGGCGTTGCAGGCCGGCGAGCAGGCGGTCGCGGCCGCCAGTGGGAGGTAGACACTACGTGTCCGGATCCGAGCACAGCCCCGAGGACACCGGCCCGGTCGGCGGCCGCCGGCGCGAGCTGCCGGCGGTGCCACCGGCGCGGCCGCGTCCGTCGACGGGTGAGCAGCCGACCTATCACCCGACGACCGAGATCGACCTGAGCCAGGGCTTTCCGCCGGTCAAGCACGAGACCACCGAGATCGACCTGTCCGGCGGCTGGCCGCAGCACCTGAAGGTACCGCCGCGCCGGGCGGACGCACCGTCCCCGCGCGGTCGGGTGTTGGGGGTCGACGTCGGCACCGTCCGCGTGGGCGTGGCGATGTCCGACCCCACGGGGACGCTCGCCAGCCCGCTGGAGACCCTCCGCCGGGCCAAGGACAAGGCCGATCTGGACCGGCTCGCCGCCCTCGTGGTGGAACACGAGGTGACGGAGGTGGTCGTGGGGGAGCCGGTGCACCTGTCGGGTGCGTCGGGCACTTCTGCCCAGGATGCTGCCGATTACGCCCAGGAACTGGCCGACCGCATTCCGGAGGTGCCGGTGAACCTGATCGACGAGAGGCTCTCCACCGTGACCGCAGCCAGCCACCTCCGCGAAGGCGGTATCGACAGCCGTCGCCAGCGGGGAGTGATCGACCAGGCGGCTGCCGTGGTCATCCTCCAGCAGTACCTCGACACCCGGCGGGCGCCCTCGTGACCGCGCCCGGCGGGCCGCCGCGGCAGGGCCGGCACTCCTTCGGCGACGGCCCCGGTGCGGCGCCGTCGCCGTTCTGGCCAGGTTCTGCAACCCCCGCCGGTGACGGTTTCCCGCCGGGCCCCGCGGCGTACCCGCGGCGGTCCCCGTCCGACCAGGGGGCGGGTGTGCTCCGCCCCGGTTCCCGGGTGGTCGAACCCGGGAACGATGCGACCGGCCCGCTCGTCGAGCCCGGCTGGTGGTCCGACGGCGGCTCCGGCTCCCCGCTCACCGCGCGGCACGGCGACAGCGACGAGCACGGGGTCGGCCGGCAGCACCCCTCCGCGCCGCTGCCGCCGCTGCCCACCGGCGCCTGGGGTCGGCTGCGCCCGCGCCCGGGGCCCGGGGACGACGACGACGCCACCGTCGCCGTGCCCCGGCTGGGTGCGCACCCCGACGACGAGCCCGACCGCGACCTCACCGACGGCGACGCCGCGGACGAGGCGCCGGCCGACCGCTCCGACTGGGAGGAGCAGACCGGCGGCCTCGAGGTCATCGGTGCGAACGTCGACGAGGAGCGACCGCGCCGGCGCGGTCTGCTCCGACGGCGCGGCGCCGCTGCCGGGCCCGTCCACACCGACGAGCCGGGGTACGCGCCGCACGAGGAGAACCACCCCGCGGACGACGACCTGCTGGGGGCCGACGACGAGGTCCCGGTCGAGCCCTACGACCCGCGCGACGACCGCCGTCGGCGGCGCCGCCGCCCGTTCGCCATCGCCGCGGCGCTGCTGGTGCTCGGCGGCATCGTGGCGGGCATCGTGCTGGGCGGCCAGCAGCTGCTGTCCCTGGTCGGCCCGTCCTCCCCGGACTACACGGGGACGGGCAGCGGCAGCGTGGACGTGCGCGTGCAGGAGGGCGACACGCTCAGCGACATCGCGCGCACGCTCCAGGAGGCCGACGTCATCGCCTCCACCGGCCCGTTCATCGATGCCGCGGCGGCGAACCCGGACGCCACCGGCATCCAGCCGGGCGTCTACTCGCTCCGGCTGCAGATGAGCGGCCAGGCGGCGCTGGAGATGCTGCTCGACCCCGCTTCGCGCCAGGTCTCGCGCGTGACCGTCCCCGAGGGCTTCACCGTGGACCAGGTCCTCGCCCGGCTGGCGGAGGAGACCGGCACGCCGATCGAGGAGCTGCAGGCGGCGGCCGATCCGGCGGCGCTGACCCTGCCCGGGTACGCCGGTGACCAGCTGGAGGGCTTCCTCTACCCGGCGACCTACGACTTCGAGCCCGGCACCACGTCGCAGCAGATGCTGCAGCAGATGATCGACACGTTCACCGGCGTGGCCGGCCGGCTGCGGCTGGAGGAGCGCGCCGCGGCGCTGGGGCGCACCCCGTACGAGGTGGTCACGGTCGCGTCGATGGTCCAGTCGGAGACGCGGCTGGACGAGGAGCGTCCCGACGTGGCCCAGGTGATCTACAACCGTCTCGAGCAGGGCATCGCCCTGGGCATCGATGCCACGCTGGCCTACGGGCTGGACAAGAGCGGCAACGAGCTCACCGTCACGGACCTGCAGACCGACGGGCCGTACAACACCCGCACCCGCCAGGGTCTGCCGCCGACGCCGATCAGCTCCCCGGGGGAGGCGAGCCTCGAGGCTGCGCTGGCCCCGTCGACCGGGGACCTCCTGTACTACGTGCTGGAGTCCCAGGACGGCGCCCACTTCTTCACCAGCGACTACGCCGAGTTCCAGCAGGCCCGGCAGCGGTGCGCCGCGGCCGGTCTCGGCTGCGGTGGCTGAGCGGCAGCAGCGGGCGGCGGTCCTCGGGCGGCCGGTGGCCCACTCGCTCTCGCCGCTGCTGCACCGCGCCGCCTACGCGGCACTGGGGCTCGCCGACTGGAGCTACGACGCGCTCGACGTCGGGCCTGCCGACGTGCCGGTGCTGCTGGCGGGGCTGGGTGACGAGTGGCGTGGCTTCTCGGTGACGATGCCGTGCAAGCGGGCGGCGGTGGAGGCGGCGGACGCCGCGGAGCCGCTCCCGCGGCTGCTGCGAGCGGCCAACACGCTGGTCCGTACCGACGCCGGCTGGCGCGCCGAGAACACCGACGTCACCGGCGTCGGCATGGCGCTGCAGCTGGCCGGGGTCGAGCAGGTGGAGCACGCGGCGATCCTGGGCGCCGGCGGGACGGCGGCGGCCGCCGCGGTGGCGCTCTCGTCGCTCGGCGCGCAGCGGATCGACGTCGTCGTCCGGGAGCCGTCCCGGGCCGGCGAGGTCGTCCGGGTGCTGGACAGCCTCGGGGTGGGCAGCCGCGTCGTCCCGCTGGCCGGCGCGCGGGTCGAGGCCCCGGTCGTGGTGAGCACCGTGCCCGTCGACGGTCAGCCCGCGGTGGCCGCGCTGGCATGGGGCGCCGGGCAGACGGTGCTCGACGTCCTGTACTCCCCGTGGCCCACGCCGCTGGCCGAGCGGGTGACCGCGGCCGGCGGCACGGTGATCAGCGGCCTCGAGGTGCTGTTCTGGCAGGCCACCGAGCAGGTGGAGCTGATGACCGGGCAGCAGGCGCCGATCGGTGCGATGCGGGCCGCGCTCGACGCCCGCTGACCGTCGCCGTGGAAATCTTTCGCCCGCTGCTGGTCGGCGCGGCCGTGGTCGTCGCGCTCGCGGTCGGCCCCTGGCTGGCCCGCACCGCCGCCCGGCTCGCCGCACGTGACGCCCGGGCGCCCGCCGCGCCGCGTTCCACCGCGCTCGCGACCGGCTTCCTCGCCGCCGGGCTCGCCGGTGCGGTGCTGCTGTGCGGGGTCCGGCCGGCCACGCTCGCCCTGGCGTGGGGCGCGGGCGCCGCGGTCGTCCTCGCCTCGGTCGATCTCGCCGTCCACTGGTTGCCCGACCGGGTCCTGCTGCCCGCGCTGGTCGTCTGCGGCGCGGCCCTGCTCGCCGACGCCGCCGTGCTGGGCACCTGGCTGCCGCTGGGGCGGGCCGTCACGGCGGGCGCCGCGGCGTTCGCGGTCCCGGCGGCGGCGCGGCTGCTGGCCCCTGCCGCCCTGGGCTTCGGCGACGTCAAGCTGCTCGGCCTCCTCGGGCTGGTGCTGGGCTGGTTCGGCTGGGGGGTGCTGCTCGCCGGGGTCTTCCTCGGCCTGCTCGCCGGCGCCCTGGGCGCGGTGGCCCTGCTGGCGACCCGGCGGGCGGGCTGGCGCACCTCCGTCCCGTTCGGTCCGCCCCTGCTCGTCGGCGCCGCCCTGGCCCTCCTCGTGGGGGGCGTTCCACCCGGGTGACCGATGCCGCGGGGGCGCCCGACAGCGGCCTGGCAGAATCCCCGGCATGTTGCGCTGGCTGACCGCCGGTGAGTCGCACGGCCAGCAGCTCACCGCCATCCTCGAGGGACTTCCGGCCGGGGTCGAGGTCCAGACCTCCGACCTGGACCTGCAGCTGGCGCGCCGCCGGCTGGGGCACGGGCGGGGCGCCCGCATGTCGTTCGAGCAGGACCTCGTCACGCTGACCGGCGGGGTGCGGCACGGCCGCACCCAGGGTGGCCCGATCGCCGTCCAGGTGGGCAACACGGAGTGGCCCAAGTGGCAGACCGTGATGTCCGCCGACCCGGTCGACGCCGACGTGCTCGCCGGCCAGGCCCGCAACGCGCCGCTCACCCGGCCGCGCCCCGGGCACGCCGATCTCGCGGGCATGCAGAAGTACGGCTTCGACGACGCCCGGCCGGTGCTCGAGCGGGCCAGCGCGCGGGAGACCGCGGCGCGGGTGGCGCTCGGGGCGATCGCGCAGGCGTTCCTGCAGCAGACGCTCGGCGTCTCCGTGGTCAGCCACGTCGTCGGCATCGGCCCCGTCGCCGCCCCCGACGGCATCGTGCCCGGGCCCGGGGACAACCCGCGCCTGGACGAGGACCCGGTGCGCTGCGCCGACCCCGCCACCAGCGAGCGCATGGTCGCCGAGATCGACGACGCCCGGAGGACCGGCGACACCCTCGGCGGCGTCATCGAGGTGGTCGTGCACGGGCTGCCCCCGGGCCTGGGGACCCACGTGCACTGGGACCGCCGGCTCGACGCCCGGCTGGCCGCCGCCCTCATGGGCGTGCAGTCGGTGAAGGCCGTCGAGGTCGGTGACGGGCTGGAGACCGCCCGCCGCCGCGGCTCGGTCGCCCACGACGAGATCGTGCTGGCCGACGACGGGCAGCGGGTGCAGCGGCTGACCGACCGCGCCGGCGGAATCGAGGGCGGGATGACCAACGGCGAGGTGCTGCGCGTCCGCGCGGCCATGAAGCCGATCAGCACCGTCCCCCGGGCGCTTCAGACCGTCGACGTCGCCACCGGCGAGGCGGCGGTCGCCATCAACCAGCGCAGCGACGCCTGCGCGGTTCCCCGCGGCAGCGTGGTGATGGAGGCGATGGTCGCGCTCGTGCTCGCCGACGTCGTGCTGGAGAAGTTCGGTGGCGACTCGGTCACCGAGACCCGGCGCAACGCGCGGGCCTACCTCGACGCGCTGCCGTACCGGTGAGCCGTCCCGCGCTCGTCCTGGTGGGCCCGCCGGCGTCGGGGAAGACCACGGTCGGCACGGCCGTCGCCGCCGCCCGCGACCTGCCGTTCCGGGACACCGACCGGGACGTCGAGGCCGAGACCGGCAGCAGCATCGCCGACCTGTTCGTGCAGCACGGCGAGCCGCACTTCCGGGCGCTGGAGGAGCGGGCCGTCGCCCGCGCCCTCGCCGAGCACGAGGGCGTCCTGGCGCTCGGCGGTGGTGCGGTGACGAGCAGCGGCACGCGGGAGGCGCTCGTCGCCTACGGGCGCGCGGGCGGAACGGTGGTCTGGCTCGACGTCGACGTCTCCTCGGCCGCCCGCCGGGTGGGGCTCTCCCGTGACCGGCCGCTGCTGGCCGTCAACCCGCGCGCCATGCTGCGCACCATGCTCGAACAGCGCGCCCCGCTGTACGCCGAGGTGGCCACCCACCCGGTGGCCACCGCGGGGCGCTCCCCGGAGGAGGTCGTCGCCGAGGTGCTCGCCGTCCTGACGCCGGAGGAGGCCCGGTGACGCCCCGCGTCGTGCCCGTCGCGGGGGAGAGGCCCTACGAGGTCCGGATCGGGGCGGGGGCCCAGGCCGAGCTCGGGCTGGTGCTGGCCGGCACCCCGAAGGCGGCGGTCGTCCACGCGCCGCCGCTGGCCGCCGCCGCCGGTGCGGCCGTGGAGACCCTGCAGACCGCCGGCGTGGCCGCCGAGGCCGTCGTCGTCCCCGACGGCGAGGCCGCGAAGACCGCGCAGGTCGCCGCCGAGGTGTGGGAGGAGTTCGGCCGGCTGGGCCTGACCCGCTCCGACGCCGTCGTCGGCGTGGGCGGGGGGGCGGTCACCGACCTGGCCGGGTTCCTGGCCGCCACCTGGACCCGCGGCGTGCGCGTGGTGCAGGTGCCCACCAGCCTGCTCGGCATGGTCGACGCCGCCGTGGGCGGCAAGACCGGCATCAACACCGCGGCCGGCAAGAACCTGGTCGGCGCCTTCCACCCGCCCGCGGCGGTGCTCGCCGACACCGACCTGCTGGCCGGGCTGCCCGAGGCGGAGTTCCGCTCGGGGCTGGCCGAGGTCGTCAAGTGCGGCTTCATCGCCGACGCCCGGATCCTCGAGCTCCTCGGGGGCGACCCGACCGGACGGCGGGACACCGAGGAGCTGATCGAGCGGGCCGTGCGGGTCAAGGCCGCGGCGGTGGGGGAGGACCTGCACGACACGGGCGTGCGGGAGTTCCTCAACTACGGCCACACCCTCGCCCACGCGATCGAGCGGGTGGAGGACTTCGGCTGGCGGCACGGTGAGGCGGTCGCCGTCGGGCTGGTCTTCGCCGCCGAGCTGGCCGGGCAGGCCGGGCTGCTCACCGCCGCCGAGGTGAGCCGTCACCGCGACCTGGTCGCCGCCATGGGGCTGCCGACCCGCTACGCAGGCGACTGGGATCGGCTGCAGCAGGTCATGAGGGTGGACAAGAAGGCCCGCGGCGCGTCCCTGCGCTTCGTCGTCCTCGACGGTATGGGCGCCCCCAGGATCCTTCCCGACCCGGACCAGGCGTGGCTCGACGCGGCGTGGGCCGCAGTATCGGAGAACCCATGACCATCCAGGTGCTCAACGGGGCCAACCTCGGCCGGCTCGGCACCCGGGAGCCCGAGGTGTACGGGACGACGACGTACGCCCAGCTCGAGGAGCTGCTGGCGACCGCTGCCCGGGAGCTCGGCGTGGACGTGCGGGTGCGCCAGACCGACGACGAGGGTCAGCTGCTGCGCTGGATCCACGAGGCGACCGACGCCGGCGACCCCGTGGTGATCAACCCCGGCGGCTGGACGCACACCTCCGTGGTGCTGCACGACGCGCTGGCCGCGGTGACCGGGCCGGTGATCGAGGTGCACATCAGCAACATCCACCGCCGCGAGGAGTTCCGGCGGCACTCCTACGTCTCCCGGGTCGCCGACGGCGTCATCGCCGGTCTGGGCGTGCACGGCTACGTCCTGGCGCTGCAGTGGCTGGTGCTCCGGGGTCTGTCATGACCCGGGAAGGGGCGCGGCGGGACGCGTTGCGGGCCACCGCCGCCGAGCGGGGGCTGGACGCCGTCCTGGTCACCAACCTGCTCAACGTGCGGTACCTGACCGGCTTCACCGGCTCCAACGGTGCCCTGCTGCTGCGCACGGACGGCGGTGACGTCTTCGGCACCGACGGCCGGTACACCACGCAGGCCGGCACGCAGGTGCCCGATGTCGAGCTGCTGGTCGACCGGGCCACCGTGCCCGCCCTGGCGCGCGAGGCGGTGCGGCGCGGGGCCGGCCGGCTGGGTTACGAGTCCCACGACCTGACCGTCGACGGGCTCCGTGGCCTGGAACGGGTGCTGGCCGACGCCGCCGCCGGTGGCGCCGTTCCGGAGCTGGCCTCGGTCCGGCGGGCGGTGGAGGCCCAGCGGGCGATCAAGGACGGCGACGAGATCGAGCTCCTGCGGCGGGCCTGCGCCGTCGCCGACCAGGCGCTCGCCGAGCTCGCCGCCGAGGGCGCCCTGCGCCCCGGCCGGACCGAGCTGCAGGTCGGCCGGGAGCTGGACGCCCGGATGCTGGCGCTGGGTGCGGAGGCGCCGTCGTTCGAGACGATCGTCGCCACCGGCGCGAACTCGGCGATCC
Source organism: Blastococcus sp. SYSU DS0973 (assembly GCF_054051055.1). Lineage (NCBI taxonomy): Bacteria > Bacillati > Actinomycetota > Actinomycetes > Geodermatophilales > Geodermatophilaceae > Blastococcus > Blastococcus sp. SYSU DS0973. The sequence goes on from NZ_JBJHAN010000007.1 coordinate 149,340, forward strand.
CGCACCACCGGCCCGACGCGACGGTGCTGCGCGAGGGGGACCTCCTCAAACTGGACTTCGGGGCGACGGTCGCGGGCTACCACTCCGACATGACCCGCACCCTGGTGCTCGGGCACGCCGCGGACTGGCAGCGGGAGATCTACGAGCTCGTCGCCGCCGCGCAGGCGGCCGGGCGGGCCGCTCTGGCGGTGGGTGCCGACGTCGTCGCGGTCGACGCCGCGGCGCGCGACGTGATCGTGGCGGCCGGCCACGGCGAGCACTTCCCGCACGGCCTCGGGCACGGGGTGGGGCTGGAGATCCACGAGGCGCCGGGCATCGGCCAGCAGGGCGCGGGTAGGCTTGCCGCCGGTATGGCCGTCACCGTGGAGCCAGGTGTGTACCTGCCCGGCCACAGCGGTGTCCGGATCGAGGACACCCTGATCGTCACCGGCGACGCGCCCGAGTTGTTGACCCTCACGAGCAAGGAACTGCTGGTTCTCTAGATGGCTACCACCAACGACCTGAAGAACGGCATCGTCCTCAACCTGGACGGCCAGCTCTGGACCGTCACCGACTTCCAGCACGTCAAGCCCGGCAAGGGCGGCGCGTTCGTCCGCACGACGCTGAAGAACGTGCTCTCGGGCAAGGTCGTGGACAAGACCTTCAACGCCGGCACCAAGGTCGAGACGGCCAACGTGGACAAGCGGTCGATGACGTACCTGTACAAGGACGGCACCGACTACGTCTTCATGGACGGCGACACGTTCGACCAGATCTACGTGCCGGCCGAGACCGTCGGCGGGGGCGCGGACTACCTGCTCGAGAACACCGAGGTCGTCGTCGCGGTGCACGACGGCACCCCGCTGTACGTCGAGCTCCCGGTCACCATGGAGCTCGTCGTCGAGCACACCGACCCGGGCCTGCAGGGCGACCGCTCCACCGGCGGCACCAAGCCCGCCACGCTGGAGACCGGCGCGCAGATCCAGGTACCGCTGTTCATCACCACCGGCGAGAAACTGAAGGTCGACACCCGCGACGGCCGGTACCTCGGCCGCGTCAACTGAGCGCCGGCTAGCTCGGTGGCTGCACGGTCCAAGGCGCGCAAGCGCGCCGTCGACGTCCTGTACGAGGCCGACGTCCGGGGCCGCGACCGGATGGAGCTCCTCCGGGAGCGGGTCGCCGACGGCAACCCGCCCGTTCCCGAGCACGCCGTCCGCCTGGTCGAGGGCGTGGACGAGTTCGGCGCGCGCATCGACGAGCTGATCGAGGCCCACACCGCCGGCTGGTCGCTGCACCGGCTGCCCGACGTGGACCGCGCGATCCTGCGCATGGCCACCTACGAGCTGCTCTGGGCCGACGACGTGCCCGACGCGGTGGTCATCGACGAGGCGGTGGAGCTGGCCAAGGCGTTGTCCACCGACGAGTCCCCGCGCTACGTCAACGGCGTTCTGGGCGCCATCCTCGCCGCGGAGGTCCCGACGGCCTAGCGAGGGCGCACGGCACCGACGAGGTGGGCCCGGCGGTCCGGCGAGGAGTGTGGTCGGACACGCGCGTGGCAGCAGGGGAACGGCCGCTGGTCCCGGCGTCGTCCGGAGGACGGCGACGTCATTGCAGGTCGCGGCGAGCGAAGAGCCAGACGCCGGCACCGAGGACCAGGGCCGCGAACGCGCCGACGACGAGGCCGCCCTGCAGGTTGGTGACCAGGTAGGACGGTGGGCCCTGGGGCCCGGTGCTCACCACGCTGTAGTCGATGACCGGCACCCCGCCCGGGACGACGAGGGCGACCGCGTTGGTCGACAGCAGCCAGCGATCGAGCAGCGGGTCGTAGATCCGCAGCGCGGTCTCGACGATGGCGAAGTAGACGAACCCGACGCCGAGCGCGGCCCCGGTGTTGCGCACCAGGTTGGCCAGCCCGAAGCCGATCAGCGCCACGAGCACGGCGAGCACGACCCCGCGCCCCTGGGCGGCGAGCAGTTCGCCCCAGAAGCCCTCCGGCAGCGGGTTCCCGGTGCCCACCAGGGTCCGGAGGATCCACGCCATCGCCAGCCAGGCGGCCTGCGCCGCCAGGCCGATGACCAGCGCCGCCAGGACGAGGACGCCGATCTTCGTGCCGATGACGCGCAGCCGGTTCGGCACCCAGAAGAGCAGGGCGACGATGGTCCGGGTCGACCACTCGGCGCCGATCCAGGTGGCGCCGGTGAGAAACGCGAGCACCGCGGCGGCGGCCGCGAAGCCGATCGCGCCCGCCTGGCCGGCGTCGGCGAGGTCGAACGGCGCCGTGGTCAGGTAGTCCTCGACGCGCCAGGTGGAGGTGTCGAGCGGGGGCCCGCAGAACTGCTCGACCGGCTGGCCGGCCTCCGCGGCCTGCGTCGCGCACTCCGCGCGCCACGCCTCCTCGCCCGCGATGACCTCCTCCATGCGCTCGCGGGCGGCGGCGACGTCGGCGTCGGTGGGCTCGCCGAAGTTGAGCAGACCGAGGACGACCGCCGCCAGCCAGCCCAGCACGCCCAGCCCCAGCAGGACGTGGATGAACCGGCGCGCGGTGAACCGGTGCAGCTCGGCGCGGAACAGGCTGCCGCGCCGCGGGGTCGACGTCGGCCCGGCCGAGGTCGTCGGCTGCTCGGTCGAGGCGCTCACGCCTGCCCTCCGGTGATGGCGAGGAAGGCACTCTCCAGGTCGGGGGTCACGCGGACGAGCTCCTCGAGGTAGTGGCCGTGCTCCGCGAGCACGCGGGTGATCTCCCCGGTCGCGGGCGCGCCGTGCACGAGCACCTGGCCGTCGGGCGCCGGTGAGACGGCGAAGCCGGCGGCGCCGAGCACCGCCGCCGCGGCGGCCGGGTCGGGGACCACCACGCGGACGTCCCCGGTGCCGGCCCGGGAGAGGACCGAGGCGACCGGGCCGGAGGCCACCCGACGGCCGCGGGCGAGGATGGTGACCGAGTCGCAGACCTGCTGGATCTCCGCGAGCAGGTGCGAGGACACCAGGACGGTGGTCCGGCCGTCGGAGCCCAGCCGCCGGATGAGCTCGCGCACGTCGCGGATGCCGGCAGGGTCCAGGCCGTTGCTCGGCTCGTCGAGGATGAGCAGCCGTGGTGCCTTGAGCAGCGCGGCGGCGATGCCGAGGCGCTGCTTCATGCCGAGGGAGTAGCCCCTGAACCGGTCGTCGGCCCGCTCGCGCAGGTCCACCAGCTCCAGGCACTCCTCGACGCGCACCCGGGGGACGCCGGCGGTCTCGGCCAGCAGGCGCAGGTTGCGCCGCCCGGAGAAGCCGGGGAAGAACAGCGGCGTCTCGACCAGGGCGCCGACGTCGCCGATCACGCCCGTCAGGCCGGCGGGCACCGGGCTGCCGAGCAGGCGCAGGTCGCCGGCGTCCACCCGCACCAGCCCGAGCAGCGCCCGGATCGACGTCGTCTTGCCCGAGCCGTTCGGGCCGAGCAGGCCGTGGACGCCGCCGGTGTCGACGGTCATGTCGAGTCCGTCGAGCGCCTTGTGCGGCTGGCCGCCGCGTCCGCGATAGGTCTTGGTGACCCCCGCCATCTCCACCGCAGGCATGCGGCCTCCCTGCTCGTCCGGTCCGGGCGCCCGGCTGGCAGCACAGTGGCACACGCGGTGCCGCGGGGGACGGCGTCGGAGCGCGCGTGTCGAGACCGCCGCGGCCCGGAAACGACGAGGCCCCTGCCGGATCGGCAGGGGCCCTCGCACGGCCCCCTGCCAGGGCCCACCGCGAACGTGCGAGCGGCGGGGGGCAGAGGGTCCTTCGTCAGCGCGGGGAGCGCCGGCGGTCGCCCCAGGCGGACTCGTCGACGTCCTCCTCGAGGTCGTCGTCGCCGCTGCCGACGATGCCCTCCATGCCGGGGGAGAGCACGCCCCACTCGATCAGCCGGGAGGTGAGCTCGTCGGGGCTCATGTCGTAGATGATCGCCAGCGACTTCAGGTCCTCGGCGCGGATGGACAGGACCTTGCCGTTGTAGTCGTGCCGCTGGGCCTGGATGGTCGAGGCGTAGCGGGCCAGCGGGCCGGCCTCGTCGGCGGGCAGCGAGCCCAGCGACTCCAGGTTCAGCACGATCTTGTTCGTGGAGGTGACCGCCGAGCTGGGGCGCGGGTCCGGCAGCAGCTCGGACACGGGCACGCCGTAGAAGACGGCGAGCTCGGAGAGGCGCTGCACGGTGACGGCGCGGTCACCTCGCTCGTAGGAACCGACGACGACCGCCTTCCAGCGGCCGTGCGACTTGTCCTCCACGCCCTGCAGGGACAGGCCCTGCTGGTTGCGGATGGCGCGGAGCCGGGCGCCGAGGGCCCGTGAGTAGTCGGTGCTCATCGCTGTCTGCTCACTGTCCGTCGTCTCGGATCGGGGCTGTTCGTCACGCAGCGTACTTGTCGAGCCGGGATCGCAACAGGCGGGCCGACACGATCGGGCAGGTGAGCGCGCCGCGAGGTCACTACGCGGAGGCGGGCCCGCCCGGGTGCCCGGCGGCCGGTCGCGGCGGTGCAGTACCGTCGTCGCCGGTCCGACCACTCCTTTAACGACCCGTCCAGTGAGGCGGGGAAGGAGGCCTCATGGCCCGCTCGCCCGAGCCTGCCCGGAGTCCGTCTCCCGGCACGCTGCTCTCCTCCGCCGACGTCGCCCGTGTCGTCGACCGCATGGCCCACCAGCTCATCGAGCGGTACGCCCGGGGCGGTGGGGTGGGGAACGACGCCGCGGCCGACCCCGCACCGCCCGACGGTGGCCTCTCCGACCTGGTGCTCGTCGGCATCCCGACCCGCGGCGCCCCGCTGGCCCGCCGGCTCGCCGCCCGCATCGAGGCGTTCACCGGCACCCGGGTCGACGTCGGCACCGCGGACATCACGCTCTACCGCGACGACCTGCGGCTCCGCGGCGTCCGTGCGCTCGAGCCCACGGTCCTGCCCGACGCCGGCATCGACGGCCGGCTGGTGGTGCTCGTCGACGACGTCCTCTTCTCCGGCCGCTCGGTGCGGGCGGCGCTGGACGCGCTGCGCGACCTGGGCCGGCCCCGCGCCGTCCAGCTGGCCGTGCTGGTCGACCGCGGGCACCGGGAGCTGCCGATCAAGGCCGACTTCGTCGGCAAGAACGTGCCGACGTCGCGGTCGCAGCAGGTGCGGGTGCACCTGGCAGAGATCGACGGGACCGACGAGGTGCTGGTCACGGAGGGGGAGCAGTGAAGAGGCACCTGCTGGAGGCGGCCGACCTCGACCGGGCCGACGCGACCCTGGTCCTCGACACCGCGGCGCAGATCGAGCAGGCGCTGGCCGGGCGCGAGGTCAAGAAGCTCCCGACGCTGCGCGGGCGGACCGTGGTCAACCTCTTCTACGAGGACTCCACGCGCACCCGGATCAGCTTCGAGCTGGCCGCGAAGCGCCTCTCCGCCGACGTCATCAACTTCTCCGCCAAGGGCAGCAGCGTCTCCAAGGGCGAGAGCCTCAAGGACACCGCGCTCACCCTCGAGGCGATGGGCAGCGACGCCGTCGTCGTCCGGCACGGGGCCTCCGGCGCACCGCACCGGCTGGCCAACTGGGTCCGCGGCAGCGTGGTGAACGCCGGCGACGGCACCCACGAGCACCCGACCCAGGCGCTGCTGGACGCCTACACGATCAGGCAGCGGCTGGGCCGGCTGGACGGCGTCCGCGTCACGATCGTCGGCGACGTGCTGCACAGCCGGGTCGCCCGCTCCAACGTCGGCCTGCTGCACACCCTCGGCGCCGAGGTCACCCTGGTGGCGCCACCGACGCTCCTGCCGGTGGGCGTGGGCAGCTGGCCGGCCGAGGTGGGCTACGACCTGGACGCGGTGCTGCCCAAGAGCGACGTGGTGATGATGCTGCGGGTCCAGGCGGAGCGGATGAACGCGTCCTTCTTCCCCAGCGCCCGGGAGTACAGCCGCCGCTACGGCCTGGACGCGCACCGCATGGCCGCGCTGCCCGACGACGCGATCGTCATGCACCCCGGCCCGATGAACCGCGGCATGGAGATCGCCGCCGACGTCGCCGACTCGGTCCGCTCGACGATCGTCGAGCAGGTCGCCAACGGGGTGTCGGTCCGCATGGCCGTGCTCTACCTGCTGCTCGGAGGCAACGCGTGACCACCTACCTGATCACGGGCGCCCGGCCGTTCGGCGGCGACCCCGCCGACATTTTGGTCGAGGACGGCCGCATCGCCGCCGTCGGCGAGTCGCTGTCGGCGACCGGCGCCGAGGTCGTCGAGGCCGGCGGCCTGGTGGCGCTGCCCGGGCTGGTCGACCTGCACACCCACCTGCGCGAGCCCGGCCGCGAGGACGCCGAGACGGTGGAGACGGGCAGCCGCGCCGCGGCCCTGGGCGGCTTCACCGCGGTGCACGCGATGGCCAACACCGACCCGGTCGCGGACACCGCCGGCGTCGTCGAGCAGGTGTGGCGGCTGGGGCAGGAGGCCGGGCTGGTCGACGTGGTCCCGGTGGGTGCGGTGACCGTGGGGCTGCGGGGCGAGCGGCTGGCCGAGCTGGGCGCCATGGCCGACTCCGCCGCCCGGGTCCGGGTCTTCTCCGACGACGGGCACTGCGTGTCCGACCCGGCGCTGATGCGCCGTGCGCTGGAGTACGTCAAGGCCGTCGACGGCGTCGTCGCCCAGCACGCCGAGGAGCCACGGCTGACCATCGGCGCCCAGATGCACGAGGGCGACCGGTCCGCGCGGCTGGGGCTGACCGGCTGGCCGGCCGCCGCGGAGGAGGCGATCATCGCCCGCGACGTGCTGCTCGCCGAGCACGTCGGCGCCCGCCTGCACGTCTGCCACGTCTCGACCGCGGGCTCGGTGGAGATCCTGCGCTGGGCGAAGTCGCGCGGCGTGCAGGTCACCGCCGAGGTCACCCCGCACCACCTGCTGCTCACCGACGCCTGCGCCGAGTCCTACGACCCGGTGTTCAAGGTCAATCCGCCGCTGCGCACCGACGACGACGTCGAGGCGCTCCGGGCCGGCCTCGCCGACGGCACGATCGACGCCGTCGGCACCGACCACGCCCCCCACGCGGTGGAGGACAAGGAGAGCGAGTGGGCCCAGGCCCGGCCGGGAATGCTCGGGCTGGAGCAGGCGCTGTCCGTGGTCATCGAGACCATGGTCGAGCCCGGCCGGCTGGACTGGGCCGGCGTCGCCGACCGCATGTCGGTGCGGCCGGCCGCGATCGGCCGGCTCCGTGGCCACGGCCGCCCGCTGGCCCCCGGCGAGCCGGCCAACCTGGTCCTGGTCGACCCGGCCGCCCGCGCGACGGTCGACCCGGCCGCGCTGGCCAGCCGCAGCCGCAACAGCCCCTATGCCGGTCGGGAACTCCCCGGCCGGGTGGTCGCGACGTTCCTGCGGGGGACGCCGACCGTTCTGGACGGAAAGGCAACACGGTGAGCGCGAGCCCCGACGGCGAGATCGGCGATCTCGCCGTCATCACCGCCGCGACGGGGGCGAGATCGCCGATCTCGCCCCGGATGGATCGGACCGGAGAGGCAGTCAAGTGAAGGAAGCGCTCCTCGTCCTCGAGGACGGGCGCACGTTCCGGGGCGAGGCCTACGGCGCGCCGGGGACGACGGTCGGTGAGGCGGTGTTCGCCACCGGCATGACCGGCTACCAGGAGACGCTGACCGACCCCAGCTACGCCGGGCAGATCGTGGCGATGACCGCCCCGCACATCGGCAACACCGGCGTGAACGGTGAGGACGACGAGAGCCGCCGCATGTGGGTGGCCGGATTCGTCGTCCGCGACCCCGCGCGCCGGCCGGCCAACTGGCGCGCCACCGGCAGCCTGGACGACGAACTGGTCGCCCAGGGGGTCGTCGGCATCAGCGGCATCGACACCCGGGCGCTCACCCGGCACCTGCGCGACCGCGGCGTGATGCGGGCCGGGATCAGCACCGAGCTCGACGCCGAGGCGCTGCTGGCACGGGTCGTCGCCGCGGAGAGCATGACCGGCGCCGACCTCGCCCCGACGGTGAGCACCGGCGAGCCGTACGTCGTCCCGGCGGTGGGGAAGAAGCGGTACACCATCGCCGCGCTCGACCTCGGCATCAAGACCGCCACCCCGCGGCACCTGGCCGAGCTCGGTGTGGAGACCCACGTGCTGCCCTCGACGGCGACCGCCGAGGAGCTGCTGGCCGCCGGACCGGACGGCGTCTTCCTCTCCAACGGCCCTGGCGACCCGGCCGCCGCCGACTACGCCGTGGCGGCGGTGCGCGGAGTGCTCGATGCCCGCCGGCCGCTGTTCGGCATCTGCTTCGGCAACCAGATCCTGGGTCGCGCCCTGGGCCTGGGCACCTACAAACTGCGCTTCGGCCACCGGGGGCTCAACCAGCCGGTGCTCGACCGGGTCAGCGGCACGGTGCGGGTGACCAGCCACAACCACGGCTTCGCCGTCGACGCCCCGCTGGACCGCTCCACCGACACGCCCTACGGCGCGGTCGAGGTGAGCCACGTGGGTCTCAACGACGACGTCGTCGAGGGCCTGCGGCTGATCGACGCGCCCGCCTTCAGCGTCCAGTTCCACCCGGAGTCGGCGGCCGGCCCGCACGACGCCGCCCCCCTGTTCCAGCGCTTCGTCGACCTGATGGAGACCGCCCGCAGCGGCGGGGACGCCGTCAGCCCACCTCCCGTCGTGGAGCACAGCACCGGCGAGAAGGAGGCCTGACGTGCCCAGGCGCACCGACATCCAGCACGTGATGGTGATCGGCTCCGGGCCGATCCTCATCGGCCAGGCCGCCGAGTTCGACTACTCCGGCACCCAGGCCTGCCGCGTGCTCAAGGCCGAGGGGCTGCGCGTCAGCCTGGTCAACAGCAACCCGGCGACGATCATGACCGACCCCGAGATCGCCGACGCGACCTACATCGAGCCGCTGACGCCGGAGTTCGTGGAGAAGGTCATCGCCAAGGAGCGCCCGGACGCGCTGCTGGCGACCCTCGGCGGCCAGACCGCGCTCAACATCGCCATCGGCCTGTACGAGAACGGCGTGCTGGAGAAGTACGGCGTCGTGCTGATCGGCGCCGACGTGGACGCGATCAACCGCGGCGAGGACCGGCAGATGTTCAAGGACATCGTCCGGTCGATCGGCGCCGACGCCCCGCGCTCCCGGGTCTGCGGCACCGTCGAGGAGGCGCTGGAGACCGCCGAGGAGGTGGGCTACCCGGTCGTCATCCGGCCGAGCTTCACGATGGGCGGCCTCGGCTCCGGCTTCGCCACCGACGAGGCGATGCTGCGCCGGATGGCCTCCCACGGGCTGGCCGACTCCCCGGTGCACACCGTCCTCATCGAGGAGTCGGTGCGGGGCTGGAAGGAGTACGAGCTCGAGCTGATGCGCGACCGCAGCGACAACGTGGTCGTCATCTGCTCGATCGAGAACATCGACGCGATGGGCGTGCACACCGGTGACTCGGTGACCGTCGCCCCGGCGATGACCCTCACCGACGTCGAGTACCAGCGCATGCGTGACGTCGGCATCGCGGTGCTGCGGGAGGTCGGCGTCGACACCGGCGGCTGCAACATCCAGTTCGCCGTCAACCCGGCCGACGGGCGCCTGGTCGTCATCGAGATGAACCCGCGTGTCTCCCGGTCCAGCGCGCTGGCGTCGAAGGCCACCGGCTTCCCGATCGCGAAGATCGCGGCCAAGCTCGCCATCGGCTACACCCTCGACGAGATCACCAACGACATCACCGGCGTCACCCCGGCGGCCTTCGAGCCGACGCTGGACTACGTCGTCGTGAAGATCCCGCGGTTCGCCTTCGAGAAGTTCCCCGGCGCGGATCCGCGGCTGACCACGACGATGAAGAGCGTCGGCGAGGTCATGGCCATGGGCCGCAACTTCGCCGAGGCGCTGGGCAAGGCCATGCGGTCCACCGAGACGAAGGTGGCCGGCTTCTGGACCGGGGCGGAGGACACCCGCTCGGCCGAGGAGCTGCTCGAGGCGCTGCGGACGCCGGTCGACGGGCGGCTCTACACCGCGGAGCGGGCGCTGGCCGCCGGCGCCACCGTCGGCGACGTCGCGACTGCAAGTGGTTTCGACCCGTGGTTCGTCGACCAGCTGGTGCTGGTGCGCGAGATCGCCGAGGCGGTCCGCGAGGCGCCGGCCCTCACGCCGGAGCTGCTGCGGCGCGCCAAGCGGCACGGGCTGTCCGACCGGCAGATCGCCGCGCTGCGGCCGGAGCTCGCCGGCGAGGACGGCGTCCGCGCGCTGCGCTGGCGGCTGGGCGTGCGGCCGGTCTACAAGACCGTCGACACCTGCGCCGCGGAGTTCGCCGCCCGCACCCCCTACCACTACTCGTCCTACGACGAGGAGACCGAGGTCGAGCCCCGCGAGAAGCCCGCGGTGCTCATCCTCGGCTCCGGGCCCAACCGGATCGGTCAGGGCATCGAGTTCGACTACTCCTGCGTGCACGCGGTCATGGCGCTGCAGGACGCCGGCTACGAGGCGGTGATGGTCAACTGCAACCCCGAGACCGTCTCCACCGACTACGACACCGCCGACCGGCTGTACTTCGAGCCGCTCACGTTCGAGGACGTCCTCGAGGTGGTCGAGGCCGAGCGCGCCGCCGGCCCGGTGGCCGGCGTCATCTGCACCCTCGGTGGCCAGACCCCGCTGGGCCTGGCGCAGCGGCTCAAGGACGCCGGCGTGCCGGTGCTGGGCACCTCACCGGAGGCGATCGACGACGCCGAGCACCGCGGAGCGTTCTCCCGGGTGCTGGCCGACACCGGCCTGCTCGCCCCGAAGCACGGCACGGCGACGACGTTCGCCGAGGCCCACCAGATCGCCACGGGCATCGGCTACCCGGTGCTCGTCCGGCCGTCCTACGTGCTCGGCGGCCGCGGCATGGAGATCGTCTACGACGACGCCACGCTGGAGGCCTACATCGCCAAGGCCACCGACGTCAGCGCCGCCCACCCCGTGCTGGTGGACCGGTTCCTGGAGGACGCGGTCGAGATCGACGTCGACGCCCTCTACGACGGCACCGACCTGTACCTGGGTGGCGTGATGGAGCACATCGAGGAGGCCGGCATCCACTCCGGCGACTCCGCGTGCGCGCTCCCGCCGATCACCCTGGGGTCGGCGGACCTGCGGGGGATCCGCGCCGCCACCGAGCAGCTCGCCGCCCGGATCGGCGTCCGCGGCCTGTTGAACGTCCAGTACGCGATCAAGGACGACATCCTCTACGTGATCGAGGCCAACCCCCGGGCGAGCCGGACGGTGCCCTTCGTCTCCAAGGCGACGGCTGTGCAGCTGGCCAAGGCCGCGGCGCGGATCGCGGTCGGCGAGACGATCGCCGACCTGCGCGGCGCCGGGGTGCTCCCCGCGACGGGGGACGGCACCGACCTGCCCGACGACGCGCCGATCGCGGTGAAGGAGGCGGTCCTGCCCTTCCACCGCTTCCGCACCGTGGAGGGGCACGGGGTGGACACGGTCCTGTCGCCGGAGATGAAGTCCACCGGCGAGGTGATGGGGCTCGACGCGGAGTTCGGCACCGCGTTCGCGAAGTCGCAGGCCGCGGCGTACGGGTCGCTGCCGACCGAGGGGACGGTGTTCGTCTCGCTGGCCAACCGGGACAAGCGCTCGGCGGTCTTCCCGATCAAGCGGCTGGCCGACCTGGGTTTCCGCCTGCTGGCCACGACCGGCACCGCGCAGGTGCTGCGCCGCCACGGGGTCGCCGCCGAGGTGGTCGGGAAGTTCAGCGAAGGTCCGGGCAACATCGTCGAGCGCATCCAGGCCGGCGACGTCGACCTGGTCATCAACACGCCCTTCGGCGCTCCCGGCAACAGCGGTCCGCGGCTGGACGGCTACGAGATCCGCACCGCCGCGGTGAGCGCCGGCATCCCGTGCATCACCACGGTGCAGGGCATGGCGGCCGCGGTGCAGGGCATCGAGGCGCTGCGCCAGGGAGGCATCGGCGTGCGGAGCCTGCAGGAGGTGCACGCGGCGCTGGCCGGCGGCACGCACGGTGGGCCGAGCACGTTCGCCGGCACGTCGGCGTGACGGCGGCGGCCCCGGACGAGGTGGTCCGGCAGGTGCGCGCCCACCTGCTGGACCGCGGGCTGGTCGACGGTCTCCCGGCCGGCTTCCTGGCCGGGGTCACCCGGTTCGCCCGGCCGCCGCAGCCGGAGCTGGACGCGCTGGGGACGGCGGCCGGCGAGCTCACTGCACGCCTCGCCGCGGACCGGGCCGGCGCCGCGGACCTGCCGCTGCTGACCCGGGTGCTCTTCTTCGCCGGGCACGCCGACGTCCTCGCCGCGACGGGGTCGCCGGTGCCTGCCTACGACGTCCTGGGCGGGTTCCGGGACAACCTGGCCCGGCCGCTGGGGCCCCGGCTGCCCGCCCGACCGACGGCGGGCGGCCGGCGCTGGCGCCTGCTGGGGCGCTCGGTCGGCTTCCCGATCGGGGTGCCGGCCTGCGTGCTCAACGGGAGCGAGGCGTGGGTGCGGCACAACGTGGCGAACGGCTACAGCGTGCTGACCTACAAGACCGTCCGCGGCCGCGAGCACCCGCCGAACGAGCAGCCGAACTGGACGTTCGCGCCGCGGGAGACCGGGAGCCTGGCGCCCGGCGCGGCCGCCGACGTCGTCTCCGACCCGTGGGACTGGGTGCCGCCGGGCTCGCCGGCGGTGAGCACGGTCAACTCCTTCGGCGTCCCGTCGCCGGCGCCGGCGGAGTGGATGGCCGACCTCGAGCGCGCGCTCGCCGCGGTCGGGGACGACGTGCTGCTGCTGGTCAGCGTCATGGGGGAGGGCAACGGCACCGACCTGGTCGAGGACTTCGCCCGTACCGCCCGCATGGCGGAGGAGGCCGGTGCGCCGGTCGTCGAGCTGAACCTCTCCTGCCCCAACACCCTGGACGCGTCGGCGTCGGGCGTGAAGCCCCCGCTGTGCCTGGATCCGGACGCCACCGTGACCGTGGTGGAGGCGGTGCGCCGGGCGCTGGACGACCGGACCGCCCTGGTGGCGAAGCTGTCCTGGCTGGACGAGCCGGCCCTCGCCGCGCTGGTGCCCCGGCTGACCCCCCTGGTCGACGGCATCGCCGGGATCAACACCGTGCAGAGCCGGGTGCGCCGCAGCGACGGCGCCGCCACCTTCCCCGGCCGGGAGCTGGCCGGCCTCTCCGGCGTCGCGGTGCGCGAGCCCGCCGTGGACTTCACCCGGCGCCTGGTGGCGCTGCGGGCGGGCGGGAGCCGGCACTTCGACGTCCTGGCGATGGGCGGGGTCACCGACCCCGGCTCGTTCGAGGCACTGTTCGCCCTCGGCGCCGACGCGGTCCAGTCGGCCGCCGGCGCCTTCGCCGACCCGTTCCTCGCGCAGCGCTGCATCGCTGCGCTGGGGCAGGCCCTGCCCCGCGCCGTCGAGGAGGACCCGTGACCGCGACCTTCGGCCACCGCCTGGCCGATGCCGTCGCCGCGCGCGGCCCGCTGTGCGTCGGCATCGATCCGCACCCGCCGCTGCTGGCCTCCTGGGGGCTGGCCGATGACGCCGAGGGGCTCACGCGGTTCACCGACACCGTCGTCGACGCCCTCGCCGGCACCGTCGCCGTCCTGAAGCCGCAGCTGGCGTTCTACGAGCGGCACGGCTCCCGCGGCCTGGCGGCCCTGGAGCGCGGCGTCGCGCGCGCCCGTGCGGCGGGGGCGCTGGTGCTGCTGGACGCCAAGCGCGGGGACATCGGCTCGACGATGGACGCCTACGCCGACTACCTGCGGCCCGACCACCCGCTGGCCGTGGACGCGATGACGGTCAGCCCCTACCTGGGTCCGGGCTCGCTGCAGCCGGCGGTCGACACCGCCCGCGCCCACGGCGGCGGGCTGTTCGTGCTGGCCCGCACCTCCAACCCCGACGCCGGGGCCCTCCAGCACGCGCTGGTGGGGGAGCGGAGCGTCGCGCAGGTGGTCGTGGACACCGTGCGCGGCTGGAACACCCCCGGCTGGGCGGTCGGCGACCCGCTGCCCGACCTCGGGGCGGTGCGGGACCTCGCTCCCCGGTCCGGCCCCTCCACCGGTTCGTTCGGGGTCGTCGTGGGTGCGACCCTGCGCGAGCTCGACGTCGATCTGAGCGGGCTGGGCGGGCCGGTCCTGGCTCCGGGGCTCGGCGCCCAGGGCGGGGCCGTGAGCGACCTGCGGCGGCTGTTCGGCGCGGGCGCGGCGGTCGTCCCGACGGTCTCGCGCGACGTCCTCGGCGCCGGCCCGGATCCGTCCGCGCTGCGCGCCGCCGCCGACCGCTGGGCGGAGGCGCTCGCGGCTTGAGGCGGCTGCTGCCCTGGGTCACCGGAGCCACGGGTGCGGCGCTGCTGGTCGCCGAGGTGCTCGTGTTCCCGGCGCTCGGGAGCGGGCTCCTCGGCCGCACGTCCGGTCGGCGGCAGGGCCGCTCGCCGGTCTGATCCGGGCCGCTGGTGGGCGTGTCGTGTCCTCGGCGTGTCGGTGGCGCGGAGCGGACCTGGGCAGGGGACTTCCGACCCGGAACGGGACCGTCCGCGGGCCGCCTCTGACCTGGGCTGATCACTATCAGTGACGAACTGCGCGGCGAGCGTGCGACCCGGGGTCGTCCCGCCGCCCCGGTGATCCCCGACAGCGTGCGTGACCAGCGGATTTGCCGGGAACTACCCGGACCGTGAGGCTCGGAGCGGAGGCGCACCACGTCTCGACGAACCGAACGACGGCCGGCCGGCGCACGGCCGGCGACGACACGATTGGGTTGCACCATGCCCCTGCCTGACCTGTCCCCGGAACAGCGGGCGGCCGCCCTGGAGAAGGCGGCCGCAGCTCGCAAGGCGCGTGCCGAACTGCGCGAGCGACTCAAGAGCAAGGGCGCCACGGTCGGCGACGTCCTCAAGCAGGGCGAGACCGACGAGATCATCGGCAAGATGCGGGTCTCCGCGGTCCTCGAATCCCTGCCAGGTGTCGGCAAGGCGCGGGCTGCGAAGATCATGGAGCGCCTGGAGATCTCCCCGACGCGACGCGTGCGGGGGCTGGGTGCCAACCAGCGGCGGGCGCTGGAATCGGAGTTCGGCGGCGAGGAGGTCGTCGCCGAGCAGGTTCCTGCCGACGGCTCCGTCTGAGGAGCCGACGGCGCCGCCGACGAACGCGGGTGAGGACGACGAGTGGCTGCAGCGACACCGGCACGGCTGACCGTGCTCTCGGGACCCTCCGGGGTCGGCAAGGGCACCGTGGTCGCCGAGGTCCGGCGGCGGCACCCCGACGTGTGGGTGTCGGTGTCGGCCACCACTCGTCGTCCCCGGCCGGGTGAGGTCGACGGCGTGCACTACCACTTCGTCGACGACGCGGAGTTCGACCGGCTGGTGGCCACCGACGGGCTGCTGGAGTGGGCCGAGTACGCGGGCAACCGCTACGGGACCCCGATCGCCCCGGTCCACGCCCAGCTGGCCACCGGCCGGCCGGCGCTGCTGGAGATCGAGCTGCAGGGGGCCCGGCAGGTCCGGGCCCGGGCACCGGAGGCTCAACTGGTGTTCCTGGCGCCGCCGTCGTGGGCCGAGCTGGTCAGCCGGCTGGCCGGTCGCGGGTCCGAGCCGGCCGCCGTGCAGGAGCGCCGGCTGGCCATCGCCCAGGCCGAGCTCGACGCCTCCGGGGAGTTCGACCGGGTGGTCGTCAACGACGACGTGTCCCGCGCCGCCGACGAGTTGGTAGGCTTGCTGACTGCGCCGTCGCCCAGCCTCAGCTCGGGTGGCAGCGCCCACGAGTGAGCGCCCCGGTCCGCCGGCCCGCGCGCCACTCCCGCCGAACGATCGAGGAGACCCGTCCACCCGTGTCCGGAGTCGCACCCGCCCCCGAGGGCATCACCAATCCGCCGATCGACGAGCTGCTCGAGCGCACCAGCAGCAAGTACGGCCTGGTGATCTTCGCCGCCAAGCGCGCGCGCCAGATCAACGCCTACTACAGCCAGCTCTCCGAGGGCCTGCTGGAGTACGTCGGCCCGCTGGTCGACACCGCGCCGCAGGAGAAGCCGCTGTCGATCGCGCTGCGCGAGATCAACGAGGGCCTCCTGGCGCACACCGCCGGCGAGAACTGAACAAGGACCCCCTCACCCCCCACCACTCGCTCCGCTCGCGGTGGGGCCCTGCGAGGGGGCCGTTCCATCCCTTTCTGAGGACGCCCCCGGCCTGTGCCAGGGGCGTCCTCGCGTCTGGGGGAGGATGAGCGTATGAGCCGGATCGTGCTGGGCGTCAGCGGTGGCGTCGCCGCCTACAAGGCCGCGCTGCTGCTGCGGGCCCTCACCGAGGCCGGGCACGACGTCCGCGTCGTCCCCACCCCGGGCGCGCTGCACTTCGTGGGGGCCGCCACGTTCGAGGCGCTGTCGGGCAATCCGGTCACCACCGACGTCTGGTCCGACGTTCCCGAGGTCGCGCACGTGCGGATCGGCCAGACCGCCGACCTCGTCGTCGTCGCCCCCGCCACCGCCGACCTGCTCGCGCGCGCCGCCGCGGGCCGGGCCGACGACCTGCTCACCGCGACCCTGCTCACCGCCCGCTGCCCGGTGGTCTTCGTCCCCGCCATGCACACCGAGATGTGGCTCCACCCCGCCACCCAGGACAACGTGGCCACGCTCCGCCGCCGCGGCGCGGTCGTCCTGCCGCCGGCCGTCGGCCGGCTGACCGGGCCGGACTCCGGCCCCGGCCGGCTGCCCGAGCCCGCCGACATCGCCGCGCTGGCCGCCGTCGTGCTCGACGGCGGTGCCGCCGCGCTGCCGCAGGACCTCGCCGGCCGCCGGGTGGTCATCAGCGCCGGCGGGACCCGCGAGCCGTTGGACCCGGTCCGGTACCTGGGCAACCGCTCGTCCGGCAAGCAGGGCTGGGCCCTCGCCCGGGTCGCCGCCGCCCGCGGCGCCGAGGTCGTGCTGGTGGCGGCCAACGTCGAGCTGCCCGCGCCCTTCGGCGTCCGGGTCGTGCCGGTCGGGACGGCCGAGGAGCTGCGCGCCGCGGTGCTCGCGGAGTCGGATGACGCCGACGTCGTGGTCATGAGCGCCGCGGTCGCCGACTTCCGGCCGCTCAGCGTCGCCGCCACCAAGCTGAAGAAGGGCGCGGCCAGCGAGCCGGGCGCCATCGAGCTGGTCCGCAACCCCGACGTCCTGGCCGAGCTGGTCACCAGGCGCCCGCCGGGCCGGCTCGTCGTCGGCTTCGCCGCCGAGACCGGTGACGACGACGGCGACGTGCTCACCCACGCGCGCGCGAAGCTCGCCCGCAAGGGCTGCGACCTGCTCGTCGTCAACGACGTCTCGGCCGGGCAGGTCTTCGGCCGGGCGGAGAACGCCGTCGTGGTGCTCGCGGCCGACGGTCCGACGACCGAGGTGCCGCGCGGGAGCAAGGACGCCGTCGCCGCCGGGATCTGGACCGCCGTGGCCGGCCGGCTGGAGCCCCGTCCCCGGCCGTGACCTACGCCGTCGTGCCCACCGTCGGAGCGCGCCGGTAACGTTCCCTCCCGGTGCCACGCACCGGATCGTCGATCGAGCTCCACACCCAGCAGTCCGCCGTCGCTCTGCCGCCACCCGCCCGCCGTCCCCAGGGAGTACCGAGTGCCACGCCGCCTCTTCACGTCCGAGTCGGTGACCGAGGGCCACCCGGACAAGATCGCCGACCAGATCAGCGACTCGATCCTCGACGCGATGCTGGCCCAGGACCCGCGCAGCCGCGTCGCCGTCGAGACCCTCATCACCACCGGTCAGGTCCACATCGCGGGCGAGGTCACCACCGCCGGCTACGTCGACATCCCGGCCATCGTCCGCGAAACGGTCCTGCGGATCGGCTACGACTCCTCCCGCAAGGGCTTCGACGGCGCGTCCTGCGGGGTCAGCGTCTCCATCGGAGCGCAGTCGCCCGACATCGCCCAGGGCGTCGACACCGGCTACGAGGCGCGCACCGGTGGCACCGCCGACGACGAGATAGAGCGCCAGGGCGCCGGCGACCAGGGCCTGATGTTCGGCTACGCCACCGACGAGACCCCTGAGCTGATGCCGCTGCCCATCGCGCTGGCCCACCGGCTGTCCCGTCGCCTCTCCGCGGTCCGCAAGGACGGGTCGGTGCCCTATCTGCGTCCCGACGGCAAGACCCAGGCCACCGTGGTCTACGAGGACGACCGGCCGGTCGCGGTCGACACCGTGGTCGTCTCCTCGCAGCACGCCGAGGACATCTCGATCGAGACGCTGCTGACCCCCGACATCGAGGAGCTCGTCGTCGAGCCGGAGCTGGCCGCCCTCGGCCTGCCCACCACCGGTCACCGGCTCCTGGTGAACCCCACCGGGAAGTTCGTCATCGGCGGCCCGATGGGCGACGCCGGGCTGACCGGCCGCAAGATCATCGTCGACACCTACGGCGGCATGGCGCGCCATGGCGGCGGCGCCTTCTCGGGCAAGGACCCGTCGAAGGTCGACCGCTCCGGTGCCTACGCGATGCGCTGGGTGGCCAAGAACGTCGTCGCCGCCGGGCTGGCCCGCCGCTGCGAGGTGCAGGTCGCCTATGCGATCGGCGCCGCTCACCCGGTCGGCCTGTTCGTCGACACCCGCGGAACGGGCACGGTCGCCGACGAGGTGCTGGAGAAGGCGATCACCTCGGTGTTCGACCTGCGGCCGGGCGCCATCGTGCGCGACCTGGACCTGCTGCGGCCCATCTACGGGCCCACCGCCGCCTACGGCCACTTCGGCCGCGCCGACCTGGACCTGCCGTGGGAGCGGCTGGACCGCGTCGAGGCGCTGCGCTCGGCCGTGGGGGTCTGACGAAGGACCTCCTCGCCCCCCACGACTCGCCGGCTCGCCCCCGGGCCTCGCGAGCGGGCCACCGGAGGGGCGCGGAACTGTCGGTGTGAGTGGGGAGACTGGTCGGGTGCAGGTGGCCCGGGTCGTCGTCGACGTCCCGCTGGCACACCTGGACCGGCCGTTCGACTACGCCGTTCCGGAGAAGTTCGCCGACACGGTGCAGCCCGGCTGCCGGGTGCGGGTCCGCTTCCGCGGTCGGCTGGTCGACGGCGTGGTGTGGGAGCTGGCCGACAGCACCGAGTTCGCCGGCGCGCTGCAGCCGCTGTCGCACGTGCCCTCCGGTGAGCCGGTGCTCACCCCGCAGGTGGCCCGGCTGGTGCGCGCCGTCGCCGACCGGTACGCGGGCACCGCGAGCGACGTGCTGCGGCTGGCGCTGCCCCCGCGCCGGGGCGCCGCCGAGAAGCGGCCCACGCCGACGCCGGAGGAGCTGCCCGGGCCGCCGGACCCGGCCGGGTTCGCCCGCTACCCGGCCGGCCCGGCTCTGCTCGGCGCGCTGGCCGAGGGGCGTCCGGCGCGCGCCGTCTGGACGGCGCTGCCGGGGGAGGACTGGCCCACCCGGCTGGTCGAGCTCTGCCGCGCGGCGCTGTCGGGCCGGCGCGGGGCTCTGGTCGTCGTGCCCGACGGCAAGGACCTGGATCGGCTGACGGCGGCGGCGGAGCGGGTGCTGCCGCGGCACTCGTTCACCGTGCTGCGCGCCGACGACTCGCCGGAGGTGCGCTACCGCCGGTTCCTCGCGGCTTCCCGGGGCGCCGCGCAGGTGGTGCTGGGCACCCGGGCGGCGATGTTCGCGCCCGTCCGGGACCTCGGCCTGGTCGTCGTCTGGGACGACGGCGACGACCTGCACTCCGACGAGCGCGCGCCCTATCCGCACGCGCGCGACGTGCTCGTCCAGCGGGCCTGGCTGGACTCCTGCGCCGCGGTCGTCGCCGGCACGTCGCGGACCGCGGAGGCCGCGCTGCTGGTGGAGTCCGGCTGGGCGCACGAGCTGGTGGCCGATCGCGGGGTCCTGCGCTCGGCGGCGCCCCGGGTGCAGGCGCTGGGGGACGACTTCGAGCTGGCCCGCGACCCCGCGGCCCGCACCGCCCGGCTGCCCTCGCTGGCCTACGAGACGGCACGCAGGGCGCTCGCGGCCGGTGCCCCCGTGCTCGTGCAGGTGCCCCGGCGCGGCTACGTCCCGTCCCTGTCGTGCGCCCGCTGCCGGGCCCCGGCCCGGTGCGCGTCCTGCGCCGGTCCGCTCGGCATCTCCCCGCGGCCGGGTCCGGGCGGCACCCGTATCCCGGCCTGCCGGTGGTGTGCCCGCCCGGCCGCCACCTTCGACTGCCCGCACTGCCACGGGACCAAGCTGCGGGCCGCGGTGGTGGGGGAGTCGCGCACGGCCGAGGAGCTCGCGCGGGCCTTCCCCGGCACGACCGTCCGCACCTCCGGCAGCACCTCCGGGGTGCTCGCCACGGTGCCGGCCGGCCCGGCGCTGGTCGTGGCGACCCCCGGGGCCGAACCGGTGGCCGAGCGCGGGTACGGCGCCGCGCTGCTGCTGGACTCGTGGGCACTGCTCGGCCGGGCCGACCTGCGGGCCGGCGAGGAGACGCTGCGGCGGTGGACCAACGCCGCCTCCCTGGTGCGCCCGGCATCGGCCGGGGGCCAGGTGGTCGTGGCCGCCGACGCCGGCCATCCCGTCGTCCAGGCGCTGGTGCGGTGGGATCCCGGCTGGCTGGCCGAGCGGGAGCTGGCCGACCGCCGGGAGCTCGGCTTCCCGCCGGTGACCCGCATGGCATCGCTCGTGGGGTCGCCGGCGGCGCTGGGCGAGTTCCTGGCCGCCGCGCGGCTGCCGTCCGACACCGATCTGCTGGGCCCGGTCCCGGAGCCGCCCCGTCCGGGGCAGGAGGGGGACCGGGAGCGCTACCTGGTGCGGGTGCCGCGCACCCAGGGCGCGGCGCTGGCGCACGCCCTGGCAGAGGTGCAGGGAGTGCGCAGCGCGCGCAAGGTGCCCGACCACGTGCGGGTGCAGCTGGATCCGCTCACGCTCGTCTAGCCGTACTGTCCGGACAGATTGGTCAAGCGGGTGATGGGTGGGCGGCTGGCGGCCGCCGGCCTGGAGGTCCTGGTCCCCGGGGAGGGGGACCGCGACCTCGTGCACCGGGTCGCCTACGACGAGCGCGTGCGCCAGCAGTCGCGGCGGGCCTACCGCGACGCGGTCGACCGGCGCGCGGCGCGCGGCGTGCGGCGTTCGGGGCGTGGTGCTCGGCTGCACCCACCGCTCGCACGCTCGCTGCGGGACCCTGCACGGGGGCCGCATACGATCGTCGGGTGAGTGTCACCCCCATCCGGCTGTACGGCGACCCGGTGCTGCACCGGCCCGCGGCGCCGGTCGTCGACTTCGACGAGGAGCTCCGGCAGCTCGTCACCGACCTGACCGAGACCATGCAGGCGGCCGGGGGCGCCGGGCTCGCGGCCCCCCAGATCGGCGTCGGCCTGCGGGTGTTCACCTGGTACGTCGACGGCGAGGTCGGCCACCTGGTCAACCCGGACGTCGCCGCGGTCGGCGAGGAGGTGCAGGACGGCCCGGAGGGCTGCCTGTCCATCCCCGACCTGCGCTACGACTGCCGCCGGCACCTCCATGTGGTCGCCTCCGGCTGGAACGTGCACGGCGACCCGGTGCGCGTCGAGGGCTCCGAGCTGCTCGCCCGCGCCATCCAGCACGAGACCGACCACCTCGACGGCGTCCTCTTCGTCGACCGGCTCGCCGAGGCCGACCGTGTCGCCGCGCTCGCCGAGATCCAGGCCGCCGAGTGGGCCGGCTACGGCAGCTACCTCCCCGTCGTGAAGGTGAGCCCGCACTGAAGCTCCTGTTCGCCGGCACTCCGGCGCCCGCCGTCCCGTCCCTCGACGCGCTGCTCGCCTCCGACCACGAGGTCGTCGCCGTGCTGACCCGCCCGGACGCCCGCTCCGGGCGCGGCCGGAAGGTGAGCCGCTCCCCGGTGGCCGAGCGCGCCGACGACGCCGGCATCCCCGTCCTGCAGCCGCGCTCGCCCCGCGAGCCGGAGTTCCTCGAGCAGCTGGCCGGCCTCGCGGTCGACTGCGTGCCGGTGGTCGCCTACGGCGCGCTGGTGCCGCAGGCGGCCCTCGACCTGCCGCGGCACGGTTGGGTCAACCTGCACTTCTCGCTGCTCCCGGCCTGGCGGGGCGCCGCACCGGTGCAGCACGCGATCATGGCCGGCGACGAGCTGACCGGCGCCTCGACGTTCCTCCTGGAGGCCGGCCTCGACACCGGCCCGGTGTACGGCACCCTCACCGAGGCCATCGGCCCCCGGGACACCGCCGGGGATCTCCTCGACCGGCTGGCGGTCAGCGGCGCCGGGCTGCTCGTGGCCACGCTGGACGGCATCGCCGCCGGCGCGCTCGAGCCCCGGCCACAGCCGGTGGACGGCGTCAGCCTGGCGCCCAAGGTCGAGACCGCCGACGCCCGGGTGGACTGGGCGCTACCCGCGCACGTCGTCGACCGGCGGGTCCGGGGCGTGACGCCGGCGCCCGGCGCGTGGACGACCTGGCGGGGCGAGCGGATGCGGCTGGGCCCCGTCGGACCGGTGCCGGACGGGCCGCCGCTGGCCCCGGGAGAGCTGCTGGCCGACGCCGGGCGCGTCCTCGTGGGCACGGGCAACGGCCCGGTCCTGCTGGACCAGGTTCAGCCCGCGGGCAAGCGGATGCTGCCGGCCGCGGACTGGGCCCGCGGTGCCCGACCCGCCCCGGGCGAGCGGCTGGGCGGCGAGTGACCCGCCCGCCTCGGAAGGGCGGTCCGGGCCGGCGCCGTCACCCGGCGACCCGGCGGCCGGTGCTCGACGGCGCCCGGCTCACCGCCTACGACGTCCTGGACGCCGTCTCCTCCCGCGAGGCGTTCGCCAACCTGCTGCTGCCGCAGCTCCTGCGGGAGCGGCAGCTCGACGAGCGGGACGCCGGGTTCACCACCCAGCTGGCCTACGGCGCCCTGCGGGCGCAGGGCACGCTCGACGCCGTCCTGACCGGGCTGGTGTCGCGGCCGCTGGCGGAGCTGGACCCGCGGGTGCTCGACCTGCTGCGGCTCGGGGCGTACCAGATCATCGACCTCCGGGTGCCCTCGCACGCGGCCGTGGACACCACCGTCGACCTCACCCGGGCGATCGTCGGCACCGGCGCCTCCGGCTTGGTCAACGCGGTGCTGCGCAAGGTCGCCGCCGGCGGTGACCGGGCCGCCTGGCTGGCCGCGCTCGGCGCCGAGGGCGACGAGCTGCTGGCGCTGGCCACCGACCACCCGGGGTGGATCGTCGACGCCTGGCGGGACGCGCTCGGCGACGACGCCGAGCTCGAGTCCGCGCTGCTGGCTGACGACGTCGCGCCGGAGGTGCACCTGGTCGCCCGGCGCATGGAGCGCGAGGCCCTCATCGAGGAGTCGGGTGGGCATCCCGGGCCCTGGTCGCCCTTCGCCGTGCGCCTGGACGGGGGAGATCCCGGCCGGCTGGCGTCGGTGCGCTCCGGCCGCGCGGCCGTGCAGGACGAGGGCAGCCAGCTCGCGGCCCTCCTGCTGGCCCGGGCGCCGCTGGAAGGGCCGGAGAGCGCGTGGCTGGACATGTGCGCGGGGCCCGGCGGCAAGGCCGGGCTGCTCGCGGTCACCCGGCCCGACGGGGTGCGGCTGACCGCGGCCGACCGAGCTCCGCACCGGGCGGAGCTGGTCGCCCAGGCGTTGCGCGACGAGGACGACGTCGAGGTGCTGGCCGCCGACGGCACCCAGCCGCCGTGGGCGCCGGGGTCCTTCGACCGGGTGCTGCTGGACGCGCCGTGCACCGGGCTGGGGGCGCTGCGCCGCCGTCCCGAGGTGCGCTGGCGCCGCACGGCCGAGGACGTCGCACCCCTGGCGGAGCTCCAAACGGCGCTGCTGGACAGTGCCCTGCGCTCGGTGCGGATCGGCGGGGTGGTCGCCTACGTGACCTGCTCGCCGCACACCGCCGAGACGGTCGCGGTGGTCGACGCCGTGGCCGCGCGCGACGACGTCGAGGTGCTTCCGGTGGCTCCGCTGTTCCCCGAGGTCCCGGGCATCGGCCGGGGTGACCACGGGCAGCTCTGGCCCCACCGGCACGGAACCGACGCGATGTTCATGGCGTTGCTCCGCCGCACCGGCTGATCCGCCCGCCCCTGCGGCCGCGGATGACCTGCCGGCTGGCCGACGGCCTCGCTCACCCGGTGCGCATCCGAGCTGCCCAGCGGGACGCACCTGCGCCCGAGGGGCACCGCGGACGCCGCGATCGACTACCCCGGCCGTCATGGGCTCCCGCGAGCGGCTGTAGTTCCTCTACGGGCACGCCTGGGGATGGCCGCCGGCGCACATGACCGGGGATCAGGACCGCGACGACCTCGATCCGCCGACCAAGACGGGGACGTCGGGGCCGGGTGTCGTGGTGCGTCGTCGATCGGCTGGTCGTCAGCCCGGTCGAGCGGGCGATGGGCCAGTTCGCGCCCCGCTGGCTGGCCCAGGTGTGGTCGTTGCCCGGACAGCCCGGTTCATGGGCCGGGATCTCTCCTGGCCGGAGTGGAACGCCCGTCCCGCCCGTGGCACCCCACGCGTGCCGACGGCCACGGCACGTGCCGACGGGACGCTGGCTCCCGCGCGCGGGTCTCAGAACGGGGCCGGGTCGCCGTCCTCCGTGGCCGGCGGGGGTGAGTGGTCCACAGGAGAGTGGCCGGGGGGCCGAGCCGGTAGTGGTGGCCCGGAAGGCGGCGGACCGGTCGCGGCCATGTCGGGTGGGCGGGTCGTGCGGGTGGCGCCGTCGGGAGTGGTGGCGGCCATGTCGGGTGGGCGGGTCGTGCGGGCGACGCCGCTCGGTGTGGTCACCTCAGGAGGCCGTCGGGCGTCATGGCGAAACGCCAGCCGGGAGCGAACGTCTTGAGCCGATGGTGGCGGGCACAGGCAGCACAGGTTCTCGCAGGCGGTGGCCCCGCCGTCGGCGTGGGGCAGCACGTGGTCCAGGTCGGCCCAGCCGGCGCGGTTGCCGCAGCCGGGGTGGCGGCAACCGCGGTCGCGGCTCCTGGTGAAGCGGTGCTGAACGGCTGAGGGTCGGTAGCGGTGGGACGGTGCCGGCGGGCCGAGGACCGGGCACGCGCAGTCGGCGCCGGGGTGGGCCGGGCAGCCGCGGCGCACCGACCGGGCCAGCTCGCCGCGGGTGGCCGTGGCACGGAGGACGCCGGTGGCCGGGTCCAGCAGCGAGATGCCCAGGCTGCCGCCGGTCGGCGCCTGCAGACCGCCGGGGCACAGCGCGTCAAGCCCTTCGAGGAGCGCCCGCAGCTGGGCGGCGGTGATCGGCTGCCCCTCGACCTCCGCCGGCGCGACCTGGCGGCAGGACGCGGCGGAGGCCGGGCCGCCGGACACCGACGGGTCCCCGGGCACCGGCGCGGCATCGGCGTGGTGGGGGAGCTGGTGGCCGACCGGGCAGGTGTCGTGGCCGGTGGCTGCGGCGAACAGGGCGCCGACCGGGGCGAGCACGTCCAGGTGCGCGGTGACCGGTAGCCGGCTGGTGTCCCAGGGGCGCAGCACCAGGTCACCCAGCGCGGACACCCGCAACTGCCCGATCGGGCGGGGATCTCCATCGTCCTTGGCCATCCGCCCGTAGCGGTCGACGGTCTCTCGGATCGCCACGGCCATCGGCTGCGGCAGGAACACCGACAACTCGGCCATCCCATCGGGCGCCGGGTGCACCACGACGTCGGCGCAGCGCTCCGCCTGCCTGCGCCGCCGCTCGGCGGCCGCGGCGTCGTGGTGCAGTAGTTCCCGGCGCACCGCGGCCCGCACCCGGGTCACCGGCAGCTCGGGGGCGCCGGGCAGGACCGCGGCCTCCACCGCCGCGATCACCTGCGGCGCCAGCTCCCGCACCGGCCCGGACAGCTCAGCGGCAACCGCCCGCGCTCGCGGCCATCCCAGCGCGCTGTCGGCCAGCGCGGCCCAGGTGGCGGGCAGGTGCTCGACCAGCGTCGTCGACAGCTCCGCCTGCGTGGTCGCCTCGGCTCGCGAGCAGTTCAGCACCATCGCCAGCTCGTCGGCGAAGAACTCGCTCACCCCCGCTGACGGTGGGTTCCCCGGGCCCGGCAGCCAGTCCGGCGACGCAGCCCCCGGCTTCCCGAGCTGCCGGTCCGTGGTGTCCGGCCGGCGGGCCGCCAGCTCGCAGATCAGCTCGGCGCGGTACGCGGCCAGCGCCGACTCCGCCTGCTGGATCCGCTGCAGCTCCAGCGCGATCTCGGCGATCGGTGCGGGCCGCGACCGGCATCGCCTCACCCAGGCGGGTCGGGCGGGCCACGGCCCCGGCCGGCACCAGCTCCGCCGGCCACGACGGCACGTCCAGGACGTCGACCGTCAGGCCGACCCCGAACCTGCCGCCTTCGAACACACGAGCGACGCTACCGGCGGGGTCCGACACTTCTCCGCCCCGCGTGCGCGACCCCGGCTCAGCCCGTCAGCCCGGCCACCAGCCCGGCCAGCAGCCCGATCACCAGACCGGCCGGCAGTCCGATCACCAGCGAGGCGGTCATCGCCGGGAGCGCCGTGCTGGGCCGGGTGACCCGGCGTTCCACCCGGTCGGGCAGTGCCACCACGCGAGGCGGTCCGGGTGGGTGGGCGAGCCACCGACGTGCCCACGTGACGCGGCGGCGCCACCAGACGAGGAGGGCCACGACCCCGCCGACGACCAGGAGGCGGAGCCGCAACGGGATCAGGTGTGCTCCGCGGGCCCGGCGAGCAGTACCGGCACACGGGCGTGGTGGGTGACGTGCTCGGCGACGCTGCCCAGCACCCGGTGCGACAGGCCCCGGCCGCGGCGGCCCACGACGAGGACGTCGGCGCCCTCCTGCTCGGCGACGTCGAGCAGCGCCCCGGCGGGTTGCCCGCTCACGAGCGCCACCACCGGCGAGGCCCCGGAGAACCAGCTCGCCCGGTCGGTCAGCAGCGCGCGGCACCGGTCCCGTTCGGTGTCGTCGGCGAACTCGACGACGTCGGGGTCGATCACCATGACCAGCACCACGCGGGTGCCCGCACCGGTGAGCAGCGCGGCGGCATCCCTCAGGGCGCGGTCGGACTCGGCGGACCCGTCGACGCCCACCACGGCCGTGACCGCCCCGCCGGCCGGCGGTGGGGTTCCGTCGGCTCGGGGCGTGCGCTCGACGACCCGGTGCTCGCGCCGGCCCCGTTCGACGGCCATCGGCACGAAGAACGGGCCCAGGACGGCGCCGAGGAAGTACCACTGCGGATCGCGGTGGCCCCGGCGGCCGAGGAACAGGGCGGCGCTCCAGCCGATCGCCACCCAGAGGATGATGACGAGGGCGACGAGGGCGGGTGTCGGCATGGGTGTCCCCTCCCGTGCTCGCGGGGTCGACGGCGGTCGCGCCCCGCTGGCCTGACGCCCGGCGGTCGGGTCCGGTTCTGCCGACCTGCGCACCTAGACTCGGCGGACGTGTCCCGGCAACCGTTGATCGCGCCCAGCCTGCTGTCCGCGGACTTCGCCCGCATCTCCGACGAGGTGGCGCGCGTGGCCGACGCCGACTGGCTGCACGTCGACGTGATGGACGCGCACTTCGTACCGAACCTCACCCTCGGCCTGCCCGTCGTCGAGGCGATCCAGCGGGTCAGCCCGGTGCCACTGGACTGCCACCTCATGATCGAGGACCCCGAGCGGTGGGCGCCGGCGTACGCCGCGGTCGGCGTCCGCAACGTGACCGTGCACGCCGAGGCCTGCACCGATCCGCGTGCGGTGGCCCGTGACCTGCGCGCTGCCGGGGCGCTGGCCGGCCTGGCGATCAAGCCGGGGACGCCGCTCGAGGACTACCTGGACGTGCTGGCCGACTTCGACACCCTCCTGGTCATGAGCGTCGAGCCCGGGTTCGGCGGCCAGTCCTTCATCGCCGACGTGCTGCCCAAGGTGCGGCGGGCCCGTGAGCTCGTCGACGCCGGTGAACTGACCCTGCTCGTGGAGATCGACGGCGGCATCAACCCCGACACCATCGAGCGGGCAGCGGAGGCCGGCGTCGACATGTTCGTCGCCGGATCGGCCGTCTACGGCGCCGACGACCCGGCGGCGGCGATCGCCGCCCTGCGTGCGCAGGCCGCCGCGGCGATGCCCGGGTGAGCGTCTCCCCGGTCGAGCTGCGGGCGATGGCCCGGGCTCGGGACCTCGGCGCGTCGGTGCTCGGCACGACGAGCCCCAACCCCGCGGTGGGCGCCGTGGTCCTGGCCGCCGACGGCAGCGTGGCGGGGGAGGGGGCGACCGCCCCGCCCGGCGGCCCGCATGCCGAGGTCGCCGCGCTGGCGCAGGCCGGCGAGCGGGCCCGGGGCGGCACCGCCGTCGTCACGCTGGAACCGTGCGCGCACACCGGGCGGACCGGGCCGTGCGCCGACGCGCTGCTCGGCGCCGGGATCGCCCGGGTCGTCGTCGCCGTGCCCGAGCCGACCGAGCTGGCCGGTGGGGGAGCGGAGCGCCTGCGCGCGGCCGGGGTCGACGTCGTCCTCGGCGTCGAGCAGGACGCGGCCGAGCGCGGAGCGCTGGCCGGCTGGCTGACCGGTGTCCGGGAGCAGCGCCCGTACGTGATCTGGAAGGTCGCCGCGACCCTGGACGGGCGGGTCGCCGCCGCCGACGGGAGCAGCCGCTGGATCACCGGCCCCGAGGCCCGGGCCGAGGTGCACCGGCTGCGGGGCGGCTGCGAGGCCATCGTGGTCGGGTCCGGGACCGCGCTGACCGACGACCCGCAGCTCACCGTCCGCGACGCCGACGGCCGGGGCACCGCGCGGCAGCCGCTGCGCGTCGTCGTCGACCGGCGGGACCGGCTGCCGGCGACCGCCCGGGTGCTGGACGACACTGCCCCGACGCACGTGAGCCGGGCCGCGGACCCGGCGGAGCTGCTGGCCGAGCTGTTCGCCCGCGACGTCCGCCGGGTGCTGCTCGAGGGCGGGCCCACGCTCGCCGCGGCCTTCCTGCGCGCCGGGCTGGTCGACGAGGCCGTCGTGCACCTCGCGCCGAAGCTGCTGGGGGCCGGCGCCTCGCTGGTGGGCGACCTGGGAATCAGCGGGATCGGCTCGGCGCTGTCCTTCTCGATCGCCGACCTCACCCTCCTGGGCGGGGACGTGCAGATCCGGTTGCACCCCACCCGGCACACTGGTGGGGTGCCCCGCACCAGCGGGGACGGCACGGACGGAGGGAGCTGAGGTGTTCACCGGCATCGTCGAAGAGGTGGGCACCCTGGCCGCTCGCGAGGACCGGGGCGACTCCGCCGTCCTGCGGATCCGCGCCCGCACCGTCCTGACCGACGTGTCGCTGGGCGACTCCATCGCGGTCAACGGCGTCTGCCTCACCGTGACCGGCGTCGAGCCCGACGCCGACGGCGCCGGCACCTGGACCACCGACGTCATGGCCGAGACGTTGCGCCGCAGCAGTCTGGGCGCGGTCAGCGACGGTGCGCCGGTCAACCTCGAGCGCGCGGTCAGCCCGCAGACCCGGCTCGGCGGGCACCTGATGCAGGGCCACGTCGACGGCCTGGGTCGGATCGTGTCCCGCACGCCGGGCGAGCACTGGGAGGTCGTGCGCATCGCGCTGCCGGCTGGGCTGGCCCGCTACGTCGTCGAGAAGGGCTCCATCGCCGTCGACGGCGTCTCGCTCACGGTGAGCGCGGTCAGCGCGGCCACGGTCCCCGAGCCCTGGTTCGAGGTCAGCCTCATCCCCACCACCCTCCGCGAGACCACGCTCGGCGCGCGCGCCACGGGGGAGCCCGTCAACCTGGAGGTCGACGTGATCGCCAAATACGTGGAACGCCTGCTGGAGGTCCGCCGATGAGCGAGCCCCGCACCCGGCTGGACTCCATCGAGGCCGCACTCGCCGCGATCAAGAGCGGCAAGCCGGTCGTCGTGATCGACGACGAGGACCGTGAGAACGAGGGCGACCTGATCTTCGCCGCCGAGCTCGCCACCCCCGAGCTGGTGGCGTTCATGGTCCGGTACACCTCCGGCTACGTCTGCGTGGCCGTGACCGAGGCCGACGCCGACCGGCTGGACCTGCCCCCGATGCACCGGGTGAACCAGGACCGCCTCGGCACCGCCTACACGGTCACCGTGGACGCCCGCGAGGGCGTCACCACCGGCATCTCCGCCGCCGACCGCGCCCACACCATCCGGACCCTCGCCGCGGCCGAGACCACCTCGGCCGACCTCGCCCGGCCCGGGCACGTGGTGCCGCTGCGCGCCCGCGACGGCGGGGTGCTGCGTCGCCCCGGGCACACCGAGGCGTCCGTCGACCTCGCGGTGCTGGCCGGGCTGCGCCCGTCCGGCGTCCTCTGCGAGATCGTCAGCGAGAAGGACCCGACCGGCATGGCCCGCAGCGAGGAGCTGCGCGTCTTCGCCGACGAGCACGACCTCTGCCTGATCTCCATCGCCGACCTGATCGCCTACCGCAAGCGGTTCGACAAGCTGGTCGAGCGGGTGGCCGAGGCGATTGTGCCGCTGGCCCCGGGCACCTTCACCGCCGTCGGGTACCGGAGCTCCTACGACGAGCGCGAGCACGTCGCCTTCGTCTACGGCGACATCGGCGACGGCGAGGACGTGCTGGTGCGCGTGCACTCCGAGTGCCTCACCGGCGACGTGTTCGGCTCGCTGCGCTGCGACTGCGGCCCCCAGCTGCAGGCGGCGCTCACCGCCGTCGCCCACGAGGGCCGCGGCATCGTGCTCTACATCCGCGGGCACGAGGGCCGGGGGATCGGCCTGCTGCACAAGCTGCAGGCCTACCAGCTGCAGGACATGGGCGTCGACACCGTCGACGCCAACCTCGACCTCGGCCTGCCCGCCGACGCGCGGGACTACGGCACCGGGGCGCAGATCCTGGTCGACCTCGGTGTGCACACCATGCGGCTGCTGACCAACAACCCCGCCAAGCGCGCCGGGCTCGAGGGCTACGGCCTCCGCGTGCTCGGCCGGGTGCCGCTGCCGAGCCACGTCACGGCGGAGAACCTCGGCTACCTGCGCACCAAGCGGGACCGCATGGGGCATCTGCTCGACATCATCGAGCCGGAGACCGAGTCCGGCCCGGCGGACATCCCGGTGCCGGCCCCGGCCGACGCCCCGGGCGCCACCACGGTGCCGGGTACGGACGTCCCGCTGGGCCAGAACGAGCAGCCGGCATGAGCGGCGCCGGCGCTCCGCAGGTCACCGCCGTCGACGCGACCGGGCTGACGCTCGGCATCGTGGCCACCACCTGGCACGCGGAGCTCACCGACTCGCTGCTGGCCCGCGCCGTCGAGGCGGCGCAGGCCAGCGGCGTGCCCTCGCCCACGGTCGTCCGCGCGCCGGGTGCGGTCGAGCTGCCCGTCGTCGCCCAGGCACTGGTCGAGCGGCACGATGCCGTCGTCGCCCTCGGGGTCGTCGTCCGCGGCGGCACGCCGCACTTCGAGTACGTCTGCGACGCCGTGACGGCGGGGCTGACCCGGGTGGCCCTGGACGCCGGGAAGCCCGTCGGCAACGGCGTCCTCACCTGTGACACCGAGGAGCAGGCCCGCGACCGCGCCGGGCTGCCCGGATCGGCCGAGGACAAGGGCTGGGAGGCCGCGATCGCCGCCCTGGCCACCGCCCTCATCCTGCGGGAGCTGCGCGGGCCGCAGCGGCCGACCGGGTTCGGCGTGGCACCGGCCGGCCAGGAGGCCCGAGCATGAAGACCTTCGACACCCTGTTCACCGAGCTGGCCGCCAAGGTCGAGGCCGGGGACCCCGCGTCCGGCACCGTCGTGGCCGTGCGCGACGGCGTGCACGCCGCCGGGAAGAAGGTCGTCGAGGAGGCCGCCGAGTCGTGGATGGCGGCCGAGCACGAGGGTGCCGACCGCACCGCCGAGGAGATCAGCCAGCTCCTCTACCGGGTGCAGGTGCTCATGCTGGCCCGGGGGCTCACGCTGGACGACGTCTACGCTCACCTCTGAAAGAGGACCCCGCTGCCCCCACGCCTCGCGAGCTCGCCGTGGGTCCCTGCAGCGGGGCCGTTCCATCCGATCGTGAGGAGTAGTCGCGTGCTGCGCATCGCCGTGCCCAACAAGGGCGTCCTGAGCGAGCCGGCGGCGGAGATGCTCGCCGAGAGCGGCTACCGCCAGCGGCGCAGCACCAAGGACCTCGCGGTCTACGACCCGGACAACGACACCGAGTTCTTCTACCTGCGACCGCGGGACATCGCGGTGTACGTGGCCGCCGGCACGCTGGACGTCGGCATCACCGGCCGCGACATGCTGCTGGAGACCGCCCCCGCCGACGGCGAGGGCCCGGCCGCGGTGGAGGTCATGCCGCTGGGGTTCGGCCGGTCGTCGTTCCGCTTCGCCAGCCCGGTGGAGTCCGGCATCGAGCGGGTGGAGCAGCTGGCCGGCAAGCGTATCGCCACCGCCTACCCGGTGCTGCTCCAGCGGTTCCTCGACGACGCCGGCATCTCCGCCGGGGTGGTCAAGCTCGACGGCGCGGTGGAGACCGCCTGCCGCCTCGGGGTGGCCGAGGCCGTCTGCGACGTGGTGGAGACCGGTACGACGCTGCGGGCCGCGGGCCTGCACATCATCGGCGATCCGGTGCTCACCAGCGAGGCCGTGCTGGTCCGCCGGCAGGGCGCCGAGGAGATCCCCGCCGTCGCCCAGCTGCGCCGCCGGCTGCGCGGGGTCCTGGTCGCGCGGCAGTACGTGATGCTCGACTACGACTGCCCGAACGAGCTGCTCGAGAAGGCCACCGCCGTCACCCCGGGCATCGAGGGCCCGACGGTGAGCCCCCTGCAGACGCCGGGCTGGTCGGCCGTGCGCGCGATGATCGCCCGCACCGAGACCAACCGGGTGATGGACGAGCTCTGGGAGCTCGGCGCCCGGGCCATCCTCGTCACGAGCATCCACGCCTCGCGCATCTGAGGCCGCGGAACCGCGCAGCGGGGGCGTTCGTCTCCACCGGTATGCGACGTCTTCCGCCGCTCGCCCTCCTGACCCCGCTCCTGGTTCTCGCCGCCTGCGCCTCCGGCTCGGGAGCGGCCGGCGGGGAGGCCGGGACCGACGGCGGGGCCGCGTCGGGGATCTCGCAGGCCGACGACCACCTGCGCATCGAGGTCGACCGCGGGAACGGGTCGCCGCCGCAGACCTGGACGCTCCGCTGCGCCGGCGTCGTCGCGGGGAGCCACCCGCAGGCGGAGGCGGCCTGCGCGCACCTCGAGGGGATGAGCGATCCGTTCGTGCCCGTACCGGGCGACGCCATGTGCACCGAGCAGTACGGCGGCGCGCAGACCGCACGGATCACCGGGACGTGGCGAGGAACCCCCGTCGAACTGGAGCTGTCTCGGGTCGACGGCTGCCGCATCGCGCAGTGGGACGCCCTCGGCCCCGTCCTGCCGGTGCCGGTGGGCGTCGAGCCGCAGGGCTGAGAGCGGATCCGCCGCGCCCGCCGGGTGGAGCGCAGGGCGGGTCGCTGGTCAGCGGCGGGTGGTGCGGTCCACCAGGTCGATGGCCGTGCACAGGCCCAGCGCCATGGCCCGGCCGCTGGTGGCGCCGGTGGCCAGCAGCCGCTCGATCGCCGGCGCCAGTGGGCGTTCGCCGACCAGTCCGCGCAGGACGGCGGCGTACTCACCGCTCACCTGCCCGGCGGCCGCGTGTCGCAGCAGGGCCCGCGACAGCTCCGTGGTGCGACCGGCGGCCAGCGAGCAGACGCCGGCGGCGAACCTGTCGGCGGCCGGGTGACCCAGCAGCACCAGACCGGCGATCGTGCCGGCCATGACGTCGTCCCCCGCCGGGGTCAGCCCCGGTCCGAGGCCGATCAGCCGGGTGGCGGTGCGCAGCGCCGCCTCCAGGTCGGCGCGGCGGACGGCGCCGCGCAGGGCCGCCAGCGGGCCGCCGGGACCGGTCGGCAGCCCGGGCAGGGTGAACGAGCTGTGCGGCACGCCCTCCCCGTACAGGGTGGTGCGCAGCTGGCGGACGCCTTCGGGCAGGAGCGCCGGGTGCCCCCCGGGCAGCCGCGGCCGGGGGTCCCACCAGGCGGCCGCGCTGACCGCGAGGTCGCCGACGACGACGCGCCCGGCGCCCACCTCGGCGGGCGCTCCGGTGGGCAGGGCCACGAGCGGCCGGCCGTTGCTCGGGCGGAAGAGGACGCACCCCAGGGGGACCCGCGCGGCGTCGCTGGTGAGGACACCGACGACGTCGCCGCCGCCGCGTTCGCCCACGACCTGCACGTAGACGGCGGCCGGGCCGGTCAGCAGCACCCGTGCCGGGCGGACCGGCCCCCGCAGCAGGTCCGCCACGCCCGTGCTCGCCGCGGCGGGAACCGCGGCCGGTGCCTTCGAGGCCGGTGCCGTGCGGGCCGCGGCGCGTGCCCCCTCCCGGGGGAGGGGGATCGTCGGCAGGCCTGCGCGTGAGGCGCGGCCACGGAGTGCAGGGCCCTCGCCGGGGCCGGTACGGACTTCGGTGTCGTCGATCGCGCGCATGGGTCGCCCTCCACCCGACGGGACGACGGAGGCCCTGGATAGACGCTCCGCCCCTCGGTCCCCCCGCCCGCGGGGACGGTGCACGCGCCTCCTGACGGAACGCCTACCATCCAGCGAGCGGGTGGATCGAGGTCGAACCTAAGCGGCGCGTCGCACGCCCTCGTATGGCGGATGTCGCCAAGAATGGGGTTCGGCGTCCGGGGACACCTGACAGGATCCTGTGGTGTGGCACCCTGGACGACGACCGGAAGGGGACGCCTCGTGACCCAGAGTGATGTGACTCAGGCCGCTGCAACTCAGGGCAATGGAACCGCCCCGTTCCGTCGCAACTGGGCGGTCGACGAGTCG
Source organism: Blastococcus sp. SYSU DS0973 (assembly GCF_054051055.1). NCBI lineage: Bacteria > Bacillati > Actinomycetota > Actinomycetes > Geodermatophilales > Geodermatophilaceae > Blastococcus > Blastococcus sp. SYSU DS0973. Next base: position 183,881 of record NZ_JBJHAN010000007.1, read on the forward strand.
CCCCGCATCGAACCCCGGGACGACCGCTCGAGCTGGCAGCAGCGCATGGGTCTGACCGTCCAGGAGGCGCTCGGGCTCCCGGTCCTGGACGGCGCGTCGGTGGCCGCCGGTGGGTCCGGGCTGAGCCGCTCGATCCGGCACATGGTCGTCGACAACCCGGCCGAGCCGCTGGCGGCCGCCGGTCCCGACGTCCTCGTCGTGCTGGGCGCCCGGCTTCCGCAGGCCGATCCGGCCAGCTGCCGCGCCCTCGTCCAGCGGCTCGACGCGGCCGGCACCGCCGGGCTGGCCTACCGGGCGACCGACGGGGCTGCGCCGTTGCCCGCCGAGGTCCTCGCCGAGGCCGACCGCCGCGGGCTGCCGGTGCTGGCCCTGCCCGCGAGCGCCCGGATCGACGAGATCGTCTCCGAGGTCCTCGGCACGGTCGTCGCCAAGCAGGGGCAGGCGCTCGCGCTCTCCTCCCGCATGGACCACGAGTTCATCGGGGTGGCCCTCACGGGCGGAGGGCTGGCGGAGGTGACCCAGCGGCTGGCCGTGATGCTCGAGGGCGCCGCCGTGCTCGGCCTGGGGCCCGACCGCGAGGTGGTCACCAGCGCGGGCCCGAGCGACGACGTCGCCGAGATCAGCGAGTGGCTGTGGCTGCTGGACGCCGCCGCCGACGACGCCCTGGCCGAGCTCGCCCCGTCCCGCCGGCTCTCGGGCGTCCGGGCCGACCAGATCGTGGTCACCCCGGCCGACGTGCTCGCCGACGCCGACCTCTCGCCGGCCGACGGCATCCTGCTCGTCCCCGGGCACCACCAGCTGCCCGGCGGCGTGGGTGAGTACGCGGTCGCGCCGATCATGGCCGGGGACCAGCGGCACGGCTGGCTCGTCGCGGTGCACCGGACCGGCGCGATGATGCTCGGCGCCGGTGGTGTGCTGGAGCGCGCCGCCGTCATCGCCGCCCTCTCGGTCATCCGGCTGCAGGCGGTGCACTCGGTGGAGCTGCGCTTCCAGGGCGACCTCGTGCGCCGGCTCGTCGGTGGTTCCGTCGGGCACACCGAGCGGACGCTGGCCTACACCCGGTCCTTCGGCTGGCGGCTCGACGGCCCGGTGGCCGTCCTCGTCACCGCGACCGAGACCGTCGCCGATGCCGCGGCCGACCCGACCCGCGCCCTCGACGTCCTGGATCGGCTGGCCGACGGGTGGCGGGCGGCGCTGGAGCCCGAGGTGGCCGGGGCCGCCGTCGCCGGGCTCGCGACCGAGATCGTCACCCTGGTCCCGCTGGACGGGCGGACGCCGGAGGAGCTGTCGGCCGTCGTGTCCGCGGTGACCTCCCGCGTGAACGGCCGGCTGCGCCGGGTCGGCCGTCTGCTGGGCACGGGCATCGGCCGTCCCGCGGGCAACCTCTCGGAGCTCGCCGAGGCCCACCGGCAGGCACAGCGCGCGCTCGGCGTGGGCCAGGAGATCCACGGCGGGTCGGCCGTCACGCACTTCGACCAGCTCGGGGTGTTCCGGCTGCTCTCGCTGATCCCCGACAGCACCGAGCTGCGCTCCTACGTCGACGAGGTGCTCGGTCCGCTGGCCGACGCCGGGGACGCCGACTCCGCCGATCTGCGGGAGACGCTGCGGGTGCTGCTGGAGACCAACCTCAACGTCGCGGAGTCCGCCCGCCGGCTGCACTTCCACTACAACACCATGCGGTACCGGATCGGGAAGCTGGAGCGGATCCTCGGTCCGTTCACCACCGACCCGACCCTCCGGCTGAACCTGCTCCTGGCCCTGCACGCGGCCCGCATGCGCGGGCTGGACCAGCCGGCCCGCCCGCCGCTGGACGGTGGGCTGGCGCTGCCCCACGACGGGCTCGAGGCGCTGGTCTAGCGGTACATACAGCACGCGACCCGGCCGGGCCGCCGCCCGGGGAGCGGGCCGGCCCGTCGCCGGGCAGGGTGATGCGGGGTGCCGCTCGGGGCGGCGCGGGAGGAGGAGGTCCACATGACGCAGGCCGAACGTCCGCTGACCGGCAAGGTGGCCCTGGTGACCGGGGCGTCATCGGGCATCGGTGCGGCGACCGCGGTCGCGCTGGCCGCGGCCGGTGCCGCCGTCGCCATCGGTGCCCGGCGCACCGACCGCCTCGACGAGCTGGCCGCCCGGCTTCGCGACAGCGGTGCTGCGGTGCTGCAGCTGGCGCTCGACGTCACCGACGAGCAGGCCTGCGCCGACGCCGTGACCCGCACCCGGTCGGAGCTCGGCGGTCTCGACGTCCTGGTGAACAACGCGGGCGTGATGCTGCTGGGCACCGTGGTGGGGGCGGACACCGAGGACTGGCGCCGGATGATCCAGACCAACGTCATGGGGGTCCTGTACATGACCCACGCGGCTCTCGACGGGATGATCGAGCAGGGCGCCGGTGACATCGTGAACGTGTCCAGCGTGGCCGGACGGCAGGCCCGCAAGGGCGCCGGTGTCTACAACGCCAGCAAGTGGGCGGTGAACGCCTTCAGCGAGTCACTGCGGCAGGAGGTCACCGGCCGGGGCGTGCGGATCTCCCTCGTCGAACCCGGCGCGGTCACCACCGAGCTGACGTCGCACATCACCCAGCCCGAGGCGAAGGCCGCCTCGGAGAGAATGCACGCCAGCATGCGGGCGCTGCACGCAGAGGACATCGCCCGGGCGGTGATCTACGTCGTCACCCAGCCGCCGCACGTGGCGGTCAACGAGGTGCTCGTCCGCCCCACCGACCAGGAGCGCTGAGCCCGCCTGGGGCCGGCCCGGCCACTCTCACAGCAGCCAGGACCGAGAACCGCCGATGACCAGGTGACCCTGATCATCGGCGGCTTCAATCGCGGAAGACCTCGATGTCGGCGCCCATCTCCACGAGCCGTTCGTAGAGCTGCTCGTAGCCGCGGGCGATGATGTCGACGTTGCGCAGCACCGACGTCCCCTTCGCCGCCAGCATCGCCAGCAGGATGCACACGGCCGGGCGCAGGGCCGGCGGGCAGACGACCTCGGCGCTGGACCACCGGGTCGGGCCGGTGACCAGCACCCGGTGCGGGTCCAGCAGCCGGACGTCCGCGCCCAGCCGGGTGAGGTCGGAGAGGTGGATCGCCCGGTTGTCGTAGACCCAGTCGTGGATCAGCGTCGAGCCGTGCGCCTGCGCGGCGATGACGGCGAAGAACGGCAGGTTGTCGATGTTCAGGCCCGGGAACGGCATCGGGTGCACCTTGTCGATGGGCGCCTTCAGCTCGGACGGGTGGATGGTGATGTCGGCCAGGCGCGTGTGCCCGTTGTCGGCCAGGTACTCCGGGGACAGGTCGTAGCGCAGCCCCATCTCGGCCAGCACCGCGAGCTCCACCTCGAGGAACTCGACCGGTGCCCGCGCCACCGTCAGCTCCGACCCCGTCACGATGCCGGCGGTGAGCAGGCTCATCGCCTCCACCGGGTCCTCGCTGATCGTGTAGTCGACATCGGCGTCGAGCACCGGACGGCCGTGCACGACCAGGGTGGTGCTGCCCAGCCCCTCGACCCCCACGCCGAGCAGCTGCAGGTACAGGCAGAGGTCCTGCACCATGTAGTTGGAGCTGGCGTTGCGGATGGTCGTCGTCCCCTCGGCGCGGGCCGCGGCCAGCAGGGCGTTCTCGGTGACGGTGTCGCCCCGCTCCGTGAGGACGATCGTGCGGTCGGCGGCGCGCGGGCCGTCGACGGTGGCCTGGTACTCGCCGGCGTGCGCCTCGATCTCCAGGCCGAAGGGGCGCAGCGCGATCATGTGCGGCTGCACGGTGCGCGTGCCGAGGTCGCACCCGCCGGCGTAGGGCAGCCGGAAGCCGGCGGACCGGTGCAGTAGCGGGCCCAGGAACATGATGATGCTGCGGGTCCGTCGGGCGGCGCCGGCGTCAATGCCGTCGAGGTCGAGCTCGTCGGGCACCACCAGCGTGAGGTCGTGCCCTTCGGCGTCCCAGGTGGCGGAGACGCCGATCGAGCGCAGCACGTCGAGGATCCGCTCGACCTCCACGATCCGCGACACGTTCCGCAGGGTCGTCCGGCCACGGTTGAGCAGCGCGGCGCACAGCAGGGCGACGGCTGCGTTCTTCGACGACTTGACCGCGACCGTGCCGCGCAGCGGCCGCCCGCCGGTCACCCGGAGGTGGGCGGGCCCGGCCGGTCCCAGGCTGATCAGCTCGCTGTCGAGCGCGGCGGAGAGCCGGCCGAGGAAGTCGAGGGTGAGGTTCTGGCTGCCCTGCTCGATCCGGGCGACGGCGCTCTGGCTGGTGTTCAACCGGTCGGCGAGCTGCTGCTGGGTGAGCCCCCGGTGCCGGCGGGCGTCGCGGACCAGGGCCCCGATGCGCCGCATGCCGCCGTCGGGGGAGTCGAGGAGGGTCACCGGGTCACGTTATCTCACAGCTGAGATGATGAGCGGACGCCGCCCAGCACGGGCCCGTGCTGCCCGATGTGCCGTGCGGCGGGAGGCCGGAGCGCGCGAGACTGCACCCGTGGACGTACTGGTCACCGGCGGCACGGGCCGCCTCGGGCGGCACCTGGTGCCTCAGCTGCGGGACGCCGGGCACGAGGTGCGCCAGATGTCGCGCCGGGGCACCGGTCCGGGCGGGGTCCGCGGCGACCTCGCCACCGGACGGGACCTGGGGCCGGCGCTCGGCGGCGCGGAGGTGGTCGTGCACGCGGCCAGCGATCCGCGCGGCGACCCCTGGGAGGTCGACGTCGCCGGCACCCGCCGCCTGGTCGAGGCGGTCGACCGGTCCCGGCTGCGCCACCTCCTGTACGTCTCCATCGTCGGCGTCGACCGGGTGCCGCTGGGCTACTACCGCGCGAAGTACGCCGCCGAGCAGGTGCTGCTGGCCTCTGGGCTGCCGGTCACCCTGGTGCGGATCACCCAGTTCCACGGATTCGTCGACGAGCTCCTGGGGACGGCGCGGCGCGGACGGCTGCTGCCGGTGCCCATGGGATGGCGGGTGCGCCCGGTGGACGTGGCCGAGGCCGCCGCGCACCTGACCGGGCTGGTGACGGCCGCGCCGTCGGGCGGTTTGGTCGAGTTCGCCGGGCCCGAGGAGCACACGGTGGTCGACCTCGCCCGGGCGTGGGCGCAGGTGCGGGCGCCGAACGCGCGGGTCGTGGCCACGCCGGTGCCGGGGCGGCTCGGAGCGGCGCTGCGCGACGGCGGGGCGCTGCCCGTGCGTGGAGCGCGCGGACACCGGACCTGGGCCGAGCACCTGCGCGGCTGACGCACGGCGACCCCTCGGCCCGGGCCGGAGCCGCAGCGTTCCTGCCACTCGTCGGGGGCGGAGCGCCGGCCGGGTGGGGTGTCCGGAGCCGCGGACGCCGGCCGGCTCGGGGTCACCACCTACCTGGTGCCGCCGGTGGTCGTCCTGCTCGGCTGGCTGCTGCTCGAGGAGGCGCCTCCGGCGCTCGCGCCCGTCGGGGGCGCGGTCTGCCTCGTCGGGGTGGCGGTGTCCCGCCGGAGGTCTCCCCGTCCGGTGGTCCCGGCGGCCGGGATGCCGGCGGACCGGACCGGGCCGGCGCCGCCGACCAGCGGTAGGCGCGCCGACGACGACCGGGTGTGCAGGACGCCGCGGTCATGGGGTAGGCGCGGCTCCGGGGCCATCGACGATGGCCGTCCGAGGCGACCGGCCGGGAGGTCCGTGGTGGATGGCGGCGGCGCCGGTCACCGGCCCTGCGGCGCGGGCGCCCAGGGGTCCTCCGGGTCGACGTCGCCCGGTTCGGCGTCCCCGGGGCCGGTGCCGTGGGCCCGGGGCCCCGCCGGTGCGGTATCCCCGGTCCGGGACGCCGTCGCACCGCGGCCCGCGGCGGCCTCCAGCGCCGCGTCGCGGGCGCGCGCCTCCTCCGACCGGCGGGCCTGCTCCTGGGCCCGCTCCCGGCGCAGTGCCGACCCGTGCGGCGCCGCGTCGCCGCGCCGGGTGAGCCACCACAGCGTGCCGCCGGCCAGGGCCAGCGCGAGCGGCAGCGGATAGGCCGCGGCGCGTTCTGTGCCGCCCTCCCCGAGGAATCCGGTGACCCCGGTCAGGAAGAAGATGGTCGTGGCGACGGCCACCACGCCGAGCAGGACAACGGTGGTGCCCAGCGCCTCGGACCGGGGCCGGACGGCGTAGGCGAGCGTGACCAGGCCGAGCCCGCCGCCCACCAGGTACAGGACGGCGCCGATCGCGTGCAGCGTGCCGTTGCCGTCGGTCGGGAAGACGCCGACCAGCAGCACGCCCAGCGCGGCCACCCCCAGCAGCACCGGCACCGCCCGCGACGCGCTGCCGCGCAGCGCGGGACGCAGCAGCAGGGCGCCGCCCAGGATGAGCGCGGCCTGCACCACGAAGGAGGCGTTCATCAGCTGCCGGGCGGGCGAGTCGCTCGCGCCCAGCGCGCTGATCACGTCGTCGACACGGGAGTAGGGGCCGGCGTAGCGGGCCTGGGCGACGGCCTCCACGACGAAGAACTGGAGGGTCAGCACCCAGGTGAGGGCGCCCCAGCGGAGGCGGTCGGGCATCACGCCCGCCATGCTCCCAAACCGGGCCCGTCGGCCCGGGCGAGGACGGCGGCGAACTGGTCGGCCGACAGCCAGGAGGGGTTGCTGCCCGCGGCCATTCGGACCACCTCGGCGTCGGCGAACGCCGGATCGGCGATCAGCTCGGCCCGGGGGACCGGCTCGTGGAGCAGGCGCACGCGGACGGGGACGGACGGGCCGCCCGGCCCGTCGTCGACCGCGCCGGCCACGGTCCCCAGGGCGTGCACCCCGGGGTGGTGGCGGCCGCTGAGCCACAGCAGGCAGGGCTGTCCGGGAGCCAGGAGTCCGATCCGGTAGGACGGTCGCAGGCAGCGGTCCAGCAGCCGCTCCTCCCCGGCGCCCCAGCCGGGAGACAGCTCGTCCGGCGGGGCGGAGCTCTTGAGGAGCCAGCAGGCGACGTCGGCGGCGGTCAGCCGGGCCATGCCGTCAGCTCCCCGCGGGCCGGTGGTGCGCTCCCGCCGCGTCCGGGCCGGGGGCGCACCACCCGGGCGCGGTGCTCAGTCGGTGGCCGAGTGCATGTCGGCGCCGGCCGGGTCGGCGTCGTCGGACCCCACCGCCTGGCGCTCCTGCTCGGTGCGGTGCTCGAGGACCTCGTCGCTGGGGTGCGGGTCCTTGGCGTGCTGCGTCCGGTCGCGCGTCGGGCTCTCCTCGGGCTCCATGACGTCGTCGAGGCTCGGGCGGTCGTGGGGCTCGGTCATCGGGGCGTCCTCCGGATCGATCGGGATGCGGTCGGCAGGAGCCATAGCCCCGACCCGCCCCGGCTAACCAGGAGGATGATCACCTCGGCTCCAGCCGGGCCGCGGGCAGCCAGGCCTCGACGAGCGCCGGCCCGTGCGGGGTGCTCACCGTGTAGGCAACCCGGCCTTGCCAGGCGCCCTCCCGCTGACGCCACTCCACGAGCAGGCCCGGCCAGGTCCCGGGGGAGTCCGGGGGGTCGTGCACCCAGCAATGGCGCCCCTCGCCGTGGTCGCCCGTAACCGTCGGACGGTCCGCGACGGGGGGGTGGGGAACCGGACCGCCCAGCGGGGGGCGGGAGAGCTGGGGGACCACCCCCGAGTCCGCCGCCCGCTCACCCAGGGAGCGGCCGCCGCGCCCTCGGTTCATCCCACCCGCCACGGGAGGAGTGTCGCACGCCGGTCGAACGCATGTTCGACGGCGCGCTGCCCGGACGCGATCGGGCGCCTCCCCGCAAGATCGCGGAGCGCGCGGTCCCGGCTGCCCGCGTGTCGTCCAAGGCCCCGCGGGCCGGACGGGCCCGAGTCCTGACCCGACCGGTCCCGCGACGCAGCCGGCGCGGCACCTCTGCGAGGTGCCGCGCCGGCTGCGTCCCCTGGGTCAGTCGCTGGCGAGGCCCTCGGTGAGGGTGCGGGCGACCGTCTGCAGCAGCGGGTGCGCCGGCAGGTCCTCGACGAGCACGGGCAGGGGCAGCGACCAGTTGGGCCGGTCGTCGGCGCCGGGCATGTTCGGCCGGCGCTGCTCCCCGACGGCGTCGTCCAGCGTCGCCGACAGCAGCAGCGACGGCGCCGTCGCCAGCAGCGCGTGCGCCTGCTCCACCGCCTGCTCGACCGTGGCGTCGTCGGAGAGCCCCGGCAGGTGCGCCAGCAGCGAGTTGCGACCGCGCTCGAGCTCCTCGTCGGTACCCGTGCCGTGCTCGCGCTGCTCGTCGACGTCCGCCTCGGTCCACAGCCCCGCCACCGTCGGCAGGTCGTGGGTGGTTATCGCCGCCATCGCCTCGGCCGGCCACTCCGCGGGGGCGTCGTCCTCGAACCACAGCAGCCGGTAGGAGAGGACCCCGTGCTCGGCCATGGCCTCGCGGACGCCCTCCTCGACGGTGCCGAGGTCCTCACCCACGACGAGCGCGCCGGCGCGGTGGCTCTCCAGCGCGACGATGTTGAGCAGGTCCTCGGCGGGATAGCGGACGTAGGCGCCGTCGGCCGCACTGCCGTCCGACGGCACCCACCACAGCCGGAACAGCCCCATGACGTGGTCGATGCGCAGGCCGCCGGCCCCGGCCATGGTGGCGCGGATGGACTGGACGAACGGCTCGTAGTCGGCGTCGCGCAGCCGCCACGGGATCAGCGGGGGAGAGCCCCAGTCCTGCCCGGCGGAGTTGAACGCGTCCGGCGGCGCGCCGACGCTCACGCCGTCGGCGAGCACCTCCTGCCACGACCAGGCGTCGGCGCCGCCGCCGGCGAAGCCGATCGGCAGGTCCTGGATGACCGTCATCCCGTCGGTGGCCGCGGTGAACTGCAGCTCCAGCGCCCACTGCAGCCAGGCGTGGAAGGCCACGACCGCGCCGTGCTGCTCGGCGTAGGCGGCGACGCCCGGCCCGTCGGGGCGGCGCAGCTCGTCGGGCCAGGTGTGCCAGTCGGCGCCGTGCTCCTCGGTCATCGCCGCCCAGGTGGCCCAGTCCTGCAGCGTGCGCCCCTGCTCCTCCCGCCAGCGGGCGAAGGCCTCCCCGCCACCGTGGGCGAAGAAGATGCGCATGAGCACCTCGCGCTTGCGTGCCCAGATGGCGTCGCGGTCGATCAGGGCGCCGTCGGACAGGGCGCGGCCCGCGTCGGCCTCCACGTCGACGCCGTCCGCGCCGGGCACCTCGTCGACCCGCAGGTAGATCGGGTTGCGGAACCGGCGGGTGGCCGGCAGGTAGGGGCTGGCCTCCTGCGCGGCGATCGGCGCGACCGCGTGCAGCGGGTTGATCAGCAGGAAGCCCGCGCCCTGCTCGGTGGCCATCTGCCGGATGGTCCGCAGGTCGCCCAGGTCGCCGATGCCCCAGCTGTCCCGACCGCGGGCGGCGTACAGCTGCACCGCCCAGCCCCATGCGCGGTCGTCGGGCAGCCAGCAGCGGCCCGGCGACACGATCAGCCGGCGGCGGCGTCCCTCCGGCGACTGCAGCCAGTGGTAGCCGAGGGGGAAGTCCTCCGGCAGCTCGCCGTCGATGTGCCGCACCTCGCCGTCCTCGCAGACGACGTCGGCCTCGTCCACCTCGAGCGGGTCACCGGGGCGGGCGACGATGGGCGCCCGCTCCTCGAGGTCGGCCGGCGGCTCACCGATGACCGCCCGCAGCCTCTCGATGGTCTCCTGCGCTACCTGGTGCTCCTCGTCGAGCGCGTCCAGCCAGCTCGCATCGATGCCCCAGTCGTCGGTCGTCGGCTTCGTCACCGGTCGATCCTCTCCGGCGTGGAGGCAGGCCGCAGCCTCAGCCGCGAGGTCGCGGCCGTGACCTTGCCCGCTTCGTGGCCGGTGCGGTCGCCGGGTGCTCCGGCCAGGGGTGCCGGGGATAGCGGCCACGGAGTTCGCTGCGGACGGCGGGGTACCCGGTGGTCCAGAAGCCGGCGAGGTCGGCGGTGGTGGCCACCGGCCGCTGCGCGGGGGAGAGCAGCTGCAGCCGCAGCGGCCGGCCGGCGACCCGCGGCGCCGCCGCCCAGCCGAACACCTCCTGGAGCCGCACCGAGAGGGTCGGCACCTCCGGATCGGTGTAGTCGACGCGGATCCGCGAACCGGTGGGCACCGTCACGGTGTCGGGGACGACGGCGTCCAGCTCGCCGGCCACGCGCCAGGGGACCAGCGCCCGGAGCGCCGCGACGACGTCCACCCGGGACAGGTCGGCCCGGCTCCGGGCACCGGAGACGTCGATCCTGGCGAGCAGGGCCGCGTCGTCGACGGCGGGCCACGGGTCCCCGAGGCCGGCGTGCGCCGCCGCCAGGCGCTCGCGCAGCCGTCGTGCCGCGGGTGTCCAGCGGAGCAGCCCGAGGCCCTCCAGCCGCAGCCCCTCGGCGATCGCCGCCGCCACGGCGGCCGGGTCGGGCACGCCCGTCGGGCGCTCGGCCAGGACGATCGCGCCCAGCCGTTCCACGCGGGCGCTGCGGACGTCGCCGTCGCGCCAGGACACCTCGTCCCGGTCCTCGTGGAGCGCGCCGGCGGCGTCGAGGGCGGTCGCCTCGTCGATCGCCACGGCCGACCGCACCCGGGCGTCCCGCCGGCCGGGGGCCCGGTCGGCGACCGCGACAGCCAGCCAGGGCGCACCGGCCAGCTCCGTTCCCGGTGCCAGCTCGGCGCCGGTGCCGGCGGCCATGAGGTAGGTGCCGGTGGTCCCCGGCCGGCGCCGGGCGAGCCGCTCGGGGTGGGCCAGGCCGACCACCAGGCCGGCGGCGGTGTCGTCGAGCAGGCGGGGCGCGGCGGCGTCCGCGGTGGCCCGCTCGAGGCGGGTCACCTCCTCCCGCCAGCGGGAGGTGGCGCCGCGGTCGGCACCCGAGCGCAGCGCCCGCCAGGTCGCGGTCAGGTCGTCACCGCGGACGGCGACGTCCGCGGAGAGGAGTGCGACCACCTCGGCGGCGCGGCGACGGCCGACCAGCGGGGCGCCGTCGAGCAGCGCGCGGGCCAACCGCGGGTGCACCCCGGCCGCCGTCAGCGCGCGCCCCCGGCCGGTCGCCCGGCCGTCGTCGTCCACCGCGCCGAGCGCCCGCAGCGTCCGCCCGGCCACGAGCAGGGCGGCGGACGGGGGAGCGTCGAGGAGGCCGAGGCCGACCCCGTCCGGCGCACCCCAGCACGCCAGCTCCAGGGCGAAGGCGGTGAGGTCGGCGGTGGCGACCTCCGGCGGGTCGTGGGCGGGGAGCCGGTCGTGCTCGGCGGCGGTCCAGCAGCGGTAGACCGCGCCGGGTGCCTCCCGGCCGGCCCGGCCGGCTCGCTGGGTGACCGACGCCCGCGAGGCGCGGACGGTGACCAGCGAGCCGAGGCCGCGGGACAGGTCGGCTCGCGGCGCCCGGGACAACCCGGCGTCGACGACGACGCGGACCCCCGGCACGGTGAGGCTGCTCTCCGCCAGCGCCGTCGCCAGGACGACCCGGCGGCGGGGCCCCGGTCGCAGTGCAGCGTCCTGCGCCGCAGCCGGCAGCCGACCGTGCAGCACCAGCACGTCGGCGCCGACCCCGCCGAGCTGCCCGGCCACCGTGCTGATCTCACCGGTACCGGGCAGGAAGACGAGCACGTCGCCGGCCCGCTCCGCCAACGCCCGGCGGACGACCGCGGCGACGTGCCCCAGCAGGCGGGGGTCGACCCGCAGGCCGTGCGGTGGATCGACCGGGGTGGTGGGCGGCGCCCAGAGGACATCGACGTCGTGCAGCGCCCCGGGGGCCTCGACGACGGGGGCCGGCTCCCCGTTCCTGCCGAGCAGGGCGGCCAGCCGCTGCGCCTCGGCCGTCGCCGACGTGGCCAGCAGCCGCAGGCCCGGGCGCAGCGCGTCCCGGACGTCCAGGCAGAAGGCGAGCGCGAGGTCGGTGTCCAGGTGCCGTTCGTGGCACTCGTCCAGCAGCACGGCGTCCACTCCGGGCAACTCCGGATCGGCCTGCAGGCGGCGGACCAGCAGACCGGTGGTCACCACCTCGACGCGCGTGGCGGCGCTGCGCCGGCTCTCCCCGCGGACGCTGTACCCGATCCGACCGCCGACCGGCTCGCCCAGCAGGGCCGCCATCCGGCGCGCGGCGGCCCGGGCGGCGACGCGGCGGGGCTCGGCGACGACGACGCGCCCGGGCACCGTGCCGGCCAGGGCGAGGGGCACGAGCGTCGTCTTCCCGGTTCCCGGCGGCGACAGGAGCACGGCGGCACCGGCCGCGGCGAGCGCGCCGGACAGCGCGGGGAGTGCGGAGCGCACCGGCAGGTCGGTGCCCGGGGTCCCCGGTGGTGGCAGCACGGACCCAGTCTCCCGCGGGGTCGGCCCGGGTCCGTCCCCTGGCAGGGGCGCCGCCGGTCCGGTAGGCATCGGCCATGCCGGTGATCGGATTCCACAACTCGCACGAGCAGGTCCATCCCTCGGTACTGCTCGACGCCGTCCGGTACGCCGAGGAGGTGGGCTTCACCGCCGCGATGTGCTCGGACCACCTCACCCCGTGGAACCCGCGGCAGGGGGAGTCGGGGTTCGCGTGGTCGTGGCTCGGCGCGGCGATGGCGACGACGTCCCTGCCGTTCGGCGCGGTGAACGCACCGGGCCAGCGCTACCACCCGGTGATCGTGGCGCAGGCGATCGCCACCCTGGGCGCGATGTTCCCGGGGCGGTTCTGGGTGGCCCTGGGCAGCGGTGAGGCCATGAACGAGCACGTCACCGGTGGCAAGTGGCCGCGCAAGGACGTGCGCGACGCCCGGCTGCTGGAGTGCGTGGCGGTCATCCGTGCGCTGCTGGCGGGGGAGGAGGTCAGCCACGACGGGCTGGTCACGGTCGACCGGGCGAAGATCTACACGCTGCCCGAGCAGCAGCCCGCCCTCATCGCCCCCGCGGTCAGCGTGGCCACCGCGCGGAACGGCGCCGCGTGGGCCGACGGCCTGGTGACCATCAACCAGCCCCACGACAAGCTGCGCGAGATGATCGCCGCCTACCGGGACGCCGGGGGGCTGGGGACGCTGGCCCTGCAGGTGCACGTCTCCTGGGACCCCGACCCCGACCGTGCGCTGGGCCTCGCGCACGACCAGTGGCGCAGCAACGTCTTCCCGCCCCCGCTGTGCTGGGACCTCGACAGCCCGGAGGCCTTCGAGCAGGCCAGCGCGCACGTGACCCGGGAGGACGTGACGGAGGCGGTGCGGGTGTCGGCCGACCTCGGCCAGCACACGGCCTGGCTGCAGGAGTACGTGGACCTCGGGTTCGACCACGTCTACCTGCACCACGTCGGGGTGGAGCAGCGCGCGTTCCTCGACGCCTTCGGCGAGCACGTCCTGCCCCAGCTCGGCGTCACGGCGCCGTTCCCCGCGGTGGCGGTGCAGCGGTGAGGATCACCGACACGTCGGACCTGTGGTGGAAGAACGCCGTCGTCTACTGCCTGGACGTCGAGACGTTCATGGACTGGAACGGCGACGGGGTCGGCGACCTGCAGGGCCTGGCGCAGCGGCTGGACCACCTCGCCGACCTGGGCGTCACCTGCCTGTGGCTGATGCCCTTCTACCCGACCGCCGGGCGGGACGACGGCTACGACATCACCGACTACTACGGGATCGACCCCCGGCTCGGCGACCACGGCGACCTGGTCGAGATGATCCGGACGGCGAACGACCGGGGGATGCGGGTGATCGCCGACCTGGTCGTCAACCACACCTCCGACCAGCACCCCTGGTTCCGGTCGGCGAAGGAGAGCAAGAACTCCCCGTACCGCGACTTCTACGTGTGGCGGGACGACGAGCCGCCGGACACCAGCGACCAGGTGGTCTTCCCCGACGCCGAGAGCGGCATCTGGACGCACAGCCCGGAGACGGGTGAGTGGTACCTGCACCGCTTCTACTCCGAGCAGCCCGACCTCAACGTGGCCAACCCCCGGGTCCGGGACGAGATCGCCAAGATCATGGGCTTCTGGCTGCAGCTGGGGCTGTCGGGGTTCCGCGTGGACGCCGTGCCGTTCCTGCTGGAGACCGCCGGGCTGGACGAGGACTCGGCCGCGCGGTTGCCCGACCCGCACGAGTACCTCCGGGCCCTGCGTGCCTTTCTCGGCCGGCGGACCGGCTCGGGCGTGCTGCTCGGCGAGGTGAACCTGCCGTTCGAGGAGCAGGTGCGATTCTTCGGCGGGCAGGACGGCGACGAGCTCACCATGCAGTTCGACTTCAACACCATGCAGCAGACCTACCTGTCCCTGGCCCGCGGCGACGCCGGACCGCTGGCCGGGGCGCTGGCCGCCCGGCCGGAGATCTCCCCGGACAGCCAGTGGGGCACGTTCGTGCGCAACCACGACGAGCTCACCCTGGACAAGCTGACCGAGGACGAGCGCGCCGAGGTCTTCGCCGCGTTCGGTCCGGAGCCCCGGATGCAGGTCTACGACCGGGGCCTGATCCGCCGGCTGCCCCCGATGCTGTCCGGCGATCCGCGCCGCGTGCGGATGGTCTACAGCCTGCTGTTCGCCCTGCCGGGCACGCCGGTGCTCTTCTACGGCGAGGAGATCGGCATGGGGGAGGACCTCTCGGCCGGCAGCCGGCTGTCGGTGCGCACCCCCATGCAGTGGACCGGCGGGGTCGACGGCGGCTTCTCCCGGGCGCCGGCCGACCGGCTGACCCGGCCGGTGGTGGACGGCGGATTCGCCCCCGAGTTCGTCAACGTCGCCGACCAGCGCCGCGACCCCGGGTCGCTGCTGTCCTTCATGAAGCTGCTCATCCGGCGCTACCGGGAGTCCCCGGAGCTCGGCTGGGGTCAGTTCACGGTCCTCGACCAGCCGCATCCCGCGGTCCTGGCCCTGCTCTGCACCTGGGACGACGCGGCGCTGGTCACCCTGCACAACCTCGGGCCCGAGCCGCGCGCGGTCCCGCTGACCGTGCCCGGGTGTGACAGCGGCCACCGCCTGGAGGACCTGCTGACGTCGGGGAGCACCGGCCTGGGCGACGACGGCGCCGCAGAGCTGGCGCTGGAGGGGTACGGCTACCGCTGGCTGCGGGTGGTCGGCGAGGACAGCCGCCGGCTGCTCTGAGCGGCGCTCCGCCGACCGCACGGAGTCACCCGGTGAGTGCCAGCCAGAGCGGCAGGGTGAGGAGCGCGGCCGTCGTCGTCGCGGACACCTGCGCGGCCACGAACGCGCCGTTCCCGCCCATCCGGGCGGCCAGGACATAGGACGCCGTGGCGGGGGGCACCGCGGCGAAGGCGAGGACGACGAACCGCTGGTCGCCCTCCACGCCCAGCAGGACCGCGAGGCCCAGAGCCACCGCCGGCACGGCCAGGAGCTTGACCGCCCCGAGGTAGGCGGCCATGAGGCGCTGCCCGCGCGGCAGGCCGCCCAGGCGCAGGGCCGCGCCGACCGCGAGCAGCCCCAGCGGCAGCGCCGCGGCGGCCAGCCGGGCGAGCGTCGCGTCGACCGGGGACGGCAGCGTGAGCCCGAGGAGGTTGCCGCTCAGGCCCGCGACGGTGGCGAGGATCAACGGGTTGCGGACGACGGCGGCCAGGACCCCCGGTCCCGGTCCACCGGCCGGTCCGCCGGGCGCGCTGCGGGCCAGGGCTGTCACCGCCAGGACGTTGACCAGCGGGACCGTCACGCCGAGCAGCACGCCCATGAGCGCCAGGGCCGCGAGCCCGAGGTCGTCGACCAGCGCGAGGGCGATGAAGGTGTTGAACCGGTAGGTCGTCTGCCACCCCGAGGCCGCCGTCATCCGGTCGACGCCCGGCAGCCACCGGACCGCCGCGCCCAGGACGGCCCCCGCTCCGGTGGCGCCCAGCGCGGACAGCAGCACCCCGCCGGAGCCCGCGGCGGCCAGATCGGCGGACAGGGTGGTGCGGAAGAGGAGGGCCGGGAAGAGCACGAAGTAGACGAGGCGCTCCAGGTCGACCCAGAACCCCGGCGCCCGCCACGCGAAACGGCGGAGGAGCAGGCCGATCAGGATGAGGGCGAACTCCGGCAGGACCAGTGCAGCCGCGTTCACCGGGAGAGCCTAGCCAGCCGTGCGGCCCGGCCGCTCCGGCGCGGCATCACTGTGCGTGAGGAGCCCGCCGGGGCGGCCTCCCTCGCGCGTAGGGACGGTGCGCCTAGCGTGGCGCCTGAGGTGATGAGTCATGAGTGAACGCAACGGAAGCACGGCCGGCGGCACGAACACCGCGGAGATCCCGATAGTGCGGCCCCAGGCCCCGGAGGCGCCGGAGGCGGCGACGGCACCTGCTGCCCCCCAACCGGCTGCCACGCCGGCAGCCACGCCCGAGAGCGGTGAGCCTCCCGCGGCCGACGGCGACGTCGTCCCCGGCATGCACGCGACGGCACCGGTGAGCGTCCGGCCGCGGCCGCGCATGCCCCGCCGCGGGCCGATGACGGTGATGGGTCCGTGGGCGCCGGTCGCCGGCGGGCTGCTGGGCCTGCTGCTCGGGCTGGTCGTGGTCCTGGTGCTCGGTGGTTCGGCCGACACCTTCGGCGACCGGCTGGCGCTGACCTTCGCCGTCGTCGGGCTCACCCTCCTCGGGGCATCCGGCGTCCTGCTCGCCGACGAGGTGCGCATCGTCCGGCAGCGCGCCCGGGAGGCCGGCGTCCGGCCGCAGTGGGTGGAGTCGACCGCGACGCTGGTCAACGGCCTGACGCCGGCCCGGCTGCTGCTGCTGGTCAGCGCCTTCGTGCTCTTCCTGTCCGCCTACGTCGCCCGCTGACGCCGCCGGCGGGTCATCCGTACGCCTGGACGGCCAGGTGCACCGCCAGGCCGATCCCGGCGACGGCGATGACCCGCCGGAGCGCCATCTGCGGCGCCCGGCGCACGATGCGCGGGCCGAGGAGGGAACCGCCGAGGAGGCCGACGGCGAGCGGCACGGCGGCCGACCAGGCGATGGAGGCGAAGAGCACGAAGCCGAGCGCGGCGACGGAGTTGGCCACGCCCAGGACGACGTTGCGCAGGGCGTTGCTCCGGGGCAGCCCCTCGCCGGTGGTGAGCAGGAAGGTCGCGAGCATGAGCACGCCGGCCGCCGCCCCGAAGTAGCCGCCGTAGATGGAGATGGCGAAGACGGCCCCCGGCAGCCACCACTGGTCACGGCGCGGGGAGCCGGCGTGCGCGAGCGCTCCCCGGGCGGCGAGCTCGCGCGGTGGTCGCTGCACGAGGATGGCCACCGACGCCCCCCCGATGAGCCACGGCACGATGCGCTCGAACGCCTCCGTGGGGGTGAGCAGCAGCAGCAGCGCTCCGGCTGCCCCACCCAGCAGGCCGGCGATCGCCAGCGGGACCAGGCGCCTGCCCTGGCCGGCCAGCTCGGGTCGCGAGGCGCTCACCGAGCCGACCCCGGTCAGCACCAGCGCGGCGGTGTTCGTGACGTTCGCGGTGATCGGCGGGAGACCGGTGGCCAGCAGGGCGGGGTAGCTGATCAGCGACGCCAGGCCGGCGATGCTGCCGGTGAGCCCGGCGCCCACGCCGGCCAGCACGAGGAGGGCGGACTCCCAGGCGGTCACCGGGCCACCAGCACCGCGATCGCCACGACGCCGAGCACGACGATCGCCGTCCGCAGGGCGGCCGAGGGCAGCCGCCGGCCGTATCGGGCGCCGACCCAGCCACCTGCGAGCGAGCCGGTGGCGAGCAGGGCTGCTGCGACCCAGTCGATCCGGTCCCGGGCCACGACGACGTACGCGCCGGCCGCGACCGTGTTGACCGCCAGGGTGAGCACGTTCTTCAGCGCGTTCAGCCGCTGCAGGGGCTCGCGGAGGACCAGCCCGAAGATGCCGATCTGGAGCACGCCCTGGCTGGCGGCGAAGTAGCCACCGTAGGTGCCGGTCGCGAAGGCGCCGGCGAACAGCGCGACCAGGCGGCCGCGCCCCACCCGGGTGGACGGCGCCGTACCCGCGTCCACCCGCCGTGCCGCGAGGTGGCGCTGCAGCAGCGGCTGGCCGGCGACCAGCACCACGGCGATCGCGATGAGCACCGGCACGACGGTCGCGAAGACCTCGGCGGGCAGGTGCAGCAGCAGGAACGCGCCGGTGAGCGCGCCCAGCACCGACGCCGGCAGCAACCGGAGGAGCAGGGGGCGCTGGCCGCGCAACTCCCGCCGGTAACCGATCGATCCGGAGAGGTTGCCGGGTACGAGCCCCAGGGAGTTGGTGATCGTCGCGGTGACCGGCGGCAGCCCGACGGCCAGGAGCACCGGGAACGTGACCAGGGTGCCGGACCCGACGACGGCGTTGATGCCACCGGCCGCCGTCCCCGCGAGCGCGACGGCGACCATCTCCCACCCGGTCATGCGTCCATCACCACGAAGCGTGGCACGGCGCACGCGGTCCGGGCCCGGGAGTCACCCGACGATCAGGTCACATCCCGGGACGGGGTGCCCGCGGGGGCGGTCCTCAGTGCTTCACCGCGAGGACCGGCCGGTCGGCGTCCAGGAGGATCCGCTGGGCGCTGCTGCCCATGAGCAGCTTGCCGACCGGGGACCGCTTGCGCATGCCGATGACGATGACCGACGCGTCGACCTCCTGCGCGACCCGCAGGAGCGCGTCGGACGCCTCCCCGGAGTGCGCGTGCTGCCGGAGGTCCAGGGGGACCCCGTCGGCCGCGGCGCGGTCGGACATGCGACGGACCGCGTCCTCGGGTGCGACGTCGACGCTGACCGGCGCCCCGCCGCGCGGGGAGTTGAGGACCACGAGCGGCTCGCCGCGGCGACGGGCCTCCGCGAGCCCGGCGGAGAAGGCGGCGTCGCCCTCGGGGGTGGGCACGTAGCCGACGACGACGGTCATACCAGCTCCTCGGTGTCGCTGCGCTGCTCGGCGGGGCGCCGGCGGGACAGGGCGGTGCGGATCATGGGCAGGAACACGACGAGCAGGAAGACCACGAGCAGGGTGCCCGAGATCGGCCGGCCGAAGAATTGGAGGGCGTCGCCCTCGAAGATCAGCAGCGACCGGCGCAGCGAGTCCTCGAGCAGCGTGCCCAGGACGAAGGCCAGCAGCAGGGGCCCCGGGTCGAAGCCGACCTTCTTCATCAGGTAGCCGAGCAGGCCGAAGACGATGACCAGGACGATGTCGAAGGCGCTGTTGTTGACGGTGTAGACGCCGATCAGCGTGATCAGCACGGTGATCGGCGCCAGGATCGCCGGCCGCACTCGCAGGATCTTCACGAACAGGCCGACCAGCGGGATGCTCATGATCAGCAGCAGGATGTTGCCGATGTACATGGAGTTGACGACGCCCCAGAACAGCTCCGGCTCGTCCGTGACCAGCCGGGGGCCCGGCGGGACGCCCTGGATGAGCAGGGCGCCGAAGATCACCGCCATGGTGGCGTTCGCCGGGATGCCCAGGGTCAGCAGCGGGATGAACGACGACGTGGCGGCGGCGTTGTTCGCCGTCTCCGGGCCGGCCACGCCTTCGACCGCGCCCCTGCCGAACCGCTCCGGGGTCTTCGACCGCTTCTTCTCGACCGCGTAGGCGGCCAGCGAGGACAGCGTCGCGCCACCGCCGGGGAGGATGCCGAGGACGAAGCCGAGCACCGAGCCGCGGCCGATCGCCCCCGACGACTGGCGCAGGTCCGCGCGCGAGGGCCAGACGTTGGCGACCTTCGCGGGCGCCTGGGCGGCGGCGTGCCGCTCCTCGAGGTTGTAGAGGATCTCGCCCAGGCCGAACAGGCCCATGGCGATCGGCACGAAGTCCAGCCCGTCGGCCAGGTTGAGGTTGCCGAAGGTGAAGCGCTCGCCGCCGGTGAAGGCGTCGCGGCCGACGGTGGCGAGCAGCAGGCCGATGCAGGCCGCGACGACCGCCTTGAGCCGGCCGCCGCTGCTGACGGTCGCCACCAGGAGGATGCCGAGGAGGGCCAGGGCCGTGTACTCCGGGGGCCCGAAGTCGAGAGCGAAGCCGGCGACGACGGGGGCGAGCACGGACAGGGCGACGATCGAGATGGTGCCGCCGACGAACGAGCCGATCGCGGCGATGCCCAGGGCGGTGCCGGCCTTGCCCTGGCGGGCCAGGGCGTGGCCGTCGAACACCGTGACCACCGACGACGCCTCGCCGGGCAGCTTGAGCAGGACCGACGTGATCGTGCCGCCGTACTGGGCGCCGTAGAAGATGCCGGCCAGCATGATGACCGAGGTCACCGGCTCGAGCCCGATGGTGATCGGCAGCAGGATCGCGATGGTGGCGGCGGGCCCGAGGCCCGGCAGCACGCCGACCAGCATGCCGACGACGACGCCGATCAGGCAGTAGAGCAGGTTCGTGGGTTCGAGCACGACGGTGAAGCCGTCGAGCACGGGGGCGAGGTCCACTCGGACGCTCCTCTAGAACAGGTGCGGGATGGGGACCGAGAGGGCCGCCACGAAGATGAGGTAGAAGGCGATCACCACGCCGATGCTGGTGATGACCGAGGTCCGCCAGCCCTCGCCGCCGAGGAAGCGCAGCCAGACGAAGGCCAGCAGGGCCGCCGGGATCTCGAAGCCGATCACCTCGATGACGGCGACGAAGACGACCATCGTCGCCAGGCCCGCCAGGACCAGCCAGGACCCGCGGGAGAAGCGCTCGGCATCGGACGCACCGCGGGCGGTGGCCGCCAGCGCGAGCCCCAGCACGATGATCAGGATGCTGAGGAGCATCGGCCAGGTCCCCGAGCCGGGGTTGCCGGCGCTGCCGGCGCCGAGCGAGAGCGAGCCCACCAGGGCGGCGACGCCGAGGGCCACGACCAGCAGGGCGACGATCAGGTTCGTGGTCGTGCCGGCGGGGGGCGGCCGGTGCTCGGCGGCGTGCTCGAACTCGTGGACGGCGTCCTCGAGGTCGTGCAGCGTGGAAGGCGGGGCGGTGCCGTCCCCCTGGGGGGGAGCCCCGGCGGCGGTGTCGCCGCCGGGGCCGCCGGGGGTGCTCGCCCCGTGGTGGGCTGAGCTCACTGCTCTCCACCGAGGTCGATGCCGTACTCCTCGACGACGGACCGGTACTGCTCGAGGTTCGCCGTCCACCGCTCCCGGATCTCCTCACCGTCGAGCTCGTTCGGGGTGAGCAGGTTGTCCTCGTTGAACTGCTGGTAGGCCTCGTCCTCGAACGCCGCCTGGAAGCCCTCGCGCAGGGTCTGCATGACGTCGTCCGGCACGCCCTTCGGGGCGAACACGGCGCGCGACTGCTGGACCGGCACGTCGTACCCCGCCTCCACGGCGGTCGGGGTGTCGGGGAGGTAGCTCGGGCGCTCCTCCGCGAAGGTCACGATCGGGGTCAGCTCGCCGGCCTCGATCTGCTCGATGGCCTCACCGAGCTGGATGGAGCCCACGTCCACCTGGCCACCCAGCACGGCGGTCAGCGTGGGAGAGCCGCCGTCGAAGGGGACCGCGGTCGCGTCGATGCCGGCCTGGGCGAAGAGCAGCTCCTGCGACAGCTGGCTGCCGGTGCCCACACCGGTCGTGCCGAAGGTGACCGGACGGCCGGCGGCGGCGAGGTCCTCGACCGTCGTGAAGCCGGAGTCCGGCGCCGTGACCAGGACGTAGTCGTCCAGCGAGAGGCCGGTGACGATGTCGAAGTCGGCGATGTCCGGGGCCTCGCCCTCGCCCACCGCGAGCGGGGTGATGTAGGCCAGGCTGCCGTTGTAGACCATCAGGGTGTGGCCGTCGGCCTCCTCGCCGGCGAGCTCCTGGGCCGCCAGCGCGCCGTTGGCGCCGGGCTTGTTCTCCACGGTGACGGGGACGCCGAGCTCGTCGGAGAGCCCGTCGGCCGCCGCGCGGGCGATCAGGTCGGTGCTGCCACCGGGGTCCTGGCCCACGAAGATCGTGATCGGGTCACCGCCGGGGAACTCCTCGCCCTCGGCGTCCGACCCGCCGCCGACGTTGCCGCCGCAGGCAGCGAGCGAGAGGGCCAGAGCGAGTCCGGCGCCGGTCGTCGCCCAGCGGCGCGCACGGTGGTTGCTGGTCATGTGGATCTCCTCTACGGGCAGCTCTTCAGCTGTGCGTGGGTCGCCGCTCCGCCTGTGAGTGGCGTCACTCGACCCGGACGCAGCGGAGCGTATGGAGACCATGTCATGCGTGTCCAAGATCAAAGGGGCATTGGTTGATACCTTCACGGCATGGCGTTCACGTTGGAGCAGCTGCGCGGTTTCCTGGCCGTAACCGAGGAGCTGCACTTCGGGCGCGCGGCCGAGCGGCTGAAGATGACCCAACCACCGCTGAGCCGCCAGATCCAGAAGCTCGAGCGGGCGGTCGGTGCCCAGCTGCTGGAGCGGGACAACCGCAAGGTGACGCTCACGGCGGCCGGCCAGGTCTTCCTCGGCGAGGCCCGTCGGCTGCTCTCGCTCGCCGACAGTGCGCCGGAGCTTGCCCGGCGGGTGTCCTCCGGAGTGCACGGGACCGTCCGGATCGGATTCACCGCCGCGTCCACCTACGGAACGCTCGGCCGGCTGCTCGACGTGCTGGACCGCGGGCTGCCGGACATCGGGCTCGACCTGGAGGAGATGGTGACCCGGGAGCAGGTCGCCGCGCTGCTCAACGAGGAGGTGGACCTCGGGCTCGCCCGGCCACCCTTCGACGCCGACACCTTCGGCTCCCGCCTCCTCCACCGCGAGGCCCTGCTGGTCGCCGTCCCGGCCGGGCACCGGCTGGGCGGGCTGGGGCGGGACGTGGTCGCCGAGGACCTGGCGGCCGAGCCGGTGGTCATGCACTCGCCGACCCGGGCCCGCTACTTCTACGACCTCGTGGTGAGCGTGGTGCCGTCGGCCTCGGGCAACGCCGTCCACACCGTCAGCCAGGTCCTCACCATGCTGTGGCTCGTCGCCGCCGGCCGGGGGATCGCCTTCGTACCCGCCTCCGCGGCTCAGCTGCCCATCGCGGGCGTCGAGTTCGCCCGGCTGGCGACGGCGGTGCCGGATCCGGTGGAGCTCCACCTGCTGTGGATGCGGGAGTCGCGCAACCCGGCCCTGCGGCGGGTGCTGGAGCTGCTGGAACGGTCCGACGTCGTGATGTGAGACAGCGGTGATGCCGTTACGGCATCGATCGATGCGCAACAACTCTTGGACAAGCATCGTCGCTCCTTCCTACGGTGACGCCGACCACCGCTCGTGCTCACCGACGTCTCCCGTCGGGCACCGCGCGGACCCGTCGGACCCCCGAGGACCTGATCCCGTGACGCTGCTGCCCCCCGACGCCCTCGCCGACCGGCTGAAGTCCGGCCTGCTCTCCTTCCCGGTGACCCACTTCGACGCCGACCTCCGCGTCGACGAGGCCCGGTACCGCGACCACCTGGCCTGGCAGTCGAGCTTCGACGTCGCCGGTCTGTTCGCGGCCGGCGGTACCGGGGAGGGCTTCTCGCTCACCTCCGCGGAGATCGACCGCGTCCTGCGCATCGCCGTGGCGGAGTCCGGCGACCGCGTCCCGGTCCTGGCCCCGGCCACCGGCAGCACGGCGCAGGCGGTCGCCCAGGCGCAGGCCGCGCAGGAGGCCGGCGCCTCGGGCCTGCTGCTCTTCCCGCCGTACCTGACCGAGGCCAGCCAGGCGGGGCTGGTCGAGCACATCGGCGCGGTGTGCCGGGCGACCGACCTCGGGGTCATCGTCTACAGCCGGGCCAACGCCGTCCTCACCGACACCACCGTCGCCGAGGTGGCCGACCGCAACCCCACCCTGATCGGTCTCAAGGACGGCGTCGGCGACATCGAGCAGATGACGCGCACCTACGCCAAGGTCGGGGACCGGCTGATCTACGTCGGCGGCCTGCCGACAGCGGAGACCTTCGCGCTGCCGCTCCTGCAGCTGGGGGTGAGCACCTACTCGTCGGCGCTCTACAACTTCCTGCCCGAGTTCGCGCTGCGCTTCTACGCGGCCGTCCGCGCCCAGGACCACGCGGCGGTCTACTCAATGCTCAACGACTTCGTGATCCCCTACATCGACATCCGCGACCGGACGAAGGGGTACGCGGTGTCGATCGTCAAGGCGGGGCTCACCGCGGTCGGCCGGGACGGTGGCCGGGTGCGCCCGCCGCTCACCGACCTCACCGAGGCGGAGCTCACCGAGCTGACCGCCCTGGTGGGCAAGATCTCCTGACCCCCGTGCAGACCCACCTGGAGAACGGCATGACCGGCCGGACGCCCACCGTGGCCACCGTCGAGGTGGTCCCCGTCGCGGGGCACGACAGCATGCTGCTGAACCTCAGCGGCGCCCACGGGCCCTTCTTCACCCGGAACGTCGCGATCGTCACCGACTCGGCCGGCCGCACGGGCCTGGGCGAGGTCCCCGGGGGCGAGGCGATCCGCCGCACCATCGAGGACGCCGGCGCGCTGCTCGTGGGCCAGCCGATCGCGGCCTACGGGCGGCTGCTGCGCGAGGTCTCGACCACCTTCGCCGACCGGGACGCCGGCGGACGCGGCCTGCAGACCTTCGACCTGCGGACGACGATCCACGCCGTGACCGCCCTGGAGTCGGCGCTGCTGGACCTGCTGGGCCAGCACCTCGACGTGCCGGTCGCGGAGCTGCTCGGTGACGGCCAGCAGCGCGACAGCGTGCCGATGCTGGGCTACCTCTTCTACGTCGGCGACCGGACCGCGACCGACCTGCCGTACCTGGCCGAGCGAGACCCTGCCGACGACTGGGAGCGGCTGCGGCGCGAGCAGGCCATGACGCCGGAGGCCGTCGTCGCGCTGGCGGAGGCCGCGCAGGCCCGGTACGGCTTCTCCGACTTCAAGCTCAAGGGCGGCGTGCTGCCCGGCGAGCAGGAGGTCGCGGCGGTGCGTGCGCTGGCCGACCGGTTCCCGGACGCCCGGATCACGCTGGACCCCAACGGTGGCTGGCTGCTCGCGGACGCGATCGCGCTCTGCCGCGACCTCGGGGACGTCCTCGCCTACGCGGAGGACCCGGTCGGACCCGAGGGCGGTTTCTCCGGCCGCGAGACCATGGCCGAGTTCCGCCGCGCGACGGGGCTGCGGACGGCGACGAACATGGTCGCCACCGACTGGCGGCAGATGGCCCACGCCGTCCGCTCGAACGCCGTCGACATCCCGCTCGCCGACCCGCACTTCTGGACCATGCGCGGCTCGGTGCGCGTCGCGCAGCTGTGCTCCGACTTCGGCCTCACCTGGGGCTCGCACTCGAACAACCACTTCGACATCTCCCTGGCGATGTTCACCCAGGTCGGCGCCGCCGCTCCGGGCGAGATCACCGCCCTCGACACCCACTGGATCTGGCAGGACGGCCAGCCGCTCACGCGCTCCCCGCTGACGATCCGGAACGGCGCCATCGCGGTGCCGACCGCACCCGGCCTGGGCGTCGAGCTGGACCGCGATGCCCTCGCCGCCGCGCACGAGCTCTACCGGGAGCACGGTCTCGGGGCCCGCGACGACGCCGTGGCGATGCAGTACCTGGTCCCCGGCTGGACCTTCGACCCCAAGCGACCCTGCCTCGTCCGCTGAATCGGCCCGCCGAGCCCGGTCCGCCGACCGCCCCACCGCTGGAGGAACCATGACCGCAGCCCAGCTCGCCCGCACGGACAGCCCCGCCGTCCTCGACCGCATCGCATCGGTGACGCTCTCCTCGGTCGTGCTCCCGCTGCCCAACCCGATCAGTGACGCCAAGGTGCTCACCGGACGGCAGCGGGCGATGACCGAGGTGGTCTTCCTCTTCGCCGAGATCCGTACCGAGGGCGGGCACGAGGGGCTGGGCTTCGGCTACTCCAAGCGCGCCGGCGGCCCGGCGCAGTTCGCGCACGCGAAGGAGATCGCCGCCGACCTGATCGGTGAGGACCCGAGCGACATCGGCCGGCTGTGGACCAAGCTCGTCTGGGCGGGCGCGTCCGTGGGGCGCAGCGGTGCGGCGACCCAGGCGATCGCGGCCATGGACATCGCCCTGTGGGACCTCAAGGCCAAGCGCGCCGGCCTGCCGCTGGCCAAGCTCCTCGGCGCGCACCGGAACTCGGTGCCCTGCTACAACACCTCGGGCGGCTTCCTGCACGAGTCGATCGAGCAGGTGCTGGACAACGCCACGCGGACCATCGCCGAGGGAATCGGCGGGATCAAGATCAAGGTCGGCCAGCCCGACTGGGCCGAGGACCTGCGCCGGGTCCGTGCCGTGCGGGAGCACATCGGCGACCGCATGCCGCTCATGGTGGACGCCAACCAGCAGTGGGACCGGCCCACCGCCATGCGGGTCAGCCGGGCGCTGGAGGAGTTCGACCTGGTCTGGATCGAGGAGCCCCTGGACGCCTACGATGCCGAGGGGCACGCCCAGCTCGCCCGTTCGCTCGACACGGCGATCGCCACGGGGGAGATGCTCACCAGTGTGCCCGAGCACTACGAGCTCATCCGGCACGGATCGGTCGACATCATCCAGCCGGACGCACCGCGGATCGGGGGCATCACCCAGTTCCTCAAGCTCGCCGCCCTGGCCGAGCACAGCAACCTGCAACTGGCGCCGCACTTCGCGATGGAGATCCACCTGCACCTGGCCGCGGCGTACCCGCACGGTGCCTGGGTGGAGCACTTCGACTGGCTGTACCCGTTGTTCGAGGAGCGGCTGGAGATCCGCGACGGGCGGATGCACCTGTCCGACCGGCTCGGCCTGGGCTGCACGCTCACCGAGCAGGCGCGCGCGTGGACGGTCGACACCGTCACGGTCGACGCGCCCCGCTGACCACGTCCCACCCCGGCATCCCTGGAGGAGCTCCACCCATGACCACAGCACCCGCCCGCGACGTCGTCAGCATCGATCCGCGCACCGGTGAGACCGTCGAGGTGGTCGCGCAGGAGACCACCAGCGAGGAGGTGGACCGGCTGTGCGCCGCCGCGCTCGCCGCGGCCCCCGCGCTGGACGACCTCGGCCGGGTCGGGCGGGCCGCGCTGCTGGGCGCGCTCGCCGACGCCCTGGAGGCGCGCCGCGACGACGTCGTCGCCGTCGCCGACCGGGAGACCGCTCTGGGCAGCACGCGGCTGAACGGGGAGCTCACCCGCACCTGCTACCAGCTGCGGCTGTTCGGCGAGGTGCTGCTCGAGGGCAGCTACCTCGAGGCGGCCATCGACCACGCCGGTGACTCCCCGATGGGCCCGCGCCCCGACCTGCGCCGGATGCTGGTCCCGATCGGCCCGGTCGCCGTCTTCGGCGCGAGCAACTTCCCGCTGGCCTTCTCGGTGCCCGGTGGCGACACCGCCTCGGCGCTGGCCGCCGGCTCGCCGGTGATCGTCAAGGCGCACGGGTCGCACCCGGCAACCTCGCAGCTGTGCTTCGAGATCATGGTGGCGGCCGCGCGCGACGCCGGCGCGCCCGACGGAACCCTGGGGCTGGTGCACGGCCTGCAGGCCGGCGCCGACCTCGTCGCCCACCCGGCCATCCGGGCCGTCGGGTTCACCGGCTCGGTGAACGGGGGGCGTGCGCTGCTGGAGATCATCGAGCGCCGGCCCGACCCGGTGCCCTTCTACGGCGAGCTGAGCAGCCTCAACCCCCTGCTGGTCACCCCGGCGGCGGCTGCCGAGCGGGGGGAGCAGCTCGGCCGGGAGCTGGTGGCCTCCTTCACCCTCGGTGCCGGTCAGTTCTGCACCAAGCCCGGTCTGGCCTTCGTCCCCGGCGGACCGGAGGGCGACGCCGTGGTGGCAGCCATGGCCGAGGCGGTGCAGGCGACCGCCGCGCCCACGCTGCTCAACGAGGGCATTGCGGGCTCCTACGGCCGGCTGGCCGCCTCGCTGGCGGAGCTGCCCGGGGTCACGACCGTCGCCCAGGGCGCCGAGGCGCAGGGCCCGGGGTTCCAGGCGACGCCGCTGCTCCTCATGACCTCGGCCGCGGAGCTGCCGCACGAGGTGACGGAGGAGGTCTTCGGCCCGGTGGCCGTGGTCGCCCGGTACGACGGCGAGAAGGACCTGTTCTCGGCGCTGGATGCCATGCCCTCGTCCCTCACCGCGACGGTGCTGCGTGGCGAGGGGGAGACCGAGCTGCCGCTGGCGGTGTCGCAGGAGCTGCGCACCCGCGCGGGGCGGCTGGTCTACGACGCGTACCCGACCGGGGTCGCCGTCTCCTGGGCCCAGCACCACGGCGGTCCGTGGCCCTCGACGAACTCCCAGCACACGTCGGTGGGGACGACCGCCATCCGCCGGTTCCTGCGGCCGGTCACCTGGCAGGGCGCTCCGCAGGAGGTGCTCCCCGAGGAGCTGACCGACGACTACCAGGGCATCCCGCGACGGATCGACGGGAAGCTGCAGCTGCCCCGTGGGTGAGCGGGTCGCGCTGGTCAGCTCCGAGCGCGGCCTGCGGGTCGACCCCGACCTGACGCCGGCAACCGCCGCGCTGGCCGAGGCGGGGTACGCGGTCGACCTGGTCCGCTGGGACGACCCGGCCGTCGACTGGAGCGGCTACGACCTCGCCGTCGTCCGGTCCTGCTGGGACTACGCCTGGCGGCTCGGGGAGTTCCTCGGCTGGGCCGGATCGGTTCCGCGGCTCCGTAACGCCGCCGAGCTGCTGCGGTGGAACACCGACAAGGCCTACCTGCGCGACCTGGAGCGCGCCGGCCTGCCCGTCGTCCCGACGGAGTGGGACCCGGTGTCGGCCGAGCAGCTACCCGGAGCGGGGGAGTGGGTGGTCAAGCCGTCCGTGTCGGCGGGTTCCCGCGACACCGCGCGGTGGTCGGAGCCGGAGGCGGTGCTGGCCCACGTCGCGGAGCTGACCGGGGTGGGGCGCACCGCGATGGTGCAGCCGTACCTCACCAGCGTCGACGACCACGGCGAGACCGCGATGCTGTTCATCGGCGGCCGCTTCTCCCACGCCGTGCGCAAGGGGCCGCTGCTCCGGCGGGGCGAGGGGGTGCGCCAGGACCGCGACAGCCGGGGGGACCTGCGGCCGGTGGAGGCCACGGCCGCGCAGCTGGCGACGGCGCAGGCGGTGTTCGACGCGATCGGCGACCTGGTGCCCGGCGCGGCGACCCCGCTCTACGCCCGGATCGACCTGGTCGGCGACGACGCCGGGAGGCCGGTGCTGCTGGAGCTCGAGCTCACCGAGCCCAGCCTCTTCCTGCCGCAGGCGCCGGGGGCGGCAACCGGCCTCGCTCGTGCGGTGGGGGCGGAACTGCGCCGGTGAGCGGGGTGCTGGGCGGCTTCGCAGCCCTCGCTGCGGTGATCGCCGTGGGCTGGGTCGTGGGCCGTTCCGGGATCCTCGGCGCGGACGCACCGGGGATCCTGTCCCGGCTGTCGTTCTTCGTCGCCACCCCGGCGCTGCTCTTCCTGACCCTGGGACGGGCCGACACGGCCACGGTCGCCTCGCTGGCGCTGATCGGCACCGCGGGCAGCGCGGTCGCGGCTGCCGTGCTGTACGCCGGCCTGGCCTGGTGGCGGTGGCGGCTGCCGGCCGCGCAGCTGGCCACCGGCGCGCTGTCGTCCTCGTACGTCAACGCCGGGAACCTGGGCATCCCGGTGGCGGTCTACATCCTGGGCAACGCCTCCTACGTGGCGCCCGTCCTCCTCTTCCAGGTGCTGGTGATGGCGCCCGTCGGGCTCGCGGTGCTCGCCGGCTCCCGGACCGACGGGCAGCCCGCGCCGACCTGGCGGGAGCTGGTCGTCCAGCCCCTGCGCACCCCTGTCGTCATCGGCTGCGCCCTCGGGCTGCTGCTCGCGGCGAGCGGACTGGACCTCCCGGCGATGGTGCTGGATCCGGTCGAGCTGATCGCGGCCCTGGCGGTGCCCGCCGCGCTGCTGGCGTACGGGATGACCCTGCACGGGGCGCCCCGGCCGGCCGCCGGGGCGCTGGCGGGTCAGGTGTGGCTGGCCGTCGTCATCAAGAACCTGGCGATGCCGGCCATCGCCTACGCCCTCGGCCGCTGGGTAGCCGGCCTCGACGGCGTCGCGCTGCTGGCGGTCACCGTGACCTCGGCGCTACCCACCGCGCAGAACGTGTTCGTCTACGCCGCGGCCTACGACCGCGGCACGCTGCTGGCCCGCGACGTGATCCTGCTCAGCACCGTGCTGTCGGTTCCCGTGCTCGTCGGCATCGCCCTGATCCTGGGATGAAGGAAGGCACCGTGGACATCGAGGAGTTCGACGCCGTCCTCGTCGGCGGCGGCATCATGAGCGCGACGCTGGCGGTCCTGCTCGGTGAGCTCGAGCCGGGCTGGCGGATCGCCGTGGTGGAACGGCTGGACGAGGCCGGGCTGGAGAGCTCGGGCGCCTGGAACAACGCCGGCACCGGCCACGCCGGCCTCTGCGAGTTCAACTACACGCCCCGGCGGGCCGACGGGTCGGTCGACGTCTCACGGGCGGTGGAGATCGGCGAGCAGTTCGCCGCGTCCCTCGTCTTCTGGGCCCACCTGGTCTCGGCCGGCCGGATCGGCCCGCCGCAGGACTTCCTCCGTCCGGTGCCCCACCTCGGATTCGGCCGCGGGCCGGACGGCGTGGCGCACCTGCGGGCCCGGTGGGAGGCGCTGCGCGGGCACCCGCTGTTCGCCGGGACCGAGTTCAGCGACGACCGGGCGGTGCTCGCGACCTGGCTGCCGCTGATGTTCGGCGACCGCCCGGACGACGGTCCCGTCGCCGTGACCCGTTCGACGCAGGGCACCGACGTGGACTTCGGCGTGCTGACCCGGCAGCTCCTCGCCGCGCTGCGGTCCCACGGTGGCGTCGTCCGGCTGGGGTACGAGGTGACCGGCCTCGACCGGACCGGCGGGGCCTGGCACATCGGCGTCCGCGAGGTGCGGACGCGGGTGCGGCGCCGGCTCCGCGCGCCCTACGTCTTCGTCGGCGCGGGCGGCGCGACGCTCCCGCTGCTGCAGCGGGCCGGCGTTCCCGAGGTGCGCCGGTACGGCGCCTTCCCGATCAGCGGCCGGTTCCTCCGGACGGCGGACCCCGACCTGGTGGCCGCGCACCACGGCAAGGTCTACGGGCACGCCGCCCCGGGCGCGCCCAGCATCTCGGTGCCGCACCTGGACCACCGCACCGTGGACGGCCGCGAGCACCTGCTCTTCGGCCCGTTCGCGGCGTTCTCCCCGCGCTTCCTCCGCACCGGACGCCGCACCGACCTGCTCCGGTCCGTGCGGCCGGGCAACCTGCTGGTCCTCGCCGAGTCGGCCCGGGACAACCGGTCGCTCATGGCCTACCTGGTCCGGCAGATCGCCCAGACCCCCGGCGGCCGGCTCGACGCGTTGCGCGCGTTCGTCCCGCGCGTCGAGGCGGACGACTGGGAGCTCGTCACCGCCGGGCAGCGGGTCCAGGTGCTCAAGATGTCCGGCGGTCGCGGCGCGATGGTCGGATTCGGCACGGAGGTGGTCACCTCGGCCGGTGGATCCCTCGCCGCCCTGCTCGGGGCCTCGCCCGGTGCCTCCACCGCGGCCGCGACGATGGTCGACGTGCTCGCGGCGAGCTTCCCCGGCCGCATGGCGGCCTGGGCGCCCCGCTTGCAGGAGATCGCGCCGTCGGCGGCGGGCGGGGAAGGCCCGGGCCCGGCCGGACTCCTGGCGCGGGCCCGGGCGGCCCGCCGTGTCCTCGGCCTGGACTCGGGAACCGACGAACGAGGAAGGCACCTCGCATGACCACCGCCGGACTGCTCGAACGCCTCCGCGACGCGGTGGGCGAGGAAGGCCTGGTCACCGACCCGGGGCAGCTGGGCGGCTACCTGAACGACTGGCGCAACGCCTACGGCGGCATCGCCGCGGCCGTCGTCCGGCCGGGCAGCACCGAGGAGGTCGCCGCGGTCGTGCGGGCCTGCTCCGAGCTGGGGGTGGCGGTCGTCCCCCAGGGCGGCAACACCGGTCTGTGCGGCGGAGCGGTGCCGGACGCGTCCGGCCGCCAGGTGATCGTCTCCCTGGATCGCATGCGGCGGGTACGCGCCGTCGACCCGGTCGACCAGACCATCACGGTGGAGGCCGGCGTGGTCCTGCAGGCGGTGCAGGAGGCGGCCGCCGCCGAGGGGTGCCTGTTCCCCCTCTCCCTCGGTTCCGAGGGCAGCTGCACCGTCGGTGGCAACCTGTCGACGAACGCCGGCGGCACCGGGGTGCTCCGCTACGGCACCATGCGCGACCTCGTGCTCGGGGTGGAGGTGGTCCTGCCCGACGGCCGGATCTGGCACGGCCTGCGGAGCCTGCGCAAGGACAACACCGGCTACGACCTCAAGCAGCTCTTCATCGGCGCGGAGGGCACGCTCGGGGTGGTCACCGCCGCGGTGCTGAAGCTGTTCCCCGCCGTCCGCAGCCGGGCGACGGCGTGGGTGGCCCTGGAGTCCACCCGGGCGGCGGTCGAGCTGTTCGGGCTCGTGCGCGCCCTCTGCGGTGACCGGCTGACGGGGTTCGAGATCATGTCGAGGCAGAGCGTCGGGTTCGTGCTGCGGCACGGCACCGGCGCGCGCGACCTCTTCGGCGCCGTCCACCCCTGGTACGTCCTCGTCGAGCTCAGCGACACCCTCCCCGACGCCGGTCTCGACGGGTTGCTCGAGGCCGCCCTCGCCGAGGCGTTCGAGCGGGACGTCGCCGCGGACGCGGTCGTGGCGTCCGGCTCGGCACAGGCCGCCGCCCTATGGGCGCTGCGCGAGGGCATCTCGGAGGCGCAGAACTTCGAGGGCCCGAGCCTGAAGCACGACGTGACCGTCCCGGTCAGCAGCATCCCGGCCTTCGTCGAGCGGACCGACCGGGCGCTCGAGGCCGCGGTGCCGGGCATCCGGATCGTCAGCTACGGGCACATCGGCGACGGCAACCTGCACTACAACCTCAGCAAGCCGGTGGGCTCCGACGACGACGCCTTCCGGCAGCGGGCCGACGAGCTGGGCCGCATCGTCTACGACTCGACCAGCGGCTTCGCCGGCAGCATCAGCGCCGAGCACGGCCTGGGCCAGTCCAAGCGCGACCTCATCGCCGACTACAAGGACGGCTACGAGCTCGAGCTGATGCGGGGCGTCAAGCAGCTGTTCGACCCGCGGGGCCTGATGAACCCCGGGAAGGTGCTCCCCGGCTGACCCGGTCCCGGCCGGTTCAGTCCCGGCGGCCGGCGTCCACGAGCCGGATGACCGCCGCGCCCTCCTCGTCGGAGGCCGCCAGGTCGACCTCGACGTCGAAGCCCCAGTCGTGGTGCCCCTCCGGGTCGTCCACGATCTGGCGCACCCGCCAGATCCCCGGCTCGCCCTTGTCCCAGAGGAGGAGCGCCGGCCCCCGGGCGTCGGCGCCGGTGTTCACCTCGCCGTGCTCGGCGAAGTAGGCCTGCACCACCTCGCCCCACCGGTCGGCATCCCAGCCGGCGCCTGCGTCCAGCTCGCCGAGGTCGTACCAGCGGCGGCGGGCCCACAGCTCGACGCGGCGGAACAGCGCGTTGCGGACCATCGCGGTGAAGGCCCGCTCGTTCCCGGTCAGCGGCCGCGGGCGGGCCGGGACGGCGACCTCCGCCACCGCACCCTCCTCCGGATTCGTGAGTGCTTCCCACTCGTCCAGCAGCGAGGAGTCGACCTGGCGCACCAGCTCGCCGAGCCACTCGACCAGGTCGGTGACCTCCTCGGTGCGCGCCGCGGCGGGCACGCCGGAGCGCAGCGCCTTGACGGCGTCGGACAGGTAGCGCAGCACGGCGCCCTCGGCACGGGTCAGCCCGTAGGTGTTCACGAACTCGCGGAAGGTGAACGCCCGCTCCCACATCTCGCGGACTATCGACTTGGGCGACAGCTGCCCGTCCGCCGCCCAGGGGTTGCTCTGCCGGTAGACGTCGTAGGCGTGCCCGAGCAGCTCCTCCAGCGGCCTGGGGTAGCTGACCTCCTCGAGCAGCTCCATCCGCTCGTCGTACTCGATGCCCTCGGCCTTCATCTGCGCGACGGCCTCGCCCTTCGCCTTGTTGAGCTGGGCGGCCAGGATCTGCCGAGGGTCGTCGAGGGTGGCCTCGATGACGCTGACCACGTCGAGCGCGTACGTGTCCGACTCCGGGTCCAGCAGGTCGATGGCGGCCAGCGCGAAGGTCGACAGCGGCTGGTTGAGCGCGAAGTCCGGCGGCAGGTCCAGCGTCAGGTCGTACCGGCGGCCGTCGGGCTCGGGCTCGGGCAGCCGCTCCAGGACCCCGGCCTGCAGCAGCGACCGCGCGATGCCGATGGCGTCGCGGATCAGCTTCAGCTGCTTCTTGCGCGGCTCGTGGTTCTCCGTCAGCAGCCGGCGCATCGCCGCGAAGGGGTCGCCGGGGCGGTCGACGACGTCGAGGACCATCGCGGTGGTCACCCGCATGTGGCTGGTCAGCTTCTCCGGTTCCCCCTCGACCAGCCGGTTCATCGTCGACTCGCTCCACGGCACCATGCCGTCGGGCACCTTCTTGCGCACCAGCTTGCGGCGCTTCTTCGGGTCGTCGGCGACCTTGGCGAACTGCTTGAGGTTCTCCACCTCGTGCTCGGGGGCCTGGACGACGACGGTGCCCGCGGTGTCGTAGCCGGCGCGACCGGCGCGGCCGGCGATCTGGTGGAACTCGCGCACTTGGAGCAGCCGGGTGCGGGTGCCGTCGTACTTCGACAGCGCGGAGAAGACGACCGTCCTGATCGGCACGTTGATGCCGACGCCGAGGGTGTCGGTGCCGCAGATGACCTTGAGCAGCCCGGCCTGGGCCAGCTGCTCCACCAGCCGCCGGTACTTCGGCAGCATTCCGGCGTGGTGGACGCCGATGCCGTGGCGGACCAGCCGCGACAGCGTCGTCCCGAAGGCGGAGGAGAACCGGAAGCCGCCGATCATCTCGGCGATCGCGGCCTTCTCCTCCTTCGAGCACACGTTGACGCTCATCAGGGCCTGGGCGCGCTCCAGCGCCGAGGCCTGGGTGAAGTGGACGACGTAGACCGGCGCCTGCTGGGTGTCCAGCAGGTCCTGGATGGTCTCGTGCATCGGCGTCGTCGCGTAGTAGTGGTGCAGCGGGACCGGGCGGACGGCGTTGGCGACCAGCGCCGTCGGGCGGCCGGTGCGCCGGGTGAGGTCCTCCCGGAGGAAGGTGACGTCGCCGAGCGTCGCGCTCATCAGCAGGAACTGCGCCCTCGGCAGCTCCAGCAGCGGCACCTGCCAGGCCCAGCCGCGGTCGGGGTCGCCGTAGAAGTGGAACTCGTCCATGACCACGAGCCCGATGTCGGCGTCGGCGCCCTCCCGGAGGGCGATGTTCGCGAGCACCTCGGCGGTGCAGGCGATGATCGGCGCGCCGGCGTTGACGCTCGCGTCGCCGGTGAGCATGCCGACGTTGGCCGCGCCGAACACCCCGCAGAGCGCGAAGAACTTCTCGCTGACCAGCGCCTTGATCGGCGCGGTGTAGTAGCTGCGCCGGCCCGCGGCCAGGGCCGCGTACTGGGCGCCGGTGGCGACCAGCGACTTGCCCGAGCCGGTCGGGGTGGCGAGGACGACGTTGGCGCCGCTGAGCAGCTCGATCAGCGCCTCCTCCTGCGCCGGGTACAGCGTTGTGCCGCCGGCCTCGGCCCAGGCGGCGAAGGAGGCGAACAGCTCGTCGGGATCGCCGCCCAGCGCATGCAGCGCGGAGAGGTCGGTCGGGTCCTCGAGCAGGAGAGGGGCGGCGGTCGTCGTCATCAGGCCCACCAGCGTGCCCGATGACGGTCGGCTCCCGCCGACCGAGCCCCGGAGGGGGGTTGTTCCGCCGTCTGATAACGATCCGATAACGAGATGTGCCAGCCGGTGTGATCCGTGTCGTAATCAGGAAGGTAGGTGAACAACAGGTGAACGAAAGGTGGCTGGGACATGCGCGAACGTTTCTGCCCGGAGTGCCGGTGGACCGTCGTGACCGATACGGCGGGCCGGCGTCGGCTCGAGATGCGTTGGGTGCCGCTGAGCGCCGCGGCGCCCCAGGAGCCGGCGGCGAGGGCGGCCTGAGGGCCGATCCACCTCCTAGGCCTGCACCGGCCCGACGGAACCGACCCGACCCGGGCGGTAGGGCAGGCGCGCACCGACGCGCGCCTTCCCCACCGCCCGGGTCGTGTGCTGTCCGGGGTCGGGCACCACGAGGTGGACCGGTGGCGTTCCGCGGCCGGTGCGGCGGGGTAGGCGCAGCCCGCCGCACCACTCCACCGCCGTGCGGGCGCGCAACGAGCGCCCGCGGTGCTGCCCCGTCGCGATCAGAAAGGTCCACCTGTGTCCGAGCCCCGCCCCGAGTCGCAGCCCGCCCAGCAGCAGAGCACCCCCGGCACCCTCGGCGAGATGACGCCGAAGCCGGACCACGGCGAGGAGAGCTACCAGGGCTCCGGTCGCCTGGCCGGCAAGGTCGCCGTCATCACCGGTGGCGACAGCGGCATCGGCCGCGCCGTCGCGATCGCTTTCGCCCGCGAGGGCGCCGACGTGCTCATCTCCTACCTGAACGAGCACGAGGACGCGCAGGACACCGCGAGGTACGTCGAGGACGCCGGCCGCAGGTGCGTGCTGGTGCCCGGCGACCTGGCCGACCGGGGGCACGCCAAGACGGTCATCCCCAAGGCCGTCGAGGAGTTCGGCCGGGTCGACGTCCTGGTCAACAATGCCGCCTACCAGATGAGCCACGACTCGCTGGAGGAGATCTCCGACGAGGAGTGGGACTACACCGTCGCCACGAACCTGTCGGCGATGTTCACCCTCACCAAGGACGCCATCCCGCACATGCGCCCCGGGGCGTCGATCATCAACTCCTCGTCGGTGAACTCCGACAACCCGAGCCCGAACCTGATCGCCTACGCGATGACCAAGGCCGGCATCGCCAACTTCACCGCCTCGCTGGCCCAGATGCTGGCCGAGAAGGGCATCCGGGCCAACAGCGTCGCACCCGGCCCGGTGTGGACGCCCCTGATCCCCGCGACCATGCCCGAGGAGAAGGTGGAGAGCTTCGGCCAGCAGGTGCCCCTCGGCCGCCCCGCGCAGCCGGCCGAGCTCGCGCCGGTGTACGTGCTGCTGGCCAGCGACGAGTCCTCGTACGTCTCCGGCGCGCGCATCGCCGTCACCGGAGGCAAGCCCATCCTCTGACCGCTCTCCGATGATCAGGTGGCCTGATCATCATGGGTCCTGGCTCACCACCGGTGCTGAGCTGGGAGCCCTGGCGATCAGGTCACCTGATCGTCGCCGCGATCACAGCGACGTCGGCCGGGCGGACGCGGCAGCAGCCGCCGACCAGGCGCGCCCCCGCCCCGATCCAGGACGGGACGGCGCCCGGGCCGATACCGGGGGCGCCGGTCCAGCGGCGCGCTGCCGCATCCCAGGTCTCGCCGCTGTTCGGGTAGACCATGAGCGGCTTCCCGGCGGCGGCGGCCGCGGCCACGGTGGGGGCGACCACCACCGGGGCGGTGCAGTTGACGCCGACCGCGAGGACCTCGTTGACCCCCGCCGCCATCCGGTAGACGTCGGCGACGAGCTCCCCGCGCCGGGTGCGGGGGGTGCCGTCCTCGTCGAGCACCGTCGTCAGGGACAGCCAGACGGGTACGCCCAGCGAGGCCGCCTCGGCGAGCAGCGCCTCCGCCTCGGCCGCCGCCGGCACCGTCTCGCAGGCGAGGACGTCGGCTCCCGCCTCCGCGAGCAGCGCCATCCGCGGCCGGTGGAAGGCCCGCAGCCCCGCGACGCCGACCTCGGGCACGTACGCGCCGGAGTACTCCGAGCCGTCGGCCAGCATCGCCCCGTACGGCCCCACCGATCCGGCGATCCAGCCCTCGCCCTGTCCTTCCCGGGCCAGCGCCACCGACGAGGCGATCAGCCGGCGCGCCTCGTCGGCGGCCACACCCGTGGCGGTGAAGCCCTCGACCGTCGCCTGGTAGCTGGCGGTCGTGGCCACCTGCGCACCCGCCGCCGCGAAGGCGGCGTGCGCGGCGACGACCGCCCCGGGATCGTCGTGCAGCAGCCGCGCCGACCAGAGCGCGGAGGAGACGTCGTGCCCCCGCGACTCCAGCTCGGTGGAGAGGCCGCCGTCCAGCACGACCGGTCCGGCGGCGAGCGCATCGGCGAGAGCAGGCATGCCCGCGATCATCCCGCGGTACAGGACCGGTCATGGTGTTCATCTGGAGCAGTGGCTGGGGTCCCCGCCGGCGTCGTCCCCGGCGGGGGTACGGCGGCCTGGGGTCCGGGTACGGGCCGGGCTACGGCCGCGGGTACGGCGGGTACGGCCCCGGTTACGGCCCGCCGCGCGGCTACGGGCGCCGCAACGACTCCTGCCTGCGCGACCTGCTGTTCCTCAACACCGGCTGCTGCTTGGCCAACGCGGTCGGCTGCGGCCTGGAACTGATGCTCGTGGCCCCGCGGTCGATGCCGGCCATCCGTGCCGGCCAGCAGGGCACCGGCGCGGCGGCCCGCCTCGTCGCCGCCGTCCGCTACTACCAGCGCGAGATCAGCCCGAAGCGCCGGCCGTGCTGCCACTTCACCCCGACCTGCTCCACCTACGCGGTGGAGTCGCTGGAGACCCACGGCGCGCTGCGCGGTTCGTGGCTGACCCTGCGCCGTCTGGTCCGCTGCCGCCCGGGTGCGGCGGGCGGCTCCGACCCGGTGCCCGCCTGAGCGGGTGCCGGGAGACCCGCTGGGCGGCGCGGGTGCAGTCGCCTACCGTGCGGCCGTGATCACCGGGCCCGGCGCGACGGCCGGCGTCTCGACGTGGCAGGGCGCCGGCTGGCGCGCCGCCGCCCTCGACTGGGCCGGCGAGCAGCTGGCGGCCACCGGCCGGCAGCTCGGCGGTGCGCCGGAGCAACCGCACGTGCGGTCCTTCGCCTGAGCGCCGTCGGCCACACTGTCCCGGTGCCCGGAACCGACGACGCCTCCGGTGACCTGCCGGTCACCGGGTCCTTCGTCGTGCCCGCGGCCGCCCTGTCGTGGCGGTTCTCCCGCAGCTCGGGGCCGGGCGGGCAGGGTGTCAACACCGCCGACTCCCGGGTGGAGCTGGCCGTCGCGCCCCTGGAACTCCCCGGGCTGTCCGACGGCCAGCGGGCCCGGCTCGCCGCACGGCTGGGTGCCCGGATGGTCGACGGCGTGCTGACCGTCGCCGCGAGCGAGCACCGCCAACAGCTGCGCAACCGGCAGGCGGCCCGGGAGCGGCTGGCCGCCGCCCTCCGGGCCGCGCTGGCCCCGCCTGCTCCGGGCCGCCGCCGCACCAAGCCGACGAAGGGCTCGCAGGAGCGCCGCATCCAGGCCAAGAAGCAGCGTGGGCAGCTGAAGAAGCAGCGTGGCTCCTGGGACTGACCGCACACGCGGGCGACCGGCACCGTGGCCGGCCCCGCCTAGGTCAGCCGGTGCTGCAGGTGCACGGTGACCTGCTCGCCGGCGCGGTTCTTGCCGATGGCCGAGCAGATCGCCGCCCGTAGCGGCAGCCAGTGCGGGCCCTCCCCCGACGGCATGAGGGTGGCGGCGAAAGCGTGCCCGTCGGCGGTCCCGGTGACCTTGACGGCCCGGCGCGTGCCCAGCAGTTCGGCCGAGCCGGGCACGACCAGGTAGGTCGGGAAGGCGCCGTCCTTCTCGATGGGGGCGGTGAAGGTCACGTCCAGCTCCTGGGTGGTGGTCATGCCGGGTCAGACCGCCCGGACGCCGTCAACTCATCGGTCGCGTGCCGACGGCGGCGGAGGAACGTGCGCTCGGCCTCGTTGCCGGCAGCGCGATCGTGGCGTCCTGGGCCCGCACCGCCGCAGCATGAGGGCCGGCAGGCCGGTCACCTCGGGATCTCAGCTCAGCGAGAGCGGCTCGCGCACCAGCACCCACAGCGGCAGCTCGTCGTCGGTGGTGCGGGTGGTCTCGGTCACCTGGAAGCCGAAGCCGCGCAGGAACCGCACGTTCGCCCAGCCGTACACGGCCGCGGCGGCGGGTGTCCGCTCCGCGTCGCAGCGCACCAGAACGGGAGCGAGGACGGCGGCGGCCAGCCCCTTGCGGCGGGCCGAGGGGCGCACCCCGAGGTGGCGCAGCCACCAGTGCGGCCGGTCGGGCCGCGCGGCGGTGAGGAACGCGTCGGTGTCGGCCACTGCGCGGGCCCGCGGCCCGCCCAGGTACGGCAGTTCCCGGGCGAGGGCGGCGCCCACGTCGTCGGCCAGCGGGCGGGTACCGGCGGCGCCGGCCGGTGGCTCCCAGACGGCGACGGCGTCCAGCGCCTCGGTCACCCACGCCGTGCCGGTGGAGACCCCGCGGTGGGCGGCGTCGAGCTCGTGCAGCCGGGTCAGCCGCTGCATCCGGCCGTCGTCGGGCAGCGCCCAGCGGGTCCAGCGGGAGTCGGCCAGCGCGACGGTGAGCGTGGCGGCGATGGCGGGCACGTCCCGCTGCTCGGCGACGCGGACGTCGGGCCCGGGCTCGTCCGGGTCGTCGATCCGCCGGACGATCGGGCCGGGAGGGGTCACCCCCGAATTCGACCACGACCGACGACGACGGGGGCCGCCCCGGGTGGGACGGCCCCCGTCGTCGTGGGCCCTCAGGTCCCCCGCGCTGCGGCAGGGGGACCGCTGTCAGACGGCATCGAAGCCGGCGCGGTCGACCTTGCGGTGGTACCGCTCGCCCAGCTTGCCGCCGAGGACGGCGCCGACCAGCGTCAGCACCAGCACGGCGACCAGGGCGATGATGCCGCCGGTCGTGGCGGTGCCCTCGTCGATCGGGATGCGCGGCAGGTTCAGCTGCTGGAGCACGTTGTACTCGGAGCCGAAGAGCACGCCGGCCAGTGCGAGCGCCAGGACGACGAGCAGGCCGATGACCCACACGGCGATGCCCTGGCGGACACCGTCGAAGCGCGCCATCCGTCCGGCGACGTAACCGCCGGCCAGGTAGGCGAGGAAGAGGACGACCAGCAGGACGATGCCGCCGACGATGCCGATCGTGCTCGCCTGCTCGGTGGCTTCCTCGACCGACGGGATGCCCTCGGTGAGGCCGACGGCGACACCGGCGGCGCTGATCAGCGCGATCAGCAGGACGGCCAGCCCGTTGGCGGAGAGCCAGCCGAAGAACGCCGCACCCCACTTGATGCCGCCGTAGCGGGAGTGCTGTGCGTCGACGGCGTCACGGCCGGCGCCGCGGGTGGCGTGCGATCCGTCCGGCCCGACGCCGGTGTCGTCGCCGTGCGCGGAAGCTGGGGTGGACATGGGGGTGCTCCTCGGGGAGGGGAACGGCGGGCAGGAGTGCCGGACGGGAGATGGGTGGTGGCGTCGGCGCGCTCGGGGCCGCGCCGACGCCATCCGACTGCTGGGGTTCGGGTCAGCGGCGGGTGCCGGTGCCGTCCGTGCCGTCGGTGTCCAGCTCCACCTGCTCCTTGCGGACCTGCTCGGTGACCGTCTCCTGCTCGGTGACGGTCTGGGTGTCCAGGCGGACGCGCTCGACCGGGACGGCCTCCTTCTCCACGACCGGGCGCTCGCCGTGCAGCACGACCTCGTGCTCCTCCTCGGAGATGGCCGGGCCGTCGAGGGCGCTGCCCACGTTGGCGTCGGTGATCGGTTCGCGCTCGATGCGGATCTCCTCGTGCGACACCGGCACGGTCTGCGAGACGTTCTCCGAGACGACGTACTTGCGGAGCCGGGCGCGGCCGGTCTCCACCCGCTGGGTGCCGACGTGCAGCTGCTCCTCGGAGCGGGTCATCGCGTCGTCGGTCGTGGGCCCGGAGGTGTCGTGGCTGACGGCCCCGCGGGTCGTGTCCGTGGTCGTCGTGCGCGTGGTGTCGGTGACGTCGGTGCCGGTGCCGCCGGCGGCGAGGCCGTAGTACCGGTACAGCTCGGTCTCCTCCGCGGGGGAGAGGTGCCCGTCGGTGTCGATGTGCGGAGCGTTCTTGATCTTGTCCTTGGCGTAGGGCACGCGCAGCTCCTCGCCGGAGATGTCGGCGTCGGCCAGGGGCACGAAGGTCTCCTTGGTGCCGAACATCCCGGTGCGGACGGTGGCCCACTCGGGGCGGCCGGTCTCGTCGTCGAGGTAGACCTCGCCGACGGTGCCCAGCTTGCCGTCGGGGCCGACGGCGGTGCTGCCGATGACGTCGCTCAGCTGGTGCTCGGTGATCATGCGCATGACTCCTGGAGAGGCGGGGAAGGGGAGTGCTCCGTCCCGGGGCGCGTCTCGCGCGGACGGGGACGATCTCTTCGGTGCCCGCGCATTTACGTTGTAAACAACCGATGTGCCATGCATTCCGCACAGCCCGTGGATCAGATGCGCGGGGTTCCGCGCCGGGGGGTGCGCGCCTCGGCCAGCACGACCTCCAGGCGGCCGAGCAGGTTCTCCAGCGCCTCCTCGAACTCGGTGGCCGATTCGTCCAGCGAGAGGAGGGGCTCGAGGCGGACGACGGTCGGGTAAGCGCTCAGGTCGGTGCTCCCCGCCGCGTCCGGCACGCCCTCGGGCTGGTCCTCCGGGCTGATCTTCACGCCCTTCTGCGAGACCTCCAGCAGCAGGTGGCCCAGCAGGAAGCTGGAGTACGCCCGGTACGCCGCGACCGCGGCATCCTCGGGAAAGCCGCTGTCGACCAGGGTGTCCAGGAAGGACTCGACCCAGCGGAGGCTGCGCAGCGGCGGGCGGACCCACGGGGCCGCCGGCGGCCGGGTGGCGACCAGGGGGAAGACCTCGGGGTGGGCCAGGGCGATCCG
Source organism: Blastococcus sp. SYSU DS0973 (assembly GCF_054051055.1). Classification (NCBI taxonomy): domain Bacteria; kingdom Bacillati; phylum Actinomycetota; class Actinomycetes; order Geodermatophilales; family Geodermatophilaceae; genus Blastococcus; species Blastococcus sp. SYSU DS0973. Next base: position 226,162 of record NZ_JBJHAN010000007.1, read on the forward strand.
GCGAACCCCGTGCGCCAGCCGCTGCAGGTAGTCCTGCCAGCCGTGCACCGCGCTCAGGTGCACGTCGGGGTCGCCGTAGAGCTCGTCGACGACCGACTCCACCACCCCGTCGAGCAACTGCTCGCGGCCGGGCACGTAGCGGTACAGCGCCATGGCCTCCACGCCGAGGTGGGCGCCGAGCCGGCGCATGGTCAGCGCGGTCAACCCGTTGTCGTCGATGAACTCGATGGCCGCACCGAGGATCCGGCGCCGGTCGAGCCCCGACCGCCCGGCACCGGGCGGGGTGGCCGGGACCGCCGCGGCCGCGCCACCGCGGCCCTGGGGGCTGTCGGGGTCGGCGGTCGGGTCCGGCTCGGTCATCGTGCTCTCCCTCGGTCGGCGCCGTCTGCGGGTGATCATGCTCCCGGTCGACCGCACAGGGTCGGCCACCCTCGTGTGAGGCCGACGGAACCGAGCGTTGACGTCGCGGTCCACGAAGGGAAACGACGGCCCTCGACGCTGGGTCCCGTGTCCGCCACCGTCTCGCCCGCGTCCGCCGCCCCGGGCGTGCGCGCCTCCCGGACGACGAACACGCACTGCCCGTACTGCTCGCTGCAGTGCGGCATGGCCGTCACCGCCGGCGCCCGGCCGGCCACCCTGGTGCCGCTGGACTTCCCGACCAACCGCGGCGGGCTGTGCTCGAAGGGCTGGTCGTCGGCCGAGCTGCTCGACCACCCGGAGCGGCTGCTGCGGCCGCTGGTACGCGCCGTCCCCGGCGACCGCACCAGTCCGCTCGTGGAGAGCACCTGGGACGAGGCGCTCGACCGGGTCGTGGCCGCGATCGAGCGCACCCAGCGGCGCCACGGCCGCGACGCCGTCGGCTGCTTCGGCGGCGGGTCGCTGACCAACGAGCAGGCCTACCAGTTCGGCAAGTTCGCGCGGGTCGCGCTCCGCACCAGCGCCATCGACTACAACGGCCGGTTCTGCATGTCCTCGGCGGCCGGTGCGGCCAACCGCGCCTTCGGCCTCGACCGGGGCATGCCGTTCCCGCTCAGCGACATCGCCGAGGCCGACGTCGTCGTGCTGGTGGGCAGCAACCCGGCCGACACCATGCCGCCGGCCATGCAGTGGTTCGACGCGGGCCGGGAGCGCGGCGCCCAGCACATCGTCGTCGACCCCCGGCGCACGGCCACCGCCCGCAGCGCCGCGCTGCACCTGCAGCCGCTGCCCGGCACCGACCTGGCGCTGGCCAACGGGCTGCTGCACATCGCGCTGGCCGAGGGGCTGGTCGACGAGGAGTACGTGTCCGCGCGCACCACCGGCTTCGAGGCGGTGCGGGACGGTGTCGCCGCCTACTGGCCCGACCGCGTCGAGCGGCTCACCGGGGTGCCGGTGCCCGACCAGCGGCGCACCGTCTTCGCCCTCGCCCGCGCGGAAAAGGCGATGATCCTGACCGCCCGGGGTGCGGAGCAGCACCGCAGCGGCACCGATACCGCGCAGGCCTGGATAAACCTCGCGCTCGCCCTCGGCCTGCCCGGCCGGCGGGGCAGCGGCTGGGGCACGGTCACCGGCCAGGGCAACGGCCAGGGCGGCCGGGAGCACGGGCAGAAGGCCGACCAGCTCCCCGGCTACCGGTCGCTGACCGACCCTGCCGCCCGGGCCCACGTGGCCGCCGTCTGGGGCGTCGACCCCGACGACCTGCCGAAGCCGGGGAGGAGCGCCTTCGAGCTGCTCGACGCGCTCGGCACCGAGGGCGGGGTCCGGACCCTGCTGGTGCTCGCCTCCAACGTCGCCGTCTCCGCCCCCGACGCCCGCCGCGTGATCAGCCGGTTGCGCGACCTCGACTTCCTCGCCGTCAGCGACTTCTTCCTGTCCGAGACCGCCGAGCTCGCCGACGTCGTCCTCCCCAGCGCCATGTGGGCGGAGGAGGCCGGCACCATGACCAACCTCGAGGGCCGGGTCATCCGCCGCCGCCGCGCGCTCGACCCGCCGGACGGCGTGCGCGACGACCTGCAACTGCTCGCCGAGCTCGCCGGCCGCCTCGGGGCGGGTGAGCTGTTCAGCGGCGATCCGGAGACGGTGTTCGAGGAGCTCGGCCGCGCCAGCGCCGGCGGGACGGCGGACTACTCGGGCATCAGCTACCGGCGCATCGACGAGGAGCAGGGCGTCTTCTGGCCCTGCCCCGGAGAGACGCACCCGGGCACCCCGCGGCTGTTCCTCGACCGCTTCGCCACCCCGGACGGTCGGGCCCGGTTCATCCGGGTGGAGCACGTCGACGCCCACGAGCGCCCCGACGCCGACCATCCGTACGTCCTCACCACCGGCCGGGTGCTTGCCCAGTACCAGTCGGGGACGCAGACCCGCCGGACGCGCAGCCTCCAGCTGATCGCGCCGAGCCCCCGGGCGGAGCTGCACCCGGATCTCGCGCGGGCGCTGGGCGTGGGCAACGACGACGTCGTCGAGCTGAGCACGCGCCGCGGACGGGCGCGCTTCCACGCATCGGTCACCGACACGATCCGCCCCGACACCGTCTTCGTCCCGTTCCACTGGGGCGGCGGGGCCAGCGCCAACGCGCTCACCGACGCCGACGCGCTCGACCCGACCAGCAAGATGCCCGCCTTCAAGGTCTGCGCCGTCGCCGTCACCCGGGTCGGCGGCCCGGAGGAGCGCATCCCGCCGCCGCCCGCGGCCGCCCAGCCCCGGCCCACGGCCCACCGGCCTGCCACCGCACCCGTGCCCCACCCGCCGTCCCGCACGACGACGACCAGGAGAACCCCCGTGAAGAGCACTCCCCGTTTCCTGCAAGGCGTCTTCCCGATCACCGGGGAGGGGCTGTCCAAGCCGGGACCGATCGATCCGGCGCTGCACTACACCGTGCCCACCGGCCAGACGGCGCAGGCGCTCTACTTCCGTGGGGGGAACTCGGCCGCCGAACTGGTCTACGTGCTGCTCGTGCGCGACGGCGAGCCGATGCGGTGGTTCCCGATCGGCGCCAAGGCCGACACCCACGTGCCGCTGCGCGTGGTCGAGGACCTGGTGGGCGGCTCCGTCGTGGAGCTGCACGCGGCGGCGCCCGAGGGCGTCACCGGCGAGCTCGTGGTCGACCTGGGTCTGGTGGAGGTCTGATGACGGTCACCGACAGCCGGGTGCTGGGCGGCCGGCGCACCGGCGCCACGACGCTGCACCTGGACGACGAGCTCGACCTCCGCGGCCGCCTGGTGGTCGTGGGCAACGGCATGGCTGGCGCCCGGTTCGTGGAGGAGGTGCTCGAGCGCGGCGGCGGGGAGCAGTTCCGGATCACCGTCTTCGGCGACGAGCTGCACGGCAACTACAACCGGATCATGCTCTCGCCGGTGCTGGCCGGCGAGTCGCACGAGGACGAGATCGTCCTCAACTCCCACGAGTGGTACGCCGACAACGGCATCGACCTGCGCGCCGGGGTGCGGGTCGAGCGGATCGACACCGCGGCCAAGCAGGTGCACGCCGCCGACGGCAGCGTGACCGGCTACGACCACCTGGTCCTGGCCACCGGCAGCTACTCGTTCATCCCGCCGATGAAGGGCGTCCGCGACGACGCCGGCGAACTGTTGCCCGGGGTGTACGGCTTCCGGACCATCGACGAGACCCGGGCGATGCTCGACGCCGTCGGCCGGTGCCGCCGGGCCGTCGTCATGGGCGGCGGGCTGCTCGGACTGGAGGCCGCCCGGGCACTGCAGGGCCACGGCCTGCACGTGGAGCTGGTGCACGCCGCGCCCTACCTGATGAACATGCAGCTGGACCCGGAGGCGGGCGCGATCCTCAAGCGCAGCGTCGAGTCGCTCGGGATCGCCGTCCACCTCGACGTCTTCGCCACCGAGGTGATCGGCGGCGACCGTGTCCGCGGTGTGGGCCTGGCCGACGGGCGGCAGCTCGACGCCGATCTCCTCGTCATCGCCGCCGGGGTGCGGCCCAGCTCAGACATCGCCGTCCGCTCGGGGCTGGAGGTCGAACGCGGCATCGTCGTCGACGACCAGCTGCGCACCGACGACCCGGACGTCTACGCCATCGGCGAGTGCGCCCAGCACCGTGGCTCGGTCTACGGGCTGGTCGCCCCGGCCTGGGAGCACGCCAAGGTGCTCGCCGACGTGCTGACCGGTACCGACCCCGACGCCGAGTACCACGGCAGCCGGACGGCGACGAAGCTCAAGGTCGCCGGGGTCGACGTCGCCGTGATGGGCGTCAACACCCCCGAGCGCGACGACGACGAGTTCCTGGTGATCTCCGAGCCCAAGCGGGGCGTGCACCTGTCGGTGGTCATCCGCGACGACAAGCTCGTCGGCGCGACGCTGCTCGGCGACACCCGCAAGGTCGCGTTCCTCACCCAGGCCTTCGACCGCGGCGCGCCGCTGCCCGAGGAGCGGATCCGGCTGCTGGTCGACCTCTCCGACGGCGTCGAGGAGGTCGGCGTCGCCGAGATGCCCGCCGACAGCCAGGTGTGCAACTGCAACGGCGTCAGCAAGGGCGACATCTGCGGGGCCGTGGCCGACGGCTGCGGCAGCGTCGGTGCGGTCATGGACCGCACCCGCGCCGGCAAGGGCTGCGGCTCGTGCAAGTCGCTGGTCAAGCAGATCGTCGAGTGGGCCGCCGACGGCGAGCTCACCGAGGACCCCTCGGCGTCCTGGTACGTCCCCGGCATCCCGATGGCCAAGCCGGAGTTGATGGCCGCCATCCGGGAGCAGGACCTGCGGAGCGTCTCCGCCGTCTTCGCCGCGCTGGCCCCGGGCGGGCAGGAGGACGCCAAGTCCAAGATGGGCCTGACCTCGCTGCTGCGGACGATCTGGGGCACCGAGTACGTCCAGGAGAACGACGCGAAGTTCATCAACGACCGGGTGCACGGCAACATCCAGCGCGACGGCACCTTCTCCGTCGTTCCGCAGATGAAGGGCGGGGTCACCACCCCGGCGCAGCTGCGCCGGATCGCCGAGGTCGCCGAGAAGTACGAGGTCCCGATGGTCAAGGTGACCGGCGGCCAGCGGATCGACCTGCTCGGCGTCCGCAAGGAGGACCTGCCGGCGATGTGGGACGACCTGGGCATGCCGTCCGGATACGCCTACGGCAAGAGCTTCCGCACCGTGAAGACCTGCGTGGGCAGCGACTTCTGCCGGTTCGGCCTCGGCGACTCCACCCAGCTCGGCATCGACCTGGAGACCCGGTTCCAGGGCATCGAGAGCCCGGCCAAGATGAAGCTCGCCGTCGTCGGCTGCCCGCGCAACTGCGCCGAGGCCTACGTCAAGGACGTCGGCGTCGTGGCCATCGGCGACGGCAGGTGGGAGGTCTACGTCGGCGGCGCCGCCGGGGCCACCGTCCGCAAGGGTGACCTGCTGGCCACCGTCGACTCGCCCGAGGAGGTCATCACGCTCGCCGGCCGGTTCATGCAGTACTACCGGGAGAACGCGAACTGGCTGGAGCGCACCTACGACTTCGTGCCGCGCGTCGGTCTGCAGAAGATCCAGCAGGTCCTGCTCGAGGACAGCGAGGGGATCGTCGCCGACCTGGACGAGGGCATGCAGAGGTCGATCGACGCGTACACCGACCCGTGGGGCCAGGACGGGAAGGAACCGGCCACGCCCGGCCAGTTCCGCCCGTCCCTGCCGCTGGTCGAGCTGCCGAAGGTGCCGGTCCGATGAACACCGTGACCCGGCTCGAGCACGCCACCGAGGTCGACCAGCCCACCACCCCGGGCACCGAGACCGGGACCCCGGCCACCGGGGTCGCGGTTCCGGGCCGGGCGGCGCCGGTGCGCGGCGAGGCGTACACCGTCGGGCGGGTGGACGAGGTCCCGATCGGCGAGGGCCGGGCGTTCGTCGCCGGCGGCGTCCAGGTCGCCGTCTTCCGGCTGCGGGACGGCTCGATGCACGCCACCCAGGCCGCTTGCCCGCACGCCGGGGGACCGCTGGCCGACGGGCAGACCGACGTCGACGTGCTGGTCTGCCCGCTGCACCTCTACGCCTACCGGTGGAGCGACGGCTCCTCGACGTCGGGAGCCGCGCCGATCCGCCTCTACCCGGTGCACCAGGCCGGGGGCGAGATCGTCGTCGAGGTCTGACGTCGTCCCCGGCAACGTGGGTGCTTGCGATCTCCGCTGACCTCCTCGCCGAGGACACCAGGCGTGCGGTGGCCGAGCGGCGGAGCATGCCGGCATGAGCGACACGGACCGGAAGTCCTACGACGAGCTGTACCGGTCGAACCCGGCGCTGTGGAGCGGCCGGCCCAACCGGCAGCTGGTGCTCGAGGTGGCCGGCCTGCGGCCGGGCAGTGCGCTGGACGCCGGCTGCGGCGAGGGCGCCGACGCCCTCTGGCTGGCCGAGCGCGGGTGGCGGGTGACCGGGGTCGACTTCTCGCCCGTCGCGCTCGGGCGCGCCGCCGCGGCTGCCCGCGCCCGGGGGTTGGCGGACCGGGTGGAGTGGCTGCCCGCCGACCTGGACTCCTGGACGCCGCCGGAGCGGCGCTTCGACCTGGTGACGGCGCACTACCTGCACGCGGCCTGGACCGACCGCGCAGCCATGTTCGAGCGGCTCGCAGCCGCGGTCGCGCCAGGTGGCACCCTGCTCGTGGTCGGCCACCTCCTGGGCGAGGACGCCGCCCACGGCCAGCACCACGCGCACGAGCCGGGCGCGCTCTACACCGCCGGGGACGTCGCGGCGGTGCTCGACCGGGCGGACTGGGTGGAGCTCGTCACCGAGACCCGGGACCACGACCGCGGCGCCGTCGAGCGGACGGGCAATCGGGCGCCGGACACCGTGCTGGTCGCGCGGCGACGGCCGCTGGCGCGGTAGCCCGGCCGGGCGGTTCCGCCCTCCGCGCGACATCGGGCTCTGCTTCCAGGAGTGAGCAGAGCCCGACCTCCCGGGAGGTCGGCTGCTCGTCGGCGGGCCGCCCGCTACCGGTCAGGAGCGGGGGAGCCCCAGGTCGGCCAGGGCGGCGGCGACGGCGGCGTCGCGGAGCAGCTCGAGAACCAGCAGCCGGTGCACCAACACCCCGCGCCGGGTGAGGCGCAGGTCGGCGATCCGCAGCCGGGGGAGCGCCGCGCCCCCCGGGCGTGGCTGGGCCGGCGGCGGGTCGAGCAGGCCGGCGTGCTGCAGGTCGGTGACGTCCTCGCGGGCGCCCCACGCCGCCCACCCGTGCGGCTCGTCGTCGAGCGGGGTCATCGGCAGCGGCACGCGGTGGCGGCGGCCGACGGCGGCCAGCAGGGCCAGCTGCCGCCAGCGCAGCTCCCCGGCCAGGTGCAGGGCGCGGCCGACGAGCTCGGCGTCGATGTCGGGGGAGACGGCGACCTCGGCCAGCAGGTAGCCCAGGTGCCGGACCCGGCGCTCGTCGGTGGACCGCCGAGCGGTGGCCACGACCGCCTCGACGAGCTCGTCGGCCACCGGCCGGCTGCCGGGCCGGGGGGTGAAGAAGTTGTCGGTGCGCGCCGACCGGCCGGTGCGGTGCAGCGTCGCGGCGTACTCGACGGCGAAGGCCAGTGCCGCACCCACCCGCACCCGCTCGCGCTCGACGGCGATTCCGGAGGCCTCCGCGGCCGCGGTGCGCAGCGCGGCGGCGAACCGGTCGTCCACCTGCACCCGCGCCGTCGCCGGCTCGAAGACCACCGCGGCGGCGGCGGTGCTCATAGATCCGGCGACCGGGCTGCCTGCCTCGATCAGCGCGCGCCCGGTGCTGGAGTCCTCGGCTGCGGTCACGCGGTGATCTTCGTGGGTGCGGAGTTGTGTCTGCACCCCGGGGCGAGCCGGCCTCACCCGCGAGGGCCACGGATGCGCCGCCGGGCCCGCCCTTCGGGAGGACGGGCCCGGCGGGAGCGGGATCAGACTCCTGCGCGCTGCATCAGCGTGCCGCGGCGGAGGTACACGAACCAGGTGACCGCCACGCAGACGATGTAGAAGCCGCAGAACGACAGCAGCGCCGTCTCCACCCCGCCGGTGGCCCCGTAGGACTCCGACACGATCCGCGGGATGAAGACCGCGCCCAGGGCGCCCACCGCCGAGATGATCCCCACGGCGGCGGCGGTGTCCCGGCGGGCGCGGTACAGGACCTCGGCGGGGGTGTCGGAGGGGTGGTCGGCGGCGGCCTCGGCGCGGTAGATGATCGGGATCATCCGGTAGGTGGACCCGTTGGTCATGCCGACCACGGCGAAGAGCACCAGGAAGCTGGCGAGGAAGCCGCCGAAGCTGCCGGCGCGCAGGAACGCGATCGCCGAGCCGATGGCGACCGCCTGGCCGACGAACGTGACGACGGTGATCTTCGCGCCGCCCACCCGGTCGGCCAGCCAGCCGCCGAACGGCCGGGACAGGGAGCCGACGAGCGGCCCGAGGAAGGCGTAGCGGTAGGTGTCGGCGGCGAACTCGTTGGCCAGCACGAGCGGGAAGGCGCCCGAGAAGCCGATGAAGGAGCCGAACGCGCCGATGTACAGGAACGCCATCACCCACGTCTGCTTGCGCCGGGCGACGGCGGCCTGGTCGGCGACGTTGGCCTTGGCGCCGGACAGGTTGTTCATGCCGAACCAGGCGCCGACGACCGCCAGCACGATGAACGGCACCCAGATGAGCGCGACGTTCTGCACGTAGCGGGCGTCGCCGGCCTCCGTCGCCCCCGTGCTCCCACCGACGAAGGCGATCGCCCCCGCCGTGACCGCGAGCGGCCCGACGAGCTGGATGATCGCGACGCCGATGTTCCCGCCGGCGGCGTTCAGGCCGAGGGCGAAGCCCTTCTCCCTGTCCGGGTAGAAGAACGAGATGTTCGCCATCGACGAGGCGAAGTTCCCGCCGCCGACGCCGCAGGTGATCGCCGTCAGGACCCAGAACCAGTAGGGCTGGCCGGTGGTGGCCGCGACGGTCAGCAGGGTCACCGGCACCAGCAGCAGGGCCGCGCTGACGACGGTCCAGTTCCGGCCGCCGACCAGCGCCGGCATGAACGTGTAGGGCACCCGCATGATCGCGCCCACCAGGCCTGCGGTGGCGACGAGCCAGAACAGCTGGTCGCTGGTGAAGCCGTAGCCGATCGAGGCCAGGACGGCGGTGGCGATGCTGAACATCTGCCACACGCTGAAGCCGATGTTCTCGGCCAGCACCGACCACATCAGGTTCCGGCGGGCCACCGGCCGGCCCTGCGGCGACGCCCAGAACTCGTCGTCCTCGGGGTTGTAGTCGTCGATCCACCGCGATCCGCGTCGGGCGACCGGAGGCGCGCCGGCGGCGGGCTCGGTCGACGGCGGAGCCCCGGCGCCGGGGGCGCGGACGGTGGGGGTGGAGGTCATGGGCGCATCCCTCGGTTCGCGGCCGCCGGACGGGCGGATCCTGTGGGGGAGAACGCTAGGAAGCCGCCGTTACCTCGCCGCCGCGCTCGCATGACCTCTCGGGAACAACCGCCTCACCGCGCCGGGGGCCGGCGGTGAGGTTCGCGGCGGGACGCGGATCCGGCCGGCTGTCGGTGGTCGCTGCCACGATGCACGCATGGTGATCGAGGTGCGCCCGGCCAGCAGCTGTCCCGACGTGGCCGCGGTGCTGGGCCCGAAGCGGCCGGACGCGGACGTGTGCTGGTGCCTGAGCTACCGGCTCCGGACGTCGAAGGAGAACCGGGAGCTGGTCGGCGCCGCCCGCGGCGAGCGGGTGCGCCGACTCGTGGCGGAGGATCCGCCACCGGGCGTGCTCGCCCACGACGGGGACGAGGTGGTCGGCTGGGCGGCGGTCCACCCACGCGCCGACACGAGCTTCGCCACCAACCGGCGGATCCCGCACGTCGACGACCTCGACGTGTGGTCGCTGTGGTGCGTCCGCGTCCGTCCCGGTCACCGGGGGCAGGGCGTCTCCCACCACCTCGTCGCCGGCGCCGTGGAGTTCGCCCGCGCGCACGGCGCGCCGGCGGTCGAGGCGTACCCGGTGGACAACGGCGGGCGGAACGTCGACCTCACGATGGCCTACGTCGGTACGCGGGCGCTGTTCGAGCGGGCCGGGTTCGAGAAGGTGGCCGACACCGGCTCGGTCGTCAACGGGTTCCCGCGCGTGCTCATGCGGCGGAACCTGCGCCCGGACGGTCCCTCGACGGGCCCCGGAGGACCAGGCCCGGAGGATCAGGCCCGGAGGCGGTAGCCGCGCTTGACGACGGTCTCGACCAGCGGCGCGCCGAGGGCCGCCCGCAGCCGGGTCACCGCCATCTCCACCGCGTGCCCGTCACCGCCACCCGGCAGACAGCCCACCAGGTCCGGTCGCGAGACGACGTGGCCGGGCTGCCGGGCCAGTTCGCGCAGGACGGCCAGCGGCCCCGGCGCGAGCTCCACCAGCTGCCCGTCGACGACGGCGGCGTGGCCGCGGACCTGGAGCGTGTGCGGGCCGACCTGGAGCACGGGGTCGCGCTCCGGCAGCCGGGCGACCACCTCACGGGCCAGGGCACCCAGGCGGGCGCGTTCCGGTTGGCAGGAAGGGATGCCCGCGGCGTCCAGCGGGCCGGCGGTCACGGGGCCGACGGCGACGGCGAGCACCCGCCCGTTCATCGCGGCCACCACCGGCTCCTGCTGGCCCAGCTCCGTGGCCACCTGCAGCAGGCTCGCCGCGGCCGGCGCGCTGGTGAAGGTCACCGCGTCGACCCCGCCGGCCACGATGGCACCGATGAGCCGGCGCACCGGCACGACGTCCTCGGGCAGCACCCAGCGGTAGACCGGGACGGTGAGCACGTCGGCGCCGGCGTCCTGCAGCCCGGCGACCAGGTCGGGCAGCGGATCGCCGTGCAGCTGGACGGCGATCCGGCGGCCGGCCAGCGGGCCCTCGGCCCCCGACAGCAGGTGCTCGAGCACCTCGGCCGAGGACTCCGACGCCGGCGACCAGGCGTCGACGAGTCCGCCACCCCGGATCGCCCCGCGGGCCTTCGGGCCGCGCGCGAGGACGCGGGACCCCGACAGGTGCTGCACGAGCGGCAGGTCCCAGGCGTCGGCCGCCTCCAGCCAGCCACGGAAGCCGACCCCGGTGGTGGCGACGACGAGATCGACGGGGGCCTCGAGCACCCGCCGGGTCGCAGCCACCAACTCGGCGTCGTCGGCCAGCGGGACGATCCGGATGGCGGGGGCGTAGAGCACGCGGGCGCCCCGGCGGTCCAGCAGCGCGCCCAGCTCCTCCTTGCGGCGGGCAGCGGTCACCGCGACGGTGTAGCCGGCCAGTGGGAGCCCGGCCGGCTGTTCCCCGGCGGTGTCGGTCACGTGTCCCCCTCGGGTGCGGTGGAGCCCCATCTTCCCGGCCCGGGGTTTCCGACGTGTGTCCTCGCCCGGTGCCACGCGGGCCCGGGTGACCGGGGTCACGCCCTGCCGTCCACCACCGCGTCGGCGCGCGCCCGGGTGCCGTCCTCGGCGAAGTGCGCGGTCTCCGTCCGCTGCCAGCGGTGCCACTCGCCGGCCAGCTGCGCGCCGTCGCGGGCCAGGCCGCGGGCGAGCCGCACCGCCGGGTCGGCCTCCACCCAGATCCGCAGGCCGGCCCAGGCGTCGGTGGCCCGGCACGCACTGCCGCACCCCTCGACCACCAGCACGGCCGGCACCGGCACCGGCGTCGGCCGGGAGGAGAACCGGCCGGCCGCCCAGTCGTAGGCGTGGTAGGCGCCCGGCCTGCCGTCGGCCAGTGGGCGCAGCACACCGGCGGACAGGCGCGCCGCGGCCCCGGTGAGGGTCCAGCCGGCGTAGAACTCGTCCATGTGCACGACGACGGGGTCGGGCAGGACGGCGGCCAGCCGGGCGGCGAGCGTGGTCTTGCCCGACCCGGCCGGCCCGTCCACGCACACCAGCCGGGTGCCGCCCAGGCGCGGGGGAGCGTCGAGCACCCGGGCGGCCAGGCCGGCGACGGTCAGCGGGGCCGCAGCGTCCACGTGGCCACCGCTCCGCCGCTACCGGTCACCAGCCCGCGGCTGGCGAGCAACCGCAGGTGGGCGTCGGTCTCGGTCACGGCGAAGATCCGCATCCGCCGCTCGTACTGCTCCCACGGGCGCGACCAGGTCAGGTGGGCGGCCAGGTCCCACGGCGTGGAGCCGGGGTGGTCGGCGATGGCGCGCAGCAGCTCGGCCAGGCGCGCCTCGTGGTGCGCGGTCAGCGCGTCGACGCGGTCATCCAGCCCACGGAAGCGCCACTCGTGCCCCGGCAGCACCTCGGTGGGGTTCAGGTCGCGCACCCCGGCCAGCGAGTCGAGGTAGTCGCGCAGCGGATCCGCCGATCCACCGTCGGTGCTGGAGATGTTCGGGCTGATCCGCGGCAGCACGTGGTCGCCGGAGAAGAAGAGCCCGGTGCGCTCCTCGGCGAAGCACAGGTGGCCGGGCGTGTGACCGGGTGTGTGGAGGGCGCGCAGCGACCACCCGGGGAACGCGGCGTGGTCGCCGTCCTCGAGCATCCGGTCGGGCACCGCCATGCGCATGAAACCGGAGAGGCTCTCCGCACCGCCCACGTCGGCTGCCGCGTCCTCGCGCGGGGCGCCGAGGCCGACGAGGAACTCGACCTCGGCGGCGACGGCGGCGCGCGCCTCGGTCCGGGTCAGCCGCTCGACCGCGGTGGCGTCGGCCGGGTGCATGGCGATCCAGGCGCCGCTGGCCTCCCGGACGCGCGAGGCCAGCCCCAGGTGGTCGAAGTGCAGGTGTGTCACGAGCACGCCCCGGACATCGGCCACCGAGCCGCCGATCGAGGCGAGCCCGTCGCTGAGCGCGCTCCAGCCGGCGTCGCTCTCCCAGCCGGTGTCGATCAGGCCGAGCCCGCCGCCGGCGAGGGCGAAGGCGTAGACGCTCACGTAGCGCAGCGGGTTGTGCGGGATCGGCACCGGTACCGACCAGAGGTCCGCCCGCAGCTGCTCGACCGGGGGCAGGGTGCGCGCCTGCCAGGCCGCGTGCTGGGTGGTGCCGGTGATCTCCACGTCCTGCACTCTGCCAGCCGCTCCCGGCCGCGATCCTGACACCATGGGGGTGTGAGCGGTTCCCAGCCCGACGTGTCCACCGTCTCCGCCGTGCCCCGCCGGATGCGGCACCTGCTCGCCGCCCTCGCCGCCGTGATCGCGGTGGTCATGGTGCTGGTGGCGCTCTCCCTGCCGTCGACGACCAACTCCGTCATCGACTACGGCCTCGTCGACCAGGTGGCGATGGCGGGTCTGGGGCTGCTCCTGGCCGCCGGGGTGCTGTTCCTCGGCCGGTCGCGGCTCGACGCCGACGCCGACGGCATCCGGGTCCGGAACCTCGTCGTCCACCACCAGCTGCCGTGGACGGCGGTGCGCGCGGTGCGCTTCGAGCGCACGTCCGCCTGGGGCTCGCTGCTGCTGGAGAACGGCGACGAGATCTCCCTGCACGCGCTGCAGGCCGTCGACGGCGAGCACGCCGTGCGGGCGGTCGAGGGGCTGCGCGCCCTGCACGCCGCCGCCCGGGCGAAGGACCCCGTCCGGCCCCCTCTGCTCTACGACGACTGAAGAAGGACCCCGTCCTCCTCACCCCTCGCTCCGCTCGGGGCGAGCCTCTGGACGGCGCCTGCCGCGGGGCCCTGCGGAGAGTCGTTCCGGCACAGCACGGCAGGGGGAATGCGCCACGGGCCCGGGACGCTGTATCGTGGGCGTGCCTCCCCCGCTACATCGAGGCGCGCGAACCACCAGCGGCCCCGCCCCGGGCCGCTGTCCAAGAGGAGCCCGCTCCCACCTGACGCCGTCCAGGCGCCCAGGTCCCGGATCGCGAGAGCCGGCCACAGGCCGGTGATCGCGTGCGCACGCACCCGCAAGGGTCGTGCGCCACCGGCCGAGTGGGCCCCGCGAGCAGACGCTCGCGGGGCCTTCTGCGCGTCGGCGCCGGGTGGGCCAGCGGCTCCTCCCACGCAGCAGCGTAAGGAGAGGCCATCACCGAGCCCCGCATCAACGACCGCATCCGAGTCCCCGAGGTCCGCCTGGTCGGGCCCGAGGGCGAGCAGGTCGGCATCGTGTCGATCGGCGAGGCGCTGCGCCTGGCACAGGACTCCGAGCTCGACCTGGTCGAGGTCGCTCCCATGGCCCGGCCGCCCGTCGCCAAGCTCATGGACTACGGCAAGTTCAAGTACGAGTCCGCCCAGAAGGCCCGCGAGGCCCGGCGGAACCAGGCGCTCACCGTCATCAAGGAGATGCGGCTGCGCCTGAAGATCGACCCGCACGACTACGAGACCAAGAAGGGCCACGTCGAGCGCTTCCTCAAGGGCGGCGACAAGGTCAAGATCACCGTGATGTTCCGTGGCCGCGAGCAGTCGCGCCCGGAGATGGGCTACCGCCTGCTCCAGCGGCTGGCCGCCGACGTCAGTGAGCTGGGCGTCGTCGAGTCCAACCCGAAGCAGGACGGCCGGAACATGGTCATGGTGATCGCCCCGCACCGGAACGCCCAGGCACTGCAGCAGCAGGCGCAGCAGAGCAAGAGCCGACCGGCCAAGGGTGAGCAGGAGGCGGAGCAGGCGCCCAGCGCCTGACCCCCTGCTCCGCAGGAACGCACCACCGAGACCACCGGGGGGGGGGGGGGGGGGGGGGGGGGGGGGGGGGGGGGGGGGGGGGGGGGGGGGGGGGGGGGGGGGGGGGGGGGGGGGGGGGGGGGGGGGGGGGGGGGGGGGGGGGGGGGGGGGGGGGGGGGGGGG
>NZ_JBJHAN010000008.1:0-168161 GCF_054051055.1 Blastococcus sp. SYSU DS0973
CCCCCCCCCCCCCCCCCCCCCCCCCCCCCCCCCCCCCCCCCCCCCCCCCCCCCCCCCCCCCCCCCCCCCCCCCCCCCCCCCCCCCCCCCCCACGCGGTAGGCGAAGGCTGCCTGCAGCGCGCAGACGAACCCCATGCCGACGAAGAGCACGGAGAGCACCACGCCTCAGCTGCATGCGCACCGTTCAGTTCCGGACGCTGTGTCAGGGTGGGCGCGCGGAGCCAGGCCCTAGCCTCACGTGCATGCGAGCTGTGCAGATCACCCGCTTCGGCGGCCCCGAGGTCATGGACGTCGTGGACCTTCCCGACCCCACTCCCGGGCCGGGTCAGCAGCTCTACGAGGTGAGCTCCGCGGGAGTCAACTTCGCCGACACGCACCAGATCGAGAACAGCTACCTCGCCGAGCAGCGGCTGCCGCTCGTTCCGGGGGCGGAGTTCGTCGGCACCCCGGTCGGGGGCGGGCAGCGCGTCGTCGGCCTCCTCGACGGCGGCGGTTACGCCGAGAAGGTGGTGGCGAACCACGTCCTCACCTGGCCGGTGCCCGCCGGCGTCAGCGACGAGCAGGCGCTGGCCGTCGTCCTCCAGGGTTCCACCGCGTGGCACCTGCTGCGCACCAGCGCCCACCTGGCCGAGGGCGAGTCCGTCGTCGTCATCGCCGGTGCCGGCGGCGTCGGCTCGCTGGCCGTCCAGCTGGCCCGCCGCTGGGGCGCCGGCCGGGTGATCGCCACCGCCTCCAGCCCGGAGAAGCGGACGCTCGCCGAGAACCTCGGCGCGCACGCCACCGTCGACCCCGCGCTCGCCGACGAGGACCCCGAGCAGTTCACCGCAGCGCTGCGCGAGGCCAACGGCGGCAAGCCGGTCGACATCGTGCTGGAGATGACCGGCGGCAACGTCTTCGCCGGTTCCCTGTCCGCCCTGGCGCCCTTCGGCCGGCTGGTCACCTACGGCATGGCCGCACGGCAGCGGACCCACTCGGTGCCC
Organism: Blastococcus sp. SYSU DS0973; assembly: GCF_054051055.1. Classification (NCBI taxonomy): domain Bacteria; kingdom Bacillati; phylum Actinomycetota; class Actinomycetes; order Geodermatophilales; family Geodermatophilaceae; genus Blastococcus; species Blastococcus sp. SYSU DS0973. The sequence continues at coordinate 981 of NZ_JBJHAN010000008.1, forward strand.
CCGGGCATGCTTCTGCAGAAGAGCCGGGCGGTCATCGGGTTCTGGCTGGCGCACTGCATGTCGCGGCCGCAGATGATGGACGCGGCCATGACCGACCTGCTGCAGCAGGTCGCCGACGGGCAGCTGCGCCCGGTGATCGGTGGCCGCTACCCGTTGTCCGCCGCCGCCGAGGCACACGAGGACCTGCTGGCCCGCCGCACCACCGGCAAGCTCGTCCTCGACCCCTCCCGGTGACCCGCTGGAACGGCCCCACCGCAGGGGACCCGCCGCGAGCGCGGGGAGTGGTGGGGGCGGCGGGGTCCTTCGTCAGATCAGGCGGTTGGTCCACAACAGGCTGAGGACGGCGCCGACCAGCACCACCAGGACGCCGGCCCGCACGAACCACGGACTGATGTCCTTCGGCTCGGTGGTGTAGCCGATCTGGCTGCCCAGGTCCGAGTAGACCTGCTCGAGCTCCGCCGCGCTGGCGGCCTCGCTGAAGCTGCCGCCGGTCTGGTCGGCGATCTCCTCGAGCGCCCCCCGGTCGACCGGCACCGGCACCTGCTCGCCGTCGATGTCGAGGGTTCCGTAGTCGGTGCCGAAGGCGATGGTGGAGACCGGCACCCCTGCGGCGCGGGCGGCGTCGACGGCCTGCGTGTTGTCCCGGCCGACGGTGTTGGTGCCGTCGGAGAGCAGCACGATCCGCGCCGGAGGCGGCTCCTCACCGGTGCTCTCCAGCGAGGCCTGGAAGTTCTCGATCGCCGCCAACGAGGTGAAGATCGCCTCCCCGATCGCCGTCGCCTCGGCGAGGTCGAGGTTCTCGATGGCCACCGCCACCTGCGCCCGGTCGGTGGTCGGGGGCACCACGGTGGTGGCGGTGCCGGCGAAGGTGACCAGACCGAGGTTGATCCGCTCGGGCAGCACGTCGACGAACTCGGTGGCCGCCCGCTGCATCGCCCGGAACCGCGTGGGCTCGACGTCCTCGGCCTCCATCGACAGCGAGACGTCCACGGCCATGACCACCGTGGCCTTCTCCCGCGGCACGCGCACCTCGGTGCTCGGCACGGCCAGCGAGACGACGAGCGTGGCGAGACCGAGCGCGACGACCCCGAAGGCGAGGTGCCGCTTCCAGCCCGGCCGCCTGGGGACCAGCGAGCCGAGCAGCGCCACGTTGGTGAACCGGGCGGCGTACGCCTTGCGCCGCAGCTGGAGCACCACGTAGACCGCGACGAGCAGGGCGACCACCAGCAGGGCCAGCAGCCACCACGGGGACTGGAAGGTCATCGGGAGGCCCCTCCGTTGCCGGCACGTCGGCGTTCGGCGACGAAGCGGACGACGTCCATGAGCCAGTCACGGTCGGTCCGCAGTTGCAGGTGGCCGGCGCCGGCCCGGCGCAGCGCTGCGGCCACCTGCTCGCGCTGGGCGGCGGCGCCCTCGGCGTAGCGGGCGCGGAACTCGGCGTCGCCGGTGGGTACCTCGAGGGTCTGGCCGGTCTCGGGGTCGACCACGGTGAGCAGGCCGACGTCGGGGAGCTCCAGCTCCCGGGGGTCGAGGACCTCGACGGCGAGCAGCTCGTGCCGGGTACCCAGGCCGCGCAGCGGCCGCTCCCAGTCGCTGTCGCCCAGGAAGTCGGAGATCACCACGACCAGCCCGCGGCGGCGCAGCGGGCGGCGCAGCGTCTCCAGCGCCGCCGCGAGATCCCCGCGCCGGCCGCTGGCGGCCCGCGGTGTGGCCACCACGGAGCGCAGCAGCCGCTCGGCGGCCAGCCGGCCGGGCATCGCCGGGTAGCGGTCGACCCGCTCCCCTGTGGTGACGACGGCGCCGAGGCGGTTGCCGCCGTGCACGGTGAGGTGGCCGACGGCGGCCAGGCCGGCGATCGCCAGGTCGCGCTTCTGGCAGTTGGCGGTGCCGAAGTCCAGGCTGGCCGACAGGTCGACGACCGCCCACGTCTCCAGTTCCCGGTCGGCGATCGTCTCGCGGACGTGCGGCACCTGGGTGCGGGCGGTCACCGGCCAGTCCATCCGCCGCACGTCGTCGCCGGGGTGGTAGGTCCGGGAGTCGCCGGCCTCGCTGCCGGAGCCGGGCACCAGGCCGAGGTGGTCGCCCTGCAGCAGTCCGTCGAGCCGCCGGCGCACGGTGAGCTCGAGCCGCCGGAGCAGGACGTCGGCGGGGCCGTCGGTGAACCGCGGTGGTGCACCGTCGTCCTCCGTCGCGCCCCCGTCCGCGGCCGACCCGGGCGTCGCCGGGTGCAGCAGCAGGCCGGGGTGCTCGGGCGCGGCCGGAAGCGGTTCCTCCCGGCGACGGCGGCGGATCACGTCTGCTGCGACCCGGGGACGGCGCCGTTGGAGCTGCCGTGCCCGCCGGCCGCGGACGCGCCGCCGGCGACCGGTCCGCCGGGCCCCTGCGGACCGGGTCCGTAGGGCCGCCCGACCGGGGCCTGCGGGGCGCCCTGCCCCCACGGGCCGCCGTGGGGCATGCCCTGCGGCGGGCCGAAGAACGGACCGCCGTGCCCCGGCGGCACCGATGGCCCGCCGGGCACCCCCGGACCGCCGCCGGACGCGCCCTGCCGCGGGGCCACCTGCGGCAGCGGGACCGTCTGCACGATCCGCTTGACGATGTGGTCGGCCGGCACGCCGTCGGCCAGCGCGTCGTAGGAGAGCACCAGACGGTGGCGGAGGACGTCCGCGGTGATGTCGAGGACGTCCTGCGGCAGCACGTAGTCCCGGCCCCGCACCAGGGCCAGCGCACGGCTGGCGGCGATCAGGCCGAGCGAGGCGCGCGGGCTGGCGCCGTAGGAGACCCAGCCGGCGACGTCGTCCATCCCGTGCTCGCGCGGCGAGCGGGTGGCGATCACCAGCCGGACGACGTAGTCGACCAGGGCGTGGTGCACGAAGACCTGCGAGGCCGTGCGCTGCAACCGGCGCAGCTCACCCGGGGCGAGCACCGTCTCGGGCACCGGCGGCTCGGAGCCCATCCGGTAGATGATCTCGCGCTCCTCCTCGGAGCTGGGGTAGTCGACCAGCACCTTCATGAGGAAGCGGTCGCGCTGGGCCTCGGGCAGCGGGTAGACGCCCTCGGACTCGATCGGGTTCTGGGTGGCGAGCACCAGGAACGGGTCGGGCAGCGGGTGGGTGACCCCGCCGATGGAGACCTGCCGCTCGGCCATGACCTCCAGCAGCGCCGACTGCACCTTGGCCGGTGCCCGGTTGATCTCGTCGGTGAGCACGAAGTTGGCGAACACCGGGCCCAGTTCGGTGTCGAAGGAGTCCTGACCGGACTTGTAGATGCGGGTGCCGATGATGTCGGCGGGCACGAGGTCGGGCGTGAACTGCAGGCGGGAGAAGCTGCCACCCACCACGGTCGCCAGGGTCTCGACCGCCAGGGTCTTGGCGACGCCGGGCACGCCTTCGAGCAGCACGTGACCACGGGCGAGCAGCGCGACGATCATCCGCTCCACCAGCCGGTCCTGGCCGACGATGACGCGCTTGATCTCGAAGATCACCCGCTCCAGCCGGGCGGCGTCGACGGAGGGCGGCACGGGCGCCTGCGAGTGGGCGGGCACGCTCTCGGTCGGGGTGCTGGCAGCGCTGGACACGTGGCTCCCTGGTCGTGCCGGGCCGCGACTGCCCGGCTCGGGCAGGCCGTCGACGGGGCGGTGTCGTCCCGGCCCCCTGCCCAGTGTCCTACACGAATCCGGTGCGGCCACCCCCCGCCGACACAGGCCCGCCCGGCCGTCGCCGGCGAACCGGCGCAGCCGCGTCGGGACCCCTGCCCGCGGGAGTTCCTGACTGCTAGCCTCGCGTCTGCGTCGGGCAGCTCCCCCCGTGGCTGCCCGACGCCTCACTGCCCGCGGCTCACCGCACCGCGGCCGGCCCGTCAGCGGGCGCTCGGCCGCACCGCGCCGACGTATCCCCGCCACCACATGGGCGACACCTTCACCACGTCGCCGCTCTGCGGCGCCTGCACCACCCGGTCGCCACCCAGGTAGATCGCCACGTGCGTGATCGACCGCGGATTGCTGGGATCGGTGCCCCAGAAGACCAGGTCGCCGGCGCGCAGGTCGTCGCTGGAGACCTTGGGCAGCGCCGCGTACTGGTCGCGACTGTTCCGGGGGATGGGGATGCCCGCGCGGGCGTACGCGTGCTGGGTCAGGCCGCTGCAGTCGAAGCCGACGATGCCCAGGTCCGGGTCCTGCCCGGGGCCGGGTCCGCGGGTACCCCCGCCACCCCACGCGTACGGGGTGCCGAGGTAGGCCATGGCGGTGTCGATCGCCCGCTGGGCGACGGAGGCGTTCCCGGTCCCGGCAGGCGGGGCCGGGCTGGTCGAGCCGCCACCGCTCGACGACGGCGTGCCGGCGACCGGCGCAGGAGCCGGAACGGGCGCCGGAGCCGGAGCGGGCGCCGGAGCCGGAGCCGCAGCCGCAGCCGCAGCCGGAGCAGACGACGCGACGACGACCGCCGCGGTCCGCTCCTCGGCGGCGCGGGCGCCGACGAGGGTCTGCAACTGCTGCTGAGCCGCGCCGAGCTCCTCCTGGAGCTGCTCCTCCTCGACGGCGAGCGAGGCCGCCTGGGCGCGGGCGGAGATCTCCGCCGTCCGCGCGATCTCCAGCGTGGCGGCGGCCTCCGTCTGGAGGGCATCCGCCTGGACCAGAGCGACCTGCGCGACGGCATCCGCCCGGTCGGCCACCACCTTGAGCTCGGCGACCCGGCCGAGGACGTCGGACCGGTGGCTGCCGGCCGCCTCGAGCAGCGCGGCGCGCTCCACGAGCTGGCCCGGGTCGCCGGCGGTGACCAGCGCCGTCGCGCCGGCGTAGGTGCTGCCCTCCATGTAGCTGCGCCGGGCGAACGCGGCCACGTCGTCGCGCGCCAGACCCAGCTCGGCCGCGGCCTGCGCGGACGCCGCGGCGGCGGAGTCGGCGTGCGCCCGCGCGGCCTCGAAGGACTCCTGGGTCGCCTGGTACTCGTCGAGCGCGATCGCCGATACCGCGCGGGCGGCGTCCACCAAGGCCTGGGCGGCCGACAACCGTCCGCGGAGCTCCCCGATGCGCCCGGTGACCGCGTCGGCCTGCGCCTGCGCCGCCTCGATCTGGCTGTCACCGGGACGGCGGGGCGCCGCGTCCGCGACCGCGGGGGTGAGCCCGAGGACGACCAGGCCGGCCAGCGCCGTCCCGACCACCCGCAGTGCCGTGCGAGCCCCCGAAGGGCGGGCCGTACCGCTCCGGATACCGCTGTCCACGTCTTCGGACCTCTTCCAGCACATCGACGACCGGCACCCCGGGAGGGCGCCGCTGTGCTGGTGTTCGGTGCGGACGGGGACGTCGTTGAGCGCTCCTCACCCCGAAGGGTGGGACGGGCCGGGTGAGGAGCGCCGTCGCCCCGGGAGCCTGCCGATTCGGCGGCTGCTCAGTTGACCCTGCGGTCGGAGCCGGACCAGAACTCCTCGCGCAGCTTGAACTTCTGGATCTTCCCGGTGGCGGTCCGGGCCAGCTGGTCGCGGAACTCGACCCGCTTGGGCGCCTTGTAGCCGGCCAGGCGCGCCCTGCAGTGGGCGATGATGTCGGCCTCCGTGGCCTGCTCCCCCTCGGCCAGGACGACGATCGCGGTCACCATCTCGCCCCACTTGTCGTCGGGGATGCCGATGACCGCCACCTCCGCGACGGCCGGGTGGCTGAAGACGACGTCCTCGACCTCGATCGAGGAGACGTTCTCGCCGCCGGTGATGATCACGTCCTTCTTGCGGTCGGAGATCGTCAGGTAGCCGTGCTCGTCGATCGATCCGCCGTCGCCGGTGTGGAACCAGCCGCCCTCCAGCGCCTCCGCCGAGGCGTCGGGGTTCTCCCAGTAACCGGCCAGCACGGTGTTGCTGCGCGCGAGCACCTCGCCGCTGTCGCTCACCGCCATCCGCGTGCCGATCGCGGGCACCCCGGCGCGGGACAGCCGCTTGGCGCGCTCTTCGGCGTCCAGGCCGTCGTACTCGGCGCGCGGCCGGTTGACGGTGAGCAGGGGCGCGGTCTCGGTGAGGCCGTAGATCTGGTTGAACTCCCACCCGAGCTCGGCCTCGACGCGGGCGATGGTCCGCGACGGCGGCGGCGCACCGGCGACGACGATCCGCACCCGATCGCGCCCGGGGACCTCGCCGTCCCAGTCCCCGGCGGCCTCCAGGACGGCGTTCCAGACCGCCGGCGCCCCCGCCATCACCGTCACGCCGTGCTGGTCGACGCGGCGCAGGATCTCCGCGCCGTCGATCTTGCGGATCACCACCTGGCGAGCGCCGACCCCCGCCATGGCGTACGGCAGGCCCCAGCCGTTGCAGTGGAACATCGGCAGGGTGTGCATGTAGACGTCCCGGTCGCTGACCTGCATGTGCATGCCGAAGGTGACCGCGTTGACCCAGATGTTGCGGTGGGTCATCTGCACGCCCTTGGGCCGCGCCGTCGTGCCGCTCGTGTAGTTGATGGTCGCCGTGGCGTCCTCGTCCGGCTCCGACCACGGCCGGGGCTCGGCGTCGAAGCGGAGCAGCTGCTCGTACTCCTCCCCCGTCCCGAAGCGGTGCTCGGCCCGCACGCCCTTCAGCGAGGTCTCCAGCTCGGGGTCGACCAGCAGCACCCGGGCACCGGAGTGCCCGACGATGTACTCCACCTCCTCCGGCTGCAGCCGGAAGTTGATCGGCACGGCGACGCGGCCCGACGACGGCACGGCCAGCAGCAGCTCGAGCAGCCGGGCGGAGTTGTGGCTCACGATCGCCACCCGCTCCCCCTCGCCGATGCCCAGCGCGTCGAGCCCGGCCTGCAGGGCGCGGCCCCGCCGGGCCACCTCCCGGTAGGTGACGTCCCCGAGCGACGGGGCGGGCTGCGCCGGCTCGTCGACGACGCCGACGCGGTCCCCGTAGACCAGCTCGGCGCGGTCGAGGAAGTCGCGACTGGTGAGGGGGACGCGCATGCCGGCTCCCGGAGGTGCTGGGCCGGCACGAGGCCGGCCGAAGACGTGGTCCCCGTCACGCTATCGGCCGCCGGGGACGACGACGAGCCGGTGCGCTCCGCTCAGGCCGAGGGTGCGGAACCAGCCGGAGGAGCCGACGTCGCGTCCCGCGGCCACGTCGTCGCCTGGCCGCTGTTCCCGACGACCAGGTCACCCGGGCTCGGAGGGCCCTGGCTCGTCACCGGTCGTGATCCAAGACACCGTCAGCCGGCCGCGACCAGCTTCGGCAGGGCGCTCCCGATCGGCTCCCGGACGACGAGGTCCGCCACGTCGTCGTACGGCGTGGGCTGGGCGTTGACCACGACGACGCGCGCACCGTTCGCCACCGCGACGTCGACGAGGCCCGCCGCCGGGTGCACGGTCAGGGAGGTGCCGACCGCGAGGAGCACGTCGCAGTCGGCGGCGGCCGCCGCCGCGGCGTCGATCACCGCGGGGTCGAGCATCTGCCCGAAGCTGATCGTCGCCGACTTCAGGATGCCGCCGCAGGCCCGGCACGCGGGGTCGGGATCCCCGGCCGCCACCCGGTCCAGCGCCTCCTGCATCGTCGTCCGCGCGCGGCAGCCCAGGCACTCGACCTCGTGCACGGTGCCGTGGATCTCCAGCACCCGGTCGGGCGCCGACCCGGCGGCCTGGTGCAGGCCGTCGACGTTCTGGGTGATCAGCGTGCGCAGCCGCCCCTGGGCCTCGAGGTCGACCAGCGCCGCGTGCCCCGCGTTGGGGCGCACGTCGAGCGCGCCCATGTCCCGGCGCATCAGCCAGGCCCGGCGGCGGATGTCGGGGTCACCCACGTAGTACGACAGCGTCACGAGCTTCTCGGCGTCCGGATCGCGCGTCCAGACGCCGTTCGGTCCCCGGTAGTCGGGGATGCCGCTGTCGGTCGAGATGCCCGCGCCGGTGAGCGCGGTGATGCGGGAGGCGGCGGTGAGCCAGCCGGGCAGGGGTTCGGGGACGACGCCGGTCACACCCGCCACGGTAGGGCCGCGCGGCGGGTTCCCGTGCGCGCCGGCCGCCCGGCCGGCGGGAGGAGCAGGACGACCGCGCAGGCGTAGGCGGCGCCCAGCAGCGGCGCGGTGGGACACCGGTCCACGGCCCCGCACCCCCGGGCGGAGGCGTGCCCTCCCCGGGGCACGCGTCCCCCGAACGCCGGTTGCGACGGGTGCGGCGGTCCGGGCGGCACGGACACCGCCGGACCCGGGCCCGCCGACGTGTTTCCCGGGCCGTGATACAGGTCACCGGGTGAGGGAAGGGTCGCCTGACTCGGTCCACCCGGCCGCGAACTGGGATGATCGAGGGTGGTCAACGAAGCGTGATGAACCACGAGGGGTAGGCGCAGAGCAGTGGCAGCCAGCAAGGACACCTTCGGAGCACGGGCGACGCTCTCCGTCGACGGCACCGACTACGACATCTACCGGCTCGACGCGGTGGAGGGCTCCGAGAAGCTGCCCTTCAGCCTCAAGGTCCTCCTCGAGAACCTGCTGCGCACCGAGGACGGTGCGGACATCACCGCCGATCACATCCGGGCGATCGCCAACTGGGACCCGTCGGCCGAGCCCGACCAGGAGATCCAGTTCACCCCGGCGCGCGTGGTCATGCAGGACTTCACGGGCGTCCCCTGCATCGTCGACCTCGCCACCATGCGCGAGGCCATGGCCGACCTCGGTGGCGACCCGAACAAGATCAACCCGCTCGCGCCGGCCGAGCTGGTCATCGACCACTCCGTGATCGCCGACGTCTTCGGCACGCCGGAGAGCTTCGAGCGCAACGTCGAGATCGAGTACGAGCGCAACGGCGAGCGCTACCAGTTCCTCCGCTGGGGCCAGGGGGCGTTCGACGACTTCAAGGTCGTCCCCCCGGGCACCGGCATCGTCCACCAGGTGAACATCGAGCACCTGGCGCGCGTGGTCTTCCCGCGCCAGGAGGGCGACAAGGTCATCGCCTACCCCGACACCTGCGTCGGCACCGACAGCCACACCACGATGGTCAACGGCCTTGGCGTGCTGGGCTGGGGCGTCGGCGGCATCGAGGCCGAGGCCGCGATGCTCGGCCAGCCCGTCTCGATGCTCATCCCCCGCGTGGTCGGCTTCAAGCTGACCGGTCAGCTGCCCGACGGCGCCACGGCGACCGACCTCGTGCTGACCATCACCGAGATGCTCCGCGAGCACGGTGTGGTCGGGAAGTTCGTCGAGTTCTACGGCGCCGGCGTCTCCGCCGTCCCGCTGGCCAACCGCGCCACGATCGGCAACATGAGCCCGGAGTTCGGCTCCACCGCGGCGATGTTCCCCATCGACGAGGAGACCATCACCTACCTCACGCTCACCGGCCGCTCCGAGGAGCAGGTCAAGCTGGTCGAGGCCTACGCCAAGGAGCAGGGCCTCTGGCACGACCCGTCCCGCGAGCCGGCCTTCTCCGAGTACCTGGAGCTGGACCTCGCCACCGTCGTCCCGTCGATCGCCGGGCCGAAGCGCCCGCAGGACCGCGTGGCGATCACCGAGGCGAAGCCGGCGTTCCGCACGTCGCTGGCGAACTACGTGGCCGACGACGAGACCGGCGGCGAGGACCGCAAGCCCGGAGTTCCCGGCCAGGAGCAGCCCTACGGCGTCGAGTCCGCGGCCGACGAAGCCTCGGCCGAGTCCTTCCCCGCGTCCGACCCGGTCAGTCCCTTCGCCTCCGGCAACGGGGAGGCCGGCAAGCCGAACCACCAGACCGTCCCGGACCGGGTGCCCGACCGCCCCTCCAAGCCCACCCGGGTGGTCATGGAGGACGGCACGGAGACCTACGTCGACCACGGCCACGTCGTGATCGCCGCGATCACCTCCTGCACCAACACCTCCAACCCGCAGGTGATGATCGGCGCCGCGCTGCTGGCGAAGAACGCCGTCGAGCGCGGTCTGGTCAGCAAGCCGTGGGTGAAGACGACGCTGGCCCCCGGGTCCAAGGTCGTCATGGACTACTACGAGAAGGCCGAGCTCACCCCGTACCTGGAGAAGCTGGGCTTCTACCTGGTCGGCTACGGGTGCACCACCTGCATCGGCAACTCCGGCCCGCTCCCCGAGCCGGTCTCCAACGCCGTGAACGAGGCCGACCTCGCCGTCGTCTCGGTGCTCTCGGGCAACCGGAACTTCGAGGGCCGGATCAACCCCGACGTCAAGATGAACTACCTGGCGTCCCCGCCGCTCGTCATCGCCTACGCCCTGGCCGGCTCCATGGACGTCGACCTGAACAACGAACCCCTCGGCCAGGACGCCGACGGCAACGACGTCTTCCTGCGCGACATCTGGCCCTCTCCGCAGGAGGTCCAGCGGGTCATCGACCACGCCGTCTCGGCCGAGCAGTTCGGCCGCAGCTACGAGGACGTCTTCGCGGGCACCGAGCAGTGGCAGAACCTGCCCACGCCCACCGGTGACACCTTCGAGTGGGCCGAGGAGAGCACCTACGTCCGGCGTCCTCCGTACTTCGAGGGCATGCCGGCCGAGCCTGCTCCGGTCGAGGACATCACCGGCGCCCGCACCCTCGCGGTGCTCGGCGACTCGGTCACCACCGACCACATCTCCCCGGCCGGTTCGATCAAGGCCGACAGCCCCGCGGGCAAGTACCTGCGCGAGCACGGGGTGGACCGTCGCGACTTCAACTCCTACGGCTCGCGCCGCGGGAACCACGAGGTCATGATCCGCGGCACCTTCGCCAACATCCGGCTGCGCAACCAGTTGGTGCCCGGCACCGAGGGTGGGGTCACCAAGAACCACCTGACCGGCGAGACGACGACGATCTACGACGCCTCGCGCGCCTACATCGACGCCGGCATCCCGCTGGTCGTGCTGGCCGGCAAGGAGTACGGGTCCGGCTCGTCGCGCGACTGGGCTGCCAAGGGCACCGCGCTGCTGGGCGTCAAGGCCGTCATCGCCGAGAGCTACGAGCGCATCCACCGCTCGAACCTCATCGGCATGGGCGTCCTGCCGCTGCAGTTCCCCGAGGGCGAGAACCGCGAGTCGCTCGGCCTGACCGGCGACGAGGAGTTCACCATCACCGGGATCACCGCCCTGAACGACGGCGAGGTCCCGCGCACGGTGAAGGTGAAGGCCGGCGAGGTGGAGTTCGACGCCCGCGTCCGGATCGACACCCCCGGTGAGGCGAACTACTACCGCAACGGCGGGATCATGCAGTACGTTCTGCGGTCGCTGCGCGGCTCCGCCGCCTGATCCGGAGGGACTGAGTCATGGACCTGGGCCTGGGTGGTCGCGGATTTCTGCTCACCGGCGCGAGTCGGGGGCTGGGGCTCGCGACCGCCCGGGCCCTCGTCGACGACGGGGCCCGGGTGCTGGTCAGCTCCCGGTCCGAGGACAGCGTCGCGCAGGCGGTGACCGAGCTGGGCGGGCCGCCGGCCGCGCACGGGCTGACCGCCGACCTCGCCGACGCGGCGGCCGGGGAGCGGCTGGTCACCGCAGCCCGTGACCGCCTGGGCGGGGTCGACGGCGCGCTCATCTCGGTGGGCGGCCCGCCCCCCGGCTCGGCGCTGCAGATCGCCGAGGACGACTGGCGCGCCGGCGTCGACACGGTGCTGCTCGGCCCGCTGCGCCTGGTGAAGGCGCTGGTGCCCCACCTCGGCGAGGGTGCTGTCATCGCGTTCGTCCTCTCCACCTCGGTGCGCCAGCCGATCGGGCACCTGGCGATCTCCAACGGTCTGCGCCCCGGGCTGGCGATGACGGCGAAGGCGCTGGCCGACGAGCTGGGACCACGGGGCATCCGGGTGCTCGGGCTGCTGCCGGGGACCGTCGCGACCGACCGGGTCACCGAGATCGAGGCCGCGTCCGGGGATGCGGCCGCCATGCGCGCCCGGACCGAGGCCGGCATCCCGCTGCGCCGGGTCGGCCGCCCGGAGGAGTTCGGCCGGGTGGCGGCGTTCGCACTCTCCCCGGCCGCCTCTTACGTCACCGGGACGATGATCGCCGTGGACGGCGGCGTCACCCGCGCCCTGTGACCACTGCTCCGTGACCTCCGCCGTTCGGACCCCGGTGCTGGTCGCCTGTGCCCACGGCACCCGCAACCCGACCGGCCGCCGGCTGATCGCCGAGCTCGCCCTCGCCGCCCGAGCCGGGCGCGCCGGGCTCGTGACGACCGCGGCGTTCGTCGACGTGCAGCCACCCACGGTCGTCGACGTCGTGGCCGGTCTGTCGGCCGAGGGACGGCCGGCGGTCGTCGTCCCGCTGCTGCTCTCGGGCGGCTACCACGTGCACGTGGACATCGCCCGGGCCGTGGCACAGGCCGACGGCACCGTCGCGGCCCGGCCCCTCGGGCCCGATCCGCGCCTGGCTGCCGTGCTGCGCGACCGGCTCGTGCAGGCCGGCGCCGACCCCGGTGATCCCCGCACCGCCGTCGTGGTCGCCGCCGCCGGCTCCAGCGACCACCGCTCCGTCGCCGACGTGGAGCGGACGGCGGCGCTGCTGCAGGAGGCGTGGAGTGGTCCGGTCACCACCGGATACGGCTCCGCCGCCCGCCCCGCGGTGCCCGACGCGGTCGCGGCTGCCCGGGCCGCCGGTGCCGCGACCGTCGTGGTCGCGTCCTACCTCCTCGCGCCGGGCCACTTCCACGACAAGCTCCGCCGGGCGGGCGCCGACGTCGTCACCGCTCCCCTGCTGCCGGACGAGCGGATCGCCGCGGTGCTGCTCGACCGGTACGACGCCGCGGTCGGCGTCCGCACCGGCTCGCTGACCCGGCCGGGCACCACCGGCACGCCGCGACGCTGACCTACTGTGGAGCTCGATGGAGCGCCAGCCGACGACCGACGAGGTGCCGGACCCGACGCCGGAGTCGCCGGCGTCGGAGAACGACTCCCCGCCGGCTGCCTCCACCGGCGGTGAACGCTCTACCTCCACGAGAGGGTCAGTTCGTCGTCGCAGCTGGCGCCGTCCGGTCGCCGTCCTGGCCACCGCCGGGCTGACCGTGGCGCTGGGGTTCGCGCTCACCGTCCAGATCCGGAGCACGGCCGATCCGGAGGTCCGGGACCTGCGGCGCGAGCAGGACCTCGTCCTCATCCTCGACGAGCTCAACGCCCGCGAGGAGGCGCTGCGACGGCAGATCGGCGAGACCCGGCAGACCGTCGAGGAACTCAGCAGCGGCCAGGAGGAGTCCGGCAGCGCCCTGGCCGAGGCCCGGGCACGCGCCGAGGCCATCGGCATCCTGGCCGGCACGCTCCCGGCCACGGGTCCCGGCCTGCGCATCACGATCCAGGATCCGGACGGCGCGGTACCGGCGTCGGTGGTGCTCGGCGCGATCCAGGAGCTCCGGGGCGCCGGCGCGGAGGCCCTCCAGGTCGACGGCGTGCGGGTGATCGCGTCCAGTGCGGTCACCGGAACCCCGGGCGACCTGCGCATCGACGGGGAGCGGCTGAGCGCCCCCTACGACGTCCGTGCCGTCGGCCCGCCGGCCGCGATGGCCGTCGCGCTCCAGGTCTCCGGCGGCATCATCGCCGACATCGGCCGGGTGGGCGGCAAGGCCGTCGTCGAGCAGGCCGACGCCGTCACGGTCGACGCCACCGTCGGCTGAGCGACGCTCACTGCGGGATGAGCAGCCCCCGCAACTCCTCGGTGAGCGCCTCCCGGGCCTCCGGGTGCTGGTCCCAGGCCGCGGGAGTCGCCTGGAACAGCGAGATCCGCCACCGGCCGCGCCCCTCGTCGACGGCGACCATCGTGTGCACGGCGTTCAGGTCGGGGTCGAGGTCGCTGCCGCCGGCGGGGATCATCCCCGCGTGCGCCGTCAGCATCGCGACGCCCTCGCCGATCGGCCGCACCGAGCGAACCACCGCGACATAGGCGGGGGTCTGGTGGGAACCGAAGACCTGGCGCAGGTCCGCGGCGATGGAGAGCCGACCGCGGTGATGCGTGCCGTCGAATCCGATGATGTCGCCGTCGTCGGCGAACCCGGCCGCCACCGCCGCACCGCTGCGCCGGTTCCACCCGTCGATGAACTGGGCGTAGAGCGAACGGATCTGGGTGTCCTGCGGGTGCGCTGCGGTCACGTCTCCTCCTCGCTGGCGTCCGCCGGTTCGTCCGACGCCTGCTGTGGTTCTGCGTGACCGCGCCAGCCCGGTCACGTGCCCCGGGCTGCGGTCGCCTGGGACAGGAGTGACGCTAGTGGTCGCGAGCGCTCGCTCGTCCGACCCCCGCCGGAGTTCCACCCCGTCTGATCTGCTCGTTCGGCCGTTTCCCGAGCGCCCGCGACAGCGCGTGCCCGGCTGTGCGCGCAGCGCCACGAAAACTCGGTGCGGTCACCCGACAGCGGCGGCGTCGTGCTCCTTGCGGGCGAACTGCGTCCGGTAGAGATCGGCGTACCGGCCGTCCCGGGCGAGCAGCTCCTCGTGGGTCCCCTGCTCGACGATCCGACCACCGTCGACCACCAGGATCTGGTCGGCGCTGCGGATGGTGGAGAGCCGGTGGGCGATGACCAGGGAGGTGCGCCCGGCCAGCGCGGTGTCGAGCGCGTGCTGGACCGCGGCCTCGGACTCGCTGTCCAGGTGGGCGGTCGCCTCGTCCAGGATGACGATGCCGGGCGCCTTGAGCAGCACGCGGGCGATCGCCAGGCGCTGCTTCTCGCCGCCGGAGAGCCGGTAGCCCCGGTCGCCCACCACCGTGTCCAGCCCCTCGGGCAGCGAGTGCACGAGGTCGCCGATGCGGGCGCCGGTGAGCGCATCCCACAACTGCTCGTCCGAGGCCTCCGGGCGGGCGTAGCGGAGGTTGGCGCGGATGGTGTCGTGGAAGAGGTGCGCGTCCTGGCTGACGACGCCGATGGCGTCGCGGAGGGAGCCGAGGGTGGCATGCCGGACGTCCACTCCCCCGACCCGGACGGCTCCCCCGGTCACGTCGTACAGCCGCGGTACCAGGTTGGCGATGGTCGACTTGCCCGCGCCGGAGTGGCCGACCAGCGCGACCAGCTGCCCGGGCTCCACCCGGAAGCTGACGTCGTGCAGCACGTCCACCGGCCCGCCGTGCTCGGGCAGGGACACCTCCTCCAGCGACGGCAGCGAGACGTCTGCACCCGCCGGGTAGCTGAACGAGACGGAGTCGAACTCGATCGACCGGTCGTCGGCCGGCACGGGGACGGCGTCGGGCGCCTCCCTGATCATCGGCGGCAGGTCCAGCACCTCGAAGACGCGGTCGAAGCTGACCATCGCGCTCATCACGTCGACCCGCACGTTCGACAGCGCGGTCAGCGGGCCGTACAACCGGGACAGCAGCAGGGCCAGCGCCACGACGTCGCCGGCGCTGAGGGTGCCGGTGAAGGCCAGCCAGCCGCCCAGGCCGTAGACGAGCGCGGTGGCCAGCGCGGCGACCAGCGTCAGCGCGGTGAAGAACGTCCGGCCGTACATGGCCGAGAGCACGCCGATGTCCCGCACCCGCGCGGCGCGGCCGCGGAAGGACTCCGCCTCGACGGTGGGCCGGCCGAACAGCTTGACCAGCAACGCGCCGGCGACGTTGAAGCGTTCGGTCATCGTCGCGTTCATCGACGCGTTGAGCGAGTAGGACTCCCGGGTGATCTCCTGCAGCCGGCTGCCGATGCGCCGGGCGGGCATGACGAACACCGGCACGAGCAGCAGCGACAGCAGCGTGATCTGCCAGGACAACGTGAACATGACGCCGGCGGTGAGCACCAGGCCGATGACGTTGGAGACCACGCCGGAGAGCGTGGACGTGAACGCCTGCTGGGCCCCGATGACGTCGTTGTTCAGCCGGCTGACCAGCGCGCCGGTCTGGGTGCGGGTGAAGAACGCGACCGGCATCCGCTGCACGTGCTCGAACACCTGGCTGCGCAGGTCGTAGATGACGCCCTCGCCGATCCGGGCGGAGTACCAGCGGGTGGCCAGCGAGATGGCGGCGTCGACGACCGCGAGGCCTGCGATGAGCAGCGCGATCCGCACGATGCCGGCCGCGGTGCCCTCGAGCCCGGCGATCCGGTTGACGATGTTCCCGGCCAGCAGCGGGGTGATCACCCCGATGACCGAGGACCCGACGACCAGGACCAGGAACGTGGTCAGCTCCCGCTTGTAGGGCCGGGCTATGCCGAGGATCCGCCGGACGGTCCCTTTCGGCAGCCGACGTGCGGTCACCGCCGGATCGCGCCGGAACGACCGCATCGCCGCCATGGAGGTCATGGGACCGTCCACCGAACCTCCTCCGTGCGCCGCTTCCGACCCGGCGGATCGTCCAACCGGGGCGCGACGGCGGTTGTTCCGCCGACCGTCAGCGACCGCCGGCGAGGTCGTGCAGGCGCTCCACCTGGGCGGCCCGCTCCGCCGCGTCCTGGGTCGGGAAGTCGTTGCGCACGGCCGATCGCACCAACGCCGCGGTCGCCCTGCTGGCCCCGGCCGGCGGCGCCAGCAGGGCGGCGGTGAGGTCGCCGACGGCGTCGTCCAGCTCCGTCCCCGGCACGACCGCGGTGGCCAGGCCGATCGCCCGGGCCTCCGCCGCGCTCACGGCCCGGCCGGTCAGGCACAGCTCCAACGCTCGCGAGTAGCCCACCAGCTCGACCAGTGTGCTCGTCCCGGTCAGGTCGGGGACCAGGCCGAGGGTGACCTCCGGCAGCCGGAGCTGGGCGTCCTCGGCGAACACCCGCAGGTCGCAGGCGAGGGCCAGCTGCGCACCCGCGCCGATGGCGTGCCCCTGCACCGCGGCGATCGAGACGACGCCCGACGAGCGCAGCCAGCGGAAGCCTGCCTGGTAGGCGCGGATGCGCTCCTGCGCCTCCTCCACCGGCAGGCGGACGAGCTCGCCGAGCCCGCCGCCCGTGGTGGAGGAGGTGTCGAACATGCTCCGGTCCAGGCCGGCCGAGAAGGCCCGGCCCGCGCCACGCACGACGACGACGCGGACGTCGTCGTCGAGCGAGGCGCCCACGTCGGCCAGGGCCGACCAGGTGGCCGGCGTCTGGGCGTTGAGCTGCTCCGGGCGGTCGAGCGAGACGGTGAGGACGGCGCCGTCGCGGCTCGTCCGCACGAAGCCGGACCCGGACGGAGAGCTGGAGAGGGCTGCGGTCACGCCTTCTTGCTATTCCGGTTGGCCCCGCCGCGGCTGCGCAGCGAGGCCCCGGACTCCGACAGGAGCCGGTGCACGAAGCCGTAGGACCGGTTCGTCGAGGTGGCCAGCGACCGGATGCTCTCGCCCTCGTCGTACCGCTTGCGCAGCTCGCCGGCGAGCGTGGACCGGTCTCCGCCGGTGATCCGCTTGCCCTTGCCGAGGTCCGCAGTGCTCGTGTCGGCCATGGCTCCCCTCCGTGTCGGCCACCGCCACCGGCACAGAGATGCCGGGCGCGCGGCGGCCCGTTGTTGGCTGTCGCCGTGGTGCCGCCGTCCCGTCGACCACGGCTCCCTCGAACCCATGATCACCCAGACGCGGGACGTCGGCCATGCGAAAGGTGACCTGCCGAGCGGTGCCCGGAGGGTCCCCCAGGAAGGTCACGGTCACGGGGCACGCGCAGCGGAACGGCACCTGGCCGCGGTGTCGGCTGGAGGCCGACGATGTATCAGGCGAGTTCCACCAGGTCGGCGAGGTCCTCGCTCCAGGCGTCCTCGGTGCCGTCGGGCAGCATGATGACCTTGTCGGGGTTCAACGCCCGCACCGCGCCCTCGTCGTGGGTGACCAGCACGATGGCGCCGGCGTAGGTACGCAGCGCCTCGAGCACCTGCTCCCGGCTGGCCGGGTCGAGGTTGTTCGTCGGCTCGTCGAGCAGGAGCACGTTGGCGCCGGAGACCACCAGGGTGGCCATGGCCAGCCGGGTGCGCTCGCCGCCGGAGAGCGTGCCGGCCCGCTGGTCGACGGCCTCGCCGGAGAACAGGAACGCGCCGAGGATCCGCCGCAGCTCGGTGTCGGTGCTGTCCGGGGCCGCGGAGCGCATGTTCTCCAGCAGCGACCGGTCCATGTCGATCGTCTCGTGCTCCTGCGCGTAGTAACCGATCCGCAGCCCGTGCCCCGGCTTGACCTCGCCGGTGTCCGGGCTCTCGGTGCCGGCCAGCATCCGCAGGAGGGTGGTCTTGCCCGCGCCGTTGAGCCCGAGGACGACGACGCGGGCACCCTTGTCCACCGCGAGGTCGACGTCGGTGAAGATCTCCAGCGAGCCGTAGCTCTTCGACAGGCCCTCGGCGGTCAGCGGGGTCCGGCCGCAGTTCGCGGGCGTCGGGAACCGCAGCTTGGCGACCTTGTCCTGCACCCGGACGTCGGCCAGCCCGGCGGCGAGCCGTTCGGCCCGCTTGTCCATGCTCTTGGCGGCCTTCGCCTTGGTGGCCTTGGCGCGCATCTTGTCGGCCTGGGCGTTGAGCGTGTCGATCTTCCGCTCGGTGTTGGCCCGCTCCTGCTTGCGGCGGCGCTCGTCGGTCTCCCGCTGGGCCAGGTAGGGCTTCCAGCCGAGGTTGTAGATGTCCACGGTCGCCCGGTTGGCGTCCAGGTGCCACACCTTGTTGACGACGGCGTCGAGCAGCTCGACGTCGTGGCTGATGACGATCAGGCCGCCCTTGTGGCTGGAGAGGAAGCCCTTCAGCCAGGTGATCGAGTCGCCGTCGAGGTGGTTGGTCGGCTCGTCGAGCAGCAGCGTCTCGGCGTCGGAGAACAGGATGCGGGCCAGCTCGACCCGGCGTCGCTGACCGCCGGACAGGGTCCGCAGCGGCTGCGCCAGGACGCGGTCGGGCAGCCCCAGGTTGGTGCAGATGCGGGCGGCGTCGCTTTCCGCGGCGTACCCCCCGAGGGCGGCGAACTGGTCCTCCAGGCGCCCGTACCGACGGACGGCCTTGTCGCGCTCGGCGTCGTCGGCCGGCTCGGCCATGGCCACCTGGGCCTTGACCATCTGGTTGCGGATCACGTCGAGGCCGCGGCCGGACAGGACCCGGTCGCTGGCGGTGATGTCGAGGTCGCCGCTGCGCGGGTCCTGCGGCAGGTAGCCGATCTCGCCGCTGACCTCGACCTTGCCGGTGTGCGGCAGCCGCTCCCCGGCGAGGGTGGTCAACGTCGTCGTCTTGCCCGCACCGTTGCGCCCCACCAGGCCGATGCGGTCACCCGGCTGCACCCGCAGGTTGGCCTCGCTGAGGAGGATGCGGGCGCCGGCGCGCAGCTCCAGGCCCGTCGTCGTGATCACTGCACCCAGGGTAGGCGCTTCTCGGCCCCGTTCCGAACGGTTCGCTGGTGATTCGGGCGGCATCGCCGCGGGCACGGTGCTGCGGTGACCCCGGGGACGCGTCCGACGCAGCCGGCGGCGCCGCCGTCGGTCCCCCCGTTCCCGTACGCGGCGCGCCCGCCGCAGGTCCTGCTGACCGTGGGCGCCGTCCTGCTGGTCAGCGCCGGCGCGACCCTGGCGTCGGCCTACGGTGGTCCGCTCGTGCGGGGGGCGCTCCTGGTGCTCGCCGTCGCGGCCGCCGCGGGTTCGGTCCGGGCGGACCGGGCGGGGCTGCGCAGCTCGGCCGAGACGTTCGCGGCCAGCGCGGCGGGCCTGGCGCTGGCGGCGAGCGACATCGGCGGCGCCCTCCGCACCGGTGATCCGCTGCTGCCGCTGGCCCTGACCGGCGTCTTCCTGGCGGTCGCCCGCCTCTCCCCCGCCACCGCGGCGTGGCCGCTGGCGGCGTGGGCCGGCCTCCAGGTGACGGTGCTGCGCGTGCTGGGGTCGGTGCCCGAACTGCTGCGCACCGAGTTCGTCCTGGCCGTCGCGCTCGTCGGGCTGGCGGTGGCGCTGTTCGGCCGGCCGCTGGTCGCGCGGGTGGTGATGGCCACGACCGCCCCGTGGTTCGCCGCCGGGGTGCTGGCCGGGTCCGCCGAGGCCTGGACGGCGGGGGCCGGCGTCCGGTGGCTGGCCGCCGCGCTGATGGCGGGTGCCGCCGGAGGGCTGCTGCTGGCGCGGCTGCGGGAGCCGCTCGACGTGCTGCTCGGCCCGCCCCGGCTGGTCCCCGTCGTCTGCGGTGCCGTGACCGGCGTCGCCGTCGCCGGCGCCTCCTCCGCCGGCGGGCCCGTCGCCGTCGCGGTGGCCGGGTTCGCCGGCGTCCTGGTCGCCGCGGTGGCGGCCGGAGAACTGTCGGGGTGGCGCCGTGGGCTGTTCCTGCCCGTGGCGCTGTCCGGCGGCGTCCTGCTGGCTGCGTCGTCGATCGGTCGCCTGGTCGCGGGCGCCCACTGGTCGGCGCTGGCGCTGCTGCTGCTCCTGACGGCGGCCCCGACGGTGTGGGTCGCGGCGCTGCGCCCCGACGACCGGCCGGTGGCGGCTCCGACGGCGGTGGGCTGCCTGGCCGGGGCAGCGCTCCTGGGCCTGCCCGACGGCTGGGCCTCCCCCGCCGGCGCGGCTGTGCTGCTGACCGTCCTCTACGTGGCCTCGCTCGGTACGGCCGCCGCCCTCGAGCGCGACTCCCGGCGGGCCACCGTGCTCGCCGCCGCGGCCGTCGCCGCCCTGGCCGTGCTGCTCCTGGTGGCCGAGGGCGACCGGGGACAGGTCCTGGTCCACCTGACCGTGCAGGGCGCGGCGACGCTGGCGTGGGCGGGGTGGACCGGTCGCGCGGCGCGCCGGGACGCCGGGACCGAGGACGACGCCTCGGCCGCCTGGCGGGTGGGTGCGGCCCAGCTGGTGCTCGCCGCGTGGATCGCGGCGGCGCTGGGTGGCACGGCCACGGTCGAGGCCTACACCCTGCCGGCAGCCGCGGGGCTGCTGCTGGCGGCCGGCCGCGGGCTGGTGCGCGAGGCGTCCTGGCCGTCGTGGGGGCCGGGCCTGGTGACGGCGGCAGCACCGTCGACCGCGCTCGCCGTCCTCTCCCCCGACGCACCGCGCGGGGTGCTGGTGCTGGCCGTGGCGGCGGTCGCGATGGTGGCCGGTGCCCGCGCCGGCATCCGCGCGCCGCTGCTGGTCGGGGCGCTCTCGACGCTCGTGCTGGCCCTGGGGCTCGCGGTGCGCGCGCTGCCGTGGCCGGTGGGCACCGCGCTGGTCGTGGGGACCGCGCTGCTGCTCATCGGCATGCGGCGCGAGCGCGCCCCGGTCGCCGGCTTCGCCGCCCGCCTCGCCGACCTCAGGTGAGCCGCGGCCCGGAGACGACTATGTCCCTGGAGCGGGCATTCCGGGTGGCGGAATGCCCGTTCCAGGGACACTGCGTGACGAGCTCAGCCCCTGATCGGCGGGGCCGGTCTAGACGCGGAAGCCGAGGGCGCGCAGCTGCTCGCGACCGTCGTCGGTGATCTTGTCCGGGCCCCACGGCGGCATCCAGACCCAGTTGATCCGGATGTCGTCGACCAGACCGGGGCCGGGGCCACCGGTGAGGGCCTGGCGCGCCTGGTCCTCGATGACGTCGGTCAGCGGGCAGGCCGCCGAGGTCAGCGTCATGTCGATGATCGCGACGTTGCTGTCGTCGACGTCGAGGCCGTAGACCAGGCCGAGGTCGACGACGTTGACCCCCAGCTCGGGGTCGACGACGTCGCGCATGGCCTCTTCGAGGTCCTCCAGCAGCGCGGACTTGTAGGCAGGCAGGTCGCCGGGCGCGCCGTCGGTGGCCGGGGTGGCGTTCTCGGTGGTCTCGCTCATGCTGTCTGGCCTCCGGTCGGGGTGGCGGGGTGGGCGGCAGGCGCAGCGGCGGTGGGCTGGGCGGCCGACACCGCTCGGGCGGACGCGTCCTTCAGCGCCATCCAGCTCATCAACGCGCATTTGATGCGCGCTGGGTACCTGGACACACCGGCGAACGCGACGGCGTCCTCCAGCTCGTCCTCGAGCTTCTCGGCGACCGACGGGTCGCCCTTGGCCTGCATGAGGGTCATGAAGTGCTCCCCGGTCTCCAGGGCCTCGGTCACGCGCTTGCCGACCACCAGGTCGTACATCGCCGACACCGAGGCCTGGCTGATCGAGCAGCCCATGCCCTCGTACGACACGTCGGCGACCGTGTCGCCGTCGAGCTTGACCCGCAGGGTGACCTCGTCCCCGCACGTCGGGTTGACGTGGT
This sequence comes from Blastococcus sp. SYSU DS0973, assembly GCF_054051055.1. Classification (NCBI taxonomy): domain Bacteria; kingdom Bacillati; phylum Actinomycetota; class Actinomycetes; order Geodermatophilales; family Geodermatophilaceae; genus Blastococcus; species Blastococcus sp. SYSU DS0973. The sequence goes on from NZ_JBJHAN010000008.1 coordinate 22,869, forward strand.
GGACCTCGGCGTCGAACGGGTCGCGCAGACCGCGTCCGTGCGGGTTCTTGTAGTGGTCCAGGATGATCTCCTGGTACATCGACTCCAGCTGCAACTAGCTCACCTCGCCGGGTACAACACCGAAGAAGCGCTGGGCTTCCCGGATTCCGTCGGCGAGCGCGTCGATGTCGTCGTAGCCGGTGTGCACGTAGAACGTCGCGCGCGCAGTCGCCGGCACGCCGTAGCGCCGGACGACCGGCCAGGCGCAGTGGTGCCCCACCCGGACGGCGATGCCGAGGTCGTCGAGCACCTGGCCGACGTCGTGCGGGTGGATGCCCTCGACGGTGAACGAGATGGCTCCCCCGCGGGCGACGGTGTCGGCCGGGCCGATCACGGTGACGCCGGGGATCTCGGCCAGCTTCGCCAGCGCGTAGCCGGTGAGCACCTTCTCGTGCTCCTCGACCGTGTCCATGCCGAGGGCCTGCAGGTAGTCGACGGCGGCGCCGAGCCCGATCACCTGGGCGGTCATGGGAACGCCGGCCTCGAAGCGCTGCGGCGGCGGCATGAAGGTGCTGCCCTCCATGCGCACGACCTCGATCATCGAGCCGCCGGTGAGGAAGGGCGGGAGCTTGTCCAGCACCTCGTAGCGGCCCCAGAGGACACCGACGCCCGTGGGCCCCAGCATCTTGTGGCCGGAGAACACCAGGAAGTCCGCACCCAGCGTGGTGACGTCGACCGGCTGGTGCGGCACCGACTGCGCGCCGTCGACCAGCACCAGGGCACCGACCTCGTGGGCCCGGGCGACGATCTCCTCGAGCGGGTTGATCGTGCCGAGGATGTTCGACTGCTGGGTGACCGCGACCAGCTTCGTCCGCTCGTTGACCACGTCCGACAGGTTCGAGAGGTCCAGCCGGCCGTCGTCGGTGAGGCCGAGCCAGCGCAGGGTCGCCCCGGTGCGCTCGCACAGCTGCTGCCACGGGATGAGGTCGGCGTGGTGCTCCATCTCGGTGACCACGATCTCGTTCCCCTGGCCGACCGCGTAGGTGCGGAACTCCGGCTCCTTGGCCGTGACCGCGTTGGACAGCGCGTACGCGACGAGGTTGATCGCCTCGGTGGTGTTGCGGGTGAAGACGATCTCGTTCTCGGGTGCACCGATGAACGCGCCGATCTTCGCCCGGGCGGCCTCGTAGGCACCGGTCGCCTCCTCGGCGAGCTGGTGCGCTCCCCGGTGCGGCGCGGCGTTGACGTTCTCGTAGAACCAGCGCTCGGCGTCGAGCACCTGGCGCGGCTTCTGCGAGGTGGCTCCGGAGTCGAGGTAGACCAGCCGCTTCCCGTCGCGCACGGTGCGCGTCAGGATCGGGAAGTCCGCCCGGATCGCCTCGACGTCCAGCGGCAGGGGCACCTGTGGCGCCCCGGCACCGGGACGCGAGACGGTCTGGGTCATGACTGGGCAACCTCCGCGGACGCCTTGACGTAGGACGCGTAGCCCTCGTCCTCGAGCTTGGCCGCCAGCTCCGGGCCGCCCTCGTCGACGACCTTGCCGGCGACGAACACGTGCACGAAGTCGGGCTTGATGTACTTCAGGATCCGCGTGTAGTGCGTGATCAGCAGGACGCCGACGTCGCTGTCCTCGCGGCTGCGGTTCACGCCCTCGGACACCACGCGCAGGGCGTCGACGTCGAGGCCGGAGTCGGTCTCGTCGAGGATCGCGATGGCCGGCTTGAGCAGCCGCATCTGCAGGATCTCGTGGCGCTTCTTCTCACCGCCGGAGAAGCCCTCGTTGACGTTGCGCTCGGCGAACGCCGAGTCCATCTCCAGGCCCGCCATCTCGGTCTTGACGTCCTTGACCCAAGTGCGCAGCTTGGGCGCCTCGCCCTTGACGGCGGTGGCGGCGGTGCGGAGGAAGTTCGACACCGAGACGCCGGGGACCTCGACCGGGTACTGCATGGCGAGGAACAGGCCGGCGCGGGCGCGCTCGTCGACGCTCATCTCGAGCACGTTCTCGCCGTCGAGCGTGACGGTGCCCCCGGTGATCGTGTACTTGGGGTGGCCGGCGATCGAGTAGGCCAGGGTCGACTTGCCCGACCCGTTGGGGCCCATGATGGCGTGCGTCTCGCCCGAGCGGACGGTCAGGTCGACGCCGCGGAGGATCTCCTTGGCGTCGTTCCCCTCGCCCACGCTGACGTGCAGGTCGCGGATCTCCAGAACGGACACTTCTCTTCTCGCTCCTTCATTCACCGGCCGCGTGGGGAAGGACGTCGTCGGACACAGCGCTTGCTTCTGTGTCGACGAGCACGTCCTCTCCCTCCACGCGGACCGGGTAGACGTCGACCGGCTCGGTGGCCGGCAGGTTGGTGGGTTCGCCGGTGCGCAGGTCGAAGCACGACCCGTGCAGGAAGCACTCGATGGTGGGAGCGCCGTCGACGGTCTCGACGTCGCCGTCGGTCAGGGGGACGTCGGCGTGGGAGCACCGGTCCTCCAGGGCGTAGACCTGGCCCCCGAACCGGACGACGGCGACGTCGATGTCCGCGAGCTCGACCCTCAGAGAGCCGTTCTCGGGGACGTCGGACAGCGCGCAGACCCGCTCGAACGCCATGGTCAGGCCACCTCGACCGGCTGCTCGTCCAGGCCCGGCAGCGCGCCCAGACGGGCGTCGATGGAGGCCATCAGCCGGTCCTGCAGCTCATTCACGCCGATGTGCTGGACGACATCGGCGAAAAAGCCGCGCACGACCAGCCGGCGGGCGGTCTCGGCGTCGATGCCGCGCGAGCAGAGGTAGAACAGCTGCTCGTCGTCGAACCGGCCGGTGGCGCTGGCGTGGCCGGCGCCGACGATCTCGCCGGTCTCGATCTCCAGGTTCGGCACCGAGTCGGCGCGGGCGCCGTCGGTGAGCACGAGGTTCCGGTTGAGCTCGTAGGTCTCGGTACCGGTGGCCGCGGGGCGGATGCGGACGTCACCGATCCACACCGTGCGGGCGCTCTCGCCCTGCAGCGCGCCCTTGTAGAGCACGTTGCTGGTGCAGTTGGGCACCGCGTGGTCGACCCAGAGCCGGTGCTCCTGGTGCTGGGTCTCGTCGGCGAAGTAGACGCCGAAGAGCTCCGCGGAGCCGCCGGGACCGGCGTACTGCACGTTGCTGACCAGGCGGACCAGGTCACCGCCGAGGGTGACCACGACCTGCTTGAACGAGGCGTCCCGGCCGACGACGGCGTCGTACTGAGCGCCGTGCACCGCGCCGGGTGCCCAGTCCTGCACCGACACCAGCGTCACGTGCGCGCTGTCGCCGGCGAGCACGGTGACGCCACCGGCGTACCGCGCCAGGCCGGTGTGGTCCAGGACGACGGTCGCCTTCGCGAATGCGCCGACCTCGACGACCAGCTGGCCCCAGACGACCTCGTCGGAGCCGGTGCCGGCCAGGCCGAGGGTGACCGGGCGGTCCAGCTGCGCCTCCGCGGGCACCCGGACGACCGCGGCGCCGCCGCTGCGTTGCCGCGCGAGCGCGGCCAGCCGGTCGACCGGGTCGGGCAGCCCCTTGAGCAGCGGGTCGCCGGCCTCGGCGTGGATGAGCTCGACGCCCTCGGGCAGGTCGGTGGTCCAGGTCAGGTGCGCGTCGGACGGAGCGCCGTCCAGGAGCGGACGGATCCGCTTCATCGGCGTGAAGCGCCAGGTCTCCTCGCGGCCGGTGGGCACGCCGAAGGCCTCCGGGTCGGTGGAGGTGAACCGCTCCGCCGGCGAGCCGGTCGGCGCAGGGCCGCCGTGCGAGTGCGCGCCCGGAGCCGCCTGGCCGGCGCTGCCGGTGCCCTCGGCCGGGGTGGTCGGCGGTCCGGCCTGCGCACCCACGCCCGGAGCGAAGAGCTCCGAGGCGAGGGTGGCCGGGACCGTCGTCAGGTCGGTCGTGCTGGTGTTCTCAGAACTTGCCGACATCAGCCGACGGCACCTTCCATCTGCAGCTCGATGAGCCGGTTCAGCTCGAGGGCGTACTCCATGGGCAGCTCGCGGGCGATCGGCTCCACGAACCCACGGACCACCATGGCCATGGCCTCGTCCTCGGACAGGCCGCGGCTCATCAGGTAGAACAGCTGGTCCTCGCTGACCCGGGAGACGGTCGCCTCGTGGCCCATGGCGACGTCGTCCTCGCGGACGTCGACGTAGGGGTAGGTGTCCGACCGGCTGATCGTGTCGACCAGCAGGGCGTCGCACTTCACCGTCGACTTCGAGCCGTAGGCGCCCTCGTCGACCTGGACCAGGCCGCGGTAGGAGGTGCGGCCACCGCCACGGGCCACCGACTTCGACACGATCGTCGAGGAGGTGTGCGGGGCGGCGTGCACCATCTTGGCGCCGGCGTCCTGGTGCTGGCCCTCGCCGGCGAAGGCGATCGAGAGGACCTCGCCCTTGGCGTGCTCGCCGGTCATCCAGACGGCCGGGTACTTCATCGTCACCTTGGAGCCGAGGTTGCCGTCGACCCACTCCATGGTCGCGCCCTCGTGGGCCACGGCCCGCTTGGTGACCAGGTTGTAGACGTTGTTCGACCAGTTCTGGATGGTCGTGTACCGGCAGCGCGCGTTCTTCTTGACGATGATCTCGACGACCGCCGAGTGCAGCGAGTCCGACTTGTAGATCGGCGCGGTGCAGCCCTCGACGTAGTGCACGTAGGCGCCCTCGTCGACGATGATCAGCGTCCGCTCGAACTGGCCCATGTTCTCGGTGTTGATCCGGAAGTAGGCCTGCAGCGGGATGTCGACGTGCACGCCCTTCGGCACGTAGATGAAGGAGCCACCCGACCAGGTGGCGGTGTTCAGGGCCGCGAACTTGTTGTCACCGGAGGGGATGACCGAGCCGAAGTACTCCCGGAACAGGTCCGGGTGCTCCTTCAGCGCCGTGTCGGTGTCGAGGAAGATGACGCCCTGGTCCTCCAGTTCCTTCTGGATCTGGTGGTAGACGACCTCGGACTCGTACTGCGCGGCGACCCCGGAGACCAGCCGCTGCTTCTCCGCCTCCGGGATGCCGAGCTTGTCGTAGGTGTTCTTGATGTCCTCGGGCAGGTCCTCCCACGAGGCGGCCTGCGCCTCGGTGGAGCGCACGAAGTACTTGATGTTCTGGAAGTCGATGCCGGAGAGGTCCGAGCCCCAGTCGGGCATGGGCTTGCGCTCGAAGAGCTTCAGCGCCTTGAGCCGCCGCTCGAGCATCCACTCGGGCTCGCTCTTGCGCCGCGAGATGTCCCGGACGACGTCCTCGTCGATCCCCCGGCGCGCGGACGCGCCGGCGACGTCGGCGTCGGCCCAGCCGTACTCGTAGCGGCCGAGCTGCTCGATCTGCTCGTCCTGCGTCAGCTGCGTGGCCGTTGCCGGCTGCTGCGTGCTGGTCATGCGGGCGTCCTCTCCCGGTCGTTCGTGGGGGTGGTGGTGCTGGACGGTGCGGCGGTGCGCTCCCGGGCGGGCCGGGACGCTCCCCGCTCACCGAGTACAGGGCGCGCGGGGGCCGATCTGTTCCCGGCGCGGATGTGCTCCCGGCCGCTGCCGGGACGGGTCCCGGGCACCAGCGGCCCCGGGATGTGGGTGGTGCAGATCCCGTCGCCGTGGGCGATGGTGGCCAGCCGCTGCACGTGGGTGCCGACGAGCCGGCCGATGACCGCCGTCTCGGCCTCGCACAGCTGGGGGAACTCCGCCGCGACGTGCGCCACCGGGCAGTGGTGCTGGCAGAGCTGCCCGCCGCCGGAGAGCGCCGAAGCGGTGGCAGCGTAGCCCTCGGCGGTGAGCGCGGCGGCGAGCGCCTGCGCCCGGTCCACCGGCTGTCCCGGACGCGCCCGGACCGCCTTCTCCACGGCGGTGGACGCGCGACGCTCGAGACCGGCCAGCTGCTTCTCGGCGACGGCCCGGACGGCGTCGGGGCCGCCCGCCTCGGCGACGAACCGGAGTGCGGTCAGCGCCAGGTCGTCGTAGGCGTGCGGGAAGGCGGAGCGGCCGGCGTCGGTGAGGTGGAATCGGCGGGCCGGACGGCCGCGACCGCGGTGGGCCTCTCGCGACTGCCGTTCCTCGACCCGCCCGGTGGCGACCAGGGCGTCGAGGTGCCGGCGGACGGCGGCCGGGGAGATGCCCAGCCGGCCGGCGAGCTCGGTGGCGGTCTGCGGGCCGTGCTCGAGGAGCAGGGCGGAGACGCGGTCGCGCGTGCGCCCGTCGTCGGCAGACGCCGACGGCCGGGGGTGCGTCGCGAGGGATTCCACAACACGAGTGTGTCCTATTTCCAGAGCCCTGCAAGCAAGGTCCACCTAAGAAACCGCCGATCGGGGGGCCGTTCGTGAGCAGGCTCACGCCCCCGCGACGGACCCGGTGCAGGGCCCCGCGGCGAGCTCGCGAGGCGCGGGGGCAGCGGGGTCGGTCAACTAGCATCGGTGCGTGCCGGTACTGCCCGCCTCCTTCTCGCCCACGACGATCACGCGGGTCGCGCTCGCCAACGTCCTGGCCAACGGCGCGATCGTCCTGACCGGTGGCGTCGTCCGCCTGACCGGGTCCGGGCTCGGCTGCCCCACCTGGCCGCGGTGCACCGACGACAGCTTCGTCACCACGCCGGAGATGGGCATCCACGGCGTGGTCGAGTTCGGCAACCGCCTGCTGACCTTCGTCCTGTCGGTGCTGGCCGTCGCCCTCGTCGTGGTGGTGCTCCGGTCGGCCCGCCGCGACCTGCGGCCGCTGGCCGTGGCGGCGTTCCTCGGCATCCCGGCGCAGGGCGTCATCGGCGGCATCACCGTGCTCACCGGGCTGAACCCGTGGACGGTCGCCGCCCACTTCCTCGTGTCCATGGGACTGGTGGCCCTCACCACGGTGCTCTGGCTGCGCTCCCGCGAGCCGGGGGCCGGACAGCCGCTGGTCGGGCGCCCGTTCCGGCTGCTCGTCCGCGCCGTCGCCGCGGCGGCCGCGCTCGTCCTGGTTATGGGCACGGTGGTCACCGGCAGCGGGCCGCACAGCGGCGACCTCGGGGCCGGCCGCACCGGCCTCGACGCCGAGCTGGTCAGCCACCTGCACGCCGATGCGGTGTTCCTGCTCGTCGGGCTGACCGTCGCGCTGCTCGTGGCCCTGCACGCCACGGAGTCCCCCGGCCGGATCCGCCGGGCCGCCCGCGACCTGCTGGTCGTGGAGCTGGCGCAGGGCGTCGTCGGGTACGTCCAGTACTTCACCGACCTGCCGGTGGTGCTGGTGCTGCTGCACATGCTCGGCGCCGTGCTGGTCGCCGCGTACGCCGCGCGCCTGGTGTGGTCGGTCCGCGGCCCCGCCTCGGAGGCCCCGCTGACCGGCGCCGCCGAGCCGGCGACCGCCACCCGCTGATCCGGGAGCGTGTGCGCGGGGGCGTGGTCCGACAGCCCGGAACCCCCTTCGCACGCCCGGAACGCGGCCTGGACGCGCACACGTCAGTCATCGGCCGGCGCCGCGAAGCGTGGACCCCCGGCTCGATGCGGCGCACGCGACCGGCGCCCACCCAGGCGGTGCGGGTCGTGCCACCGATCCGGGCGGTGAGCTCGTCCCACGCCGCCCAGCCGTCGGGCCCGAGCAGGGCCGGGACGCGGTGAGCCGTCCCTCGGCCCTGTCGACCCGGTCGCCCTCTCGGGGACGGCCACCCGGATCCGTGGACGCCGCTTCCGGCGTCGGCCCCGTCCAGAGGCTCGTCCCCAGGCTGCGAGCGATGAGGAGGACGGGGCCTTCCTCAGACGAAGACGTCGACGATGATCGCGACCGACAGCAGCGCCATGTACGAGATCGAGACGTGGAACAACTGCATCGGCCTGGTCTCCGCCCTGCGCTGGATGCGGGCGAGCAGCCGGTGCGCCTCGATCAGGAACCACGCGCCGAGCGCGGCGGCCGGCACCGTGTACACCCAGCCGATGCCGTGGTCGGCGCCCAGCGGCGCGAGCAGCAGCGAGACCGCGACGGTCAACCAGGTCCAGACGACGGTCTGGCGGCCGACGGACAGCTCGGAGGCGACGACGGGGAGCATCGGGACGTCGGCGCGCGCGTAGTCCTCGCGGAACCGCATGGCCAGGGCCCAGAAGTGCGGCAGCTGCCAGCAGAAGACGACGCCGAAGAAGATCCAGGCCGGCCAGGCCAGTGAGCCGGTGACCGCGGCCCAGCCGATGAGCACCGGCGCCGCTCCGGGCACTCCGCCGAACAGGGTGCTGTGCCGGGTCCGCCGCTTGAGCACCGCCGTGTAGATGACGGCGTAGTAGAAGATCGCTCCGGCGGCGAGGGCGGCGGCCAGCGGCGTCGTCGTCAGCGCCAGCAGGCCGATGGCCAGCACCGACAGGACGACGCCGAAGGTGAAGGCGTTCCGCGCGCTCACCTCGCCGGTCACGAGGGCCCGCTGCTCGGTCCGGCGCATCAGCCGGTCGATGTCGCGGTCGTACCAGCAGTTGAAGACGTTGGCCGCGCCGGCGGCCAACGTGCCCCCGACCATCGTGGAGACCAGCAGCCCCCAGGACGGCCACCCGCGCGCCGCCACGATCATCGCCGGCAGGGTGGTGATGAGCAGCAGCTCGATGATGCGCGGCTTGGTGAGGCCGACGTAGGCGTCGACCCGGGCACGCATCCGGGTGGTGAGAGGAGCAGCGGAGGCGGCGGGGCGCTCGGACAGCGCCGTCACCGGGTGCCCTCGTGCGCGGTCGCGCGCGGGCAGCAGGGCACCACGGGATCCCTTCGAACCGGGGGGCGGAACCTCCCCACTGTAGCCCCGGGCGGTTCGCCGGCAGCCGCACGGCATGACCTGCGATAGCTAGGCTTGATCACGTTGCTGCCGGCGGTGGAGCGGGTAGGGGCGACCCGACGACGTCGTCACGCCCCCCCGGCTCCCGACCCGCCCCGGGGCGCCCGGCCGCTCGCCCGGGCACGACGCCAGGCCTACCTCGAGGGAGAACCGACCGAATGGACACGCGAAGCACCCGGGCCGAGGCCCCGGCCGAGGCCGCGACCGACGCGCCCACCGGCCACCCGTCGCAGCCCCAGCCGACTCTCCCCGAGGGCTTCGGGGACCTCGACCGCCGGGCCATCGACACCGCTCGCGTGCTGGCGATGGACGCCGTCCAGAAGGCGGGCAACGGCCACCCGGGCACCGCCATGAGCATGGCCCCCACCGCCTACCTGCTGTTCCACAAGTGGCTGCGGCACGACCCGACCGACCCGAACTGGGTCGCCCGCGACCGGTTCGTCCTCTCGATGGGGCACTCCAGCCTGACGCTCTACGTCCAGCTGTTCCTCTCCGGCTACGGCCTCGAGCTCGACGACCTGAAGGCGCTCCGGACCTGGGGCTCGAAGACCCCGGGGCACCCGGAGGTCAACCACACCCCGGGCGTCGAGACCACGACCGGCCCGCTCGGCCAGGGTGTCGGGAACGCGGTCGGCATGGCCATGGCCGCCCGCCGCGAGCGCGGCATGCTCGACCCGGACACCCCCGAGGGCGAAAGCGTCTTCGACCACTCCATCTGGTGCTTCGCCTCCGACGGCGACATGGAGGAGGGCGTCAGCGGCGAGGCGTCGTCCCTGGCCGGCACGCAGAAGCTGGGCAACCTGACGCTGGTCTACGACGACAACAGGATCTCCATCGAGGACGACACGACCGTCGCCTTCACCGAGGACGTCGGCAAGCGCTACGAGGCCTACGGCTGGCACGTGCAGCACGTCGACGACGGCGAGGACCTCGCCGCTGTCGACGCCGCGTTCGCCGCCGCGAAGGCCGAGACCACCCGGCCCTCCTTGATCGTGCTGCGGACGGTCATCGCCTGGCCGGCCCCCACGAAGCAGAACACCGGCGCCTCGCACGGCTCGGCGCTCGGTGACGACGAGGTCCGCGCCACCAAGGAGATCCTCGGCTTCGACCCCGAGCGCACCTTCCAGGTCGACGAGGACGTGCTCGCCCGCACCCGCTCGGTCGTGGACAAGGGCCGCGCCGCCCGCGCGGAGTGGAACGAGCGGTTCGCCGCCTGGGAGCAGGCCAACGCCGAGGGCGCGGCGCTGCTCGCCCGGATGCGCGAGCGCCGGCTGCCCGAGAGCTGGGACGAGGACCTGCCGTCCTTCCCCGCCGACGAGAAGGGCGTGGCCACCCGCAAGGCGTCGGGCAAGGTGCTGGCCGCGCTCTACCCACGGCTGCCCGAGCTGTGGGGCGGCTCCGCGGACCTCGCGGAGAGCAACAACACCGCGGTGGAGGGCGAACCGTCGTTCCTGCCCGCCGACCGGCAGACCAAGATGTGGTCCGGCGGCCCCTTCGGTCGCACCATCCACTTCGGCGTCCGCGAGCACGCCATGGGCGCGGTGATGAACGGCATCGCCCTGCACGGCGGCACCCGCGTGTACGGCGGCACGTTCCTCACGTTCTCCGACTACATGCGCGGCGCGGTCCGGTTGGCAGCGCTCATGCAGCTGCCGGTCACCTACGTCTGGACCCACGACTCCATCGGCCTGGGCGAGGACGGCCCGACCCACCAGCCGATCGAGCACTTCGCCGCGCTGCGCGCGATCCCGGGGCTGGACGTCGTGCGACCCGCGGACGCCAACGAGGTGACCGCCGCGTGGCGGACCATCCTGGAGAACAACGACCGCCCGGCCGGCCTGCTGCTGTCCCGGCAGAACCTGCCGGTGTTCGACCGTGAGCGGTTCGGCTCGGCCGACGGCGTCGCCCGCGGTGCCTACGTGCTCGCCGAGGCGTCGAACGGCAGCCCCGACGTGATCCTGCTCGGCACCGGGTCCGAGGTGCAGATCGCCATGGCCGCCCGCGAGCGCCTGGAGGCCGACGGCGTCCCGACCCGGGTCGTCTCCGTGCCGTGCGTCGAGTGGTTCGCCGACCAGGACCAGGCCTACAAGGACGAGGTGCTCCCGCCCTCGGTGCGCGCCCGGGTCAGCGTCGAGGCGGGCGTGCCCATGGGGTGGCGCGAGTTCGTCGGTGACGCCGGCCGGATCGTCGGGCTCACGCACTACGGCGCCAGCGCGTCCTACTCCGTGCTCTACGAGAAGTTCGGCCTGACCGACGAGGCCGTCGTGACCGCCGCCCGCGAGAGCCTCGAGGCGGCCCGCTCCGGCACCGCCGTCCCCGCCGGACCCGTCGCCGCCACCGGCGGGCTCCCCCAGGCCACCGGCGACCGCTGAACGTTCGCCGACACACACGAAAGGCACTCTCATGGCACAGAACCAGAACCTGGCCGAACTGTCGGCCGCGGGGGTCGCCGTCTGGCTGGACGACCTCTCGCGCGACCGCATCCGCAGCGGGAACCTCCAGTCGCTGGTCGACGAGTACTCCGTCGTGGGCGTCACCACCAACCCGAGCATCTTCGCCGCGGCGGTCAGCGGGTCGGACTCCTACGACGACCAGCTGCACGCCCTCGCCGTCCGCAAGGTGAGCGTGGAGGAGTCGCTGCGGACCATCACCGCCGCCGACGTCCGCGATGCCTGCGACCTGCTGCGGCCGGTGGCCGAGCGGCAGCCCGGTGACGGGCGGGTCTCCCTCGAGGTGGCACCCGGTCTGGCCCACGACACCGACGCCACCGCCGCGGAGGCGGCGCACCTGTGGTGGCTGGTGGACCGGCCGAACCTGTTCATCAAGATCCCGGCCACCGAGGCCAGCCTGCCGGCCATCACGACATCCATCGCCCGCGGCATCAGCGTCAACGTCACGCTGATCTTCAGCCCCGACCGGTACCGGGCGGTCATGGACGCCTACCTGGCGGGCCTGGAGCAGCGGCTGGCCGACGACCCGGCGGCCGACCTGTCGGGCCTGGAGTCGGTGGCGTCGTTCTTCGTGTCCCGCGTCGACAGCGAGATCGACCAGCGCCTCGATGCCGCCGGCGCCGACGCCTCGCTCAAGGGCAGGGCCGGCGTGGCCAACGCCCAGCTGGCGTACCAGGCCTACGAGGAGGTCTTCTCGTCCGACCGCTGGCGGGCGCTGGAGGCGAAGGGCGCCCGGCCGCAGCGCCCGCTGTGGGCGTCGACGGGGGTCAAGAACCCCGACTACTCCGACACCCTCTACATCAGCGAGCTGATCGCGCCCGGCACGGTCAACACCATGCCGGAGAAGACGCTCATGGCCTACGCCGACCACGGGGTTCCCGGCACCCCGGTGCAGAAGTCCTATGACGACGCCGCCGCGGTCATGCAGTCGGTCCGCGACGCCGGCGTGGACGTCGACGACGTCTTCCGCGCCCTCGAGGGGGAGGCTGTGCAGAAGTTCGTCGACTCCTGGGACGAGCTCACCGACTCGGTGCGCGAGCAACTCGAGGACAAGGCGTGAACGAGCTCGCGGGTGCATCGAGGGGCGCAGCAGCCCGGCTGATGCGCCCGACGCGCGCCGGCGTGGAGGGCGCGTGAGCCTCGGGGTCAGCAGCACCGGGCTGGCGGTCCCCGAGGCGGTACGGGCCCAGCTCCTGCAGGACGACGTCGCCGCGCGGCTGGTCCGCAAGGACGCGACCCTGTGGGGTCCCGACGCCGAGAGCGAGGCTGCCGTCCGGCTGGGCTGGCTGGACCTGCCGGCCACCTCGCGGTCGCTGGTCACCCAGCTGGCCGATCTCCGCGCCCAACTGGCCGCCGAGGGCCTGGACCGGGTCGTGCTGTGCGGCATGGGCGGCTCGTCCCTGGCCCCGGAGGTGATCTGCCGTACCGCGGGGGTGCCCCTGGTGGTGCTCGACACCACCGATCCCGGGCAGGTCATCGCGGCCATGACCGACCTGGAGCGCACCGTCGTGGTGGTCAGCTCCAAGTCCGGCGGCACGGTCGAGACCGAGAGCCAGCGCCGCGCCTTCATCGCCGCGTTCGCCCGGGCGGGTCTCGACGAGAGGCAGATCGGCGCGCGGTTCGTCGTCGTCACCGATCCCGGGTCGCCGCTGGCCGACACGGCCGCGGCCATGGGCGCCCGCGCGGTGTTCCTGGCCGACCCGACCGTCGGGGGCCGGTACAGCGCCCTCTCCGCGTTCGGGCTGGTGCCCTCGGCGCTGGCCGGGGCCGACGTGGCCGCGCTGGTCGACGACGCCGAGACGCTGGCCGAGCGGCTCGCCGACCCGGGCAACGCCGCCATGGAGCTCGGCATCGCCTTGGGCGCGGGCTTCCGCACCGGTCGCGACAAGCTCGCCCTCGCCGACGCCGCCGGAACGCCGATCCAGGGCTTCGGCGACTGGGCCGAGCAGCTGATCGCCGAGTCCACCGGCAAGGAGGGCCGCGGCATCCTGCCGGTGGTGCTGGAGTCGCCGGAGGCGCCCGGGGCCTCCGCTCCCGACGTGCTGCTCGCGCTGGTCGGTGCCGAGGCACCGGCGCAGCCGCCGTCCATCTGCGTGTCCGGCCCGCTGGGCGCCCAGTTCCTCGGGTGGGAGTACGCCACCGCCGTCGCCGGGCGGGTGCTGGGGATCAACCCCTTCGACCAGCCCAACGTGACGGAGAGCAAGGAGAACACCTCGGCGATCCTCGCCGCCGGCCTGCCCGACGAGCAGCCGGCGGCGACGATCGGCGCGGTGGAGATCCGCGGCACCGCGCCGGTGCTCGAGGGGGTGGACCTCTCCGCGCACGACGGGCTCTCGCTGGCCCTCGACGCGCTGCTGGCGTCCATCCCGCCCCGCGGCTACCTGGCCGTCATGGCATACCTCGACCGGCTCCGCGACGCCCGTGCGGCCGACGTGCGGGCCGCGCTCGCCCGGCGGACCGAGCACGCGGTGACCTTCGGATGGGGGCCGCGCTTCCTCCACTCCACCGGCCAGTACCACAAGGGCGGACCCCAGGTCGGCGCCTTCCTCCAGCTCACCGGGGCGGTCGACGAGGACCTTCCGGTGCCCGACCAGTCGTACAGCTTCGGCACGCTCCAGGCCGCGCAGGCGGCGGGCGACCGCAAGGCGCTCGCCGACCGGGGTCGGCCGCTGCTCCACCTGCACCTCACCGACCGGGCGGCGGGCATCGGCCAGCTGCTCACCGCACTGGGCTGACCGCCGGCGCACTGCGCCGTCGGGAAACCCCCCTTCCCATCCGCGCCTGCCCCACCCCGCCGTCCGACCCCGCGCCGGGACGGCGGGTCACTCCGACCACGAGGACGGACGATGATTCCCAACCCGCTGCGCGATCCGCGGGACCGGCGGCTGCCCCGGGTGCCCGAGCCCTGCGCCCTGGTGGTCTTCGGCATCACCGGGGACCTGGCGCGCAAGAAGCTCCTGCCGGCCGTCTACGACCTGGCCAACCGCGGGCTGCTGCCCACCAACTTCGCGCTGCTGGGCTTCGCCCGCCGCGACTGGGGCGACACCGAGTTCGCCGAGCTGGCGCGCGACGCCGCCCGTCAGAACGCCCGCACCCCGTGGCGGGAGGAGGTCTGGGAGCGGTTGGCCGGCAGCGTCCACTTCGTCCCGGGCTCCTTCGACGACGACAACGCCTTCGACCAGCTCGCCGCCGCGCTCTCCGAGCTGGAGGGCAGCCACGGCATCGGCGGCAACGCCGCGTTCTACCTCTCCATCCCGCCGGCGATGTTCCCGACGGTGCTCAAGCAGATGCAGCGGACCGGCATGGCGGAGAACACCCCCGGCCGCTGGCGTCGGGTGGTGGTGGAGAAGCCCTTCGGCACCGACCTGGCGTCCAGCCGGGAGCTCAACGAGCTGGTCGACTCGGTGTTCAGCGCCGAGGACGTCTTCCGCATCGACCACTACCTGGGCAAGGAGACCGTCCAGAACCTGATGGCGCTGCGGTTCGCCAACGAGCTGTTCGAGCCGGTCTGGAACGGCCACCACGTCGACTCCGTCCAGATCACCATGGCCGAGGACGTCGGCATCGGCGGCCGGGCGGGTTTCTACGAGGAGACCGGAGCGGCCCGCGACGTCCTGCAGAACCACCTGCTGCAGCTGCTGGCGCTCACCGCCATGGAGGAGCCGGTCGAGTTCTCCGCCGACGAGATCCGCACCGAGAAGCTCAAGGTGCTACGGGCGATCTCGCTGCCCGAGGACCTGAGCTCCTTCGCCATCCGCGGCCAGTACCAGCAGGGCTGGCTGGCCGGGCAGCGTGCCCACGGCTACCGGCAGGAGGAGGGCGTCGATCCGCAGTCGACCACCGAGACCTACGCCGCCGTCCGCCTGGGCGTCGAGACCCGTCGCTGGGCCGGGGTGCCGTTCTACCTGCGCACCGGCAAGCGGCTCCCCCGCCGGGTCACCGAGATCGCGCTGGTGTTCAAGCGTGCGCCGCACCTGCCCTTCGCCGACACCGACACCGAGGAGCTGGGCAACAACCAGCTGGTGGTGCGCGTGCAACCCGACGAAGGGGTCACACTCAAGTTCGGGTCGAAGGTGCCGGGCAGCGTCATGGAGGTCCGGGACGTCGCCATGGACTTCCTCTACGGCGAGCAGTTCACCGAGACCAGCCCCGAGGCCTACGAGCGCCTGCTGCTCGACGTCCTGCTGGGCGACGCCACGCTCTTCCCCCGCAACGCCGAGGTCGAGGCCTCCTGGGCGGTCATCGATCCGCTGGAGGAGTACTGGCAGGGCACCGAGCCACACCCCTACCGCGCCGGCGAGTGGGGCCCCCGGGCCGCTGACGAGATGCTCGCGGCCGAAGGCCGTCGCTGGCGGCGACCGTGAGGCCCGCACTCCCGCGCCCCCGTCGATCGGAGAAGGCACTGATGACCGAGCGTGCGAGGTCGTTCAGGAGCAGGGCACCCATGCGGACGGTGCCGACGAGCGCCAGCGAGGAGGCACCGTGACGACGCTGTGGGACACCACCGGATCGGCCGTGGTGAAGGAACTGGCCGCCCAGCGCCGCACCGGAGGCGCGGTGCTCTCCGGCGTGGCGCTGACGCTCGTCGTCGTCGCCGAGGAGAGCCGGGTGACCGAGGCGGAGGAGGCGGCGACGCACGCCGCGGAGATGCATCCCTGCCGGGTGCTCGTCGTGGTGCGCCGGCAGATCGACGCCCCCGGCCCCCGGCTGGACGCCGAGGTGCAGATCGGCGGCCGGCTCGGCCCGGGCGAGGCCGTCGTCATGCGGATGTACGGCCGGCTGGCCCTGCACGCCGAGTCGGTCGTGCTGCCGCTGCTGGCCGCCGACGCCCCCGTCGTGACCTGGTGGCACGGGGTCCCACCGGAACGGATAGCCCGGGACGCGCTCGGCGTCTTCGCCGACCGGCGGATCACCGACAGCTCCCTGGCCGAGGATCCGCTGGCCTGCCTGCGGACGCGCGCCGAGGACTACGCCCCGGGCGACTCCGACCTGGCCTGGACCCGCAGCACCGGCTGGCGCTCGGCGCTCGCCTCCACCCTCGACTCGGTGTCCGGCCGGCGTGGCGACCCCGTCCGCGTGCTCACCGGCACGATCGAGGGGGATCCGCGCAACGCCACCGCCCGGCTGCTGGCCGGCTGGCTGTCCTCGCGCTCCGGCTGCGCCGTCGACATCACCGAGGCGACCCGCAGCCCCGGGCCCAGCGGCGTGGCCGCGGTCAAGCTGTCCCTGGACCAGGACGAGGAGGTGGAGATCCGGGCCGACCGCCGGGGCGGCGCGCTCATCTCGCAGCCCTTCCGTCCGGACTCGACCGTCGCCCTTCCCGAGCGGCCGCTCGGGGACCTGCTGAGCGAGGAGCTGCGCCGGCTCGATCCCGACGAGCCCTACAGCGAGGCCCTGGAGGCAGCTACCGGCCTGCACGGGTTGTCGGATCGGCCCGCGGTCCGCGAGCTCGTGTGGTTCGACCCCGCCGCCCCCGAGAGCGACGACGAGCAGCGGCCGGTTCCGGCACCCACGGTGCCGGGTGACTCGGAGGACGCCGACGAGGTCGCCGAGAGCGGGGAGCACGACGGCGACGCCGCCGGCGACCCGGACCCCACGACCGGCGAAGGAGCCCTGACCTCGTGAGCTCCTCCCCCGGCGACCGCGCCGCGGCCGAACTCGCCGACGGCGCGGCACCTGTACCCGACGTCGTGATCGAGCCCGACGCCGACCGGCTGGCCCGCGCAGCCGCCGAGGCGCTCGTCGCCCGGCTCGCTGCTGCCCAGGCGGTGCACGGCACCGCCTCGGTCGTCCTGACCGGCGGCGGCATCGGCATCGCCGTCCTCGAACGGGTGGCCGGCCTCGCCGCCGAGCCGGTGCGCGAGACCGTCGACTGGACCGCGGTGGACGTCTGGTGGGGCGACGAGCGGTTCGTCCCGGCCGACGACGCCGAGCGCAACGAGAAGCAGGCGCGGACGGCGCTGCTGGATGCGGTGGGGGTCCCGCCGGAGCGGGTGCACGCGATGCCGCCCTCCGACGGCGACTTCCCCGAACCCGAGGACGCCGCCACCTGGTACGCCGATCAGCTCGCCGCCGCGGCTCCGGAGGGGCAGGTCCTCCCCCGGCTCGACCTGCTGCTGCTCGGCATGGGCCCGGAGGGGCACACCGCCTCGATCTTCCCGGCCTCCCCCGCCGCGCGGGACGAGCGGCCGGTGGTCGCGGTGCGGAACTGCCCCAAGCCACCGCCCACCCGGATCAGCCTCGGGTTCCGCGCGATCAACAGCGCCGAGGAGGTCTGGCTGCTCGTCTCGGGTGCGGGCAAGGCCGCCGCCGTCGCCCGCGCACTGGCTGGCGCCGACCCGCAGGAGCTACCGGCCGCCGGGGTACACGGCACCCGCGCGACGAGGTGGCTGCTCGACGAGGCCGCGGCCGCCGAGCTGCCCCGCTCGCAGGGCTGACGCCCCTCAGCCCCCGCGACGGACGCGGAGCCGGTCCAGCGCCTCCTGCAGGAGCGCGTCACCGTCGGCGTCGCTGCGCCGCTCGCGCACGTAGGCCAGGTGCGTCTTGTACGGCTCGATGCGGGGAGCCGGCGGCGGTGCGGCCTCGTCCTGCCCGGCCGGCAGACCGCACCGCGGGCAGTCCCAGAACTCCGGGACCTCGGCCTCGCTCGCGAGGACGAGCCGGGTCTCGTGCCCGTTCCCGCACCAGAACGGGATGCGCCGACGGGGTGCGGACTCGCCGCGCTCGACCTCGCCCATCGGACCTGCACCGACCCGGCTACCCCGGATCGCGTTCCCACCAGTCACGTGTGCCCCCTGATCGTCGGTCCAGGTCGCGGCGGCGCGAACCGCCGCGCGGGCAGTCTAGGGCGAAATGGCGCGCTGGCCGGTCACGATTGCGCGCCGGATGCGGAACGTGCTGGCAGGGCCCTTCTGCGGGGTCCCACCGCGACCCTGCGAGTGGGGGGCAGGAGGCGCGTGGCTCAGTTGGCCTTGATGAGGATGCCCAGGCCGACGATGCACACCGTCCAGATCAGCGCGGTCAGCACGGTCAGCCGGTTGAGGTTCTTCTCGACCACCGACGACCCGGACAGCGACGAGGACACCGAGCCGCCGAACATCGAGGACAGACCGCCGCCCTTGCCGCGGTGCAGCAGGATGAGCACGATGAGGAGCAGGCTGCTGAGGACCAGCAGCACGTTGAGGACCAGCTCCATTGACCTCTCCGGAAGGCTCGACGACCGGCGACGGACGCCAGCTCTCGCCCCGAGACTAGCCGACGCCGACCGCAGTCCCCGTCAGCGGACCCGTTCCGCCGTCCGCTTCCGTGCTCCGCTCCGCTCCTCGCGGCGAGGCTCCCGCAGCTGTCAGCGGACCCCGGCCGTGGCGACGTCGTACCCGTCGTACGGGCGCATGACCACGCCGTTGCGGAGCCGCTGCCCGGACACCAGCTGGATGCGGGTCTCCGCCAGCGGGACGTAGGCCCCGCTCGCCCGCGCCGCCTCGGCGACCTGCGCCCAGTCGGCGTCCCCCGCCCGCGCCTGGTCGACCAGCGCGTTGATCTCCGGGTCGTCCAACCGCGCGTAGTTCGGGTTCCCCACTCGGGCGATGCTGCGACCGGCGACCAGCGGCTCGAGGAAGGAGCCCGCCGTCGGGAAGTCGGCGGTGCGGGTGGCCAGCACGAGCCCGTAGCCGCTCCGGGCGACGTTGTCCGGGTTGCCGACGTCGGTGGCGTAGAAGGTCGCCGGGTCCAGCGGTCGGACCTCGACCTCGATGCCGACCGCACCGAGCTGACCGGCGATCTCGTCGGCGACGTCGACGCTGCTGCGCACGTCCGGCACGGCCAGGACGGTCGAGAAGCCGTCGGGCCGGCCGCACTCCTCCAGGGCACTCCGCGCAGCGCCCGGATCCGGCCCCGCCTCGGTGACCTCGGGGCCACCCGCGAGCGCGCGCGGCCAGAGCTGCGAGCTGCGCACCGCGTCCACAGCACCGCCCAGCGCCGACTGGACCGCCCGCCGGTCGACGGCGGCGGCCACGGCCGCCCGGCAGGCCGGGTCGTCCATGGGCGCCACGTCGGTGGGCAGCGCGAGCAGGCGGACGGCGCCGGTCGTCACGTCGTCCACCCGGTCCAGCAGGGCGACGTCGTCACCGGACAGCCGGGCGGTCGTCGCCGCCTGCACCCCCGTGCCGGAGATGTCCAGGTCCGCGGAGCCGGCCAGCAGCGCCTGGTCGCGCGCCAGGCCGGAGAGCCCGGTGCGCACCTCGACCCGGTCGGGCAGTGCCGTCCGGACGTCGTCGGTCGCCGGGTCCCACTCCGGGTTGGGCTCCAGCACGATGCCGGTCTGCGGGTCGACCGAGGTGATCGCGTACGGCCCGGAGGACACCGGGTCGGCGCCGTAGTCGCCACGGGTGTCGGCCTCCGCCGGCACCGGGCTGCTGGACGGCAGCGCGAGGACGTAGGGCAGGTTCGGCTGCGGAGCGCGCAGCCGGAAGATGATCGTGCGGTCGTCCGGCGTCTCGATCGAGGTGAGGACCGGATCGTCCTCCTCGGTGGAGTACGGCCCCGGATAGGGGTTGGCCGGGTCGTCGAGGAGGTTCACCAGGTAGGTAGGCCCGCCGACGATCACGTCGGAGGCGAACGACCGGGCGATGCCGTACTTCACGTCGCCGCTGGTGATCGGCCGACCGTTCTCGAACCGGACGCCCTCGCGCAGGGTGTAAGTCCAGCTGAGGCCGTCCTCCGACACGGTGCCCAGGTCGGTCGCGAGGTCGGGCACCAGCTCACCGGTGGCGCCGGGTTCGCTGGAGAAGGTGACGAGCGTGCGGGTGTAGAGGCGCATCAGGTTCCAGACCCCGGGCAGATAGGAACGTTGCGGGTCCAGGCTGTCGACGGTCGGCGCAACGACGCGCAGGGTGCCACCGCGCTCGTCCGACGGGGAGCGGACGCCCTCGATGCCGGCGTCGGGGCCGTCGGCCAGCACCGGGACGTCGGCCCGCCCGCCGCCGCTGCCCAGGCAGCTGACCGCGAGTACGAGGACGAGGAGGATCACGGCTGCCGCGGCGGCGATGCGCCGCCAGGGCCGGCCCCGTGCCCACGGCGGCAGCCGGTCGGCCAGCCGGTCCCGCGTCTGCTGCTCCACGCTGCTGCCCGCCCCCACCCGTGTCCGGCCGGCGGCGGGCAGCAGGGTTCAGCTACCGCCGGCGGCGATCCGACAGATCTGCGCGAACTCGTCGGCGTCCAGGCTGGCACCGCCGACGAGCGCGCCGTCGATGTCCGCCCCGGCCAGGATCCCGGCCGTGTTCGCGGCCTTCACCGACCCGCCGTAGAGGATACGGACGCTCGAGCCCGTCTCGTCGCCGAAGCGCTCGGCGAGCCGCGCCCGCAGCGCGCCGCAGACCTGCTGCGCGTCCTCGGGTGTGGCGACCTCGCCGGTGCCGATCGCCCACACCGGCTCGTAGGCGATCACCAGACCCGCGACCTGCTCGGCCGTGCGGCCCTCGAGGGCCGCGTCGAGTTGGGCGGTGCAGTGCGCGACGTGGGCGCCGGCCTTGCGGACGTCGAGCCCCTCTCCCACGCAGAGGATCGGCACGATGCCGTGCCGCAGGGCCGCCTGCACCTTGGCGGCGACGACGCCGTCGTCCTCGCCGTGCCGGGCTCGCCGCTCGGAGTGGCCCACCGTGACGTACTGGCACGCGAGTGCGCTGAGCATCCCGCCGCTGACCTCACCGGTGTAGGCCCCGGAGTCGGCGGCCGAGAGGTCCTGGGCGCCGTAGCCGATCGCGAGCTTGTCGCCGGTGACGAGCGTCTGCACGCTGCGCAGCGCCGTGAACGGCGGGAGGACGACGACCTCAGCGGTGTCGAGCTCCTTCTCCTTGAGGGAGAACACGACCTTCTGGACCAGCCCGATGGCCTCCAGGTGGGTCATGTGCATCTTCCAGTTGCCGGCGATGAGCGGTCGGCGCCCCTGCCGGGCGGGGGTGGGACGGGTGCGTGCCATGTCCGCTCCCCGCTCAGTCGGCCAGCACCGCGAGGCCCGGGAGGTCCCGGCCCTCGAGGTACTCCAGCGACGCGCCGCCACCGGTGCTGATGTGCCCGTAGGCGTCCTCGTCCAGGCCCAGGACGCGGACCGCCGCCGCCGAGTCACCGCCGCCGACGACCGACAGGCCGTCGACCGCGCCGACCGCCTGCGCGACGCCCCGGGTACCGGCCTCGAAGGGGGCGAGCTCGAAGACGCCCATCGGGCCGTTCCAGAACACGGTGCGGGCGTCCCCGAGCATCGAGCCGAAGATCTCCACCGTCCGCGGACCCACGTCGAGGCCCATCTGCCCGTCCGGTATCCCGGCCGCGTCGACCACCGTGGTCTCCGCCTCCGCGCTGAACTCCGGGGCGCAGACGACGTCGACCGGCAGCACGATCCGGTCGCCGGCCTCGGCGAGCAGCCGCCGGCAGGTGGCGATCTGGTCGGCCTCCAGGAGCGAGTTGCCCACCCCGTGACCCTGGGCGGCCAGGAAGGTGAAGCACATGCCGCCGCCGACGAGCAGCCGGTCGACCTTCGGCAGCAGCGCCTCGATGACCGCGAGCTTGTCGCTGACCTTGGAGCCGCCCAGCACGACCACGTAGGGCCGCTCGGGCTCCGTGGTGAGCCGGGTGAGCACCTCGAGCTCGCGGGCGACCAGCCGCCCGGCCGCGTGGGGCAGACGCTCGGCGACGTCGAACACCGAGGCGTGCGCGCGGTGGACCGCACCGAAGGCGTCGTCGACGTACACGTCGGCGAGGGCGGCCAGCCGGTCGGCCAGCGCGGCCCGCTCGGCGTCGTCCTTCGACGTTTCCGCGGCCTCGAACCGGACGTTCTCCAGCAGCAGGACGTCCCCGTCGCCGAGGGCGGCCGCCTTGGCCTGCGCGTCGTCGCCGGCGACGTCGGCAGCCAGCGGAACGGTGGTGCCGAGCAGCTCGCCCAGGCGCGCGGCGACCGGCGCGAGGGAGAACGCGGGATCGGGCGTGCCCTTGGGCCGGCCGAGGTGGGCGGCGACGATCACGCGGGCGCCGCCGTCGCGCAGCGCCTGCAGGGTCGGCAGGCTCGCGCGGATCCGGCCGTCGTCGGTGATCGAGCCGGTCGTCTTGTCCAGCGGGACGTTCAGGTCGGCGCGCAACAGCACGCGCCGACCCGAGACGCCCTCGGCGAGGAGGTCGTCGAGCGAACGCATCAGAGGGACTTGCCCACCAGCGTGGTGAGGTCGACGAGCCGGTTCGAGTAGCCCCACTCGTTGTCGTACCAGCCCAGCACCTTGGCCATGGGCCCGAAGACCTTGGTCAGCTTGGCGTCGTAGATGCACGACGACGGGTCGGTGACGATGTCGGAGGAGACGATCGGTGCGTCGGTGTAGGTGAGGTACTTGCCCAGCGGGCCGGCGGCGGCCTCCCGGTAGGCGGCGTCGATGTCCTCGGCCGAGGCCTGCGTGGCCAGTTGGACGGTGAGGTCGGTGGCCGAGCCGGTGGGGACGGGCACGCGGATGGCGTAGCCGTCGAGCTTGCCCTTGAGCTCGGGGAGGACCAGGCCGATGGCCTTCGCGGCGCCGGTCGAGGTGGGCACCATGTTGAGGGCGGCGGCGCGGGCGCGGCGCAGGTCCTTGTGCGGGCCGTCCTGCAGGTTCTGGTCGGCGGTGTACGCATGGATGGTGGTCATCAGGCCGCGCTCGATGCCGAACGCGTCGTTGAGGACCTTGGCCAGCGGCGCCAGGCAGTTGGTGGTGCACGAGGCGTTGCTGATGATCGTCTGCGAGCCGTCGTACAGGTCGTCGTTGACGCCCATGACGATCGTGATGTCGTCGTCGGTCGCCGGCGCCGAGATGATGACCTTCTTGGCCCCGCCGGCGTCGACGTGCTTGCGGGCGTCGGCGGCCTTGGTGAAGAAGCCGGTGGACTCGACGACGACGTCGACGCCGAGGTCGCCCCACGGCAGGTTGGCCGGGTCCCGCTCGGAGAGGACCTTCATGGTCTTCCCGCCGATGGTGATGCCATCGCCGTCGGCCGAGACGTCCTTCGTGAGGACGCCCAGGATGCTGTCGTACTTCAGCAGGTGGGCCAGGGCCTCGTTGCTGGTCAGGTCGTTGACCGCGACGATCTCGATGTCCTGACCGCTGGCGGCGGCGGCACGCCAGAAGTTGCGGCCGATCCGGCCGAATCCGTTGATGCCTACCCGGACCGTCACTGCAGACCTCCACTGTCGCCGTTGACGCTGTCGCGTTCGGGACCGTGCGGCGCGCGGTCCCGCTCCGGGCCGACCCTATCGGTCGCCGCCCGACCCGGCTGGCCCCTGTCGATCAGGTCGCCTGCTCGACGAGGCTCCTCACCCGGCGTCGGCGTCCGGGCGGAAGGGTCCTCCGGCTACTGCGTGAGCATGTCGTCGGTGACGACGGACTCCGTGTCGGGGATCCCCAGATCCTTGGCCCGCTTGTCGGCCATGGCCAGCAAGCGCCGTATGCGGCCGGCGACGGCGTCCTTGGTCATCGGGGGGTCGGCGCGCTGGCCCAGCTCCTCGAGCGAGGCCTGGCCGAACTCCAGCCGCAGCCGGCCGGCCACCAGCAGGTGCTCCGGGGCGTCCTCGCCGAGAATCTCCAGCGCGCGCTCGACCCGCGCGCTCGCGGCCACCGCGGCCCGGGCGGAGCGGCGCAGGTTGGCGTCGTCGAAGTTGGCGAGCCGGTTGGCGGTGGCCCGGACCTCGCGGCGCATCCGCCGCTCCTCCCAGGCCATCACCGCGTCGTGGGCGCCCATCCGGGTGAGCAGCGCGCTGATGGCGTCACCGTCCCGGACGACGACCCGGTCGGCGCCCCGGACCTCGCGCGCTTTCGCGGCGATGCCCAGGCGGCGGGCGGCGCCGACGAGCGCCATGGCCGCCTCCGGGCCGGGGCAGGTGACCTCCAACGACGAGGACCGGCCCGGCTCGGTGAGCGAGCCGTGAGCGAGGAAGGCACCCCGCCAGGCGGCCTCGGCGTCGCTGAGGCTGCCGGACACCACCGACGGCGGCAGCCCCCGGACGGGGCGCCCGCGCTGGTCGACCAGGCCGGTCTGCCGCGCCAGGCCCTCGCCGTGCTTGGCGATGCGGACGAGGTAGCGCACCCCACGGCGGATGTTGCCGCCGGCCAGCACGCTCACCCCGCTCGTGTAGCCGTAGACCTCGCTGATGTCCCGGCGCAGCCGACGGGCGACCGAGCCGGTGTCGAGCTCGGCCTCGATGACCACCCGCCCACCGACGATGTGCAGGCCACCGGAGAACCGCAGCAGCGCGGTCACCTCGGCCTTGCGCTCGGAGGTCTTGGTGCACTCCACCCGGGAAAGCTCGTCCTTCACCATGGCGGTCATCGCCATGCCGTCCACCCCCACGTTCCCCCGGGGTATGCCGCCCCCGCACTTCGGGTCAGCGCCATGTACGCCGTCCCCCCGTCCCCTCGTGCCGGCCGGCCGGCCGTACACCCGCTACCCGCTCGCTCACGCCCACTCGTTCACCGCATCCCGACCACGGAGGCCAGCGCCGCCGACAACCGCGCGGGATCGTGCCGCGGAGCGCCGTCCGGCTCGGCCACCGGCGCCAGGAGGAGCTCGGCGCCGGTCCCGCGGACTGCGTCAAGCAGACCACGGCGGTCAACCACTGATTCCACGTCCGCGATCACCGTGTGCAACGCCACCCCGCCCAGGTGCGCCCGCAGCACAGCCAGATGCTCCTCCGGGGAGAACCCGTCCGTCTCACCGGGCTGCGGCTCCAGGTTCAGCACCACCACCACCCGAGCCCGCGCGGCGGCCAGGGCGGCGCGCAGCCGGGGCACGAGGAGGTGCGGCAGCACAGAGGTGTACCAGGAACCCGGGCCGAGCGAGACCACGTCGGCCGCCGCGATCGCGTCCAGCACCGCTGGGTGCACCGCCGGATCGGCCGGCGCGAGGCGGATCTCCCGGACCCGTCCCGGCGTGGCGGCGATCGCCACCTGCCCCCGGATGGTGCGCACCGGGGCGGGGTCGTCCCGGTCGGCGGTCTCCACGCGGGCGACGAGATCGAGCGGCTCGTCGGCCATGGGCAGCACCCGCCCGCACGCCCCGATGAGCGCACCCAGCTCGTCGAGGGCCCGCACCGTGTCACCACCGTGCATCTCGGCCAGGCCGGTGAGCAGCAGGTTGCCCACCGGGTGCCCGGCCAGGACGCCGCTGCCGCCGAAGCGGTGCTGGAACAGCGACGCCAGCGTCCGCTCGCGCTCGGTGTCACCGGCGAGCGCGGCGAGGGCCATCCGGAGGTCTCCGGGGGGCAGGACCGGCATCTCCCGGCGGATCCGGCCCGACGAGCCGCCGTCGTCGGCGACGGTGACCACGGCGGTCAGCTCCGGGGTGATGCGGCGCCAGGCGGCCAGCGCCGCGGCCAGGCCGTGGCCGCCACCGAAGGCGACGACCCGGGGCGGCCGCCCCGAGGACGTGGTGCCGCCCACTACTCGCGGCCCAGGTCACGGTGCCGGGCGACGGCGGCGATGCCCTCGGCGCCGAGCCGCCGGGCGAACTCCTCGGCGATCGCGACGCTGCGGTGCTTGCCCCCGGTGCAGCCGACCGCGAGCGTCAGGTAGCGCTTGCCCTCGCGCCGGTAACCGGGCAGGAGGAGCCGGAGCACCTCGGTGTACCGGTCGAGGAAGTCGGCGGCGTCGTCCTGCCCGAGCACGTAGTCGCGGACGTCGGCGTCCCGGCCGGTGTGCGACCGCAGCTCCGGGACCCAGTGCGGGTTCGGCAGGAACCGGGCGTCGACGACTAGGTCGGCGTCCAGCGGCAGGCCGTACTTGAAGCCGAAGCTCATCACCGTCGCGGTGAGCGGCGGCGTGCCGCCGTCGCGGGCGAAGGCGTTCTCCAGCGTGGCCCGCAGCTGGTGGACGTTGAGGTCGCTGGTGTCGACCCACAGATCGGCCTCGCCGGCGATGCCGGTGAGCAGGGCGCGCTCCTCGGTGATCCCGTCGGTGAGCGTGCCGCTGCCCTGCAGGGGGTGTTCCCGCCGGTTGGACTCGTACCGCCGGACGAGCACCTCGTCCCGGGCGTGCACGTACACCACCCGGGGCCGGTGCCCGGCGTCGGACAGGACGCGGATGGCCTCCTGGAGGTCGCTGGAGAAGGCCCGGCTGCGGACGTCGACGACGGCGGCGAACCGGCGGAGGTCGCCGCGGGCGCCCAGCTCCACCATCGGCAGCAGCAGGGCCGGGGGCAGGTTGTCGACGACGAACCAGCCGAGGTCTTCGAGCACCCGGCCGGCGCTGTTCTTGCCGGCCCCGGAGAGACCTGTGACGACGACGACCTCCAGCGGCGCCGTCTCGGTGCTCGCCGGGTCGAGCGCCGGTGAGACGCCGTTCTGCGGCCCGGCCGCGGCGGCCGGTTCCGCTCCCGGGGGAGCGTCGGCGCCCGTCGTCTTGCCGGCGTCCCCGCGGGCGTCGGCCGCCGCCCCCCGCTCGGTGCCGGCGGTCACGAGGCCACCCGGCCCACCTCGGCGGTGTCGCCGGAGCCCGCACGCGCGGTGCCCTGGTCGGCGGGGCCCTGCGGGGCCAGCGAGGTCTCCGTCGCCTCCGGCTCCTGCGGTGCCCGCGCCGGCTCGGCGACCGCCATCTGCACCGCCTCCGCCGTCCGCCGTCCGATGCCCGGCACCGCCATCAGCTCCTCCACTGTCGCCGCGCGAAGCCGCTTGAGCGACCCGAACTCCTTCATCAGCGCCTTCCGTCGTGCCTCCCCGAGCCCGGGGACGTCGTCCAGGAGCGACACCAGCATGCCGGTGGACCGCTTCTGCCGGTGGTAGGTGATGGCGAAGCGGTGCGCCTCGTCGCGCACCCGCTGCAGCAGGTAGAGCGCCTCCGAGGTGCGCGGCAGGATCACCGGATCGCTCTCCCCCGGCAGCCACACCTCTTCCATGCGCTTGGCCAGCCCGCACACGGCGACGTCGACGATGCCGAGCTCGTCGAGCGACCGGGCGGCCGCGGCCACCTGCGGGGCGCCGCCGTCGACGACCAGCAGGTTCGGCGGGTAGGCGAACCTGCGCGGCCGCCCCTCCTCCGCGGCGATGCCCTGCTCGTCCTTGCGGTCGGCCTCGTCCTTGAGATGACGGGCGAACCGCCGGCGGACCACCTCGGCCATCGCGGCGGTGTCGTCGGTTCCCTCCGTGACGGAGAACCGGCGATAGTCGGACTTCTTCGCCAGACCGTCCTCGAAGACGACCATGGACGCCACCACGTTGGTGCCCTGCACGTGGCTGATGTCCATGCACTCGATCCGCAGCGGCGCGTCGGGCAGCTCCAGCGCCTCCTGGAGCTCTGCGAGCGCCAGCGAGCGGGCGGTGAGGTCGCCGGCGCGCTTCACCCGGTGCCGGGCGAACGCCTCCTTGGCGTTGCGCTCCACGGTGTCCATGAGGCTGCGCTTGTCGCCGCGCTGCGGCACGCGCAGCGACACCCGGCCGCCGCGCAGCTCCTCCAGCAGCTCGACGTACACGTCGGCGTCGTCGGGGAGCTCGGGGACGAGCACCTCGCGGGGAACCGCCTCGCCGGCCTCTCCGACCCCGGTCTGCTCGTCGACGCCGCCGTAGACCTGCAGGAGGAACTGCTCCACCAGCTCGCCGGTGGTGACCTCCTCGACCTTGTCGATGATCCAGCCGCGCTGGCCGCGCACCCGCCCGCCACGGACGTGGAAGACCTGGACGGCGGCCTCCAGGTCGTCCTGGGCGAAGGCGACGACGTCGGCGTCGGTGCCGTCACCGAGGACGACGGCCTGCTTCTCCATCGCCCGCTTGAGCGCCCCGATGTCGTCGCGGAGCCGGGCCGCCTTCTCGTACTCCATCGCCTCGGCGGCCTCGACCATCTCCCGCTCGAGGCGCCTGATCATCGAGTCGGTGCGGCCGGCCATGAAATCGCAGAAGTCGTCGACGATCCCCCGGTGCTCCTCGGCGCTGACCCGGCCGACGCACGGGGCGGCGCACTTGCCGATGTAGCCGAGCAGGCAGGGACGGCCGATCTGCCCGGCGCGCTTGAAGACGCCGTTCGAGCAGGTACGCGCCGGGAAGACGCGGGTGAGCGTGTCGAGGGTCTCCCGGATCGCCCAGGCGTGGGCGTAG
This sequence comes from Blastococcus sp. SYSU DS0973, assembly GCF_054051055.1. Classification (NCBI taxonomy): domain Bacteria; kingdom Bacillati; phylum Actinomycetota; class Actinomycetes; order Geodermatophilales; family Geodermatophilaceae; genus Blastococcus; species Blastococcus sp. SYSU DS0973. The sequence goes on from NZ_JBJHAN010000008.1 coordinate 51,132, forward strand.
GGGCCGAAGTAGCGCACGCCCTTCTTCTTGGGCCCGCGCATGACCTGCAGCCGGGGGAACTCCTCGTTCAGCGTCACGGCCAGCGACGGGTAGCTCTTGTCGTCGCGGTACCGGACGTTGAATCGCGGGTCGAACTCCTTGATCCAGTTGTACTCGAGCTGGAGGGCCTCGACCTCGGTGCCGACGACGGTCCACTCGACGCTCGACGCCGTCGTCACCATCTGGCGGGTACGGGGGTGCAGTCCGGCCACGTCGGCGAAATAGCTGTTCAGGCGCTGGCGGAGGCTCTTGGCCTTGCCGACGTAGATGACCCGACCGTTCGGGTCGCGGAACTTGTAGACGCCGGGGCTCTCGGGGATGGAGCCGACCGCCGGGCGGTACGTGGACGGATCGGCCATGTCCCCACATTAGGTCGGCGCACCGACACGCCGCGGAAAACCGGACCCGTCCGTCCCACGCGTCCCGTTCCGCACCTCGCCCCGCGCGCATGCCACCGGAGCGGCGCCGCAGGGGCCGCTCCGGGAACTGCTGGTGACGCGGTCAGGCCGCGGGCTGCGACCGCCGCACCGAGACGGCCGGCATGCGCGCCGCGACGGCAGAGGCGCCCCGGACGGCCAGTCGGACGCCGCGGCGGGTGAGTGCGGCGGCCGCGAGCACGCCGACCGGGACCGCGACGAAGTCGAACGCGTCGGAGACCAGGTCCTTGGTCACGACGAGCAGCGAGACCCCGAGCAACGCGACCAGCACGGTGGCCGAGAGGATGCCCGAGCCCGGCCTGCCCTTCCCCTGCCACGGTTGGCCGCAGTGGGCCATGTCCGGGTCGCAGTCAGGTGTGAGTGCACTCATCGTGACCTCCTTGCAGCAACACAGGGGGGATCCCGGTGATGTCGGTCACATGGACTGTACGCCCGATGCGACTTATCTCACAAGACGACGGCGTGCTCGCCCGCGCCCTCCCCCGGGCTGCGCGGGGCCTGTGCCGGTCGCCTCATGTCGACGGCCCGCGCTCCCCGGAGGGGGGCGCGGGCCGTCGTCTGACGCCGGTCGGTCAGCTGGCCTTCTTGCGCGCCCGCTTCTTTACCGGGCCGGCGCCGGCCGTGGCGACCGCGTCGGGGTGCAGCAGCGGCACCAGGTAGCGCCCGGTGTGGCTCTCCGGCACCGAGGCGACGAACTCCGGCGAGCCCTCGGCGACGACCGTGCCACCGCGGAACCCGCCTTCGGGACCCATGTCGATGAGCCAGTCGGCGCTCTTGATGACGTCCAGGTTGTGCTCGATGACGATCACCGAGTTGCCCTTGTCGACCAGTCCCTGCAGCACGAGCAGCAGCTTCCGGATGTCCTCGAAGTGCAGGCCGGTGGTCGGCTCGTCGAGCACGTAGATGCTGCGCCCGTTGGACCGCTTCTGCAGCTCGCTGGCGAGCTTCACCCGCTGGGCCTCACCGCCGGACAGCGTCGTCGCCGGCTGGCCGAGGCGGACGTACCCGAGCCCGACGTCGGTGAGCGTGCGCAGGTACCGGGCGATCGCCGGGATGGCGGCGAAGAAGTCCGCCGCCTCCTCGATCGGCATGTCGAGGACCTCGGCCACCGTCTTGCCCTTGTAGTGCACCTCGAGGGTCTCCCGGTTGAACCGGGCGCCCTTGCAGACCTCGCAGGGGACGTAGACGTCGGGGAGGAAGTTCATCTCGATCTTGAGCGTGCCGTCGCCGGAGCACGCCTCGCAGCGACCGCCCTTCACGTTGAAGGAGAACCGGCCCGGCAGGTAGCCGCGGACCTTCGCCTCCGAGGTCTGGGCGAAGAGCTTGCGGACGTGGTCCCAGACACCGGTGTACGTGGCCGGGTTCGAGCGCGGCGTACGGCCGATCGGCGACTGGTCGACGTGCACGACCTTGTCCAGGTGCTCCAGCCCGGTGATCGTCCGGTGCCGGCCGGGCACCATGCGCGCCCGGTTCAGCTCGTTGGCCAGGACGGTGTACAGGATGTCGTTGACCAGGCTGGACTTGCCGGACCCGGAGACGCCGGTGACGCCCACCAGGCAACCGAGCGGAAAGGTCACGTCGACGCCCTTGAGGTTGTTCTCGCGGGCGCCCTTGACCACCAGCTGCCGCGCCGGATCGGGCTGCCGCCGGACCTCGGGCACGGTGATCGACCTCCGGCCGGACAGGTACTGCCCGGTCAGCGACCGCTCGCTCGCCAGCAGGTCGGCGACCGTGCCGCTGACGACGACCTCGCCGCCGTGCTCGCCGGCACCGGGACCGATGTCGACGACCCAGTCGGCCACCTTGATCGTGTCCTCGTCGTGCTCGACGACGATGAGCGTGTTGCCCATGTCGCGCAGCCGCACGAGGGTCTCGATCAGCCGGGTGTTGTCCCGCTGGTGGAGACCGATCGAGGGCTCGTCGAGCACGTAGAGGACCCCGACGAGGCCGGAGCCGATCTGGGTGGCCAGCCGGATCCGCTGGGCCTCGCCGCCGGCCAGGGTGGCCGCCGGGCGGTCGAGCGACAGGTAGTCGAGGCCGACGTCGACGAGGAAGGACAGCCGCGCCTGGATCTCGCGGAGCACCCGCTCGGCGATCGCCTTCTCCCGCTCGCCGAGCTCCAGCGCCCCCAGCCACTGGGACGCCTCGCCGATGGAGAGGTTGGTGACCTCCGCGATCGACCGGCCGCTGAGCTTGACCGCGAGGATCTCGGGCTTCAGCCGGGTGCCGTGGCAGACGGGACAGGGCACGTCGCGCATGTAGCCCTCGTACTTGTCCCGCATGTACTCGCTGTCGGTGTCGTCGTGGCGCCGCTCCAGGAACGGCAGCACGCCCTCGAACGCGGCGTAGTAGCTGCGCTCGCGGCCGTAGCGGTTCTTGTAGCGGACGTGCACCTGGTCCGGCGAGCCGTGCAGGATCGCCTTCTGCACCTTGGCCGGCAGCCGCTCCCACGGGTCGTCCATGGAGAAGCCGATCTGCTGGGACAGGCCGGTGAGCAGCCGGGTGAAGTACTCGTTGCTCATCGAGCTGGCCCACGGCGCGATGGCACCCTGGTTGAGGCTCTTCCCCGGGTCGGGGACGACGAGCTCCGGGTCGACCTCCTTGCGGGTGCCGATGCCGGTGCACTCGCTGCAGGCGCCGAAGGGCGAGTTGAAGGAGAACGAGCGCGGCTCCAACGCCTCGAACGACAACCCGTCGTCGACGCAGGCGAGGTGCTCGGAGAAGGTGCGCTCCCGCTCCGGGTCGTCCTCGGGCAGGTCGACGAAGTCGAGGACGACCAGGCCACCGGCGAGGCCGAGCGCGGTCTCCACCGAGTCGGTGAGCCGGCGCTTGGCGCTCTCCTTCACCGTGAGGCGGTCGACGATCACCTCGATGCTGTGCTTCTCCTGCTTCTTGAGCGTGGGCGGCTCGGTCAGCGGGTGCACCGTGCCGTCGACGCGGACCCGGGAGAAACCCTGGGTCTGCAGCGAGCTGAACAGGTCGACGTACTCGCCCTTGCGCGCCCGGACGACGGGGGCGAGCACCTGGAAGCGGGTGCCCTCCACCATGGCGAGCACCTGGTCGACGATCTGCTGCGGGGTCTGCCGCGAGATGGGCTTGCCGCAGTTGGGGCAGTGCGGCTGGCCGGCGCGGGCGTACAGCAGCCGCAGGTAGTCGTAGACCTCCGTGATGGTCCCGACCGTCGACCGGGGGTTGCGGTTGGTCGACTTCTGGTCGATCGACACCGCGGGCGAGAGCCCCTCGATGAAGTCGACGTCGGGCTTGTCCATCTGCCCGAGGAACTGACGGGCATAGGCCGACAGCGACTCGACGTAGCGGCGCTGCCCCTCGGCGAAGATCGTGTCGAAGGCGAGGCTCGACTTGCCTGATCCCGACAACCCCGTGAACACGATGAGCGCGTCACGGGGAAGGTCGATGTGGACGTCCTTCAGGTTGTGCTCTCGGGCGCCGCGGACGACGAGCCGGTCCATGTGATCCCTGTCGGTCGCTGGTGGATGCCACCTGGTGGATGTGGCGGTGGAGCGGTGCGCGGCGGCCGTCGGTCCCGGCCCCGGTTCACCCGGTGCAACACCGGCGCTACTCGCCGTCGTCCACCAGGCGGTGTGACCTGCGCCCGGTCTCCGGGACCGGCATGCCGGGGCGCGCTCAGCCGGGCGGGGCGGCGGCTGCCGTCGTGGGGTCGAAGACCGGCGCGTACCGGCGCCAGGGCTGCCGGACCTCCAACTCTCCGGCGACCCAGAGTAGACGCTCCTCGGCACCGGGCGGGCCGACGAACTGGACGGGGACCGGGGGCCCGCCCGGCCGCGCGGCGGCCGGGAGGACCGCGGCGGGGATGCCGGCCAGGTTCCAGGCCGCCGTCCACGGCGCCCACCGGGCGTTGGCCGTGATGTTGGCCAGGAACGACCGCTCGTGCCAGGGCCGCGCCGCCAGCGGGGGCCCGGTGGTGACCGGCGTCAACAGCAGGTCGACGTCGTCGAACCACCGGATCATGCGCTCGCGGAACCGCTCCTGGGTGCGCGGCCGCACGAGCCCCAGGCGCCGGACCAGCTGGCCCAGCCGCGCATGGGTGCGGCTGCGGGGCTGCAGGTCGGCGCGGTCGATCCCGAGGAACTCTGCGTCGTCCTCGGCCCCGGCCATCCAGCGGACGAGCGCGCCGGCCGCCGCGGCGGGCGTGATCGGCGGGGTGCGGGGGACGACGGTGTGCCCCGCCTCGCGCAGCTGGGCGACGACCGCGTCGACCGCGGCCCGTGTGGCGGCGTCGGCCCCGAGGCCCGGTAGGGGCGACCGGGTGCTGACCGCGATGCGCAGCGGCCGGCCCGGGGCGGGCGGCGCCGCGGGCTGCTGCCCGGCCAGGACGGCGTGCACGACCGCGAGGTCGGCCACCGTCGTGGCCAGGGCCCCGTTGACGGCCATGCCCGACCAGTCGTCGGCACCGATCCCCCCGGGGACGACGCCGATCCCGGGCTTGAGCGCCACGAGGCCACAGGCGGCGGCGGGCAGCCGGAGCGAGCCCATGCCGTCGTTGCCGTGCGCCACCGGCACCGACCCGGATGCCACCGCTGCCGCACTCCCACCGGAGCTGCCGGCGGGCGAGAGCGCGGTGTCCCAGGGGTTGCGGGTGACGGTGCCGGGCCCGTCGGTGGCGGCGTACAGGCAGAGCTCGGGAGCGCGGGTGATCCCGACGACGACCGCCCCCGCCTTGCGCAACCGGGTGACCACCTCGTGGTCCTTCCGTTCGGGGCCGGACCGGCGGGCCGGCGAGCCGTCCGTGCAGGTCTCCCCCGCCACGGGGACGTTGTCCTTGATCGCGACGGGGACCCCTGCCAGCGGCAGCGCGAAGCGGGTCAAGCTGGCGTCGACCGCCGCGGCCTCGGCGAGCGCGGCCTCGCGGCGGACCACGCGGAAGGCCCCGACGCGCGCGTCGACCGCCTCGATGTGGTCGAGGTGGGCGCGCACCACCTCGACCGCCGTCAGCTCCCCCGCCCGGACCCGGGTGGCGATCTCCGTGGCCGTCAGGCCGACGACCGGCGTCCCGGCCCGCCCCCCGTCCCCGGCGCCGCCCTGAGCGGTGCCGACACCTCCGCTAGCGTCCATAGCTGGACCGTAACGGCGGTCACCGACACTTTCCGAACGGAGTCCCGATGAGCACCCCGACCTATACCGGGAACGTCACGGTGGGTGGCCCCGCCGACGTGCGCGAGCTGCCCGGGCTGACGATCAGCAAGGTGGCGGTGAGCGAGATGGCGAACAACGCCTACCTGCTCCGCGCCACGGCCACCGGCGAGGCGCTGCTGATCGACGCCGCAGCGGAGCCGGAGACGCTGCGGGCGCTGATCGGGGACGCGGACCTGCGCACCGTCGTCACGACCCACGGCCACTGGGATCACCACCGGGCCCTGCCCGACGTCGTCCGGGAGAGCGGCGCGGTGACGGTCGCCCACCCGGCCGACGCAGCGGACCTGCCGGTCGCCGTGCGACGTCCCGTGGAGCACGGCGACACCGTGGCGGTCGGGGACCAGGTGCTGGAGGTCGTGCACCTGCGCGGGCACACGCCCGGGAGCATCGCGCTGGTGTGGCGCGGCCCCGGCGACGCGGGCGTCCACGTGTTCACCGGCGACAGCCTCTTCCCCGGGGGTCCTGGAAGGACCACACATCCCGAGGATTTCCGCTCCCTCATGGACGATCTGGAGGTCCGGATCTTCAGCCGGATGGACGACGGAACCTGGGTCTACCCGGGGCATGGCAAGGACACGACGCTCGGCGCCGAGCGTCCTCACCTCGGGGAGTGGCGCGCCCGCGGCTGGTGATAGGCGTCATCCCCTAGCTCATCAGACCCCCGTTCAGCCGGAATGAACTTCGCCTGGGAGGCACCATGCCAAGAAGAAGAACACCCACTTACCCCTGGGGACATGCCTCCTATGGCAGCCGCGATGAAGCACTACGGCATGCTGCGGACCAGGCAGGAATCGACTACGAAAGTCACCGCGAGGAACTCCTTCGCCGGTGGATCAAGGCGCTCAGCGAGGACCACAACATTCCAGACCTGGAGATGATGAGCGAGGGCGAGCTGCAGTCTCACATCAAGCAGCCAGCGACAAGGCTGTCAACGCAGTCATGCATAGAACGCCTTCAGGGGATCGCGTACGGGATGTCCCGCTAGGCAGTCCTGCCCTGATAGCCGCCGTTCCCCGGGGGTGTGGGGAACACCCAGAAGGACCCGGGCCGCTTCACGAGCCTGATCGACGACGTCGAGGAGCGGCTGTTCGCCGTCCTGCCCGACGACGCGTGGATCTACCCCGGCCACGGGAGCGACACGACGATCGGCGCCGAGCGCCCGCATCTCGCGGAGTGGCGCGAGAGCGGCTGGTGACCTCCGGGGTCAGTCCTCGGTGAAGAGCCCGACCAACTCGTCCGCGGTGCCGGGGACGTGCAGCGGCAGCACCGAGATGGTCCAGTCCGGCTGCCGTTCGTCGACGCCGAGCGCCAGGTCCCAGGCCGCCCGGGGCGTCAGCGGGCCGAAGCACGCGTCGTCGCCGTCCTCGCCGAGGTCCACCTCGACGAGCCACTGGTCCGAGAGGTCCGCGGCGAGCTCGGCGAAGTCCGGAGCCGCGTCGTCGTCGGGCTCCGGGCTGTCGATCCGTACCGGGTAGATGAGCGCCATCCTGCGCACGCTAGGCGCTTCCGGTCCCCGGGACACCTCCTGCGTCCCACCGGCCGGCTGACGTGGTGCCGCGCCACCGTCAGCGGTCAACCCGTGACTCCGTGACCGTGCACGTGGTCGCGCGCGAGCCGGCCGCCACCGGCCGCCTCCTCGACGGTGCCGCGCTCGTCGGCGGGTAACGCCTCCGTGGTGGGTGGGAGCCAGCGCGCCCACCACCGCAGGAGGTGCTCGAAGCGCGCCAGCCGGTGCCTCGGCCGCCCGGTGCGCGGCAGGTCGTGGCCCTCCCCCGGGAACAGCAGCAGCTCGGCCGGCACCCCGCGCCGCGCGAGTTCCACGTAGAGCCGCTGGCCCTGTTCCAGGGGCACCCGCCGGTCCTCCTCCGCGTGGACGACCAGGGTCGGCGTGCTGATGACGTCCGCGTGCTCGAGCGCGCTCTGCGCGGCCGGCCGCTCGGGGTCGGCGCCGAGGTACTGGTCGGCCAGGTGCCAGCCGACGTCGGAGGTCCCGACGAAGCTGGCCGGATCGGTGAGCGCGCCCTCCACCGCGGCGGCGGCGAACCGGTCGGTGCGCGCGATGACCAGGGTGGTCAGGTACCCGCCGTAGCCGCCACCCAGGACGCCGACCCGGTCCGGGTCGAGCGCCGGGTCGGTCAGCGCCGCGTCGAGGAAGGCCAGGACGTCGTCGGCATCCGGCCCGCCCCACGCGCCGCGGATCGCACGCTCGTGCTCGGCGCCGTAGCCGGAGGATCCCCGGGGATTGCACCGGACCACCGCGTAGCCGGCGGACACGTGCACCTGGGTCTCGTCGCACAGCCCGCGGTCGTACTGGCGGAACGGGCCGTCGTGGACCGTCAGGATCACCGGGTGCGGGCCCGGCCCCGGCGGCGTGGTCACCCAGCCGTGCACCGGGTGGCCGTCCGGTGCGGAGGCGGTGCGCTCCTGCGCCCGGTGCAGTCGGCCGGTGGCGCCCAGGTCGCGGCCGAAACCGGTGAGCAGCCGGCGTCCGGCGCCGGTGATCGCGAGCAGCTCTCCCGCCGACCGGTCGTGCGCCACGGTGGCGACGACGACCCCCGCGGCGGCCGCGACGCCCCGCGCCACGAAGGGTCCGTCGACCAGCGTCTCGGGTGCACCGCCGTCCAGCGGCACCCGGAGCAGCTCGACCGTCCCCCGCCGCTCGACGCCCACCAGCACGGCACCGTCGGCCAGCACCGTGGCCGCAGTCGAGTCCCCCCGCCGGTGCACCTCGGGGTCGAGCAGCGGCTCCAGGGGCCCACCCGCGGCGGGCATCCGGCAGGGCACCGCCGGCCGGGCGACGGGGTCCGCCCGGTCCGGGCCGAGGTCGGGGACGGCGGTGACCAGGAGGGACGTGCCGTCCGGGGTGTAGACGGGCTGCGTGCAGTCGGCGCGGGAGTCGGTGAGGCGGCGCAGGCCCGTGCCGTCGGGCCGGACGGCGTGCACGTCGCGGACCAGGTCCCGGCCGGCGCGCTCGTGGCGGACCGAGACGAACGCGAGCTCCCCCGCGTCAGGGCGCCAAGTGACGTCGGTGCAGTCGGCGTCGCCGCTGGTGACCTGGACCGGCCGGGGTCGCGGGGCAGCGTCGTCGACGAAGTCGGCCGGCAGGGCGACGACGAACACCTGGCTGGGCCGGTCACGCACGAAACCCACGCCGTCGAGCCGGAACACCGGCGAAGTGATCAGCCGGGGCGCCTCGGCGCCCGCGTGGACGCCGGGCACCGTGCCGTAGCGCCCGTGCTCGGGCACGCGCGCGGCGTAGGCCAGGCGCCGGGAGTCCGGTGCCCACACCGGCGGCCCTGCGCCCAGCAGGTGGTCGGTCAGCCGGCGCGGGGCGCCGCCGGCGGACGGCAGCACGTGGAGTTGCGGCCGGCTCCCGGCCTCCGCGCCCAGGTAGGCCAGCCACCGCCCGTCCGGGGAGAACACCGGGTCGGTGTCCCGGTGGCCGGAGGTGAGGGGCCGGGCGGGCGCGGAGCCGTCGGTCGGCACCGCCCACAGCTGGCTGCGGTACTCGTCGGTCTCCAGGTCCGGCCAGCCGACGGCCACCACGGCCATCCGCCCGTCCGGGGAGACCGTCGGCGTCCCAGGGGTGCGCAGGAGCGCGAGGTCCGTCGGCCGCATGTCGGCGACGCTAGCCGAGTGGAGTGCCGGGTCCGCCCCCGTGCGGACGCGGCCGCGGACCCGGTCGGCTCAGCGACCGGAGCAGCTCCCGCTCAGGTCCTCGCTGCCGACGGCGAACGGCTCGGCCTCCGCGGCGGGCCGTGGCGGGCACTGAAGACGATGATCACCGGGATCGAGAGCCTCCTGGGTGACCTGCATCCCGGGACGGCGCTCCGGGTCAGGCGGCCGACGCCGCCCGAGGGGGATCAGCCCACCCCGGGCGGCTCCGGCCTCGGCTCACTCCTTCGAATGCTCGTCGCGGGACGTCACCGGGGCGGACCTCGGGTCCGGCGGCCCGTCCCCGCGCCCGGGGGTGTCGAGCCCGTCATGGCTCCCGGGGGCGGCCACGTTGCGCCCGGTCCGGTCGGCGCCCGGGTCCCCGGCGTCCGTCGGGCTGGCGTAACCCTCCAGCCGATCCCGCTTGTTCTTGGCCAGGCTGGCGAGGGTGGTCACGAGCAGGGTGACCAGGATGACCGACAGGGAGAGCCAGGTCGGGATCTCCGGCACCACCGTGACGTGCTCCCCGCCGTTGATGAAGGGCAGCTCGTTGGTGTGCAGCGCATGGATGAGCAGCTTGATGCCGATGAAGCCGAGGATGACGGCCAGGCCGTAGGCCAGGTAGACCAGGCGGTCCAACAGTCCGTCGATGAGGAAGAACAGCTGGCGCAGCCCCAGCAGCGCGAAGGCGTTCGCGGTGAAGACGAGGTACGTCTCCTGGGTCAACCCGAAGATCGCCGGGATCGAGTCGACGGCGAAGAGGATGTCGGCGCTGCCGATGGCCACCAGTGCGATCGCCAGCGGCGTGATGTAGCGCTTGCCCTGGATCTTGGTCAGCATGCGGTCGCCGTGGAAGTCGTCCGTCGTCGGCACCGCCTTGCGGGTGAGCCGGAGGAGGAAGTTCTCCTTGAACTCCTCCTCCTCCTCGTGGCCACCGCTGCGCGCCTGGGCCCAGGCCGTGTAGATCAGGAACCCGCCGAAGATGTAGAAGATCCAGCTGAAGTTCTCGATCGCGGCAGCACCGATGAAGATGAAGATCGTCCGGAGCACGAGCGCGAAGGCGATCCCGAACAGCAGCACCTTCTGCTGCAGCGCCCGGGGTACCGCGAAGCTGGCCATGATCAGGACGAAGACGAACAGGTTGTCCACCGACAGGCTCTTCTCGGTGATGTAGCCGGCGAAGTACTCGCCGCCGTACGTGCCGCCGTAGGCCCACAGGACCAGCAGCCCGAACAGGACCGCCACCCCCACGTAGATGGCCGACCAGGTGGCCGACTCCTTCAAGGTCGGAGCATGCGGGGTGCGCACGTGCCCGTAGAAGTCGAAGACGAGCATCCCCACGATCGCGCCGACCGTGACAGCCCACACCCAGAAGGGCACGTCCATGGCAGATACCTCCGGAATACTGGCAGTCGTCAGTGACCGGAGGTCTCTCCCGCCGCACGCGCCCTGCCCGTGCGACCGGCAGCGCCGGGGGCCCTGACCCTGGATGGGAAGACCCCGTGATGACGACCCTGCCGCGGGGGATACTCCCCTCCACGCACGAACCCTACCGGCTGGACGCACGAACGCCTCTGCGGCTGATGGTAGGGCCGCTGGCTCGGTCGGCGCGCGGCGACGCCGTCGGCCACGCGACGCCGGCTCAGGCGTGCGCCGCGTCGAACTGGCGCAGCTCCTTCTTCAGCTCGTTCAGCTCGTCCCGCAGCCGGGCGGCGACCTCGAACTGCAGCTCGCGGGCGGCGGTCAGCATCTGCTCGTTCATCTGCGTGATGAGATCGGCCAGCTCCGCCCGCGGCAGGCCCTGCACGTCGATCGAGCCGGCCTTGGCCTTGCCGCCGGCCGCCTTCCTCGACGACAGGCCGGGCACCGGCGACTTGCCCCGCGACTGCTGGCGGCCGGAGCCGCCCAGCAGCTCGGTGGCGCCCTCGGTGTCCTCCGCGTCGCGGTAGATGCCGTCGAGGATGTCGACGATCTTCTTCCGGAGCGGCTGCGGGTCGATGCCGCGCTCGGTGTTGTAGGCGATCTGCTTCTCCCGCCGACGGCTGGTCTCGTCGATGGCCTGCGCCATCGACGGGGTGATCTTGTCGGCGTACATGTGCACCTGACCGGAGACGTTCCGGGCCGCGCGGCCGATCGTCTGGATCAGCGAGGTGCCCGAGCGGAGGAACCCCTCCTTGTCGGCGTCGAGGATGGCGACCAGCGACACCTCGGGCAGGTCGAGGCCCTCGCGGAGCAGGTTGATGCCGACCAGCACGTCGTACTCGCCCTGCCGCAGCTCGCGGAGCAGCTCCACCCGCCGGAGGGTGTCGACCTCCGAGTGCAGGTACCGGACCTTGATGCCCAGCTCGAGCAGGTAGTCGGTGAGGTCCTCGGCCATCTTCTTCGTCAGGGTGGTGACGAGTACGCGCTCGTCCTTCTCCGTGCGCAGCCGGATCTCGTGGACCAGGTCGTCGATCTGGCCCTTGGTCGGCTTGACCACGACCTCCGGGTCGATCAGGCCGGTCGGCCGGATGACCTGCTCGACGAACTCGCCCTGGCTGCGGCCGAGCTCGTAGGGCCCCGGCGTGGCCGAGAGGTAGACCGTCTGGCCGATCCGGTCGGTGAACTCCTCCCACTTCAGCGGGCGGTTGTCCATCGCCGACGGGAGCCGGAAGCCGTGCTCGACGAGCGTCCGCTTGCGGCTCATGTCGCCCTCGTACATGCCGCCGATCTGCGGCACGGTCACGTGGGACTCGTCGATGACCAGCAGGAAGTCGTCGGGGAAGTAGTCGATGAGGCAGGCGCCGGCCGAGCCGGGGCTGCGCCCGTCGATGTGCCGCGAGTAGTTCTCGATGCCGGAGCAGAAGCCGACCTGACGCATCATCTCGATGTCGTAGGTGGTGCGCATGCGCAGCCGCTGCGCCTCCAGGAGCTTGCCCTGCTTGTCCAGCTCGGCGAGCCGCACCTCGAGCTCGGCTTCGATCGAGGCGATGGCCCGCTCCATGCGGTCGGGGCCCGCGACGTAGTGGCTGGCGGGGAAGACGAACAGCTCCTCGACCTCGCGGACGACCTCGCCGGTGAGCGGGTGCAGGTAGTACAGCCGCTCGACCTCGTCCCCGAACATCTCGATCCGGACGGCCAGCTCCTCGTAGACCGGGAAGATCTCGATCGTGTCGCCGCGCACGCGGAACGTGCCCCGGGTGAAGGAGAGGTCGTTGCGGGTGTACTGCTCGGTGACCAGGGTGCGCAGCAGCTCGTCGCGGTCGCGCTCCTCCCCCACGGAGATCTTCAGCGCGCGGTCGACGTACTCCTCGGGCGTGCCCAGGCCGTAGATGCAGGAGACGGTGGAGACCACCACGACGTCCCGCCGGGTGAGCAGGCTGTTGGTGGCGGAGTGCCGCAGCCGCTCGACCTCCTCGTTGATCGAGGAGTCCTTCTCGATGTAGGTGTCGGTCTGCGGGACGTAGGCCTCGGGCTGGTAGTAGTCGTAGTACGACACGAAGTACTCGACCGCGGCGTCGGGCATGAGCTCCTTGAACTCGTTGGCCAGCTGCGCGGCGAGGGTCTTGTTCGGCGCCATGACCAGCGTCGGGCGCTGCACCTGCTCGATCAGCCAGGCCGTCGTCGCCGACTTCCCGGTACCGGTGGCACCGAGCAGGACGACGTCCTTCTCCCCCGCGTTCACCCGCTCGGCGAGCGCCTTGATCGCCGCCGGCTGGTCGCCCGAGGGGTCGAACTCGCTGACGACGCGGAAGCGCCCCTGGGTGGGCCGGAGATCGGTGGTCGTGCGCACGCCGTCGACGGTACGACGGGGGTGTGACAGAACGCGTCGCGAGCGGCGCTCCGCCACCGCTGGGGCGCCCGGGGCGGGTGCGGCAGGGCGGGTACTTGTCTCTCCCCCTGCGCCCCCCTAGCGTGCCCAGTCGCAGGAGCGCTCCGCGCCGAGGACCAGCGCCACCCGGGCCCCCGGGCGAGGTCGGACCCCGGCGCACCGCCGGCGGCCCGGAAGGGGGCGACACCCGCAGGCCTCCGGCCGGGCGGCCGGTGGCACCGAGGCCGGACCTGCGCACGACGCCCCCCGCGGCCCGCTGCGGGGGGCGTCGTCGGCTCCGGCCGACGGGTGCGGCCGGAGCGCGTGGGAGCACCGGCGCGTGTCACACACCGTCGAGGTGTGGCGGGGCCCCCGCGCGGGCAACGGGGTTCCGACGCCCGTCCCGACCCGGCCACGCGAGCATGCCCGGGTCACGTGCCCCCAGCCCCGGGGCGCCCTGCGCAGGAGGAACTCCCCAGATGACCCAGGTGTGGCCCGGTAGTGCCTACCCCCTCGGTGCCACGTACGACGGCACCGGCACCAACTTCGCCATCTTCAGCGAGGTGGCCGAGAAGGTGGAGCTGTGCCTGTTCGACGACCAGGGCAACGAGGAGCGCATCCGACTGCCGGAGATGGACGGCTACGTCTGGCACGCGTTCCTCCCCGGCATCCACCCGGGGCAGAAGTACGGCTTCCGCGTGCACGGCCCGCACGATCCGGCCCAGGGGCTGCGCTGCAACCCCAACAAGCTCCTGCTCGACCCGTACGCCAAGGCGATCGACGGCCAGATCGACTGGGACCAGGCGGTCTTCGGCTACGACTTCGAGACCAAGGAGCGCAACGACGACGACTCCGCAGCGCACATGCCGAAGTCCGTCGTCGTCAACCCGTTCTTCGACTGGGGCGTGGACCGCCCCCCGAAGACCCCGTACAACAAGACCGTCATCTACGAGGCCCACGTCAAGGGCCTGACCATGACCAATCCCCGGATCCCCGAGGAGCTGCGCGGCACCTACGCCGGCGTCGCGCACCCGGCGACCATCCAGCATCTCACCGACCTCGGCATCACCGCGATCGAGCTGCTTCCCGTCCACCAGTTCGTGCAGGACGACACCCTCCAGCAGAAGGGCCTGCGCAACTACTGGGGTTACAACACGATCGGCTTCTTCGCGCCGCACAACGAGTACGCCAGCGACCCCACGGCTGGGCAGCACGTGCAGGAGTTCAAGGGCATGGTCCGGGCCCTGCACGAGGCGGGCATCGAGGTCATCCTCGACGTGGTCTACAACCACACGGCCGAGGGCAACCACCTGGGCCCGACGCTGTCGTTCCGCGGCATCGACAACCGCACGTACTACAAGCTCGTCGAGGGCGACGAGCAGTTCTACATGGACTACACCGGCACCGGGAACACCCTCAACGTCCGGACGCCGCAGTCGCTGCAGCTGATCATGGACTCGCTTCGGTACTGGGTCACCGAGATGCACGTCGACGGCTTCCGCTTCGACCTCGCCTCCGCGCTGGCCCGCGAGCTGCACGCCGTCGACCGGCTGGCGACCTTCTTCGACCTGGTGCACCAGGACCCGGTGGTCAGCCAGGTGAAGCTGATCGCCGAGCCGTGGGACGTCGGCGAGGGCGGGTACCAGGTCGGCAACTTCCCGGCCCTGTGGACCGAGTGGAACGGCAAGTACCGCGACACGGTCCGCGACTTCTGGCGCGGCGAGGGCGGCACGATCGGCGAGTTCGCCGACCGGATCTCCGGCTCCTCCGACCTCTACCAGCACTCCGGACGTCGTCCGATGGCCAGCATCAACTTCGTCACCGCGCACGACGGGTTCACCCTCAACGACCTCGTCTCCTACAACGAGAAGCACAACGAGGCCAACGGCGAGGACAACAACGACGGCGAGAGCCACAACCGCAGCTGGAACTGCGGCGTCGAGGGCGAGACGGACGACCCGGAGATCCTGCAGCTGCGGGCCCAGCAGCGCCGGAACTTCATCGCCACGCTGATGCTCAGCCAGGGCGTGCCGATGCTGCTGCACGGCGACGAGCTGGGCAGGAGCCAGCGCGGGAACAACAACGGCTACTGCCAGGACTCCGAGCTCACCTGGATCGACTGGGAGAACGTGGACGAGGGGCTGCTCGAGTTCACCAAGAAGGTGACCCAGCTCCGCTGCGACCACCCGACGTTCCGCCGTCGCCGGTTCTTCCACGGCCGTCCGGTCCGCCGTGGTCTGGGCGACCCGGTGCCGGACATCGCCTGGCTCACCCCGGCCGGTGAGGAGATGGCCGACGAGGACTGGGACGCCGCCTACGCCAAGTCGCTGGCCGTCTACCTCAACGGCGTCGGCATCCGGGAGACCGACGAACGCGGCGAGTACGTCTCCGACGACCACTTCTACCTGGCCTACAACGCCTCGCACGAGCCGATCGAGTTCTCCCTGCCCAGCGAGGACTACTCGCGGAGCTGGACGACGCTGCTCGACACCGCCGAGATGAACGAGGTGCCGCCGGTGGAGGTCAAGCCGGGCGAGGCGGTGACGGTCCGCGGGCGGTCGATCGTCGTGCTGACCGGACCCGCGCTGTGACCGGGCCCATCCAGGTGCCGGGCGGCGAGCGCCGTCGCGGGGTGCCGTCGGCGACCTACCGGCTGCAGGTCCACGCCGGGTTCCCACTGCAGGACGCCGCCGACGTCGCCGGGTACCTCGCCGACCTCGGCGTCACCCACGCCTACTCCTCCCCCCTGCTCCGCTCGGCGGAGGGGAGCACGCACGGCTACGACACCGTGGACCACGCGCACGTCGACGAGGCGCGCGGCGGCCAGGCCGGGTTCGACCGGTTCGTCGCCGCGCTGCACGAGCACGGCTTGGGGCTGGTGCTGGACCTGGTGCCCAATCACATGGGGGTCGACGACCCGTCGGCGGCGCGGTGGTGGTGGGACGTCCTGCAGCACGGGCAGGCCTCTGCGCACGCGGCGGCGTTCGACGTCGACTGGGACTTCGGCGGCGGCAAGATCCGCATCCCCGTCCTCGGATCGGCCGACGACGTCGAGAAGCTCGAGGTCGTCGACGGCGAGCTGCGCTACTACGACAACCGGTTCCCCCTGGCCCCCGGCAGCGGGGGCGGTACCCCGCAGGAGGTGCACGCCCGGCAGCACTACGAGCTGGTCGACTGGCGGCGTGCCGACTCTGACCTGAACTACCGCCGGTTCTTCGCGATCAACACCCTGGCCGGGCTGCGCGTGGAGGACCCGGCGGTCTTCGACGCGACCCACGAGCTGGTGCTGCGCTTCGTGCGCGACGGCGCCGTGGACGGGCTGCGGATCGACCACCCGGACGGGCTGGCCGACCCGAAGGGCTACCTCGACCGGCTCGCCGAGGCGTCGGGGAACCGCTGGACGGTCGTGGAGAAGATCCTCGAGCCGGGCGAGGACCTGCCGGAGTCCTGGGCGACGGCGGGGACGACCGGCTACGACGCGCTCGCCGAGGTCGACGAGGTGCTCGTCGACCCGGCCGGTGAAGAGGCGCTCACCGCGCTGGACACCGAGCTCGCCGGCCGGCGGGTGGACTACGCGCAGCTGGTGCACGACTGCAAGCGCGAGGTCACCGATGGGATGCTCGGCTCGGAGGTCGCCCGGCTGGTGCGGGTCATCGGCGAGCTGCCCGGTGTGGACACCGCGCAGCAGACCGAGGCGCTGGCCGAACTGCTCGCCTCCTTCCCCGTGTACCGCAGCTACCTGCCCGACGGCCGGGAGCACCTCGATGCCACGGTGGCGGCCGTGCGCCGGCGCCGGCCGGATCTGGCTGCCGCGCTGGACGCGCTGCACCCGGTGCTGTCGCAGGCCGGCACCGAGGCAGCCACCCGGTTCGAGCAGACCAGCGGGCCGGTCATGGCCAAGGGCGTCGAGGACAGCGCCTACTACCGGTGGGCGCGGTTCGTCGCGCTCAACGAGGTGGGCGGCGACCCGGCACGATTCGGCAGCACCGTCGCGGAGTTCCACGCGGCCCAGCAGCGCCGGGCGAAGCGCTACCCCGAGTCGATGACGACGCTGTCGACCCACGACACCAAGCGCAGCGAGGACGTCCGCGCCCGGCTCGCGGTCCTCGCCGAGATCCCGACCGAGTGGGCGCAGCTCGTGCGGGGCTGGCTGGCCCGGCACCCGCTGGCCGACCGGTCGCTCGCGCACCTGGTGTGGCAGAACCTCGTCGGCGCGTGGCCGCTCTCCCGGGAGCGCGCGCACGCCTACGTGGAGAAGGCCGCCCGCGAGGCGGGGACGTCCACCACCTGGACCGACCCGGTCCAGGCGTTCGAGGAGCAGCTGCACGCGCTGGTCGACGCCGCCTACGACGACCCGGCGACGACGGCGGAGCTCGACGCCTTCGTCACCCGGATCGCACCGCTGGGCTGGTCGAACTCGCTCAGCCAGAAGCTGCTGCAGCTCACGATGCCGGGCGTCCCCGACGTCTACCAGGGCACCGAGCTGTGGGACTTCTCCCTGGTCGACCCGGACAACCGCCGGCCGGTGGACTACGCGCTGCGGCGGAAGGTGCTGGCCTCGCTGGACGGTGGCGAGGTCCCGGCCGTCGACGGGACGGGGGCGGCCAAGCTTCTCGTCACCTCGCGCACGCTGCGGACCCGGCGGGACCACCCGGAGTGGTTCGCGGGGTACGAGCCCGTCGCGGTGACCGGGTCGGCCGCGGACCAGGTCGTCGCCTACGACCGCGGGGGCGTCGTCGTCGTGGCGACCCGGCTGCCGGCCCGCCTGGCCGCCGAGGGCTGGGGCGACACCGCGCTCCAGCTGCCCAACGGCGCCTGGCGGGACCTGTTCACCGGGGAGCGGGCGGTCTCCGACGTGGCCGGCGTCGCCGTCGACTCGTTGCTCACCCGGCTGCCGGTGGCCCTGCTCGTCCGCGACTGAGTTCGTTCCCGGCGCCCATGGTGCCGACATCGCCGGTCCGTTCCCAGGGCCGGAGGCGTCCGTCGTCGGGCGGACCCGCGATCCGGGGTCGAGTGCGGTGACCCCGGCACGGTTGGGCCCCGGCGATGGGGGCATGAAGCTCGCGCCTGCGACCACCGGCCAGGCTGTCCGCGCTGCCTGGGAGGCACACTGCATGTCCGCACCCGTCGAGTTCTCCGTCTGGGCCCCGCTGCCCGAGCGCGTGCGTGTGCAGGTCGACGGCACCGTGCACGACATGCGCCGGGACGACGGTGGCTGGTGGCGCGCCGAGGTCGACGCCCGGCCCGACGCCGACTACGGGTTCCTGCTCGACGACGGCGAGACGCCGCGCCCCGACCCGCGCTCGCGCCGGCAGCCGGCGGGCGTGCACGGCCTGTCCCGCCTCTTCGACCCCTGGGCCTACGAGTGGGGCGACCGGGCATGGACCGGTCGGCCGCTGGCCGGGGGCGTGGTCTACGAGCTGCACATCGGCACGTTCACGCCCGAGGGCACCCTCGATGCCGCGATCGGCCGGCTGGGGCACCTGGTGCGCCTCGGCGTGGACTTCGTCGAGCTGCTGCCGGTGAACGGGTTCAACGGCACGCACAACTGGGGATACGACGGCGTCCTCTGGTACGCGGTGCAGGAGGAGTACGGCGGGCCCGAGGCCTACCAGCGGTTCGTCGACGCCTGCCACCAGCAGGGCATCGGCGTGATCCAGGACGTCGTCTACAACCACCTCGGCCCGTCGGGGAACTACCTGCCCGAGTTCTTCCCGATCTTCGCCGAGGGCGGGTCCAACACCTGGGGCGAGTCGATCAACCTGAGCGGCCCGGACTCCGACGAGGTCCGCCGCTACATCCTGGACAACGTGCAGATGTGGCTGCGCGACATGCACGTCGACGGCCTGCGTCTGGACGCGGTGCACGCCCTCGTCGACGAACGCGCCGTACCGATCCTCGAGCAGATGGCCGTCGAGGTGGACAGCTTGTCGGTCGCCGTCGGCCGGCCGCTGACGCTGATCGCCGAGAGCGACCTCAACGATCCGCGCCTGGTCACCCCGCGCGCGGCCGGGGGCACCGGGCTGGCCGCCCAGTGGAGCGACGACTTCCACCACGCGCTGCACGCCACGCTGACCGGGGAGAGCCAGGGCTACTACGCCGACTTCGCCGACGCCGGGCTGCCCGGGCTGGCGAAGACGCTGACCGGCGCCTTCTTCCACGACGGCACCTGGTCGAGCTTCCGGCGGCGCTCGCACGGCCGGCCGGTGGACACCGCACGCCTGCCCGGCTGGAAGTTCCTCGCCTACCTGCAGGACCACGACCAGATCGGCAACCGCGCCGTCGGCGACCGCATCTCGGCCGGCCTCTCCCCCGGCCTGCTCGCCGTGGGCGCCACCGTGGTGCTCACCAGCCCGTTCACGCCGATGCTCTTCATGGGCGAGGAGTGGGGCGCCACCACGCCGTGGCAGTTCTTCACCAGCCACCCCGAGCCCGAGCTGGGCAAGGCCACGGCCGAGGGCCGGATCGGCGAGTTCGCCGAGCACGGCTGGGACCCCGACGTCGTCCCCGACCCGCAGGACCCGGAGACGTTCACCCGCTCCAAGCTGGACTGGTCGGAGCTGTCGCAGGAGCCGCACGAGCGCCTGCTGGCCGTGCACCGGTCGCTGCTGGCGCTGCGCCGCGCCCACCCCGACCTGGTCGACCCCGACCTCTCCGCCGTGCAGGTCACCTGGGACGACGCCGACCGCTGGATGGTGGTCCACCGCGGCTCGCTGCGTGTGGTGCTGAACCTGGCTGGGGAGCCGCGGGAGATCGACCTCGACCGGCCGGTGGCCGACGTCCTCTTCAGCACCGCCGACGTGCCGACGGTGGCCGAGGAGACGGTCACCCTCGCCGCGGAGAGTGCGGCCGTGTTCAGCACCCGCTGATGCGCCGCCTCCTCCCGGAGCCGGCCGAACTGGACGACGCCGGTCTGCTCGAGGCCTACCGCTGCCCGCCGGGGCGCCGGCTGCGGATGGACTTCATCGCCTCGCCCGACGGCGCCATCACCGTCGGCGGGGTGAGCGGGGGGCTGGGCTCCCCGGGCGACCGGCGGGTGTTCCGGGTGCTGCGCGCGCTGGCCGACGTCGTCCTCGTCGGGCACGGCACCGCGGCGGCCGAGGGCTACCGGCCGGTGCTGCCGGACTCCGAGGTCGGCCGGCTGCGCAGGAGCACGGGGGTGTCCGCGACCGCGCCGATCGCCGTGGTCTCCCGGCGGGCGTCGCTGGACCCCGCGGGCCGGCTGGTGGCCGACGCCGTCTCCCCCACCATCGTCGTCACCTGCGCGGTCGCCGACCCCGCCCGCCGGGCCGCGCTGGCCGACGCCGGAGCGGAGGTCCTGGTCTGCGGTGACGACGACGTCGACCTGCCGGCGGCTCTCGACGCGCTGGCCGACCGCGGTCTGGAGCAGGTGACCTGCGAGGGCGGGCCCCAGCTGCTCCGCTCGGCGCTGGCCGCGGGGGTGGTCGACGAGCTCGACCTGTCGGTCTCCCCGGCCCTCGTCGGGGGCGAGGCCCGGCTGCTCGACACCGCGCTCCCGCACCCGGCGCGGCTGACGCTGCGCCAGGTGCTCGAGGAGGACGGGATGCTGTTCACCCGCTACGACGTCGGCTGATCGGCGCCTCGCCCCGTTCGGGGTCCGGTCACCGGACGACGACGACCGTGCCGCGGGCGGGCCTGCCGTCCGCGCGTGTCCAGCCGGCCTCGACCGACCCGATCCCCGACCCGGCCTCCCCGTCCTCCGGCAGCACGCGGACCAGCTCGACCGCCGGCCGCGCCTCGTCGTCCCCCCTCCAGCGGCGGGTCACCGAGGGGTCCAGGGTGTCGCTGTCGTCCTGGTGCTGCGCCCGGGCCGCCCCCCGCACCAGGGCCAGCAGCTGGGCGATCGCCACGGGGTCCGCCGCGGCGTCGTAGATCCACCGGAGTCCCAGCACCCCGTGCTCCGAGGTGCCGACGAGGCTCTCCTCGGCCCCGGCCAGCGGGGCGCCGCGGTAGCTCAGCGGCACGAAGTACGTCGTCTCCCCGCCCGGCGGGCCGTCGGTGACCACGACGAACTCGAGCCCGACCTCGCCCGCGGGGTCGTCGAGCCGGAAGCCGCCGGCCCGCCGCAGCGCCGGCGGGGCACCCGTGGAGCGGTACCACGGCTGCCGGGGCAGCCACGCGGTGAGCAGCTCGAGCTTCGTCGGCACCATCGTGGTGCGGTGGATCGTCGCCATGCCGGCACCCTGCCACGGCGGGAACTGCTTGACTGCCCGGCATGGACCTGCCCCTGCAGCTGCCGGTGAAGCCGATGCTGGCCAAGGCCGTCACCACGATCCCCACCGGCGACGAGTGGTTCTACGAGCCCAAGTGGGACGGGTTCCGCTGCATCGTCTTCCGCGACGGCGACGAGGTCGAGCTCGGCAGCCGCAACGAGCGGCCGCTCACCCGCTACTTCCCCGAGGTGGTGGCCGCGGTGAAGGAGCAGCTGCCGGAGCGGTGCGTGGTCGACGGCGAGATCGTCATCGCGCGCGACGACCGGCTGCAGTTCGAGTCGCTCCTGCAGCGCATCCACCCGGCCGAGTCGCGGGTGACCCTGCTGGCCGAGCAGACGCCGGCCTCGTTCGTCGCCTTCGACCTGCTCGCCCTCGGCGACGAGTCGCTGCTGGAGGCGCCGTTCGCCCAGCGCCAGGAGCGGCTGCGCACCGTGCTCGCCGGGATCCGCCCACCGGTGCACGTCACCGCGATCAGCCGCGACGCCGGCACCGCCCAGCGGTGGTTCGAGACGTTCGAGGGCGCCGGCCTGGACGGCGTCGTCGCCAAGAACGGCGAGCTCCCCTACGGGCCCGACCAACGGCTGATGGCCAAGATCAAGCACGTCCGGACGGCGGACTGCGTGGTCGCCGGGTTCCGCTGGCACAAGAGCGGCCCGGTCGTCGGCTCGTTGCTGCTCGGCCTCTACGACGGCGACGGGCTGCAGCACATCGGTGTCGCCGCGTCCTTCCCGATGAAGCGCCGGGCCGAGCTGGTCGAGGAGCTGGCCCCCTACCGGGCCGAGGCGCTCGACGGCCACCCGTGGCAGGACTGGGCCGATGCCGAGACCGGTGCCGACGGCGGGCACCGCATGCCCGGCGCGGTGAGCCGGTGGAACGCGAAGAAGGACCTGTCCTGGGTGCCACTGCGGCCCGAGCTGGTCGTGGAGGTCAAGTACGACCAGCTCGAGGGCCGTCGGCTTCGTCACACCGGCCACTTCCTCCGCTGGCGACCGGACCGGGACCCCCGCAGCTGCACGTACGACCAACTCGACGTGCCGGTGCGCTACGACCTGGCCGAGGTGCTGGACCGGTGAGGGAAAACCCCCTGCCCCCCCGCCACTGGCATGCTCGCGGCGGGACCTCGCAGGGAGCCGACGCGTGCGCACGAGCGGTTCCGCCGATGAAGTCCCTATCCTCATGATCATGCGTCTGCACCGTGGCCTCCCGGCCGTCGCGTCCGGCCTGCTGCTGGCATTGCCGCTGGCACTGACCGGCTGCACCTCCTTCGCCGACACCGCGGAGGAGCCGGCCGCCGCCACGACGACGGCGCCGGCCGAGCCGCAGGTCGCACCCATCGAGTGGACCGACTGCGACGCGCAGATCCAGCCGCTCATCGAGGGCCAGCCCGGCAGCGAGCGCGACATCGCCTTCGAGTGCGGCCGCACCGACGTGCCGATCAGCTACGACGAGCCGGGCGGCGCCACGCTGCCGCTGTTCCTGGTCCGGGCCGTGCTGGCCGGGCAGACCGACCGCATCGGTTCGCTCATGGTCAACCCCGGCGGGCCGGGCGGCTCCGGCGCGGACGCCGCGATCGGGCTCGCGCTCACCCTCCCCGAGGACGTGCTGCGCCGCTTCGACGTCGTCGGCTTCGACCCGCGCGGCGTGGGGCTCTCCACCCCCGTCGAGTGCATCCCCAAGGAGCTGAAGGACCGCGCGATCGCCGCGGAGCCCCGGCCCACCACGGCGGAGCAGCTCGACGACGTCTTCGCGCTCTCCCGGGAGGTGGCCGAGGGCTGCGCCGAGGAGTACGGCGAGGCGCTGGGCACCTTCAACACCGTCGACACCGCCCGCGACATGGAGCAGATCCGGCAGTCACTGGGCGAGGAGCAGCTGAACTACCTCGGCTACTCCTACGGCACCACGCTGGGCTCCACCTACGCCGAGCTCTACCCCGACCGGGTGCGCGCCATGGTGCTCGACGCCGCCGTCGACCCCGACACCGACGCGATCGCCGACGCGGAGGCCAGCGCCGCGGGGTTCGAGGCCGGCTTCGACGCCTTCGCCGAGAACTGCCGGGGCCTGATCGCCGGCTGCCCGCTGGGTGACGATCCGCGCCGGTTCCTCGAGGAGCTCCTCGCGCAGGCGCAGACCACACCCATCCCGAGCAGCGAGGAGGGCGAGACCCGGCAGGCCACGCCCGGCGTCGTCCTGACGGCGGTGCAGGCCGCGCTGTACGACACCGCGTCCTGGCCGCAGCTGGCGCAGGGCCTGGCCGCCGCGCGCAACGGGGACGCCCGGGCGCTGTTCTCGCTGGCCGACGACTACAGCGGCCGGCTCGAGGACGGCACCTACTCCAACCTGATCGACGCGAACGTCGCGATCAACTGCGCCGACACCGAGGAGACGGTGGCCGAGACCCGCGTGCGCGAACTGGTCGCCGAGTGGAGCGCCCGCTACCCGCTGTTCGGTGCCGGCTCGGCCGCCGGCCTGTACACGTGCTCGGTGTGGGAGGCCGAGCGCACGCCCATCCCCGAGCGCGACGCCGAGGGCAGCGCCCCGCTCCTCGTCATCGGCAACGCGGGCGATCCGGTCACCCCGCTGCCGGGCGCCGTCGACCTCGCCGAGGACCTCGACAGCGGCGTCCTGCTGACCTGGCAGGGCCAGGGGCACACCGCCTACCCGAAGACCGAGTGCGTCACCGCGGCGGTCAACGCCTACCTCATCGATCTGGCCGTTCCCGTGGACGGACTGACCTGTCCTGCGTGAGACTCGGCGGCCCCGGAACGAGCGGAGCAGCTGAATGGCCAGCAGCAAGGACGCCGTCGTCCTCGAGATCGACGGGCACGACGTCCGGGTCTCCAGCCCGGAGAAGCCGTACTTCCCCGACCGGGGCATCCGCAAGATCGACGTCGTCGAGTACTTCGTGGCCGTCGGCGAGGGGATCCTCTTCGCGCTGAAGGACCGGCCGACGACGCTGGAGCGCTGGCCCGGCGGGGTGTTCGCGGGCGCCCGGATCTCCACCCGGACGGACAACACGGGCGACGCCTTTTACCAGAAGCGGGTGCCGAAGAACGCCCCTGAGTGGATCCCGACCGCGCACATCACCTTCCCCAGCGGCCGGACGGCCGACGAGATCGCGCCGGACTCGGTGGCCGTGGTCGCCTGGGCGGCGAACCTCGGCACGCTGACCTTCCACCCGTGGCCTGTCTCCAAGGGCGACGTCGAGCAGCCCGACCAGATCCGCATCGACCTGGACCCGCAGCCGGGCACCGACTTCTCCGACGCCGTGTGGGTCGCACCCCACGTGCGCGAGCTGCTGCACGAGTTCGGCATGGAGGGCTGGCCGAAGACCTCCGGCGGCCGGGGGGTGCACGTCTACGTGCCGATCCAGCCGCGGTGGGCCTTTGCCGAGGTGCGCCGGGCGGTGATCGCGTTCGGCCGCGAGCTGGAACGCCGCCTTCCCGACCGCGTGACCATGTCGTGGTGGAAGGAGGAGCGCGGCGAGAAGATCTTCATCGACTACAACCAGATGGCCCGGGACCGCACGATCGCGTCGGCCTACTCCATCCGGCCCAAGCCGCACGCCCCGGTCTCCGCGCCCGTGGACTGGGACGAGCTGCCCGACGTCCACCCGACCGACTTCGACGTCCTGACCATGCCGGCCCGGTTCGCCGAGGTCGGCGACAGGCATGCCGGGCTCGCCGAGCACGCCTTCGGCATCGAGCCGCTGCTGGAGCTCGCCGAGCGCCAGGCGGCCGACGACGGCCTGGGTGACCTGCCCTATCCGCCCGACTACCCCAAGATGCCGGGCGAGCCGATGCGGGTGCAGCCCAGCCGCGCCAAGGGTTCCACCAGCCCGAGCAGCTGAGCTGACGTCCACAGAGGGCCGTGCACAGCGCTCACCCGGCAGCGCCTCGGGGGTGCGCCGGGCTACGCGCGGCCGACGGGCTGTCCCGGACCGCCGCGCCGCCTGACCCCGGCCGACCGATCTCCTCCACTCCGGCCGCGTGTCGGCGGGCCAGCTCCTGGTAGGTCGTAGGGTTCTCGTCGACCCAGAACCGGCTGCCCGCCGACAGCGGACCACGCACGCTGGCCGGCGCGCCGAGTGCCATCACCTCGTCGGGGATCTCCATGCGCGGCGGTACCAGGCTGTGCGCCCCGATCAACGCTCGCCGGCCGATCCGGGCGCCGTCCTGGACGGTTGCGCCGTTCCCGATGAGCGCCTCGGCGCCGACCACGGCGCCGTGCACCACGCACATGTGCCCGATGGTCGCTCCGGGACCGACCTCGGTCTCCGGGTCCGACCCGCCGTGCAGCACCGAGTTGTCCTGCACGTTGGCCCCGGCGCGGACGACGATCCGGCCGAAGTCGGCGCGGAGCACCACGCCGTACCAGATGGAGGCGCCGGCCTCCACCACCACGTCGCCCACGAGGGTCGCCGTCGGCGCCACCCACGCCTCGGGATGCACCTGCGGGGAGCGGCCTTCGAACGAGAACAGCGGCATGGCCGGCAGCCTATGCAGGGGCGACCCGGCCACCGTCCTCGGCAACCCTGGCTCCCGGGTCGGTCGAGGTGGTCACCGACGCGGCGGAGCATGCCTGGACGGCCCACCCGCACGGCGCCGAGCCCGCCCATGGGCCACCACAGGCCGGTTCTCGGGCACAGGCCGGTCCCCCGTCGAGCGGGAGAGAACGTCGTGCGCGAGCGGCGCCCGCGTGACGGGTGGGGTCTCCGCGACGGCGGCCTCAGCCGGCCAGGCGCCGGGCGGACGCGCCCAGGGCGTGCACCCGCAGCGCGGCCGGCTGCGCCACCTGACGGGCCAGCTCGGCCGCCGTGACCGCCGCCCGCAGCGCGTCGGCGGACTCCGCCAGCCGGTCGGCGAGCACCTGGTCCAGGTCGGCGTCGTGCAGGTCCTCGATGTCGCGCAGGAAGACGGCGGAGGCGGGCGAGGCGGCGAGGGGCTGCATGGTGTTCTCCTGGATCGGGGGGGGTGCGCCGGATCCGTCCGGCTGGATCCCACCGTGGGCGGCGGACCGCAGGACGCCGGAGAGAGAAGCGCAGGAAATCCGCAAGACCGCCCGGCACGAGCCGCTGCGTGACCGCGCCGGCCCGCAGTCGCCCGGACGGCCGCACGTCCTCCCCCGGACGGGTGAGGGCCGCCGCCGGGGCACGGGACGGTCCTCCAGCTGTGGGTAGCGATGGTCGATGCAGCTGACGACCGCGGTGGAGGCGAACGGGTGAGGATCTGGTTGCTGGCGTACGGCGCGCTGTACGTCGTCGTCGAGATGGTCGGCTCGACCCTGGAGTCCGTCGGGTGGCCGCAGATCACCGCCCTCGACGTGGCCACCGCGGTCACCGACGCGTTCCTCACCGTCTCGGTCTGCCTCGCCGTCCTGCTCGCCGGACACCTCGGCCTGCGGCGCTGGGCCCCGCTGGGGGCGACCCGGCTGCAGGCCCCAGCGAACTCCGGGTTCCTCGTCGAACAACCGCTCGGCGTCCGCTCGTGGCGCTCGGCGCCGTCTGCGCTGCCGCCCGCTGCTCCGCTGGGCCGCACCTACTCGGTGGGTGCCTACGGTCCCGGCTGGGGCCGACGGCAGCGACGCGTCGCACCGGCGTTCCGGGAGGAGCCGGGCCGGCTGCTGTGAGGCCGGCAAGGGTTCCCCGACCGGGTGTGGAGGAGTCCCAGGTCACAGTTCAGCGGCACCTGTGTCCTCTTCCGGCGATCTTTGGCTAGGGTTGGGCCGTCGGGAAGGCCCTGCGCTATGGCAGGACCCCGATGCACCACCTCAGCTAGGAGCGAGCAATGCCCGAAGGAACTGTCAAGTGGTTCAACGCGGAGAAGGGGTTCGGCTTCGCCACCCCTGACGGCGGCGGACCGGACGTCTTCGTCCACTACTCGGCCATCCAGTCCAGCGGGTACCGCTCGCTCGATGAAGGCCAGCGGATCGCGTTCGACATCGAGCAGGGCCAGAAGGGCCCGCAGGCTGCGAACGTCACCCCGCTCTGATCGCCTGATCAGCACAGCGCCCCCGCCCGGTTCTCCGGGCGGGGGCGCTGTCGTTCGTGAGCCGGTGCGGTGAGGCGGTCAGCGGGCGCGCGGCACGTACCCGCCGATGAGCGCGGACATGAGCAGGGCCCCATCGTGCTCGCCGACCGCGGCCGCCGCGTCCGCGAAGGCCCGCCAGCGCTGCCGCTCGACGTCGGTCGGCGCCTTCTCGGCCCGAGCGGTCAGCTGCTCGAGCAGCCGCTCCCACTCCCCCTGCGGCGTCGGCCAGAGACCGGCCAGCCGTCGCGCCTCCGCCGAGATCGCGGTGATGCGGACGATGTCACCCGCGTGGTTGGTGAGCGGCTCGATGTAGCCGGCGGACGCCAGCGCCTTCGCCGCGGCGATGACCTCCGCCTTCGGCAGACCGCTCCCCGGCACGACCGAGCCGAGCAGGTAGGGGGCGCCGCCGTGCTTCGGCTCGTCGACCAGCCGGGCGATCGCCCGCAGCACGGGCAGGTCGCGGGTGAACCAGACGTCGGGCAGGAGGCCGTCGGGGGGCTGGGGGGCGGAGGTCACCCCCTCAGTCTCCCCGGCCCCCACGCACGGCGGCGCCCCGCCTCCCCCGGAAGGAGAGCGGGGCGCCGGTCCTCCTGCCCGGGGTGGTGACCGCCGGGAATGGTGGTCCGGGGGTGATCGTTGGTCCGGCCATGACGACCTCCCCTCAAAAGCCCCAGGTCAGCAAGACCGACGAGGAGTGGCGGGCGCAGCTGTCCCCGGAGGAGTACGCGGTGCTCCGCCAGGCCGGCACCGAGCGGGCGTGGACCGGCGAGTACGTCGACACGAAGACCGTCGGTGTCTACGAGTGCCGGGCGTGCGGCGCGGAGCTGTTCCGCTCGGAGACCAAGTTCGACTCGCACTGCGGCTGGCCGTCGTTCTACCAGGCCTCCGCCGAGGACAACGTGATCCTCCGCGAGGACCGCAGCTTCGGCATGGTCCGCACCGAGGTGCTGTGCGCCACCTGCCACAGCCACCTGGGCCACCTCTTCGACGACGCCCCGCAGACGCCCACCGGCGACCGCTACTGCATCAACAGCGTCAGCATCAGGCTCCAGCCGGCCGAGTAGGTCGCTCAACGCTCTCTCTGGGGGTGTTCCTCCCGCTCCGGCCGTCCTGCAGGACTGCCGGGGGGCGAGGAACACCCTCAGAGTTGCGTCACGGCAGGTCGGCGACCAGCTCCTGCACCGGCTTGCGGGTGCCGGTGTAGAACGGCACCTCCTCGCGCACGTGCCGGCGGGCACGGCTGGCCCTCAGGTCGCGCATGAGGTCGACGATGCGGTGCAGCTCGTCGGCCTCGAAGGCGAGCATCCACTCGTAGTCGCCCAGGCCGAAGGAGGCGACGGTGTTGGCCCGCACGTCCGGGTAGGGGCGGGCCTGCATGCCGTGCTCCTTGAGCATGTCCCGCCGCTCCTCGTCGGGCAGCAGGTACCACTCGTAGGACCGCACGAACGGGTAGACGCAGACGAAGCGACGCGGCTCCTCGTCGGCCAGGAACGCCGGGATGTGGCTGCGGTTGAACTCCGCCGGCCGGTGCAGCGCCATCTGCGACCACACCGGCTCCAGCCGCCGGCCCAGGGCGGTGCGGCGGAGGCGCGTGTAGGCGTCCTGCAGCGCCTCGGCCGAGGAGGAGTGCCACCAGACCATGAGGTCGGCGTCGGCGCGCAGGCCGCTCAGGTCGTAGGTGCCGCGGACGACGACGTCCTTGCCCGCCAGCTCCTCGACCAGCGCGGCGGCCTCGTCGGCCGCGGCGGTCCGCTGCTCGTCACCGAACGGCCGGGCCAGCTTGAACACCGACCACATCGTGTAGCGGATGCTGGCGTTGAGCTCGTTCGCCCGCTTGCCGATGCTGCGTTCCTCGACCTGCTGCTCGCTCATGCCGCCATTGTCCCCCCGCACCGGCATCTCCTTTTCGGGGGGCTGAGCCGTGGAGAGGCGGTCCGGCGTGGTCGCGGCCGCCGCCGGTGCGACGGCCGCGACCACGCGGGGGCTCAGCCCGCCGTCGCCGCGCGGTCCCGCCGGTTACCGGCGTGCGCGGCGCGGCAGTCGCCGCACGCGGCCATCCACACGTGGTGGCGCAGGCAGCGGGCCGGCGAATGCTGGACGGGGAACGTGCGTGTCGAGTCGTGCACCGATGTCACTCCGTCGTCAACGGCGGCGACCGGTCCGCCATGCCCGGGTCCGACCGTGGCGCCCGTCTCGGCGCTGCGGACCCGGCGGCCGGATCACGCGAGGGCGTCGACCGCCCGGTGGGCGTCGCGGATGCAGGCGGGGACGCCGACGCCCTCGTACGCGGCGCCGGCGACGGCCAGCCCCGGCACCTCGCCGACCGCTGCCCGGGCCGCCGCGACCCGCTCCGGATGGCCGACCAGGTACTGCGGCAGGCCACCGCCCCAGCGCGCCACGCGGGTCTCCAGCGGCTCGGGGCGCGAGAGCCCGAGCAGCTCGGTGACGTCGGCGACCACGTCCGCGGCCAGCTCCTCGTCGGGTCGCTGCAGCTGCGACTCGTCGCCGAAGCGCCCCACCGACGACCGCACCAGCAGCGCCTCGCCGCCGGTCAGGTGCGGCCACTTCGCCGAGGAGACGGTCACGCCCTTGACCAGCCGGCCGGTCATCGGCGGCACCAGCAGGCCCGAGCCGGCAGGGACGTCCTGCACCGGGAAGGCGATCGCGACGACGGCCATGGAGGCGTACGGGATCCCCCGGAGCGGGTCGACGGCGCGGGGGGCGACCTCACCGAGGAGCCGCGCGGCCTTGGTCGCCGGCGCCGTGACGATGACCGCGTCGGCGGTCAGCACCTCCGGCGCGGCGGCGGTCCCGACCGAAACCTCGAAGCCCCCGGCGGTCCGGCGCAGGCCGTGCGCGGGGGTGCGCAGCCGCACCTCCGCGCGCGCCGCCTCGACCAGCGCGGCCGGCAGCGCACCGATCCCGGCGTCGACGGTCACGAACACCGGCCCGTCGGCGTCGAACCGGCTGCGGGACCCGGCGTCGCGGGCGGCGGCGGCCGCCTCGAGCACCGAGCCGGCACGGCGCACCTGCGCGGCCAGCGCCGGCATCGTGGCGGCCAGCGACAACTCGTCGGCGTGGCCCGCGTAGACGCCGCCGAGCAGCGGCTCGACCAGCCGGTCGACCACCTCGTCGCCGAGCCGCTCGCGCAGCAGCCCGCCGACGGCGACGTCGCCGTCGGGCAGGCACAGCGGCGGCAGCTCGGCCTCGGCGCGCACCCGGGCCACGCCGGTCGGGGTCAGGACGCCGTCGAGGCCGTCGGCCGAGGCCGGCACGCCGAGGACGGTGCCGGCCGGCAGCGGGAACCGGCCCTCGGGGAGCACCACCGAGGCCTGGGTGGTCGCCGGCGCGACCAGCCGGTCGCCCCACCCGAGCGCCTCCACCAGGCCCACCGCCTCCGGCACCCGGGCGAGCAGCGCCTCGGGGCCGGTGTCGTACCAGGTGCCGGCCAGCCGGATCCGGTCCAGCTTGCCGCCGATCCGGTCCCCGGCCTCCACGACGACGATCTCGTCGTCGGGCCGGCGCCGGCGCCACTCGAAGGCCGCGGCCAGGCCGGTGATCCCGGCCCCGACGACGACGAGCCGGGTCATCGCGCCGTCAGCTCGTGCACCAGGGCGGCCACGCGGGTGAGCACGTCGGGATCGGTGTCGGGCAGCACCCCGTGCCCGAGGTTGAAGATGTGCCCGCGCGCGCCCTCGGCCTGGCGGACGACCCGGCGCACCTCCCGCTCGACGGTGTCGCGATCGGCCAGCAGGACCGCGGGGTCGAGGTTGCCCTGCAGCGAGCGGTGCGGGCCGACCCGGCGGGCGGCCTCGTCCAGCGGCACCCGCCAGTCGACGCCGACGACGTCGGCGCCCGCGTCGCCGATCAGCGGCAGCAGCTCGCCGGTGCCCACGCCGAAGTGGATGCGGGGTACGTCGCGCTCCCCCAGCCCGGCGAAGACCGCCTGCGAGTGCGGCAGCACCCGCTCGGCGTAGTCGGCCGCCGACAGCACGCCGGCCCAGGAGTCGAACAGCTGCACGGCGGAGGCGCCCGCGTCGACCTGGGCGCGCAGGAAGGTCGCCGCCGACAGCGACAACCGCTGCAGCAGCCGCGACCACGCCTCCGGCTCGGCGTACATGAAGGCCTTGGTGCGGGCGTGCTCCTTGGAGGGGCCTCCCTCGATCAGGTACGTCGCCAGGGTGAACGGCGCGCCGGCGAACCCAATGAGCGGCGTCGGCCCCAGCTCGGCCACGAGCGAGCGCACCGCCGTTCCGAGGAAACCGAGCTGCTCGGGCGCCAGATCGGGCAGGGCGTCGACGTCGGCGACCGTGCGGACGGGGTTCGCGACCACCGGGCCGATGCCCGGCTTGATCTCGATGTCCACCCCCGCGACCACCAGCGGCAGCACGATGTCGGAGAAGAGGATCGCGGCGTCGACCTGGTGCCGGCGGACCGGCTGCAGCGTGATCTCGGTGACCAGGTCGGGGTCCTGGCAGGCCGCCAGCATCGACGTGCCGGCGCGCAGAGCCCGGTACTCCGGCAGCGAGCGGCCGGCCTGGCGCATGAACCAGACCGGAGTGCGGCCCACCGGGAGGCCACGTGCGGCGCGGACGAGGTCGGAATCGGCCGGGGACGCCGACGCGGGAGCGGGACTCACGAGCGTCGATCCTCCCAGACGGCCGGTGTCCGCCGGTCCGCCGCGTCCCGGCCGCGTGCGGCGCGTCGGCACGCCTGTGCTGCTGACCGGCCTAGTCTGCGGACGTGGAGCCGCGCGACCTGGCCGACGCCGGGAACGAGAGCAGGGACGCCGACGCCGTCCCCGCCGCGTTCCGCGCCGCCCTGGAGGTCCTGGCCGGGGTGCGCGCCCGCCCGGAGATCGAGCTCGGCTCGATCCCCGCCCCGCAACGGCTGGCCCCGTTCGCGCACGCGATCGGTGCGCGGGTGCCCGACCCGGAGGGCGACGACGAGGACGACGTCGAGATCGCCAGCGCGCGGTTCATCGTCCTGTTCGACCCGCAGGGCCACGAGGCGTGGCACGGCACCGTGCGCTGCGTCGGCTACCTCTCGGCGGCGACCGACGAGGAGCTGGTCGACGACGCGATGTTCTCCGAGGTCGCCTGGAGCTGGCTCACCGACGCGCTGCGCGAGTCGGGGGCGGCGCACCACACCGTCGGCGGGACGGTCACCCGCACCGCCTCCACCCGGTTCGGCGAGCTGGCCGGCCCCGAGCACTCCGTCGACGTCGAGATCCGCGCCTCGTGGACGGCCGAGGGCACCGATCTGGACAGGCACCTGCTGGCCTGGCTCGACGTGCTGGGCAACGCGGCCGGCCTGCCGCCGCCGGGCGTGCGGCTGCTGGGTCCCTCCGACCGGGTCGGTAGCGAGACTCTCTAACATCGGTGCGGCACAGCGGGCCCGGCGCCCGCCTGAGCCGGTGCTCCTCCCCAGGATTCCGCGGCCGCCGCGGTGGACCCCGACCGGGCGCCGGTGCACCGACGACGAGGACCGGCGAGAAGGTGGACGGCAACTGAGCACCGAGCCCACTCCCGAGGCGCCGGAGGCCGTGGCTGCGGCCGCGGCTCCCGAGCCCATCCCGCTCCTCGTCCCCCGCGACGGGCTGCCCCCGGTCATCGAGACCTCCACGCAGCTGGTCGAGTACGCCGAGGCGCTGCGCGGCGGCACCGGGCCGGTCGCCGTGGACGCCGAGCGCGCATCCGGCTACCGGTACGGCCAGCGCGCCTACCTGGTGCAGCTGCGCCGCAACGGCTCCGGCACCGGCCTGCTCGACCCGATCCCGCTTCCCGACCTGTCGGTGGTCCAGGAGGCGATCGCCGACGCGGAGTGGGTGCTGCACGCCGCGAACCAGGACCTCCCCTGCCTCGCCGAGATCGGCCTCGCGCCGTCCCGCGTGTTCGACACCGAGCTGGCCGCCCGGCTGGCCGGACTGCCCCGCGTGGGCCTGGGCGCCGTCGTCGAGTCGCTGCTGGGCTTCTCGCTGCAGAAGGGGCACTCCGCCGCCGACTGGAGCACCCGCCCGCTGCCCGAGGAGTGGCTGGTCTACGCCGCCCTCGACGTCGAGGTGCTCGTCGACCTCCGCGACGCCCTCGCCGCGCTCCTCGAGCAGCAGGGCAAGACCGAGTGGGCACGCCAGGAGTTCGAGGCCATCCTCGCCGCCGGCCCGCCGGCTCCGAAGCAGGACCCGTGGCGGCGCACCTCCGGCGTGCACGGGCTGCGCAGCCGCCGTCAGCTCGGCATGCTGCGGGCGATCTGGGAGGCCCGTGACGAGCTGGCCCGCCGGCGCGACGTCGCCCCCGGCCGGGTGCTGCCCGACTCGGCGATGGTCGCCGCGGTGCAGGCCGACCCCAGGAACGAGGGTGCGCTGCTGGAGCTGCCGGTGTTCCGGGGGCGCGCCAACCGGCGCCTGGTCGCGCACTGGTTCACCGCGCTGGCCCGCGGCAAGGCGCTGCCCGAGAACGATCTCCCGCTGCACAGCAAGCCCGGGGACGGGCCGCCGCCGGTGAACCGCTGGGCCGACCGGGACCCCGCCGCCGCCACCCGCCTGCAGGCCGCCCGCGCCGCGCTCGCCGAGCTGTCGGAGAAGCACGCGGTGCCGGTCGAGAACATCCTCTCCCCCGACCTGGTGCGGCGGCTGGTGTGGAGCCCGCCGGAGCCCCGGGAGCCCGCGGCGGTTGGCGCGGCGCTGCGTTCGGGCGGCGCCCGGGCGTGGCAGGTCGAGCTCACGCTCGACGTGCTGACCGACGCGGTCAACCGGGCCTGAGAAAGGACCCCGACGCCCCCCACCGCTCGCAAGCTCGCGGCGGGTCCCTGCGCCGGGGCCGGGGGACGGACGACGACGCCGGCGCCCTCCGCGGGAAGCAGAGGGCGCCGGCGCCGGCGTGGTCACCTGCCGCCCGCCGGCGTTGAGCACGGCGGGCGGCAGGGGTCATCGGCGGGCCGTGGACGCCCGGCGCCGGGCCAGCGCGTCGACGCCCGCGGCCAGCAGCAGCACCCCACCGGTGATGATGAAGTTCAGGTAGGCCGCCACCCCCAGCAGGCCCAGCCCGTTGGCGATGATCGCGATCACCAGGCCACCCAGGACGGCGTCCCGGGCCTTGCCCCGGCCGCCGAAGAGACTGGTGCCACCGATGACCGCCGCCCCGACCGCGTACAGCAGGGTGTTGCCCGCGCCCGCGTCCGGCGTCACCGAGCTCAGCCGCGACGTGGCCAGGATGCCGCTGATCGCGGCGAGGCTCGACGAGATGACGAACGCCATCACGCGGATCCGGGTGACGTTGATCCCCGCCCGGCGCGCGGCCTCGGCGTTGCCGCCGACCGCGTAGATGTGCCGCCCGAACGCGGTGCGGGAGAGCACGAAGGTGAGGACCAGCAGCAGCACCACGACCAGCGGCACCGCGTACGGGATGCCGGCGAGGTCGATCGCGGCGGCCAGCGCCCGGTCGACGCTGAGGATGGCGGTCACGCCGAACACCACCGCGGCGATCAGGACGACGCGGGCCAGCACCAGCGCCAGGGGCTGGTGCGCCAGGCCCCGGGCCCTCTGCGAGCGCCAGCGCCACAGCTCGAGCGCCGCGTAGGCCAGGGCGACGACCCCGGCCAGGATCCAGCCCAGCGTGACCGGCAGGTTCTCGTTGGCCAGGGCGCGGATGACCGGCTCGCGCACGGGCACCGTGCCGCCCTGTCCGATGATCCGCAGGGTCACGCCCTGGAAACCGAGGAACAGGGCCAGCGTCACGACGAACGACGGGATGCCGACCACCCCGACCAGGCTGCCGGTGAAGACGCCGATCACCGCGCCGGTGGCGATGGCGGCCAGCACCGCGATCGGCCACGAGACGCCCACCTGCACCAGCAGCTGCGCGAGCACCGCGGAGCAGACCCCGCTCACCACGCCCGCGGACAGGTCGATCTCGCCGAGCAGCAAGACGAAGACCAGCCCCATCGCGAGCACCATGATCGGCGTCGACTGCACCAGCAGGTTGGAGAGGTTCAGCGGCGTCAGGAACGTCTCGGGCCGGAGGATCGTGAAGAGGATGCCCAGGACGACGATGCCCAGGATGGCCGGCAGCGCGCCCAGGTCGCCCGCGCGCAGCTTGTTGAGGTAGCCGCGGACGGCGCCGCCCATGGTGTTGTCCTGGCGGTCGCCCTCGAAGCCCGCGGCCGGCTTCTGCGGCCCGCTCGCCTCGGCGGCGGTCAGGGTGTTGCTCGACATGGAAGTCCTCTCAGTCCTCGAGCGCGTCCGGCGCGAGCCCCAGCTCGCCGGATCGACCGGAGGTGATCAGCTCGATGACCTGGGTCCGGTCGACGTCGGAGATGGGGACGTCCGCGGCCACCCGGCCGAGGTAGAGCGCGGCCACGCGGTCGGCCACCTCGAAGACGTCCACCATGTTGTGGGTGATGAAGACGACGGCGTGGCCGGTGTCGGCCAGCCGACGGACCAGGTCGAGCACCTGGCGGGTCTGGGCCACGCCCAGGGCCGCGGTCGGCTCGTCCAGGATGACCAGCTTGGACTCCCAGAGGACCGCCTTGGCGATCGCGACCGTCTGCCGCTGACCACCGGACAGGCTGGAGACCAGCTGGCGCACCGACTTCAGGGTGCGCACGGACAGCTTGGCCAGCGTGTCGCGCGCGGCCTCCTCCATGGAGGCCTCGTCCAGGACGATGCCGTGCTTGCGTTCGCGGCCCAGGAACATGTTCTGGACGACGTCCAGGTTGTCGGCGAGCGCGAGGTCCTGGTAGACGACCTCGATGCCCAGCCGGGCGGCGTCGCGGGGCCCGGTCAGCTGGACCGGCTCTCCCTCGAACTCCACGGTGCCCGAGTCGATCGGGTGGATGCCGGCGATGGACTTGATCAGCGTGCTCTTGCCGGCTCCGTTGTCGCCGACCAGCGCGGTCACCTTGCCGGGGTAGACGTCGAGGTTGACGCCGTGCAGGACCTGGACGGCCCCGAAGCTCTTCTCGACCCCCCGCAGCCTCAGCGTGGGCCGCTCCAGGGTCGGGGGGGGCGTGCTCTGAACGGGTGCGGACACCTCTGCGTCCTTTCCTGCATGGAATCGGCCCGGAGGGGACCGTGGTGAGACAGTGTGACGCCCTGCGGGCCCCGGCGGACCCGGGACCCGCAGGGCGGGGACCACGCGGCCGGGGCACCCGCGTACGGGTGCCCCGGCCGGATGGATCAGGAGATGCCGAGCTCGGCGCAGGCGGCGGCGAACTCACCGGTGCAGACGTCGGCTGCGGACTGGTAGCCGTCGTCGATGACCTGCTTGACGTTGTCCCGGAAGATCGAGACCGGCTCGAGCAGCACCGAGGGGACCTCGCGCTGGCCCTCCGGGTCCTCGACCGTGCCGTCGGTCTGGGGCTCCTCGCCGTTGACCAGGGAGACGGCCAGCTCGGCCAGCGCGCTGGCCTCCTGCTCGATCGGCTTGTAGACCGTCATGCACTGGTTCCCGGCGAGGATGTTCTGCAGGCCCTCGACGGTGGCGTCCTGGCCGGTGACGGGCACCTGGCCGGCCGCGTTGTTGCGGCCCAGGATCGACACGACCGCGTTGGCCAGGCCGTCGTTGGCGGCCACCACGCCCTGGATGTCACCGCCGGCCTGGGTGTACATCTGCTCGAAGATGGTGGCGGCCTGCTGGTTGTCCCACTCGGGAACGGCCTGCTCGGCCACGACCGTGTACTGCTCCATCGGGTCGAGGACCTCGTGGGCACCCGAGGAGAACAGCGTCGCGTTGTTGTCGTCGGGCGAGCCGTTGAGGTAGGCGATGTTCGCCGGCTCGTCGCCGAGGCACTGGGCCAGACCCTCGCCCTGCAGGCGGCCCACCTCGGTGTTGTCGAACGACACGTAGTAGTCGCTCTCGCCGCCGAGGGTCAGGCGGTCGTAGTCGATCGTCTGGACGCCCTGCTGCTCGGCCTGGCGCTGGATCGCCGCACCGGAGGCCGAGTCGAGGTTGGTGATCGCCAGGACGGTGACGCCCTCGGTGATCATCTGCTCGGCGATGGTGGCCATGCGCTGGGCGTCGCCCTGCGCGTTCTGGATGTCGTACTCGACACCGGCCTCCTCGAAGGCCGCCTCCAGCAGCGGGCGGTCCGCCGACTCCCAGCGGGCCGAGGACGCCGTGTCGGGGAGGATCACGCCGATCTTGCCTGCGGCGGCCTCACCGCCACCGCTGCCGGCGTTGCTGCCGCTGTCGGCGTCGCCGCCGCCACATGCGGCCAGCCCGAAGACCAGAGCCGCCGCGATCGCCGTCGTCACCGTGCGCCGTCGCGCCATGAGGGACCTCTATTTCGTTGGGGTTACAGAGAAATTCCGGCGGGTCATCTTGCGCGCAGGTGGGGTGTGGCTGCAAGCACACCTTTGGGCCGTTGCCGGACCGTGACCCGGGAGCCCCCCGATGAGGCAACGGACCGCGCTCGGCGGACAGGTTACCGGCGGGTAACTGCATGTCCTGCCGACCCCTCCCGGGCGCCGGTCCCGATTCCTGCGGAGCCCCATGTCCCGCTCGCTGCATGAGGTCGTCTCCGTCCACGCGTACGCACCCCCTTCGGCGAGGCCGGCCCCGAAGGGCATCCGCGCCGAGACGCGCGCTGACGACCTGGTCGTGCGCTGCATCCGCGAGCTCCCGGGGGGCCTCAGCGGAACTTGGCGGTGAGGCTGTCCATCGTGCGGTTCACCGACGCGACCTTCACGTGCGAGAGCCCGGCCGATGCGCCCGCGGCGAGCATCGCCTCGTGCGCGGCGCGCAGCGTGGCCCACACCGCCTCGTCCTCACCCTCGAGGGTCGTGCCGAGCGCACCCACCTCGTAGCGCAGCCCCGACGCCCGGATGACGGCGATCGCCGCCTCGACGTGCGCGTGCGGGTTCTCGGCGGTGCCGGGCGGGGACGGCGCCACCTGGATCTCGGCGATCATCACCGCCGGCCTTCCTCGACAGGGGCGGAGACGGCCTGCTCGGCGCGCTCGCTGAGCACGGCGGTCCACTCGGCGATGCGGCGCGCCACGTCCTGCTCGGTGAGCCCGACGTCGGCCAGCACCTGCCCGCGGCTGCCGTGCTCGAAGAACCGCTGGGGCAGCCCGACGGTGCGTACCGGCACGTCGCAGTCGCGGTCCTGCAGCGCCTGGGTGAGCGTGGTACCCACTCCCCCGGCGCGGCCGCCGTCCTCGACGGTGACCACGAGCCGGTGGCCGGATGCGAGCGACAGGAGCTCGTCGGCCACCGGGAGCACCCACCGCGGGTCGACGACGGTCACCTCGATGCCGTGGTCGGCGGCCCGCTCGGCGACGGCGAGGCACATCGGCACCATCGACCCGACGGCGACCAGCAGCACGTCCGGGCGCTCGCCGCGGCGCAGCAGGTCGACCGGCCCGCGTCGCTCGAGCGCCGGCAGGTCCGGCGGGAGGACGCCCTTGGGGAAGCGCACCACGGAAGGGCCGTCCGTGATGTCGACCGCCTCCCGCACCGCCTCGCGGAGGGTCGCCTCGTCCCGGGGCGCGGCGACGTGGACGCCGGGCACGACCGACAGGATGGACATGTCCCACATGCCGTTGTGCGAGGCGCCGTCGTCCCCGGTCACCCCGGCGCGGTCGAGCACGACGGTGACCGGCTGGCGGTGCAGCGCGACGTCCATGAGCAGCTGGTCGAACGCGCGGTTGAGGAACGTGGAGTACACGGCGACGACCGGGTGCATGCCGGCCATCGCCAGCCCGGCGGCGGAGGTGAGCGCGTGCTGCTCGGCGATGCCGACGTCGAAGGTGCGCCCGGGGAACCGCTCGGCGAACGGGGCCAGGCCGGTCGGATGCAGCATCGCCGCGGTGATCGCGACGACGTCGGGGCGCTCGGCACCGACCCGCACCAGCTCGTCGGCGAAGGCGTCGGTCCAGGCGAGCCCGGTCTTGCGGGCACTGATGCCGCTGTCGGGGTCGAAGACGCCGGTGGCGTGCCACGCGTCGATCTGATCGGTCTCCGCCGGCGGGTAGCCGAAGCCCTTGGTGGTGACGGCGTGGACGATCACCGGGCCGCCGAAAGAACGGGCCCGCCGCAGCGCCGACTCCATCACCTCGACGTCGTGCCCGTCGACCGGGCCGACGTACTTCATGCCGAGATCTTCGAACATGCCCTGCGGCGACAGGACGTCCTTGAGCCCCTTCTTGATGGCGTGCAGCGCGTCGTAGAGGGCCGAGCCGACGACCGGCGCCCGGTGCAGCGCCTGGCGCACCTGGAGCAGGGCGTTCTCGTACCCCGGCCGCAGCCGCAGGGTGGCCAGCGCGTCGGCGACCCCGCCGATCGTCGGCGAGTAGGAGCGGCCGTTGTCGTTGACCACGATGACGACCGGGCGGTCCTGGGCCGCGGCGATGTTGTTCAGCGCCTCCCAGGCCATGCCGCCGGTGAGCGCGCCGTCGCCGATCACGGCGACGACGGGGCGGGAGTCCCCGCGGATGGCGAAGGCCTTGGCCAGGCCGTCGGCGTAGGACAGCGACGTGGAGGCGTGGCTGTTCTCCACCCAGTCGTGCTCGCTCTCGACGCGGCTGGGGTAGCCGGAGAGGCCGCCGCGCTGGCGCAGCCGCTCGAAGCCCTCGACGCGCCCGGTCAGCATCTTGTGCACGTAGGACTGGTGACCGGTGTCGAAGACGATCGGCTCGCGCGGTGAGTGGAACACCCGGTGCAGCGCGATGGTGAGCTCGACGCAGCCGAGGTTGGGCCCGAGGTGGCCGCCGGTCCGGGCCACGCTGGTCACCAGCGCGTCTCGGATCTCCGCCGCCAGGGCGGGCAGCTGGTCGGGGGGCAGCGCCCGGAGGTCCTCGGGACCCCGGAGCGATCGCAGGAGCGGCACGGCTCGGCGGTGTCCTCTCGGTCGGGCGGCAGCTGCTCGGCAGCCGCCGACCCACTGTAACTGCGCTTTCCCCGCTCTTCCGGTCGAGCGGGATTTCCGGATGCAGCTCACCGTGCTCCGGCTTCCCTCCCCATGGGGCGCTCAGAGCCGCGGGACCCACCGTTCGCCGCGCAGCGCGCCGCCGACCACCTCGACGCCTCGGGCGGCGGCCGCGAGCCGCGCGCCCTCCCGCTCGTAGGCGGTCATCGCGGCCTCGACGGCGTCGGGGGGCAGCTGGTCGGCCAGCTCCACCCGCAGCGTCCGCCACCCCTTGCGGGCGGCCTCGAGGCCGGCGGAGACGTGGTCGGCGGCGAACCGGGCCAACAGGACCGGGTACCGGCGGAGCACCTCGTGCGCGCGGTAGTCCGGTGGCACCAGGTCGAACAGCCAGGCGACGGCGGTGCGCTCCCAGTCCGGCGCGCCCGGCGGGCGCACCTCCCCCGGCCAGCCCGGCGGCACCGTCGTGTCCACGGCACCAGTCTGCCGCACGGATCGAACATGCGTTCGACGGCGTGCCGCGCGTCGGCCCGCGACGCCCGAGGCGGAGTCAGCCCGGGAGCGCCCCGTCGGTCAGGAGCCGACCTGCCGCTTGAGCCAGAATTGCTCGAACCCCCACGTCCCGGCGCCGCTGGAGTGGTAGCTGACGAGCTCCCACCCCTCGGCGCCGAGCTTGTTGAGGACCGAGCTGGTGTCGCCCTGCTGCCGTTCCGACGAACCGCCGGGGAGCTTGACGCTCACCCCGGCTCGCTGCGACTCGGCGTCGTTGGCGGTGATGACCGAGGCGTATTCCCACGTGGGCACCCCATGACGGTAGCCGAGGCCCTCCACGGGCCCGCCGGGTCGTCAGGCGGCCGGGACCAGCAGCGCCACGCACTCCACGTGCTGCGTCATCGGGAAGGCGTCGAAGCCGCGGACGGCGGCCAGCCGGTACCCGGCCTCGGCGAAGGCGGCGACGTCCCGGCCCAGGGCCGCGGGGTCGCAGGCCACGTAGACGACGGCGCGCGCCCCGGTGCCGGCCAGCAGCGTGCTCACCGCCCGGCCCGCACCGGCCCGCGGCGGGTCCAGCACGACGACGTCCGGCGGGCCACCGAGCTCCTCGAACAGCTCCTCGAGCCCCTCGGCATCGACCTCGCCCTGCCACACCTCGGCCTGCGGCAGGTGGGCGAGGTTGGCGTCGGCCGCCGCGCACGCCCCGGGGTCGGACTCCACGCAGACCACGCGGCCGTCCTCCCCGGCGGCGGGGGCGAGCGCCCCGCCGAACAGCCCGGCACCGGCGTAGAGGTCGAGCACCGTCTCACCGGGCCGCACGGCGGCGAACCGGGCGACGGCCTCGACGAGCGCGTCGGCCGCGGCCGGGTGCACCTGCCAGAAGCCGGTGCCCTCGACCTCCCAGTCGCGCCCCCCCGCCCGCCGCTCCGCGCGTGCGGCCGGCTCCCGGGGCAGCTCCTCCCCCGCCTGGAGCACCTCGCTGTGCTGCGGGCGGCCGCGCCGGTCCAGCCGGGTGGTCGTGACCGCGCCGGTGGAGTCGATGGAGACGTCGACCGCCCCGGCGCCCTCCCACCGTCGGGAGAGCACGGCCCGGGCGGCCGGCTCGACGGTGATCGGGCAGTCACCGAGCACCACGATCTCGTGCGAGCGGTGCCGCCGCAGGCCCGCAGCCCCGGCGCGGTCGACCGCGAACCGGGCACGGGACCGCCAGCGCAGCGCGCCGCCGGGCAGCTCCTCGACCGCCAGACCGGTCACCACCGGGTCCTCGGGGTCGATCCTGCCCAGGCGCACCAGCTGCTCGCGGACCACCGCGGCCTTCAGCCGGTGCTGCTCGGCCGGATCGACGTGCTGCCAGTCGCAGCCGCCGCACCTCCCCGGACCGCTGTAGGGGCAGGGGCGCTCGACCCGGCCCGGTGCCGCGGTCAGCACCTCGATGGCGTCGGCGCGGCAGAAGCCCGGGTGCCGGTCCTCGGTCACCCGCACCCGCACCCGCTCCCCCGGCAGGCCGTGCCGGACGAAGACGACGCGCCCCTCGTGCCGGGCCACGCAGTGCCCGCCGTGCGCGACCGGGCCGACCTCGACCTCGAACTCCCGGCCGGTCCAGCCGCCGCCGCGGTCCTCTCGGGGAGCCGCCGGCCGGCGACCGCGGCGTCCCCCGGTCCGGCGCCCGGCTCCGCGGGGCTCAGCCATACGGCGTCACGTCCATCTCGTCGTCGGTGAACCCCCGCCGGAGGTCCCCGGGTGCGGGTCCGCCACGCCCCCCGTCGGCGTCGTCGTGCCCGGCGGTGCTCTCCAGGAGCCACGGCACGGTGGTGATCATCACGCCGGGCTGGAACTGCAG
Organism: Blastococcus sp. SYSU DS0973; assembly: GCF_054051055.1. Classification (NCBI taxonomy): domain Bacteria; kingdom Bacillati; phylum Actinomycetota; class Actinomycetes; order Geodermatophilales; family Geodermatophilaceae; genus Blastococcus; species Blastococcus sp. SYSU DS0973. The sequence goes on from NZ_JBJHAN010000008.1 coordinate 93,682, forward strand.
CCGGGCCCGCAGCCGGATGGCGGTCTGGTTGTGCAGGACGTTCTCCCACCAGTGTCCGACGACGTACTGCGGCACGAACACCACCACGAGCTCCCGGGGGCTGTCGCGGCGGATGCCCTTGACGTAGTCGAGCACCGGGCGGGGGACGTCCCGGTACGGCGACTCGAGGACGGTCAGCGGCACCGGGATGTCGAAGCGCTGCCAGTCGGCCTGCAGGGCGCGGGTCTCCTCGTCGTCGACGTTGACCGTCAGTGCGGTCAGCGCATCGGGTCGGGTGGCCCGCGCGAAGGCCAGCGCCCGCAGGGTCGGCTTGTGCACCTTGGAGACCAGCACGACGGCGTGCACCTTGCTGGGCAGCGTGCGCGAGTCGGCGTCGGGGACCAGCTGCTCGGACACGTTCGAGTAGTGGCGGTTGATCGCCCGCATGAGGACGACGAGCACCGGCATGGCGGCGATCACCAGCCAGGCGCCGTTGGTGAACTTCGTGACGACGACGATCCCCAGGACGATGCAGGTGAGGGAGCCGCCCACGAGGTTGATCGCCTGCGACCAGCGCATCCGGGACCGGGCGGCGCGGTCCGGCTCGCTCCGCATCTCCCGGTTCCAGTGCCGCACCATGCCCCACTGGCCGATCGTGAAGGCGGTGAACACCCCGACGATGTAGAGCTGGATCAGCCGGCTCACCGAGGCGTCGAACACCAGGATGAGGAGCCCGGCGAACCCGGCCAGCAGGAGGATGCCGTTGCTGTAGGCCAGCTTGTCGCCGCGGGTGTGCAGCTGGCGGGGCATGTAGCGGTCCTCGGCCAGGACGGAGCCCAGCAGCGGAAAGCCGTTGAACGCGGTGTTCGCCGCCAGGAGGAGGATGAGCGCGGTGGCGGCCTGCACCACGAAGAAGCCGATCGAGGAGCCGCCGAAGGTGGCCGCGGCCAGCTGGGCGATGACGGTGCGCTGCGGCTCGGTCGCGCAGTCGGCGAAGCCCACGAGATCGCAGGCGTCGTCGGTGTAGGTGACACCGGCCAGGAGGGCCAGCGAGCTGACCCCGAGGAACATGACGGCCGCCAGCCCGCCCATGAGGGCCAGCGTGGTCGCTGCGTTCCGGCTCTTCGGCGGACGGAAGGCCGGGACGCCGTTGGCGATCGCCTCGACCCCGGTGAGCGCGGTGCAGCCCGAGGCGAACGCCCGCAGGACCAGGAGCACGACGGCGAGCGCCCCCGCCTCCCCGTAGCCGGCGCCCGGGGTCACGGCGTAACCGGCGCTCTCGGCCACGACCTCCCCGGAGGTGAAGAAGTGCCGCACCAGACCGGTGCCGACCATCACCAGGATGGCGGTGACGAACAGGTAGGTGGGTGCGGCGAACGCCCGCCCCGACTCGCGGACCCCGCGGAGGTTGGCCGCCGCCAGCACGGTGACCAACACCAGCGCGATGAGCACCCGTTGGTCGTCGAGCGCCGGGAACGCCGAGATGATGTTGTCGGTGCCGGCCGCGACCGACACCGCGACGGTCAGCACGTAGTCGACGAGCAGCGCGCTGGCCACGACCAGCCCGGCGAACGGACCATGGTTGCGGCGGGCGACCTCGTAGTCCCCGCCGCCGGAGGGATAGGCGCGCACCACCTGGCGGTAGGACAGGACCAGGATGGCCAGGAGCAGGACCACCCCCGCGGCCAGCCAGGGGGTGAGGTACAGGTACGCGGTGCCGGCGAGGGTCAGGACGATGAGGATCTCCTGCGTCGCGTAGGCGACGGAGGAGAGCGGGTCGCTGGAGAAGATCGGCAGCGCGAGCCGCTTGGGCAGCAGCGACTCGCCCGCCCGGTCGCTGCGCACCGGTCGGCCCAGGACGAGTCGTTTCGGGAGTTGTCCGAGGTCGGACAGGGTCGGCACGGCGCGATGGTACGGACGCCGAAGGGCCTCGCGCGGGTGACTCGGCACACGGCCGCCCCGTCCGGGGGAAGCGGGCTCCGACCCCGCGCGCGGGTGTAGCTTCGCGCCCGGTGATGCGCGGGCGGACGGCGCCGGCGCCACCGGGACATGCGGGGAGTTGCACGTGCACGTGGTCGTGATGGGCTGCGGCCGTGTCGGCTCGGCCATCGCCCGGCGCCTGGAGGAGATCGGGCACAGCGTGGCCGTGATCGACCAGGACCCGGAGGCGTTCCGCCGGCTCGGGCCGGACTTCGCCGGCCGCCAGATCAAGGGCCTGGGTTTCGACCGGCAGACGCTGCTCGACGCCGGCATCGACTCCGCCGGGGCGTTCGCCGCGGTGAGCAGCGGTGACAACTCCAACATCATCTCCGCCCGGGTCGCGCGCGAGACCTTCGGCGTGCAGCACGTGGTCGCCCGCATCTACGACTCCAAGCGGGCCGAAATCTACGAGCGCATGGGCATCCCCAGCGTCGCGACCGTCCCGTGGACGGTGAACCGGCTGCTGCGCGAGCTGCTGTCGGTCAAGGTCAGCGAGCTGTGGCGCGAACCGACGGGAAAGGTGCTGCTGGTGCGGGTCACCGTCACCGAGGGCTGGGTGGGGCGCAAGCTCGCCGGCCTCGAGGCGGCCACCGGCGCCCGGGCGGCCTGGCTGGTCCGCTTCGGCGAGGCCCAGCTGGCCACGCCTGCCACGGTGCTCCAGGACGGCGACCAGCTCGTCGTCGCGGTCACCGACGAGCTGACGGCGCACCTGCACCAGGTCGTCGAGCACGGCCCCCGGCACGGTGAGCACTGATGCGCGTCGCGATCGTCGGGGCCGGCGCGGTCGGCCGCTCCATCGCCGGGGAGCTGCTGGAGAACGGCCACACCGTCATGCTCATCGAGAAGGACGGCCGCAAGGTGCGCACCCGCTCGGTGCCCGGTGCCGAGTGGGTGCAGGCCGACGCCTGCGAGGTCTCCTCCCTCGAGGAGGCGCAGCTGGCCACCTGCGACGTCGTCGTCGCCGCGACCGGTGACGACAAGGCCAACCTCGTGGTGTCGCTGCTGGCCAAGACGGAGTTCGCCGTCAACCGCGTGGTGGCCCGCGTCAAGGACCCGCGCAACGAGTGGCTCTACACCGAGGCCTGGGGGGTCGACGTCGCCGTCTCCACCCCGCGGGTGCTCGCCGCGCTCGTCGAGGAGGCGGTGACCGTCGGCGACGTCGTCCGGCTCATGACCTTCCGCAAGGGCGCGGCCAACCTGGTCGAGATCACCCTCGGGGACGACACCCCGTGGGTGGGGCGTGCGTTGCGGGAGGTGCCGCTCCCCCGCGAGACCGTGCTGACCACGATCCTGCGCGGCGACCGGGTCGTGACCCCGTCGCCGGACGAGCCGCTGGAGTCCGGCGACGAGCTGCTCTTCGTGTCGCACGGCGACACCGAGGAGGAGCTCCAGTACGTCTTCGCCCCCGGGGGGCCCGGCCGCACCGACGGCTGAACGGCCCCGTCCGGAGGCTCGCCCCGAGCGTGCGAGGGGTGAGGAGGACGGGGTCCCTTCTCAGGCGGCCGGCGGACCCGGCGCCCGGTGGCGGTGCAGCCGCGACACGACCCAGAGGGTCACGAGGAGCGCGACGGCGGTCACCGGCAGGCCGAGCGCGACGGACGCCAGGCCGAGCAGGTCCTCCTCGTCAGCGAGGTACAGCGGGCCCTGCACCGCGACCCGCAGCAGGAAGGTGCCGGCCCAGAGCACGGTGAGCCAGGAGTACGCCCGGAGCATCCGCCGGTCCTCCCGCCAGTGCAGCTGGGGTGCCGACCCGGCCGTCGGCGCCGCGCCGAGCGGGTCGCCCACCGGCCTGGTGGCCGGTGCCGCTCCCCCGCGCAACCCCGGGATGGCGCCGGAGGAGAGGCTGCCGAGGTGGCTGGGTGCCAGGAACTCGGCGGCGACTCCGACCAGGGGCCAGCGGACCAGCACCGAACCCAGGAGCACCACGCCGATGACGGCGTTGCGGATGATGCCCGGCGCGTAGAAGTTGCGGGCCTCGCCGGACACCGCGGCGATGGCCACCGCGACGGCCACGCCGAACAGACCACTGACCGCCTGCTGGGTGCTCTCGCGGCGGGACAGCCGCAGGACGAAGACGGCGACCGCTGCCGCGACCGCCGCCCAGATCCCGGTGCGCAGCCCGGCGACGCCGTTGGCCACCACGAAGGCGACCGTGGGCAGCGTCACGTCGACCATGCCGCGCCAGCCGCCGAGCTGCGCCAGCAGCGTCTCCCGGTCGAACAGCGACGCGGGGGCGTCCGTGTCGGCGCCGGCCGGGCGCTCCTGCTCGCCGTCGGCCGGCGGACCCGCTGCGGTCACCCTCGTCCCCCCTGCTCGCTGACCTGGCGTGCGCAACGCGGGCGGCTGCCCGCCGCCGGTCAGCCGGCGCTCAGCTCGTACCAGGGGTTGTAGATGACCTGGCGGCCGTCGAAGGCGGCGAACCGGCCGCGGGCGGTCAGCGAGCGGCCGGGCTCGATGCCCGCGATGCGCCGCCGTCCCAGCCAGACCAGCGTCACCGAACCCGAGCCGTCGAACAGCTCGGCCTCCAGCGTCGGCACGGTCTCGCGAGGCGTGTAGACGACCGACTTCAGGCGCCCGGTCACCGTGACCACCGCCCCCTTGCGGCAGGAGCTGACCGGCTCGCAACCGGCGCTGGCAGTCCCGGCGCGCAGTTCCTGGGCGTCGATGGTGTGGTCGTCGGCGGTGAGTCGCTGCAACGTGCGCGACCACCAGCCCGCCGGTCGGGTCTCCGTCACGGAACCAGCGTAGTGCGGGCGGCAGGGCACGGGGGCGCGCACGGGTGTTCCCTCCGTCGGGTCGGTCAGGCCGGCCCGCCGGCGGACCCGCCGGTGGGTGGCTGCTGGCCCTGGGCCGCCGCCTGCTGCGCGGCCAGCTGCGCCGCAGCCTGCGGGGGCAGGGCGAGCGGCAGCGGCTCGCGCACCGGCATGGGCTCGCTGCCCCGGACGACGACGATGCCGCGGAACGCCGTCTCCAGCGCCCGGGCCTCCGCCTCGGCACCGGCGGCCGCCGATCCGCTGAGCAGCCCGCGCAGGAACCACCGCGGGCCGTCGACGCCGAGGAACCGGGCCGGCCGCCGCACCGGCGGCTGGGCCGGCTGACCTGGCCGGACCGGGGGCGCGCTGACGACCGTGCCGCTCAGCTCGATGCCGAACGGCCCCGCGACCTCGCGCAGGGACGCGCCCTGACCGGAGGCGGTCCGCGCCAGCTCGACGCGGACGTCGTCCCAGATGCCGGCCGCGCGGGGCGCGGCGAACGCGGCGACCTGGAGCAGCGAACCGCCGTGCCGCAGGGTTGCGGCGATCACCTTCTGCTGCTGGTTGAGCTCCACCCGCAGGTCCATGCCGGGGAGCGCCGGGAGCCGGATCGCCCCCAGGTCGATGCGGGCCAGCCCGTCGTCGGGGGCGTCGGCCTCGTCCCAGGGGCCGGTGGTCTCCTCGACGTCCCGGATCCGCTGCTGCGGTTCCGGGGGCACGCCCCGCTCGCGCAGGCTGCGGTCGATGCGATTGCGCCGCCGTCCGAACGGCATGTCAGTTCCGCCCCTCGAGTGCTGATGTGCCGGAGGACCCGGGTGCCGCGGCCCCGTGCCCGCCGGTGGAGCCGTGCCCGCCCTCGCCGCGGGCGCTGGCGGGGAGCGCGGGCACCGGCACGAACCGTGCCCGGACCACCGGCTGCACCACCAGCTGCGCGATGCGGTCCCCGCGGGCGAGCCGCAGCGGCGCCGCCGGGTCCAGGTTGATGAGGTTGACCATGATCTCGCCCCGGTACCCCGAGTCGATGGTCCCGGGGGCGTTCACCATGCTCAGCCCGAGCCGGTGCGCCAACCCCGAACGGGGGTGCACGAAGCCGGCGTAGCCTTCCGGGATCGCGACCGCGACCCCGGTGCCCACGAGCCGTCGCTCGAAGGGGGCCAGCTCGACGTCCTCGGAGGCCGTGAGGTCGGCGCCGGCGTCCCCGGGCAGCGCGTAGCGCGGCACCGCGCCGTCGGGCGCGGTCAGCAGGACGGGCACGTCCAGCTCGGCGGAGGGTTCGGGCACGCCGGCGACCCTATAAGGACCTCCCTGCCCCCTACCCCTCGCACGTTCGGGGCGGGGCCCGCAGGGAGGCCTCGGCCCGGCCGGCTACGCGGGTGGACGGCGCAGGTCGCCGAGGACCCGGCGGGCCAGGGTCTCGGTCGCCCGGCGGTTGACCCGCCCGGCGAGCGCCGCGCCGACCAGGAAGGGCGCCGCCGAGGGCACCGCGCCGGCCAGCCGCCGCGTCATCCGCCGCCGGAGGGCGCGCAGCCCCGCGGTGCCCAGCAGGGAGCCCAGGTCGGCCGCGCCGGGGCCGGTGACGGCGCGCTGGTCGGACCAGCTGCGGAGGTAGGCGTGGGCCCGTTCGGCAGCGTCACCGGGCGCCGGCCGCCCGTGGAGCTCGTGCAGCTCACCGATGAGCACCACCTCGACGGCGGCGACGAGGACCGTCTCCGCGCCCAGCTCCAGCGGGACGGCCAGCAGGGACGGCGGCGCGAACCAGTGCGCGGCCGACAGCCCGCCGGTGGCCGCACCGATCGCCGACGTCATGCGAGCCGTGCGCTGGACGAGGGCCTCGGCGATCTCCGTGTCCGACGCCCCGGGGTGGGCAGCCCGCAGGCGCGCGCGGTCCCGGATCGGCAGCCGGGGCACCGCCGCGGCCAGCAGGTCGCCGAGCAGGGCGCCGGGGTTGCGGGCGTCGCCGGGGACCGCGTGGTCGCCGGCGGACGTGCCCGCCGCGGGGCGGGGGGCCGACGGGCCGGTGCTGCCGTGGCCGCCGCCGAAGGCGCCGGCCACGGCACCCAGGACGTCCCGCAGGCCGCCGACCGGGGACCGGTCGGACCCGGTCCCGGTGAGCCCGGCGACCGCTTCGGCGACGGCGCGGCCGGCGCGGGCCAGCGGCCCGTCCTCCGCCGGCGGCGCCCCGGCCGGTGCGGGCACCGGGCGCGGGGGCGGGACGTCGCGTGGCGTGCCGGTGCGCGACCCCTCGGTCATCGGTCGTCCCTCCTGTGGTGGCCTCCTGCGAGGTCCCGCCGCGAGCCCGCGAGCGGTGGGGGCAGGGGGTCGTCTCTCAGGCGCAGTCGCGGCAGAACACCTGGTCACCGCGGGTGGCGGCCAGGCGGCTGCGGTGCTGCACCAGGAAGCAGCGCGAGCAGGTGAACTCGTCCTCCTGCTTGGGCAGGACGCGGACCGTGAGCTCCTCGTTCGAGAGGTCGGCGCCGGGGAGCTCGAGGTTCTCGTTGAAGTCGGTCTCGTCGACGTCGACCGACGAGGACTGCGCCTCGGCCCGCCGCGCCTTGAGCTCCTCGAGCGAGTCCTCGCCGAGCTCGTCGGTCTCGTTGCGGCGCGGGGCGTCGTAGTCGGTGGCCATGGGGTGTGCCCCTCCTCCGGGGTTGTCGCGGGCGTCGTGCCCGCTCGTCTGACGCGGCGCGGGGTACGTCGTCGTCCTGGCCGGTCGCCGGTGGGCGACCGGTGGGTCGGTGTGGGGGCAGCCCGCTGGCGCGGCGCCCGTCCACGCTGCCGGCTCCTCCTCACGTCGGGGCCGGCAGCCCGCCAACGCCGCACGGCCCCGATTTGTGCCCGCCTCCGCAGAGGTGACACATCGGGCCGGGAACGGGCGGGCGGCTGCGGAGCGCCAGAGGTTACCCTGCGCCGGTGTCGACTTCCCCGGGTGCCGATCCAGCCGTCGTAGGGCCCTACCTGGCCACCGCGCTCGGGGACGAGCGATGGCGATCGGTGCGGATCGAGCTGATCGCGGCAGGGATGTCCAACCTCACCTACGTGGTGACCCCGGAGGGCGGCCCGGCCGACGCCGCGGTCATCCTCCGGCGGCCTCCGACGGGTGCGGTGCTGGCCACCGCGCACGACATGGCACGCGAGCACCGGGTGATCTCCGCGCTGGAGCCCACGCCCGTGCCGGTACCCCGCACGCTGCACCTGTGCACCGACACCGAGGTGCTCGGTGCGCCCTTCTACGTGATGGAGCGGGTCGTGGGCGTGCACGTCACCCGTGAGATGCCCGCGGGCTACGCCGACGCCCCGGAGCAGCGGCGGGCGATCGGCGACGCCCTGGTGGACACCCTCGGGGCGCTGCACGGCGTCGACCCCGCGGCCGTGGGGCTGGCGGACTTCGGCCGCCCGGAGGGTTTCCTCGCCCGGCAGGTGCGCCGCTGGACGACGCAGTGGGAGGCCACCCGCGACCGCGACCGCCCGGACCTGGACGCGCTGGCCGCACGCCTGGCCGAGACGGTGCCGGACACCCAGCGGCCCGGGATCACCCACGGCGACTACCGCCTGGACAACTGCCTGCTCGACCCGGACACCCCGGGCCGGATCGCCGCGGTCCTGGACTGGGAGATGTCCACGCTCGGCGATCCGCTCACCGACCTCGGGATGATGCTCGTCTACTGGCCGGAGGCCGGCGAGGACCGCCCGTCCACGCAGAGCCCGGTCACCGCGCTGCCCGGTTTCCCGACGCGCCGGGAGGTCGCCGAGCGGTATGCGACCGTCACCGGCACCGACCTGTCGGAGCTGAACTGGTACCTCGCATTCGGGTTCTTCAAGTTCGCCGCGATCATCGCCGGCATCCTGGCCCGTTCCGCCGCCGGCGCGATGGCGGGCAAGGACACCAGCGGCTACGCCGAGCGGATCGGCCCCTGCGTGGAGCTGGGACGCGCCGCGCTGGACGACGATGTGATCTAGTCCGGTCCGCCGCCCCTAAGCTCAGACGACAGCTGTCCGCACCAGGACGCTGGCTCCACCGGCCCCCATCGGGCCCGGTGGGGCCACGCCTGCCGGGTCCTCGCCGAGGAGCATCACCGTGACCGAGCGCACCGTCCGCCCTCCGGTGCGCCCGCGCAGTGGTCGTCGGCCGCTCCCGCCGCTGATCTTCCTGCTCGTGCTGGCGCTGGCCGCTGGGGCGGTGTGGTGGACGGTCATCCGGCAGGACCGCGAGCGGCAGGCCGCGGAGGCGGCCGCCTGCTCGACGGCGGAGGCCGCGCCCCCGTCGCTGGATCCCGCCACCATCTCGGTGCGCGTGTTCAACTCCACCGATGAGGCGGGGCTCGCGCAGAAGGTCGCCGACGACCTCGCGGCCCGCGGGTTCACCGTGAGCGAGATCGCCAACGACCCGACCAGCCGCGAGGTCGAGGGCGTCGGGGAGGTGCGGCACGGATCCCCCGGCCGGGACGCGGCCCGCTTCCTCGCCGTCCACATGCCCGGGGCCGGCGACTACCCCGACACCCGGGCCACCGCCGTGGTCGACCTGGTGCTGGGCCCGGAGTTCGTCTTCCCGGACAGCCTGGCGACCCCGGAGCAGGTGGCCGAGGCCCTCGCCGGCGCGGAGGACGCGTCCGCCGGCTGCTGACCGCGCGACCGGCTCAGCGGTGCAGCTCGGCCAGCAGGGCGAGGAACGGCTCCGCGACCGACGGGGCGACGGCGACCACCATCGGCTCGCCGACCGGCGTGCCGGGCAGCCCGGTGACGACCGCACCGGCCTCCGCAGCCACCAGGACCCCGGCCGCGTGGTCCCACACGTTCAGGCCGAGCTCGTAGTACGCGTCGACGCGCCCGGCGGCCAGCGCGCACAGGTCGAAGGCGGCGCTGCCGGAGCGCCGGATGTCGCGCACCCGCGGCAGCAGCCGGGCCACGACCGCGCCCTGGGCAACCCGCTGCTCCACCCGGTAGCCGAAGCCCGTCGCCACCAGCGTGCGGTCCAGCGACTCGGGGCGGTTGACCTCCAGCCGCCGCACCGGGCGCCCCGGCGCCGCCAGCCACGCCCCACCGCCGGTCGTCGCGGTGAACAGCTCCCCCGTCGCCACGACGAGCACCACACCGGCCCGCACGATGCCGTCGACCTCGGCGGCGATCGAGATCGCGTACGCGGGGACGTCGTAGAGGAAGTTCACGGTGCCGTCGATCGGGTCGACGATCCAGCGGACGCCGCTGGTGCCCGCACGGGCGGCACCTTCCTCCCCCAGCACGCCGTCGTCGGGGCGACTTCCCAGGAGGCGCCGGACCAGCAGCTCCTCGCTGGCCGCGTCCACCGCCGTCACGACGTCCACCGGGCTGGACTTGGTGCTGACGTGCTCGGCCGCCGTGTCCCGCCCACGGGCCACGAGGACAGCCGCCTCGCGGGCGGCCGCCACGGCGAGGGCGAGCAGCGCGGCGGGCTCGGGAGCGGGTGCTCCGCCGGTCCGGGGAGAGGCCATGACCGGCATCCTGCCCCAGTGGTGCCCGGGCCGGTGGCGCCGCTCACTAACCTGTCGTCGTGCAGGGCTTCGGAGTGGACATCGGCGGCAGCGGCATCAAGGGGTGCCTGGTCGACCTGGACGAGGGGCGGCTCGTCGGCGAACGACTGCGCATCGAGACGCCGCAGCCCTCGCTGCCCGAGCCGGTCTACGACGTCGTGGCGCAGATCGTGGACGCCTTCGGCTGGACCGGCCGGGTGGGCGTCACGTTCCCGGGGGTGATGAAGTCCGGGGTGGCGCACACGGCGGCCAACGTGGAGAAGAGCTGGATCGGCACCGACGTCGACGCCGGGCTCTCCCAGCGCATCCCCGGCTCGGTGGAGACGCTCAACGACGCCGACGCCGCCGGCATCGCCGAGATGCGCTACGGCGCGGGCCGCGACCGCCGCGGCGTGGTGCTCATGCTCACGTTCGGCACCGGCATCGGCAGCGCCCTCTTCGTCGACGGGCAGCTGGTGCCGAACACCGAGTTCGGGCACATCCAGGTCGACGGCGAGGACGGCGAGCGGCGGGCCTCTGCGGCCGCGCGCGAGCGGGAGGAGCTCAGCTACCCCGAGTGGGCGCAGCGGGTCGACCGCTATCTCGACGTCCTGGAAGCGGGCCTGTGGCCGGACCTGATCATCGTCGGCGGCGGGGTGAGCAAGAAGGCGCACAAGTGGGTGCCGCTGCTGAGCACCCGCACCCCGGTGGTGCCCGCGGAACTGCAGAACGACGCCGGCATCGTCGGGGCCGCTCTGGCCGCGGCCGAGCACTTCGAGCCCTGACCGGCCGGTATGCCTCACCTGCCGGGGCGGTCCGTTCGCCCCGTCGGAGCGATGCGCTCCGATCCGAGGCGCTGGTCTCGACCGGCGACGTCGTTACAATGGTGAAGCCCCAGCCCGTCGCCCTTCAGCCGGGAGGGATTCCCCGACTGGATCGTGGCCAAACGCCGCGCCGGTTCGCCGGGTCCCCACCCACTCCAGGGCGCAGGCCGGAGCCGCTGCCCGAGGACCACACGGTCCCCCGGGGAACGAACCCAGCACGGGAAGGAACCTGAGTGCCCGCCGATCAGCCAGCACCGGAAGCAGCCGCAGCGAGCACCCCGCGCGCCAGGACGGCCGCAGCCGGTACCCGTGCCAAGAAGTCGGCCGCCGAGCCGGCCGCCGCACGGAAGAAGGCACCGGCCAAGGCCGCCGGCGCCAAGGGCCGCGCCAAGCCGACGATCACCCCGTCCCCGGGCACCGGCGAGGGTGCGGTGCTGACTGCCGTCGCCACCGAGGAGGGCGCTGTCGCCGTCATCGACGCAGGCTCCGAGGGCCTGAAGCTCGACGAGACGGTCGTCACCGGCAAGGACGGCGTCGAGGTCACAGCCGAGGAGGAGACCACCGAGGGCGGCACCAATTTCGAGTGGGACGAGGAGGAGGAGTCCGAGGCCCTGCGACAGGCCCGCAAGGACGCCGAGCTCACCGCGTCGGCCGACTCCGTCCGCGCCTACCTCAAGCAAATCGGCAAGGTCGCCCTTCTCAACGCCGAGGAGGAGGTCGACCTCGCCAAGCGCATCGAGGCCGGTCTCTACGGCGCCGAGCGGCTGCGCCAGGTCGAGGAGGAGGGCCAGAAGCTCTCCCCGCAGATGCGCCGCGACCTCAACTGGATCGTCCGCGACGGCGAGCGCGCCAAGAACCACCTGCTGGAGGCCAACCTCCGCCTCGTGGTCTCCCTGGCCAAGCGCTACACCGGCCGCGGCATGGCGTTCCTGGACCTGATCCAGGAGGGCAACCTCGGTCTCATCCGCGCGGTCGAGAAGTTCGACTACACCAAGGGCTACAAGTTCTCCACGTACGCCACCTGGTGGATCCGGCAGGCGATCACCCGCGCCATGGCCGATCAGGCCCGCACCATCCGCATCCCGGTGCACATGGTGGAGGTCATCAACAAGCTCGGCCGCATCCAGCGCGAGCTGCTCCAGGACCTGGGCCGCGAGCCCACCCCGGAGGAGCTGGCCAAGGAGATGGACATCACCCCGGACAAGGTGCTGGAGATCCAGCAGTACGCCCGGGAGCCCATCAGCCTCGACCAGACGATCGGTGACGAGGGTGACAGCCAGCTCGGCGACTTCATCGAGGACTCCGAGGCGGTCGTCGCCGTCGACGCGGTCAGCTTCACCCTGATGCAGGACCAGCTGACCAGCGTGCTGCAGACCCTCTCCGAGCGGGAGGCCGGCGTGGTCCGGCTGCGCTTCGGCCTCACCGACGGCCAGCCGCGCACCCTCGACGAGATCGGGCAGGTCTACGGCGTGACCCGTGAGCGGATCCGCCAGATCGAGTCGAAGACGATGTCGAAGCTGCGCCACCCCAGCCGCTCGCAGGTGCTGCGCGACTACCTCGACTGACGGACAGCTGGGAACGGGAACGACCAAGGGGCGTCCCGGCAGATGCCGGGACGCCCCTCGTCGCTCAGCCGATCAGGTGACCTGGTCGAAGGTCAGGTTGGTCTCCTGGTCGCCGTCGCTGTCGCAGTCGACGTCTTGGTCCACCGATCCGCCCCGGACCGCCTGCGTGGCCAGGACGGCCACGTTCCCCACGCTGAGGGCCGGGCACACCTGCGCCACGAGGTTGGCCGCGACACCGACTGCCACGTTGTTCTCGTTGAGGATGTTGCTGAGGATGTCGCCCGTCTCTACGTCGATCTCGGAGACGTTGACGTTGACCAGGCCCCGCTGCTGCGGCTGGGCTGCGGCCGTCGACGCGGTCGCGCCGACCAGGGCGGCACTGGCGGCCAGGGCGATGGCGGTGTTACGGGCGGTCCTTCGCATGGCTTCTCCTCGAGGTGGGGCTGTGAACCAGGTCACAACAACACACGATCACCGCGGCTCGCATGTCGATCTAGAAGAAGATCCGTCAGGCGGGACGCCGTCGTCGGTCTGCTGCGGAACGCCGGGATCGGACCGACGATCCGGTTGCGGCCGGGTCACGATGTCCCCGGATCGGGCCGTTCGGTCGGTTTGCGCAACCGCGATCGGGTAGACGGCGTAGCGTGGGACCCGTCAGAACAGCAGCGGACCCACGGTCGGACCGGTCACCCACCGGTCCGGCAGATGATCACCAGCACGTGCACCACCCGTCCCAGCCAGTGACGTCCCCTGCTAAACCCGCTCCACCCACGCCCGGCGTGTTACGGACTCATCTCATTCGGCGAGTCCGTGACGAACCGGGCGGGAACGGGAATCCGAGGGGCCATCCTGGCGCTGTGCAGGAGGCCGATCCGCAGCCGCGGGTCCGTGCGGTAGAGAGCGAGTGATGACCCAGATGACCCAGACGCTGACGACGACCCCCGCCGCCGACGACCTGGTCGTGCCCTTCCACTGCGACCGCTGCGGCGCACTTGCCAAGGTCCGTGTCGTGCTCGCCAACGGCAGCGACCTCGTGTTCTGCGGACACCACGCCCGCGAGTACGAGGGCAAGCTGCGTGACATCGCCGTCGACATCATCGACACTGAGGGCGAGCAGCGCGTAACCGCGTGAGAGAGGCGCTATCGTCGCGCCCGCGATGACCGCCTCACCCGACGACGCCGCCGCGTCCGACGCCCCGCCTCGTGCGGGCGCCGGGCCGGCGGCTCCGTCGTCTGTGGGGACTCCCGGTCGGCGGCGACCGGAGGAAACCCCCATGTCCCAGCACCACGCGCCCGACGAGACGGTGCGCATGCGTCCCGACGCCGGCGACGGGCCCCCACCGCCCACGGGCTCGGTCCCGGCGGCCTACGAGGCCGGGCCGGACGACACCCGTCCGGTGGGGCGGGACTGGCAGCGGGGCGCACCTGCCGCCTCCGCGGTCACCGCCGAGGACTCGTCAACCGGCTCGGAGCCGGTGGACGACGACGCTGCCGGCAGCGGCCGCATCGAGGTGGAGGCGGACGCACCCGCGGCGGACGACGACAGCGCACGGACCGCCGTCGTCCCTCCCGTCGACGACCACGACGCCACGGACGCCGCGCCCCACGAGCCGGCCCCCCAGGACGCCGGTGCCGCCGGTCCCCCGCCGTCGGGACAGGACGCCCACGGCGGCCCTCGCGGCCCCTGGTGGCGGCGCCGCGCAGCCCTGGTGCCCGCCGGGGTCCTGGCCGCGCTGGCCGCCCTCTACGGCGTGGACCTGGTCGCGGCCTCCGGTGAGGTGCCGCGGAACACCGTCGTCGCCGGTGTCGACGTCGGCGGGCTCTCCGCCGCGGCGGCGGCCCAGCGGCTGGAGGAGCAGCTCGCCCCCCGCGTCGTGGCCGACCACCCCGTGACCGCCGCCGACGTGACGGCCACCCTCTCCCCCGCCACGGCGGGCATCACCCTCGACGTGCCCCGCACCGTGGACGCGGCCGAGGAGCAGCCGCTCAACCCCTGGACGCGGCTGGTCACCCTCGTCGCCGACCGCGAGGTGGAGCCGGTGATCACCGGCGAGGAGACGGCGCTCAACGCGCAGATCGAGGGCATCGCCGCGCGGGTCGACCGAGCTCCGCAGGACGCCACCATCGCCATCGAGGGGACCACGCCCTCGGTCGTGGAGGCGGTGGACGGCCGGACGCTCGACCGGGAGGGCGCAGCCGAGGCGATCACCGATGCGCTGGCCTCCGGTGGGGACCCGAGCACGCCGATCGAGCTGCCCGTCGAGGTGATCCCCGTGGCCGTCGACGTCGAGGAGGCGCAGCGCGTCCTCGAGGAGACCGTCACGCCTGCCCTGGCGGCGCCGGTGCAGGTGGTCAGCCAGGACGGCAGCACCTCCGCCGAGGTGCCGGTCGAGGCGCTCGCCACCGCCCTCACCTTCACGCCGACCGACGACGGCGAGCTCTCCGTCGGCCTCGACCCCGCGGCCCTGCAGGACGCGCTCGGCGACGAGCTCGGCGCGTTCGGCACCCCTGCACAGGACGCCCGCTTCGAGATCTCCGGCGGCTCGGTCAGCGTCGTGCCGTCGGTCGACGGGACCGGCATCGCACCGGCGCACCTGGTCGAGCAGCTGCTGCCGGTGCTCAGCCAGGAGGCGCCGCGGTCGGTCACCGCCGAACTGGGCCCGGTGCCCGCCGAGTTCACGACCGCGGAGGCCGAGGCGCTCGGCATCCGCGAGCAGATCTCCAGCTTCACCACCAACATCGGCAACCCGGCCAGCGGGACCAACATCCGGGTGGTCGCCGAGGAGGTCGACGGCGCGATCATCATGCCCGGCGAGACCTTCAGCCTGAACGGCTTCACCGGGCCGCGCGGCCTGGCGCAGGGCTACGTCGAGGCCGGGGTCATCAACAACGGCGAGTTCACCACCGCCGTCGGCGGCGGCATCAGCCAGTTCGCCACCACCATGTTCAACGCCGTCTTCTTCGCCGGGCTCGAGGACGTCTTCCACAAGCCGCACAGCTACTACATCAGCCGCTACCCGGCCGGCCGCGAGGCGACGGTCTACTACGACTCGATCGACCTCAAGTGGCGCAACGACGGCGACACCGGCGTCTACGTCGACACCGCGTGGACCCCGGGGACGATCACGGTGACCTTCTACGGGACCAAGCGCTACGAGATCCAGTCGATCAGCAGCGACCGGTACAACCTCCGCCAGCCGGTGGTACAGGAGAAACCGGCCAGCCCGACCTGCGAGCCGCAGTCGGGGTCGACCGGCTTCGACATCACCGTCACCCGGGTGTTCCGCGCCCTCAGCACGGGAGCGGAGCTGAGGCGGGAGAACTTCCAGACCCGCTACGCCGCCGAGCCGATCATCGTCTGCGTGCCGGAGGAACCCCCTCCGGCCGGTCCCGAGGGCACCGCACCCGGCGGCGCCCCGGCGACCGGCGGGCGGCGCCCCGCCCGTCCGCGGACGCTCTGACGCCCTCCACCGGGCCGGCCGGCGGGGTGCCGCCAGCGGCTCCCCCACCCGTCGGCGACGGCGCTCCCATGCACACTGTGCAGGTGAGCGCCGTCCTGCCCAGCGGCTCGCCCGCCCGGGCCGGTGCGGACGAGCAGCCGGACGCCGTCCCCGGCACGGGAGGCGGCGCGACGCGGGCCGACGTCCCCGCACCGTCCCGGCTGCGCCGCTGGCCGGCGCCGCTGCGGGTGCCCCTGCAGGTCCTCGGGCGGACGCTGGCGAAGGCCTGGCAGGACCGCATCCTCGGGCTGTCGGCGGAGGCCGCGTTCTGGCAGATCCTCTCCGTGCCCCCGCTGCTCATCGGGTTGCTCGGGTCACTGGGCTACCTGGGCGACATCATCGGTGGCGACGCCGTCCGGATGATCGAGGACCAGCTCCTCGACGCGTCGTCGCAGGTCCTCACCGACGACGTCGTCGACAGCCTGGTGCGGCCCACCTTGGCCGACATCCTCGGCTCCGGCCGGCTCGAGGTGGTCAGCCTCGGCTTCCTGCTGTCGCTGTGGGCGGGCTCCTCGGCGACGGCGACCTTCATGAACACCACGGTCATCGCCTATGACCAGCGGGACGTGCGCGGCCCGATCCGCACCCGGCTCATGGCGCTGTGGCTGTTCGTCGTCGGGCTGCTGCTGGCGGTGCTGACCCTGCCGCTGCTGGTGCTGGGCCGCGGCACCCTGGCCGATCTGGTGCCCCCGGACTGGCGCAACACCACGGTGACGCTGATCAACGCCGTCTACTGGCCCATCGTGGTCATCGGGCTGCTGCTGGCGCTCACCAGCTTCTTCCACGTGATCCTGCCGAACCGGCTGCCGTGGCGGCGGCATCTGCCCGGCGCACTGCTCAGCCTGGTGTTCTTCCTGCTCGCCGCGCTGCTGCTGCGCGCCTACATCGGCGACTTCCTCACCACGGCCCTCCCCTACGGAGCGCTCGCGGCACCGATCGGCGCGCTGCTGTTCTGCTTCTTCTTCGGCATGGCCGTGCTGCTCGGCGCCGAGCTCAACGCCACGATCCAGTCCCGCTGGCCGGCGCCGCTGAGCCGGCACGACCGGCGGCGCCGGGCCCGCCGCCAGGCCAAGCTCGACGACGAGGCCCGGCGGCTGGGGCTGCGGTGACGATGACCCTGCGGTCCTCCCGGACCGCACCGCGGGCGATGACGCCGTCGTCCTCCGGACGGTGTCGGCCCCGCTGCAGGGTCCCGCCACGAGCCTGCGAGCGGTGGGGGGCAGCGGGGTCCTCCTACTTGCGGAGCTGCTCGTAGACCTCCTTGCAGGCCGGGCACACCGGGCTGCCGGGCTTGGGGGTCTTGGTCACGGGGAAGACCTCCCCGCACAGGGCCTCGACGAGCGTGCCCATCACGGCGCTCTCGGCGATCTTGTTCTTCTTGACGTAGTGGAAGACCTCGTTGGCGTTGCCGGTGTCGGACTCGCGGACGTCCGGCCGCTCGAGGATGTCGCTGCTGCTCATGCGGGCTCCCTGCTCGACGGTCCAGTCGTGCGGTGGCCGCGCGGCCGGGGTCGCCGCCGTGCTCCCGCACCCGCCGACCATGATGACAGGGTGCACGCCGCGACCACCCCTCCCCGCCCGATCCTGTCCCCCGAGGTCGCCGGCGCCCTGCGCGACGGCCGCCCCGTCGTCGCGCTGGAGAGCACCCTGCTGGCCCACGGCCTCCCCCGGCCGGACAACCGCGCGGCTGCCGACGACGTCGAGGCCGCAGTCCGCGCCGGCGGCGCCGTCCCCGCCACGATCGCCGTCCTCGACGGGGTGCCGCACGTCGGCCTGACGCCCGCCGAGGTCGACCGGGTCTGCGCCGATCCCGAGCTGGCCAAGCTCGGTGTCCGGGACCTGCCGGTCGCCGCCGCCCTGGGGCTGAGCGGCGCCACCACCGTCTCCAGCACCGCGCTGCTGGCCGAGGCCGCCGGGATCGCCGTCTTCGCCACCGGTGGGCTGGGCGGCGTGCACCGGCAGGCGGCCGGCACCTTCGACGAGTCGGCCGACCTGACGGCGCTGTCCCGCACGTCCCTGGTCCTGGTGTGCGCCGGCGTGAAGTCGATCCTCGACGTCCCGGCGACCCTGGAGCGGCTGGAGTCGCTCTCGGTGACGGTGCTCGGGTACCGCACCACCACGTTCCCGGGCTTCTACGTCGCCGACTCCGGGTCGACGCTGGACTGGTCGGTCGCCGACGCCGAGCAGGCCGCCGCGGTGTTCGCCGCCCGCCGGCAGCTCGCCCCCGGCGCCGTCGTCGTCGCCAACCCGCTGCCGGCCGACGAGCAGCTCGACCCGGTGCTGCACGACCGGGTCATCGCCGACGCGCTCGCGGCGGCCGACGCCGCCGGGGTGCGCGGCAAGACCGTCACGCCGTTCCTGCTCGACCACCTGCACCGCGCCAGCGAGGGCGCCACCCTGGCGGTCAACGTCCGGCTGGTGCTGCGCAACGCGGAGCTCGCCGGCCGGATCGCCTCGGCGCTGGCCGCCCGCGCGGCCTGACCGCGGCCGTGCGCACCCCCGTCGTCGTCGTCGGCGACGTGGCCACCGACGTCGTCGTCGTGCTGTCGGGCGAGCCCGCGCCCGGCTCGGACCGGCCGGCCTCGATCGTCAGCCGCGGCGGGGGCGCCGGCGCGAACGTCGCCACGCACCTGGCCCGACTGGGAACGCCGACGGTGCTGGCCGGCTGCATCGGCGACGACTCCCCAGGGGCCGGACTGGCCGCCGAGCTCTCGGCGGCCGGCGTGGAGCTGCGGCTGCGCACCGTGCCGGGGGCTCCGACGGGCACGATCGTCAGCCTCGTCGATCGCGACGGGCAGCGGAGCATGCTGGCCGACCGCGGCGCCAATCTGGTCCTGCGCCCGGCCGACGTGCCCGCTCCGGTCCCGGGCGGGCACCTGCACCTGCACCTGTCGGGCTACACGCTGCTCGACCCCGGGCCACGCGACGCCGGGGTTGCGGCGCTGCGCGCGGCGACGAGCGCCGGGTGCACCGTCTCGGTCGACCCGGCGTCGTCCGGCCCGCTGCGCCGCTACGGGGTGGACCGGTGGCTGGCCGACACGGCGGGGGCGACGCTGGTGCTGCCCAACGCCGACGAGGCGCGGCTGCTCACCGGCTGCCCGGACCCGACCGACGCTGCGCGCGCGCTGGCTGCCCGGCACCCGGTCGCGGTGGTGACCCTGGGGCCGGACGGCGCGCTGTGGGTGGCCGGCGACGAGGTGGTCCACCGCCCCGCCCGGCCGGCGACGGTCGTGGACACGACGGGCGCCGGTGACGCCTTCGCGGCCGGGCTGCTGCACGCCTGGCTGGGTGCGCGAGGGGCCGCCCCCGCGGCGGCCCTGGACGCCGGGCTGGCGTGCGCGGCCGAGGTGGTGCGCCGCCCGGGCGCCCGCTGATGCCGGCCCCTGCACGAGCTGCCCGCCGTGGTCTCGGCCGGATCGATCGTGCTCCGGGTGCCGATCGGGCGGCACCCCGGCGGACGCCGCCGGAACGCTCAGCCCTCGATGATCCGCACGGATCGGGCGGGGTTCTCCAGGACCCGGTCGGGACGCACGTCGACGCCCTTGAGGCGGGTCCTGGGCTTGGGTGGCCGGTCGTTGGCCATCACCACGGCGATCCACGGCAGCACCGTGCCGAGGACGGCGAGGATGACCATCAACCAGACGACCTGGTAGAAGACGGCGGCCAGCACCAGCGCCAGGCCACGGATGGCCATGGTCATGGCGTAGCGCCGCTTCCGGGCTGCCTGCTGGTCGGTCAGGCTCGGGGCGGCCTCGGTGATGAGCACCGGCTCCGGTCGGCGCGACCGCGTGAACTGCTGGCTCGAGGCCACGGGCACTCTTCCCTCCGCTGGCCGGGGTGCCGCGGAGGGTGACCCCGCCGTCTCCCGGACCACCCCCATGGTGCCACCGCGACGGACCCCGTGCAGGTGCCCCGGCATCAGCTCCCCGGCGTCTGCTTCGCCGCCTTCGCGGCCTGCTTCTGCTCCTGCTTGACGGCCCGCACCTCGGCCAGCGACCCGGGACCGGTGATGTCGGCGACCGAGCGCCGGGAGCCCTCGGCGCCGTAGTCGCCGGCGGCCTCGCGCCAGCCCGGCGGGGTGACGCCGTACTGCTTGCCGAGGAGCGCGAGGAAGATCTTCGACTTCTGCGCCCCGAAGCCCGGCAGCCCGTTGAGGCGCTTCAGCAGCGCGGCACCGTCCGGGACGTCGGCCCACAGCCCGTCGGCGCGCCCGTCGTACCGCTCCACCAGCGCGCGGCACACCTCCTGCGCGCGGCCGGCCATCGAACCGGGGTAGCGGTGGAGGGCGGGCGGCCCCCGGAAGACGCGGACCAGCTCCTCGGGGTCCATGTCGGCCAGCTGCCCGGCCGACAGCGTCCGCACCCCGAGCCGGTCGGCCAGCAGCCGCGGAGCACCGAACGCCCGCTCCATCGGGAACTGCTGGTCCAGCAGCATGCCAAGAAGTAGGGCGAGCGGGTCGCGGCTCAGCAGCTCGTCGGCGGCGTCCTCTTGGGCGATGCGGAGGTTCGGCACACCGAGATGGTGCCGTAGAGCGATCCCGTCGCAATCACCACCGAGCACCGCGGGCCGTATGGTCCCGCCAGTGGACGATGCGCCTGCCAGAGATCTCGTTCCAGGCCTTGTGAACGAGCGCTGACTTCCGGCTTCGCTCTACTCCGGCCACCACCACGCCGTCCGCATCCTGGGCGCCGGGCGCCACTTCCCGACATGCATAACGAGGCGGCGCGCGGTAGCGTCCAACAGTAGTTGAGCATTCAATGAGATGCGCCGACTGTGTGGTCCGCCATGTCCGAACCCACCCGCTACAGGAGAACCGTGCCCAACATCGCTGTCGTCTACTACTCGTCGACCGGGAACGTCCACCAGCTCGCCGCCGCTGTTGCTGACGGCGCCCGTGAAGCCGGGGCCGAGGTCCGCCTGCGCCGAGTTCCCGAGCTGGCTCCCGAGGAGGCCATCGACTCCAACCCGCTGTGGCGCGCCCACGTGGACACCACCGCCGATCAGGTCGAGGTGGCCACGCCGGCGGACCTCGAGTGGGCCGACGGCTACGCCCTGGGCACGCCGACCCGATTCGGCACCCCCGCAGCCCAGATGAAGCAGTTCATCGACACCCTCGGTGGGCTCTGGTTCACCGGGAAGCTGGCCAACAAGGGCGCCACCGCCTTCACCAGCGCGCAGAACGTCCACGGCGGCCAGGAGTCGACGATCCTGACACTGTTCAACGTGTTCTCCCACTTCGGGGCGGTCATCGTGCCGCCCGGCTACACCGACCCCCTGCTGCTCGAGGCCGGCGGGAACCCCTACGGCATCTCCAACGCCTCGGGCGGCCAGGCGGCGACCGCCAACCAGGCCGAGCTGGCCGCGGCCCGCTACCAGGGCCGCCGCCTCGCCGAGGTGACCGCCAAGCTCGTCGCCTGACATGGATCACGGTTCCTGGGGCTGCTCCGCGGACTCGCCCCAGGAACCGACCAGATCCGCAATCCCGGCGCTACCACCGCAAGGTCGCCAGCGCCTCCCCTGCCCATACGGCACGGAGCGGGAACTCCACCCCGTCATGGGTCACCGGGCGCGTCGGCTGCCGCCCTTCCGGGGGCCACGCGGGTAGCGAGTGACTCTCGCGCCGCGGCCGCTCCGCGCGGAAGTCGCGGTCAGAACCGGCCCCTCTCGTCCCGGCGGGTCGAACTGGAGTCGACTTCTTCAGCTGCTTCGTCGACGCATGTGCTGGTCGAGCAGCATCCCGATCAGCAGCGCCAGCGGGTCGCGGGAGAGCAGGTCGTCCTTGGCGATGCGGATCGTGGGCACGCGACGATGGTGTCGCACAGCGGTCCGGCCGCGACCATCCGCCGCGGAGGTCACGTTCCGGCAGGCCGGGCACCTCGGCAGCGCTACAGGCGGTCGAAGGCGGGGGCGTAGTGGAACTGGCCCGCGACGTCGTCGGTCCAGGCGGTCAGCCGGCGGATCTGGAAGTGCGCGCCCCATCCCGGGTCGGGAGGACGGACACCTACCTGGTGGGCCGGCAGGAACCCGAAGCCTCCGTAGTAGCCCACGTCGCCGAGCAGGGCCACGCACGGCTCGACCAGCGCGTCCGCGGCGGCGAGCACCCCGTGCATCAGGGCCTGTCCGACGCCGCGTCGCTGCCGGGCGGGCACGACGCCCAGGGGACCGAGGCCCAGCGCAGGACGGCCCTCGATGTCGCCTCTGCTGCAGAGGACGTGGCCCACCACCTCGCCGCCGAGCTCGGCGACCAGCGAGAGACCGGGAACGACATCGCCGTCCTCGCGGAGAGCGTCCACGAGGTGTGCCTCTCCCGGAACGCCACCGCTGGGCAGCGCGAAGGCCGCAGCATGGACGGCACGCACCGCCTCGCGGTCCCGGGGCAACTCACGACGCACGATCACCGGGCCATCGTCATCCCGGGACCGACCGAGAACAATCGATTTACCCGTGCCGTTCGATCCGCCTCCTGCCATCCCCGGGACTGCCCGTGCGCCGGCCGACGATGACCAGCGGCGGCGTCAGTTGCTGCGCTGCGCGGGTCGGTCAAGGGGCGACGACACGAGCATCCAGCCATGCCCGCAGTTCGTCGGCCAGGGCCACCGGTTGGTCGAGGTGGAGGAGGTGGCCCGCATCCTCGACGAGCCGCAACGTCGCGCCGGGGATCGCACGGTGCAGCGCTGCCGCCCGATCGACGGGGATCCAGCCGTCCTCGGTTCCCCAGACGATGTGCACCGGCGCCCCGACGTGGCCCAGCAGCGGGCGGAGCTCGTCGGTGAACCGCTCGTCGGCCTGAGCGATCTGCCGGTAGAAGGCAGGCTGGCCGTCGCTCGTCAGCCACGGCGCGATGAGCTCGCTGAGTCGCTCCTCGGACAGGCCCCGGTAGCTGGCGGTCTCCATGTAGGCGCGCAGCGCCCCCTCGTGCACGGCCCGGGGTAGCCGCGAGAACACCTCGGCGTTCTCCCTGACCAGGGCGAAGAACGGCGATCCCCAGGGGCTGAGCGCGACCACGTCCACCAGGAACAGCGAGGCGTACTGCCGGGCGTGGAGCAGGTGGCCACCGAGCGCCACCGCGCCACCGAAGTCGTGCGCCACCACGTGCGGTTCCTCGAGGTCCCACTCCGCGAGGAGGGCGGCGAACAACTCCGCCTGGGTCCCCAGGTCCACGGCGTGGGCCGGGTCCTTCGAGGAGAGCCCGTACCCGGGCATGTCCCACAGGTACACGGTGAGGTTCCTGCTCAGCGCCTTCGCGAAGGGCGCCCACAGCACGGACGACCACGGCGTCCCGTGGCAGAACACCACCGCCGGGCCCGACCCGTTCCGGGTCCACGCAACCGTCCGGCCCCGCCACCGGAATCGCTCGTCGAGCTGCACGGTGCTCCTCCTGCTCCTCCCACCGGAGCAGCACCCGGCGCCCACGGGCGTCCTGGTCGGCGCCCTGCGCTGCTCAGATCCTCTCGAGGGCTGCCCGACCCTCCCGCTGCGTCCGCACCCCATCAGCAGTGCGGCCAGGCCGACGGCGGACCAGGCAGCGACAGGCCGCCACACCCATCCGGCCGCACGGACTCCACTGTTCCTCCACGGACTTCCGACATACTCTCCGGCACATGGGGGACGGAACCCAGGAGCGCATCGCAAGCGATGCCGATCGCTTCGCGGAGCAGTTCTTCCGCGAGTGGACCGGTGCGGGTAACCGGGGGGACTGGCCGGCGTTCGAGGCGATGCTGCACGAAGACGTGACGCTCGTCGACCCTCTCGAGTCCGAACCAGCCATCGGCAGGACAGCCGTGCTGGCACGAGCCAAGGCGCAGTACGCCCCGTTCCCGGACGGCCGCGTCGACGTCGTCGGTGTGCCGTTCGCCACCGCCGACCGGAGCGCACTCGGCTACCAGTGGCGTTTCGTCGGCACGCACGAGAGGCCGATCGAGCCGCCGGGCTTCGCCCCGACCGGAGTACGCCTGTGCCTCGAGGGGATGTCGTATCTGCAGTTGGAGCAGGGGCGGGTCAGGTCCCTACGCCTGTACTTCGACACCACCGAGGTAGCGCGGCAGATCGGCGCTGCACCTCCGCGGGGCGGTCGTCTCGAGCGGCTGGCCGTGGCAGCTCAACGCATGCGGGCCCGGCGTCGACGCTGAGGCCACGCCGGCGGCCTCGGATGCCTACCCGCGTGGGCAGACGGCGCTGCCCGCCGGCGGACGCCGCCGCGGCCGCGCGGGCATCGATGTCGATCTGCAGCAGGAGACCTTCAGCGGATTCGACAGCCCGACGATGTACACCCCGGGTGCGGTGGGCTCGGTGGCCGGGGACCGCCACGGTCGGCCGGCTGCGCACCCGCTGTGACCGAGCGTCCCGGCGGCTGCCGCAGCAGTCGGGCCCGGGCAGCCCGGCGGTCGGTGGCCGACAATGGCCTGGTGCGTGCCGTGGTGAGCCGGGTCAGTGCAGCCGCTGTAACGATTGATGGTGACGTCGTCGGCGAGATCGGCCACGGATTGCTGTCACTGGTCGGAGTGGGGCGGCAGGACGACGCCGACCGAGCGGTGGCGCTGGCGCGCAAGATCCACGGGCTGCGCATCTTTCCCGGAGACGCGGGAGCGGTCTCCGCGGCCGACCTGGGCCTGCCGGTGCTGGTCGTGAGCCAGTTCACCCTCTACGCCGACACGCGCAAGGGCCGCCGACCGTCGTGGCAGGACGCCGCCCCCGGCGAGCTGGCCGAGCCGCTGGTCGAGGAGGTGGTGGCGGAACTGCGCCGACGCAGCGCCAGCGTGGCGACGGGGGTCTTCGGCGCGAGCATGCGGGTGTCGTCGGTCAACGAGGGCCCGATGACCCTCCTGCTGGAGACCTGACCGGCGGGCGCCCGTCGCGCAAATGACATGACTGGGAGTTCGGGCCCCGGGTATCCCGGGGTGACCGAAAGCACTACCTGCCGGTTTGCTGTGAACGGTGGCTTCGCGGAACACCGGACCCCTCAGCGGCCGTTGTGCAGGGCGTACCACACCGGACAGAGAAGAGCGGGACCGGCCGGTGACCCCGTAGCCGTGGCCCCGCTCCACGCCTGGATGACCCCGCCGCACACCGACGCCCGGCGAGCGCATCCGAATCGAAGGCAAGGACGAAGACCCATCGTGACGCTGCTGCACTCCTCCCCCACCGACACCTTGGACGTGCGCGCCCCCCGACGGGAGCCCGACACGAGCGGCCTGGTCTCCACCGACCTCGTGCGCGTCTACCTCAACACCATCGGCAAGACCGCTCTGCTGACCGCGGAGCAGGAGGTGGAGCTGGCCAAGCGGATCGAGGCCGGTCTTTACGCCGAGCGACTGCTCGCCGAGCAGGACGGCCTCACGCCGGCCCGCAAGCGCGACTACAAGATCCTGGCGACCGACGGCAAGGCCGCCAAGGCGCACCTGCTGGAGGCCAACCTCCGGCTCGTCGTCTCCGTGGCCAAGCGCTACACCGGCCACGGCATGACGTTCCTGGACCTGATCCAGGAGGGCAACGTCGGCCTGATCCGTGCGGTCGAGAAGTTCGACTACACCAAGGGCTTCAAGTTCTCGACCTACGCCACCTGGTGGATCCGGCAGGCCATCACCCGGGCCATGGCCGACTCCGGGCGCACCATCCGGCTGCCCGTCCACCTGGCCGAGCAGGTCAACAAGGTGGTGCGCACCCGCCGGCGGATGCACCAGGAGCTCGAGCGCGAGCCGACCGCCGAGGAGCTGGGTCTGGAGCTGGACCTGTCCGAGGAGCGGATCACCGAACTGCTCGAGTACAGCCGCGACCTGGTCAGCCTGGACCAGACCGTGGGCACCGACGAGGAGTCCCGGCTCGGTGACTTCATCGAGGACGCCGACGCCGCGGTCGCCGAGGACGCCGTCGCATTCCAGATGATGAAGGGCGACGTCCGCACCGTCCTCTCCACGCTGGAGGACCGGGAGCGCGACGTGGTCGTGCTGCGGTTCGGCCTCGACGGCGGCCAGCCGCGCACCCTGGAGCAGATCGGCAAGCAGTTCGGTCTCTCCCGCGAGCGGGTTCGGCAGATCGAGCGCGAGACGATGGCCAAGCTGCGTGATCCGCAGCGCGCCGACGCCCTGCGCGACTACCTCGCCTGAGGCCGACAGCAGTACGGAGGGCCGGTCACCTGCGGGTGACCGGCCCTCCGCTGTTGAGCTAGACCGGGGAGCGCATGCGCCGCGGGCCGGGGTCGACGCGGGCCGTCGGCGGCCCGACCAGCGCGGCCCCGCCGGCGACGACCAGCGAGCGGCCGCCGTGCCACGGGTTGGCCGGGCCGACGATGACCGGTTCCAGCGTCAGCCGCAGCACCTCGGGCAGGTCGTCGGCCAGCCGGGCCACGCGCAGCAGCAGGTGCTCCAGCGCGGCGAGGTCGACCGGCTCGGAGCCCCGGTAGCCGTTCAGCAGCGGAAAGGCGCGCGGTGCCCGCACCAGCTCGGCGGCGTCCAGATCGGTCAGCGGCAGCGTGCGGAAGGCCCGGTCGCCGAGCAGGTCGGTGGCCACTCCCCCGAGGCCGAAGCTGACCAGCGCGCCGAACGACGGATCGTCGACGATCTCCACGACGGTGGCCACGCCCGGCGCCGCCATCTCCTGCACGATGACCGGGTCACCGGACGGGATGGCCGCGAAGGCGGTGCGCACCGCCTCGGCGTCGGCCAGGTCCAGCCGCACGCCGCCCAGGTCCGACCGGTGCCGCAGCCACGGAGCGGTCGACTTGAGCACCACCGGGTAGCCGATCGCCTCGGCCGCGGCGACCGCCGACTCGGTGTCGGTGACCCTGCGGGTGCCCAGCAGCGGCACGCCGTAGGCGGCGAGCAGGCCCATCAGCTCGTCGTCACTGAGCTCGCGGCCGCCCGGCGCCTCGGCGAGCGCCTCGTGCACGATCCGCCCGGCGGCGGCCTCGTCCACGTCGGGCAGCTCCGGCAGCTCACCGACCGGGCGACGGCGCCAGCGCGCGTACTCGCTCGCCTTCGCCAGAGCGATCACCGCCCGCTCGGGCGTGCTGTAGGAGGGCACCGACCCGCGCAGCGGCATCCCGTGCTCGTCGCAGACGGCGAGCTCGGGCGGGATGCCCTCGGTGGAGAGGAAGCTGGCGACGATCGGCTTGTCCGAACCCGTCGACACCTCGCGCAGCGCGGGCCCGTACTCGTGCGAACCGGCCATCAGCGGGGGGAGGAAGACCGCGACGACGGCGTCGACGCCGTCGTCGTCCACCGCCGCCTGCAGCGCCGCCCGGAACTCGTCGGGCGTGCCCTGGACCCCGATGTCGACCGGCGCCTCGTGCGCGAGCTGCATGCCCTCCTCGAGGACGGCGTCGGCGACGAGCACCCCGATGGCGGTGGAGTTGCCCACGACCGCCACCCGGTCGCCGGCCGGCAGGGGCTGGTGGGCCAGCAGGGAGCCGACGTCGAAGAGCTGGGCGACGGTCTCGACCCGGATGACGCCGGCCGAGGCGAACAGCGCCGCCACCGACTGCTCGGGGACGGCCACCGAGGTGCCGGCCAGGCCCGGGGTCACCCCGACGTGCCGGCCGCTCTTGACCGCGACCACCGGCTTCGTGCGCCCGACGGTGCGCGCCAGCCGGGCGAACTTGCGCGGGTTGCCGAAGCTCTCCAGGTGCAGTAGCACCACCTCGGTGCCGGGATCGGTGGCCCAGTACTGCAGGAGGTCGTTGCCGCTGACGTCGGCGCGGTTGCCGGCGGAGACGAACGTCGACAGGCCGATGCCCCGGCTGCGCGCCCGCTCCAGCAGCGCGACGCCGAGCGCCCCCGACTGGGCGAAGAACCCCACCCGCCCGCGACCGGGCACCATCGGCGCCAGGCTGGCGTTCAACCGCACCTCCGGGGCGGTGTTGACCACGCCCAGGCAGTTGGGGCCGACGACCCGCATGCCCGAGGCCCGGGCCGCGGCGACCAGCTGCCGCTCGGCGGCGCGCCCCTCCGGACCTGCCTCGCCGAACCCCCCGGAGATGACGACCAGTCCGCGTACCCGCTTCCGGCGGCAGGCCTCCACCACCCCGGCGACCTCGTCGGCGGGGACGGCGAGGACCGCCAGGTCCACGTCGTCGGGGATGGACTCGATGTCGGCGTAGGCGGGGACGGCGCGCACGTGGCGCGCTCCGGGGTTCACCGGGTAGACCGGGCCCGCGAAGCCGTAGTCGAGCAGGTGCCGCAGCACCGCGTTGCCGATCTTGCCGTCGTCGTTGCTCGCGCCGACCACCGCCACGGACGACGGCGTGAGCAACCGGCCGATCGACCGGGACTCGCTGCGCTGCTCCCGCTCGTAGGCGACGGCGAGGGCGTCCTCGGTCTGCTCGATGGGAAACGTCAGGTGGACGACGCCGTCCTCGTAGCTGCGCTCGGCCTTGTAGCCCGCGTCGCGGAAGACGCGGACCATCTTGCTGTTCTGGGCGAGGACCTCGGCGACGAACCGCTTGATCCCCCGCTCTCGGCCGGCGGCGGCCAGGTGCTCGAGCAGCACCGACCCGAGGCCCCGGCCCTGGTGGGCGTCTTCGACGAGGAAGGCGACCTCGGCGTCGTCGGTGCCGGGATACCGGTCGTAGCGGCCCACGGCGATGATCTGGTCGCCCAGCAGCACCACGAAGGCCACGCGGTGGTCGTGGTCGACGTGGGTGAACCGGTGCAGGTCGCGGTCGGAGAGCCGCCTCATCGGCCCGAAGAACCGGTAGTAGCGCGTCTGGTCGCTGCTGCGGTCCATCAGGCCGTTGAGGCCCTCCGCGTCGTCCGGGCAGATCGGCCGCAGGTGCACCGTGCCGCCGTCGGCGGCGACGATGTCGGCCTCCCAGCCCGGCGGCGGGGCCGGGTTCTCCTGCGACTCGGCGCCGGTCGGCTCAGTCACGCGGGTCGTCCGGGTCGAGGCCGAAGTAGGGGAAGCTGGCCCGCCGGGTGCGCATGATGGCCCGGTCGACGCGGGACTCGGTGAAGCTGTCCCAGCGGGAGAAGCCGGTGTAGCCACCCTCGGTCATGTGGGTGGGCGGCCGCGCCCGCAGCCCGCGGCGGACGACGTCGTCGCGCCACGACTGGGGGATCTCGGTCGCCGGATCCAGCGTGGCGCCGCTGACCTCGGCGATCAGGTGGGTCCACGCGCGCGGCACGCAGCGCACCAGGCCGTAGCCACCGCCGCCCAGGGCGATCCAGCGGCCGTCGCAGATCTGGTGGGCCAGCTCGTGCATGGCCTTGTAGCTGGCGCGCTGCCCGTCGACGGTGAGCGCGAGGTCGGCGAGGGGGTCCTCGTGGTGGGCGTCGCAGCCGCACTGGGTCACGATGATCTGCGGCTGGAAGGCCCTGAGGACGCTGGGCACGACGGCGGTGAAAGCGCGCAGCCAGGAGGAGTCGTCCGTGCCGTTGGGCAGGGCGAGGTTCACCGCGCTGCCCAGGGCCTTGTCGGGGTCGCCGGTCTCCTCCGGGTAGCCCGTTCCCGGGAACAGGGTCAGCGGCGTCTGGTGAATGCTGACGGTGAGCACCCGGGGGTCGTCGTAGAAGGCGGCCTGCACGCCGTCGCCGTGGTGGACGTCGAGATCGACGTAGGCGATCCGCTCGTACCCCTGCCCGAGCAGCCATGCGATCGCGACCGCGGCGTCGTTGAACACGCAGAAGCCCGAGGCGTTCCCGCGCATCGCGTGGTGCAGCCCGCCGGAGATGTTGACCGCGTGCTGCGCGGCGCCGCTGTGCACCTGCTGGGCCGCGAGCACGCTGCCGCCGGTGATGAGCGCCGCGGCGTCGTACATCCCGGGGAAGATCGGGTTGTCCGCCGTGCCCAGCCCGTGGCCCACGTCCGGGTTCCCCGGCGCCTGGCGCACCGCCTCCAGGTACACCGGGTCGTGGACGAGGGTCAGCAGCTCCTCGTCAGCCGGTACGGGTTTCAGGACCTGCAGCCGGTCGGGGCCCAGCAGTCCGAGGCCGTCGGCCAGGCGCATGGTGAGGTCGAGCCGGACCGGGTGCAGCGGGTGATCACCGCCCATCGTGTAGCCGAGCAGCGCGTCGTCCCAGACGACGGCGACCGAGTCGCTCACGGACCTCTCCCCTCGCCGCGCCCGGCCCTGCCGGGCGCGCCTGCCTGCGCCGGACGCTACCGGGTCCGGCGCAGGCCGGTGCGTCGCCGAGACCACCCCGCAGGTGGGCCGGTCGCGGCCCTCCGTCCCCGTAGACTGGCCGCCGACACGGAGGAGTACCTGTGAACGACCTCATCGACACCACCGAGATGTACCTCCGGACGATCTTCGAGCTGGAGGAAGAGGGCATCGTCCCGCTCCGGGCCCGCATCGCCGAGCGCCTCCACCAGAGCGGTCCGACGGTCAGCCAGACGGTCGCCCGGATGGAGCGCGACGGCCTGCTCAGCGTGGAGGGCGACCGGCACCTGCAGCTGTCCGAGGAGGGCCGCCAGCTGGCCACCGCGGTGATGCGGAAGCACCGGCTGGCCGAGTGCCTGCTCGTCGACGTCATCGGCCTGGACTACGCCGACGTCCACGAGGAGGCATGCCGCTGGGAGCACGTGATGAGCGAGGCGGTCGAGCGCCGCCTGCTGTCGCTGCTGGGCAACCCGACGGTGTCCCCGTTCGGCAACCCCATCCCGGGCCTGGAGGCGCTGCGCGGCGACGAGCCGCTCGGGGGCGGGACCGCCGCGGTGCTGGACGCGCTCACCCTGCTGTCCACGACGGCCACCGCCGAGGGGCGGCCGATCGTCGTCCGCCGGATCAGCGAGCAGCTGCAGGAGAACGCCGAACTGCTGCGTGCGCTGGCCGAGCACGGTGTCCGCCCGGGCGTGACGATGACCGCGCAGCTGGTGGAGGGCTCGGTGAGCCTGGACGGCTACGTGCTGCCGGTCGGCGTGGCCCAGCACATGTTCGTGAGCGCGGTCGACGAGGAGCTCACCCCCCTCGAGGCCGCCCCACTCCTCTAGCGCGTCGCCGGACGGGCGCGCACCGTGTCCCCCGCAGGGCCCCGTGCGGCCGACGTCTTCGCCGCGGAGCTGCTGCCCCGGCCCGGTGGGTCCTGCTGAACCGCCTCCGGGTCGGGGAGCCCTCGTCCCCCGGGTCGGTCCGGGGTCTGCTCCCGGCGCCGTCGGTGCACCGCCCTCGTTACGGTGGGGCCGGTCCCCGCTCCCACCGCGAGAGAAGGCCCGGTGAGCTCCTCCGCTGCTGCCCCGTCCGACTCCTCCGCCGAGGCCGCGCCCACGCCCTTCCACCGCCTGGCGGACTTCGTGGCGCTGCCCCGGATCGGCGGCCTGGCGCTGTCGCCCGACGGGACGCGGCTGGCCGTCTCGCTGCACACGCTCGACCCCGAGCGGAAGAAGTGGCAGTCGGCGCTTTGGGAGCTCGACCCGCAGGGCCGGCGACCCGCCCACCGGCTGACCCGGAGCGCGCCCGGGGAGTCCTCCCCCGCCTGGGCGCCCGACGGCTCGCTGCTGTTCACCTCGGCCCGGCCGGACCCCGGCACGGCCCCGGGGGCGGAGCCGACGCCGGCGTTGTGGAGCCTGCCCGCCGGTGGCGGGGAGGCCCGGCCGGTGCTCGGGCGCCCCGGTGGCGTCAGCTCCTTCCTCGTGGCGGCCGACAGCGGGGACGTGGTGGTCGTCGCCGGCACGATGCCGGGCGGCTCGGACGCCGCGGCCGAGGAGGAGCTGCGCAAGCAGCGGGCCGACGCCGGGGTGTCGGCGATCCTGCACGAGGCCTATCCGGTGCGGTACTGGGACCACGACCTGGGACCGGCGGCCCCGCACGTGTTCTGGGCTGGCCGGCTGCCCGCCGAGGAGGAGCCGGCCGGCGGGGCGCCGGTCGAGCTGCGCGACCTGACCCCTGACGCCCTGCCGCCGAACGGCGCCGGCGACGAGATCGCCCTCTCCCCCGACGGTTCGGTGCTGGCCCGCGCCGAGGAAATGCCCGACGGCCCGGCCGGCCGGCGCACCCGCCTGGTGCTCACCGACACCGGCTCCGGCGGGACGCGAGTGCTCGTCGACGACCCGCTGGCCGATATCCACTCCGCGGCGTTCTCCCCGGACGGTGCCCGCCTGGTCTGCGTGCGCGAGGCGATGTCGTCCTACGCCGAGCCGCCGGACTACACCCTGCTGCTGGTCGAGGTCGCCGACGGCACGGCCCGCGAGCTGACCCCGGACTTCGACCGCTGGCCCAGCGCACCGCAGTTCTCCGCCGACGGCGCCGCGGTGTACTTCCTCGCCGACGAGGATGGTCGGCACGCGTTGTTCCGGGTGCCGCTGGACGGCGGGGAGCCCGTCCGGCTGACCGGGGACGGCGCCTACAGCGACCTGCGGGTGGCCCGCGACGGCAGCGCCCTCTACGCACTCCGCTCGTCCTACGGCTCCCCACCCGTGCCGGTCCGGCTGGACCCTGCGGCACCGGGGCAGGACCCGGAGCCGCTGCCCAATCCGGCGACCGTCGACCGGCTGCCCGGTTCCCTCCACGAGGTCGACGCGACCGCGGCCGACGGCGCCCGCGTGCAGTCGTGGCTGGTGCTGCCCGAGGGCGCGTCCGCAGACGCCCCGGCGCCGCTGGTGCTGTGGATCCACGGCGGCCCCCTGATGAGCTGGAACTCGTGGTCCTGGCGCTGGTGCCCGTGGGTGCTGGCCGCGCAGGGCTACGCGGTGCTCCTGCCCAACCCGGCGCTGTCCCAGGGGTTCGGCCTGGACTTCGTGCGCCGAGGCTGGGGCCAGTGGGGCGGCGCGCCCTACACCGACCTCATGGCCGCGGTGGACGCCGCGGAGCAGCGCCCGGACATCGACGCCACCCGCACCGCGGCGATGGGCGGTTCGTTCGGCGGCTACATGGCCAACTGGGTGGCCACCCAGACCGACCGGTTCAAGGCGATCGTCACCCACGCCAGTCTCTGGAACCTCGAGGTGTTCACCGGCACCACCGACGCGGCCTACTACTGGGAGAAGGAGTGGGGGGACCCCGTCACCGAGCCGCGGCGGTACGAGCAGAACTCGCCGCACCGGTACGTGGACGCGATCCGCACGCCGATGCTGGTGATCCACGGTGACAAGGACTACCGGGTGCCGATCGGGGAGGCGCTCGCGCTCTGGTACGGGTTGCAGAAGCGGGGGGTGCCTTCGAAGTTCCTGTACTTCCCGGACGAGAACCACTGGGTGCTGACCCCGGGGAACAGCAAGATCTGGTACGAGACCGTGCTGGCGTTCCTCGCCGAGCACGTGCTGGACCAGGAGTGGCGGCGCCCCGAGCTGCTGTGACCCGCGCCCTCGTGACCGGCCGCCGCGGCCGGTCACGCCGGGCGGGCCCGCGGCAGGCCGGGTGCGCCCGCCCGGACGATGAGCGTGCGCAGCTCTGCCGGGGGGAGGCAGGCGGCCAGCGCCTGGCTCAGCAGCCGGGCCAGGGAGTAGCCGGGATCGCTGCGGAGCGCCCGGTCCAGGGCGACGTTGGCCAGGGCGCCGTCACCGCGCAGCCAGGCGCTCACCGCCAGCAGGGTGGCCGGCGCCGCGTCGAGCGGGGCCGGCGCCCGCCGCGTGCAGTCGGTCCACAGCAGCTCCGCCGCCACGGCATCCTCCCCCAGCGCCAGCTGGAGGGCGCGGTCTCGCACCCCGACGTCCTGCAGGATCCGCAGGAGCCCGGCCAGCTCGTCGTCGTCCAGCGGACCGGCGCCCGTCGGTGCCCCGGGCCGGGACCGCGCCACCGCCCGCCGCACGACGGCGTCCGACGCGACCGACGCGGCGGCCGGCGCCTCCACCACCTGCTGGGAGCCGGCCGCGACGCGGGCGCAGGCGCGACGCACGCCGGCGACGGCTCCGGGCGGCGCGGTGAGACGCGCCCCTAGGGCCCGCCGGTCGGCGGCCACCACCTGCCCGGTCCTCACCGAGGCCGCCGCCAGGACGCTCACCCCGCCCGGCAGTGGCGTGCCTGCCGAGGGGGCACAGCACGGATGCGGGCAGTCGTAGGACCACCAGCGGCCACGGCGCACCAGCAGCACGTCCCGCACCGGGACGTCGACGGCGGCCAGCGCGAGGACCAGTTCGTGCACCAGCGACCGGTGCGGCAGGCCGGCACCCGGCGCCGGCCCCTCGTCCAGCTCGTCGTCCAACTCGTCGGCGACCTCGGAGACCACGACGACCAGTGCGGCGGCCGGGTCGTCGGTGCGCAGGCTGCAGGCCAGCAGCCGTGCCGTCGCGGCGCCGTCCCCGGCCGGGGGGACGTCCCCCCGGACGGTGAGCCCGACCCGCCCCCCGGACGGCCCGCCCAGCCCGATCAGGACCACCGACTCGCTGGGGTGGAAACCGAGCAGGTGCGGCAGCGCGGCGGCCACCTCGCCGGGGTCGGAGATGCGGACCTCTGGGCGGTCGGAGCGGCCGTGCGGGGAAGCGTCCATGCCCGGGAGCCTGGCGATGCGCACTCCCCCGGGGAACGGCTCGGCGCGACCTGTGGACGCGTGCACGGGCTGTGGACGCCGCCGGCAGGTCGGGCTCCTCCGTCTCCTCGGCCGAGGACGACGCAGCCGCCGACGAGGACGCGGCGGCCGCCCGGTCGGAGGCGTCGCCGCCTCCCGCAGCCGACGACCAGGACGGTGGCCGGACCGGCCAGGAGCACGCCGCGGAGACGCTGCCGGCCGGCGACGCGGTACGCGGAGGACATGCCGACGAACCCAGCCGGAGCCCGCGCCGACTCCTCAGACCCGGAACTGGACGGCGCTGCGGGCGGCCAGGATCGGCCGCACGTGCTCGGCGATGACCGCCAGGTGCGCCGGGTCCTGCGCGTAGCGGTAGAAGGCCTCGACGTCCGGGAAGTCGGCGACGAGAACGGTGTCGGCGTTCCCGTCGACCAGACCGGCGTCGTCCGCGACGGTCAGCGACGTCATGCCCCCGACCTCGCGCCGCAGACCGCGCAGCGCCTCCACGGTGGCGGCCCGCCGCTCCGCGTCGGCGAACGGGGACCAGGTGAGAACCACGACGTGACGGATCATGGGGGAGCTGTCCCAGCTGCACCGCCCGGACGGCCGGGTGGCACCGCTACCGACTGGTAGCCGGGAGCCCGAACCGGGTCGTTAGAGTCCGTTCCATGGGACGGTCGCTGCGCATCGCACTGCTGTCCTACCGGAGCAAGCCGCACAGCGGCGGCCAAGGCGTCTACGTCCGGGCGCTCTCCCGGGAGCTGACCCAACTCGGGCACCGCGTCGAGGTGCTCAGCGGGCAGCCCTACCCGGAGCTCGACGACGGCGTGCCGCTCACCCGGCTGCCCGGCCTCGACCTGTACCGGGAGCCCGATCCGTTCCGCACCCCGCGACCCTCGGAGATCCGGGACTGGGTGGACGCCGCCGAGTGGGCGACCATGTGCACCGCCGGTTTCCCCGAGCCACTGACCTTCACGCTGCGGGGCGCGCGGCACCTGCTCCCGCGCCGCGACGAGTTCGACGTGGTGCACGACAACCAGTCGCTGGGCTACGGGCTCCTGCGGCTGGTGCGCGCCGGGGTGCCGACCGTGGCGACGGTCCACCACCCGGTCGCCATCGACCGGGACCTGGAGCTGGCCGCCGCCCCGACGCTGCGCCGGCGGCTGACGCTGCGGCGCTGGTACGCCTTCACCGGCATGCAGGCCCGGGTCGTGCGGCAGCTCGACGGGGTCACCACCGTCTCGGAGAGCTCCCGGCGCGACATCGCCGCGCACATGGGCCTGGCACCCGACCGCATGGCGGTCATCCCGGTCGGCATCGACCCCCACCGCTTCACCCCACCGCCGGCCGGGCAGGCGCGCGACGCCGACTCGATCCTCGCCATCACCAGCGCCGACGTCCCGCTCAAGGGGCTGTTGCACCTGCTCGAGGCGGTGGCGAAGCTCCGCACCGAGCGGCCGGTCCGGCTCACCGTCGTCGGCTCCGCCCGGGCCGGCGGCCCCGCGGAGGCCGCGCTGGACCGGCTCGCCCTGCACGACGCCGTGCGGTTCACCGGCTCCGTGCCCGAGGCGGAGCTGATCCGTCTCCTGCAGACGGCGACGGTCGTGGCCATCCCCTCGCTCTACGAAGGGTTCTCGCTGCCCGCCGTCGAGGCGATGGCCTGCGCGACGCCCCTGGTCACCACCGACGCCGGCGCCCTGCCCGAGGTGGTCGGCACCGAGGCGGGGCTGCGGGTCCGCGCCGGGGACGTCGGAGAGCTCACCGCGGCGCTGCTGCTGGTCCTCGACTCGCCGTCGCTGGCCGAGCAGCTGGGCCGCGCCGGCCGTCGGCGGGTGCTCGACACCTACACCTGGCGGGCCACGGCCGAGCGCACCGCCGACTGGTACGCCGAGACCCTGGACCGCCGGACCGCCGACCGCAAGGGGAGCGCGCAGTGCTGACCGTCGACTACGACCGTCTCGACCTGCGGCCGGGGATGACCGTCCTGGACCTGGGGTGCGGCGAGGGCCGGCACGCCTTCGAGGCCTACCGCCGCGGCGCCGAGGTCGTCGCCGTCGACTGGGGCGTGTCCGAGGTCGAGACGACGAAGCGCTGGCTCGGCGCGATCGCCGAGGCCGGCGAGGCCGGGCGGGCGGGCGACGGCGGGGGTGCCCGCTACGAGGTGGTGCGCGGCGACCTGCTGCACCTGCCCTTCCCCGACGCGAGCGTGGACCGGGTGATGGCCTCGGAGGTGCTCGAGCACATCCCCGACGACGCCACGGCGATGGCGGAGATCTTCCGTGTGCTCAAGCCCGGCGGCCGGGTCGCCGTCACCGTTCCCCGCTACGGGCCGGAGCGGGTCTGCTGGGCGCTGTCGGACGAGTACCACGCCAACGAAGGCGGCCACATCCGGATCTACCGCGGCGACGTGCTGCGCGCCCGGCTGGCCACCGCCGGGCTGGTGCCCGGTGCCAGCCACCACGCCCACGCCCTGCACGCGCCCTACTGGTGGCTCAAGTGCGCCGTCGGCGTGGCGAAGGACTCCCGGCTGGTCCGGGCCTACCACCGGCTGCTGGTCTGGGACCTCACCCGGCGTCCGTGGTTGACCCGCGCGGCCGAGCGGGTGCTCGACCCGCTGATCGGCAAGAGCCTCGTCGTCTACGCCGACAAGCCCGCCGAGCCGGGTGCACCGGCCGCGCGCACGTGGTGGACGGGGGCCGGGCGGTCCGACCGGGAGCGGTCCGCTGCCGCCGGCTGAGCGGCGCGGCGGGTGGCTGCCGGAGCTGCCCGGGGTGCTCCGCGCCGACCAGGTGCGGCAGACGGTGGCCTGGATCGCCGGGGAGCAGAGCCGCGACGGTGCGCTGCCCTGGTTCCGCGCCGGCCAACTCGACCCGTGGGACTCGGTCGAGGCGGCGATGGCGCTGGACGTGGGCGGCGAGCATGCCCGGGCGACCGCGGCCTACCGATGGCTGGCCGCCCGGCAGCGCCGCGACGGCAGCTGGGCCGCCGAGTACCGGTCGGGCGCCGAGTCGGCCCCGGCCGCGGAGAGCAACCACGCCGGCTACCTCGCCGTCGGCGTGTGGCATTCCTGGCTGACCACCGGGGACGGCGCGCTCGTCGAGGAGCTGTGGCCGACCGTGCGCGCGGCGCTGGACCTGGTCACCCGCATGCAGCTGCCCGGCGGGGCGATCGGCTGGGCGCTGCGCCCGGACGGCACGCCCGATGACCTGGCCCTGCTGACCGGCAACGCGAGCCTGTTCCAGGCGCTGCGCTGCGGGCTGGCGCTGGCCGGCCTGGTGGGCGAGGCCCAGCCGGACTGGGAGCTGGCCGTCGCCGACCTGGGCACCGCGCTGCGCCGCCGGCCGGACGCCTTCGCCGACCGGTCCAGGTACTCGATGGACTGGTACTACCCGGTCCTGGGCGGAGCGGTGATCGGCGAGGACGCCCGCGACCGGCTGGCCGACGACTGGCACCGGTTCGTCGTGCCGGGGCTGGGCATCCGCTGCGTGGCCGACCGGCCCTGGGTCACCGGCGCGGAGACGTGCGAGCTGGCGCTGGCGCTGGTCGCCGCCGGGCAGCGCGACGCCGCGTTGGAACAGGTCGCGGCGATGCAGCACCTGCGGGACGTCGACGGCTCCTACTGGACCGGCTTCGTCTACCCCGACGACGCCCGGTGGCCGGTCGAGCGCACCACCTGGACGGCGGCCGCGGTGCTGCTGGCCGTCGACGCGCTCTCCGGGGCCTCACCGGCGAGCGAGCTGTTCGCCGATCCGGGCGCGCTCCCCGCCGCCGGAACGGTGGATTCCACGTCGGCGACCGATTGGCTGGCCGGAGGCGCGGGCACGGGGATCCCGTGACCGTTCCGCGCAGCGCCGGCCAGCCCCGTTCCCCCGCGCCCGACGTCACCGTGGTCGTCGCCAGCCGCAACCGCCGCGACGACCTGCTCGCCACGCTGCCCCGCCACGAGGCGCCGGTGCTGCTGGTCGACAACGCCTCCACCGACGACACCGTCGCGTCCGTGCGCGTGGCCCACCCCGAGGTGACCGTGCTGCCGCTGGACACCAACGAGGGCGCGCACGGACGCACGCTCGGCGCCGCGCAGGCCGGCACTCCGTTCCTCGCGTTCGCCGACGACGACTCCTGGTGGGCGCCGGGCGACCTCGCCCGGGCCGTCGAGATCATGCGGGCCCACCCGCGGCTGGCGCTGATCAATGCCCGGATCCTCGTCGGGCCCGAGGAGCGGCTGGATCCGGTCTGCGCGGAGATGGCCGACAGCCCCCTGGGCACCCCGGCAGACCTGCCCGGGCCCGCTCTGCTGGGCTTCGTCGCCTGTGCCGCACTGGTGCGCACCGAGGCGTTCGAGGCGGTCGGCGGCTTCGACCCGGTGGTGCGGTTCCCCGGCGAGGAGGAGCGGGTGGCCCTGGACCTGGCCGCGGCCGGCTGGGGGCTGGCCTACGTCGACCAGGTGACCGTCCACCACCACCCGTCGACGCGGCGGGAGGCCCCGGGACGGCGGCAGGCGGGCATCTGGCGCAGCCGGCTGCTGACCGCGCTCATGCGGCTGCCGGCCGGTGACGTCGCCCGCACGGTGGGGCGCGCCGTGCGGGCCGGCCGGCCCGGCGTGGAAGGCGTCCTCCGCGCCCTGCCCGACATCCCCGCGGCGCTGCACCGACGGCGACCCCTGCCGGACCGGGTGCGCAGCGGGCTGCGGCTGCTGGCCGGTGAGCGGGCATGAGGAACGACACTTCTGCCCCCGACGGCGCGTCGGTCGCCGGCGGGTCCCCGCACCAGGGTCCCGACCCCCGGGTCGCCGTCGTCGTCATCACCCACCAGCGCCGGGACGAGCTGCTGCTCGCCCTGGAGCGGCTCGTGGCGCTGCCCGAGCGGCCGCACGTGGTCGTCGTGGACAACGGGTCCAGCGACGGGACAGCCGACGCCGTGCGCGAGCGGTTCCCGCAGGTCGAGCTGATCGCCAGCCCCGAGAATCTGGGCGCGGTGGGCCGCAACGTCGGCGTCGCCCGGCTCGGCACCCCGTACGTGGCGTTCTGCGACGACGACACGTGGTGGGACCCGGGGTCCCTGCGCACCGCCGCCGACACCCTCGACGAGCACCCCCGCCTGGCCGTGGTCACCGCCAGGATCCTCGTGGAGCCGGGCGGCACCGAGGACCCGATCGTCGCCGAGCTGCGCGACTCCCCCGTCCGCGGCGCCGACTGGCTGCCCGGTCCGGCCCTCGGGTCGTTCCTGGCCGGCGCGTCCGTGCTCCGCCGTGAGGCCTTCGAGGAGGTCGGCGGCTTCTCCGAGCGGCTGTGGCTGGGCGGCGAGGAGGAGCTGATGGCCGGCGACCTGGCCGCCCGCGGGTGGGAGCTCTGCTATCTGCCGACCCTGACCGTCCACCACCAGGCGAGCACCGCCCGCGACCCGCACAAGCGGCGCGCCGACGGCATCCGGAACACCTTGTGGACGACGTGGCTGCGCCGTCCGCTCCGCCCGGCGCTGCGGCGAACCATGCACCTGCTGCGCACCGTGCCGCGGGACCGGGTGACCGCCCGGGGCCTGGCCCAGGCGGTGCGCGGGCTCCCCTGGGTGCTGCGCGAGCGGCGGGTGCTCCCTCCGCACGCCGAGGCCCGGTTCACCGCCCTGGAGGACGCCCAGCGGAGCTCGACCGCGCGCAAGTACGTCAGCTGAAGCGCCCGGCCGGCCGGGGGCAGCTCACCGGGCGCAGGTCATGCAGGTGCGGGCGGTCGGCCGGGCGGCGAGGCGCTCGGGTGCGATGGGCCGCCCGCAGCTCTCGCACCGGCCGTAGGTGCCGGCTTCCACGGCCGTCACGGCGGCGTCCACGTCGGCCAGTCGCCGTCGCGCCTGCGCCAGCAGCGCGGCGAGCTGCTGGCGCTCGAACGCGATCGTCGCGCCCTCCGGGTCGTGCTCGTCGTCGGCATTGGACGCCTGCGACGCCGCCACGATCGCATCGAACTCGCGGGTCAAAGCCTCGATCTGGGTCAGGGCCGCCGCGCGCTCGGCACCCAGCGAATCAGCGGTCACGGCGCAGCAGCCGCAGCGAGCCGGTGCCCGGGAGCTCGGTGAAGTCCCCGGACTCCAGCACCCGCGTGTAGACGCCGTAGGGGGCCTGCCCGCCGTCGGCCGGGTCGGGGAAGACGTCGTGGATCGCCAGCGTGCCGTGGACGGCCAACTTCGTGACCCACGCGTCCTGGTCGCGGCGCGCGGACTCCTCGGTGTGGCTGCCGTCGAGGAAGAGCAGCGCGAGCGGGCTCGTCCACAGCGGCGCGAGCGTCTCGGAGCGGGTGACCACGGCGATCACGACGTCCTCGGCGCCGGCCTCGGCGATGGTGCGGCGGAACCGCGGCAGCGTGTCGATCCGGCCGACGGCGGGGTCGACCAGCGACGGGTCGTGGTACTCCCAGCCCGGCTGGTGCTCCTCCGATCCGCGGTGGTGGTCGACGGTGACCACCTGCCGGCCGGTCTCGCGCCCGGCGGCGGCCAGGTAGAGCGCGGACTTCCCCATCCAGCTGCCCACCTCGAGCAACGGCCCGGGGACGGCGACGGCGCGCGCGGCCTCGTACAGGGCGCGACCCTCGTCGTCGGGCATGAAGCCCGGGGCGGCCGAGGCGGCGGCGAGCAGCGGAAGGACCCCGTCCTCCTTCCGCCTCGCACGCTCGGCCCGAGCCTCGGGACGGGGTCGGTCGATCGTCATCCGGAGAACCTAGCCCGCAGCGCGGTCAGCCCCCGCTCGGTGCCGGTGCCGCCCTGCGCGTCGGCGGCCTTCGCGAAGAAGGCGCCGGCGGCAGTCGTCACCGGCACGGCGAGGACCAGGGCGATGGCGCCGACGAACGTGCGGATGACCTCCTCGGCCAGCGCCACGGAGGTGATCGTCGTCCAGATCGGCTGCGCGTAGACCTCGATCAGCAGCAGGAGCGGCAGCGCGGCACCCGCGTAGGCGAAGACGATGGTGTAGACGGTCGAGGCGATGTGGTCGCGGCCCACCGCCATGCCCCGCCGGTACAGCTCCCGCCAGCTCATCGAGGGGTCGACCTCGTGCAGCTGCCAGATCGCCGACGCCTGGGTGATGGTCACGTCGTTGAGCACGCCGAGCCCCGCGACGACGATCCCCGCGAGCACCAGGCCCGAGAAGTCCAGCGTCGGGTCGTAGCCCTGCAGCGTCACCGTCTCCTCGCTGGTCACGCCGGTCAGCCGGGCCGTGGCGACGGCGAGGGAGCCCATCACCGCGACCAACGTCAGGCCGAACAGCGTGCCGACCAGCGCCGTCGTCGTCCGGGCCGAGAAGCCGTGCGCCAGGTAGAGGACGACGAACATGATCGCGGCCGACCCGACCAGGGTGACCAGCACCGGTGACCCCTCACCGAGCAGCCCCGGCAGCAGGAACCGGAGCAGCACGAAGAAGGCGAACGCGAGCCCCAGCAGCGCAGCCAGCCCCCGCAGTCGCGCGACGAGCCCGACGACCAGCGCGAACGCCAGGGCCAGGACGACGATGGGCGTGTCCCGCGCGAAGTCGTAGAAGGCGTACGCCGCCCCGCCCTCGGCGCCGGCGTCCCGGGTGAGGACCAGCACGTCGCCCTGCTCGACCCCGTTGGCCATGACCACGGGGTCCAGCTGGATCTGGACGAAGTCGCCGTCGCCCTCGCCGCCGAGGACCTCGACCACGGCGTCACCGCAGGTGGCGGGCAGGTCCGGCGTGCCGCAGTCGACCGGCTCCAGGGAGGCGACCCGGCCATCGGGATAGGTGGTCCCCGGGGGCAGGGCCTGCTCGGCCGCCTGCTCCGCCCGCGTCGGCTCCCCTCCGGGCCAGAGGACGAGCAGGCCGATCACCGTGGCCAGGCCGACGGGCACCAGCAGCAGCAGCATGAGCCACACGGCCCGCCGCCGGCGCCCGAGCGCCTCCGCCGTGGGCGGCGGCGCGTCCGGGTCGTGGGCGTGGCTGTGGGAGTGGGGCGACGACACCCGGTCAGGCTAGGAGCCCGGACCTGTGCGGGCAGCACCCGACACCGGTCAGGAGTGCTCGGTCCCCCGCGACCGGGGCCCGCCGTCCGGAGTCGCCTCGGCCGACACCCGCCCGCCGGCGTCGACGATGGTGAACCGGTGCCAGAGCCCGGTGAGCTGCAGCGGGCGGGCCACCGACGCCGGCGGGTCGACCAGCACCGTCTCGATGGCCCGCGGCACCCCGAGCTTCTGCAGTTGCACGAGCACGGCCAGCCCGGCGGAGTTCATGAACGGGACCTCGCGGAGGTCCAGCTCGACCCGGCGCAGCGAGTGCTCGGTGAGCAGCAGGTCGGTCACGCAACGCACGAGCGGGCGGCGGGCGGCCTCGGTCAGCTCGCCGCCGACGGTCAGCCGGGCCGTCTCCCCCGCCACCGTGTGCGAGACGGAGGGCTCGGCGGCCGGGGCATCCTGGTGGGCGGGCTGCGGCGTGGCGCTGGTCGTCTCCTCCACGGGTCCGTCCTGCCCCGCGCGGCCCCGGTTCACGCACGGGACGGCGGAACTGCCGGCAGGATCCGCCGGGAACATTGTGCGGCCCGAGACGTTTACCAGTGTGCAAGACCGAGGTAATCTCTGGTTGCCACTAGAGGTTCTACCTCGGGCAGCGAACACACGATCCACCGTCAAGGAGGTTCCAGCCATGATGCTGACCGCTTACGACCCGTTCGCCGCCACGTCCGCCGCCTTCCGGGCGCTGGACCAGCTCACCGGCCGCCCCGGCGCCGCCACCGCGCGGCCGCTCTCGGGCATGCCGATGGACGCCTACCGGGTCGGCGACAACTTCGTCGCCCACTTCGACCTGCCGGGCGTCGACCCGGGCTCGATCGACCTGTCGATCGAGGGCAACACCCTCACCGTCACCGCCGAGCGCTCGGTCCCCCAGTTGGAGAACGCGGAGTGGACGATCGCCGAGCGGCCGTTCGGCAGCTACACCCGCCAGCTGGTGCTCGGCCGCAGCCTCGACACCGACCGGCTGGAGGCCAGCTACCACGACGGCGTGCTGTCCATCAGCATCCCCGTCGCCGAGAAGGCCAAGGCCCGCAAGATCAACGTGACGCGGGCCGACACCCCGGCAGCCGTCGAGGGGCGGACCATCGAGGGCGAGCACCAGGCGGTCGAGAGCTGACCGCCGCCGACCGGCAGCACGCAGGGGCCGGGCCCGCCTAGGGCCCGGCCCCTGCGCCGTCCGGCGCCTGCGACGGCGCCACGACAGGAAGGTCAGCGATGACGCCCGACCCCGCGGACCCGCTGAGCCGGCTCGACGATCCGGAGTACCCGGCGCTGACGATGAGCCAGGCCGCGGAGCTGCTCGGTGTCCAGGCCGCCTTCCTCCGCAGCCTCGACAGCTCCGGCATCCTCCGGCCACACCGCTCCCCCGGCGGCCACCGCCGGTACTCGCGGCAGCAACTGGTGCTGGCCGCGCGGATGCGGGAGCTCCTCGACGACGGCCATCCGGTCGCGTCGGCCGAGGTCATCGTCGGACTGCAGGACGAGCTCGCGTCCGCGCGCGCGGACGTCGCCCGGCTCCGCGACCACGTCGGCGGACTTGACGGCAAACCCTAGGGGGGTATGGTTGGCGTCGGCGCCACACCCGCGGCGCCGACAGGAGGGACGACGTGGACACCACCGACAGCGGTTGCGACGCCCACGACCACGCGCACGGCTACATCCACCGCAAGGACGACTACCTCAAGCGCCTCCGGCGGATCGAGGGGCAGGCCCGCGGCCTGCAGCGCATGGTGGAGGACGAGAAGTACTGCATCGACATCCTCACCCAGGTCTCGGCCATGACGAAGGCGCTGCAGGCGGTCTCCCTCGGGCTGCTCGAGGAGCACCTGAGCCACTGCGTCGTCGACGCCGCCCGGGCCGGTGGCCGCGAGGCCGAGGAGAAGGTGCGCGAGGCCACCGAGGCCATCGCCCGGCTCGTCCGCTCCTGACCGTCCGCACAGCCGAGAGGAATTCCCCGTGAGTACCACCGCCAGCTACACCGTCGTCGGCATGACCTGCGGCCACTGCGTCAACGCGGTGACCGAGGAGGTCTCCCAGGTGCCGGGCGTGACCGGCGTCGACGTCGACCTGCCCACCGGCGGTCTGACCGTCACCAGCGAGCAGCCGGTCGACGAGACGGCCGTCCGCGCCGCCGTCGAGGAAGCCGGATACGAGGTGAGCGGTCGCTGACGCGGCCGGCGCCATGAACACTCCCACGAAGATCGCCGCGTTCGCCGTCGGCCTGATCGCCGTCTTCGGCGCCGCGGTCGGCGTGGGATCCGCGGTCGGCCCCGTCGGCCCGGCAGAGAACCGCGGGACCGAGCACGCCCCGGCCGACGCCGGCCACGGGAGCGGCGGCCACGACGCCGCCGCCCCCGCACCGGCGGACCGGCCCGGCGGGCTCCAGGTGACCGAGGACGGCTACACCCTCGCCCTGGCCGACG
Source organism: Blastococcus sp. SYSU DS0973 (assembly GCF_054051055.1). NCBI lineage: Bacteria > Bacillati > Actinomycetota > Actinomycetes > Geodermatophilales > Geodermatophilaceae > Blastococcus > Blastococcus sp. SYSU DS0973. Next base: position 138,561 of record NZ_JBJHAN010000008.1, read on the forward strand.
ACACCGTTCCGGCCGGATCCGCCACCCCGGTCGCGTTCACCGTCCAGGGAGCCGACGGCTCCCCGGTGACCGCGTACGAGACCGACCACGACGTCGACCTGCACCTGATCGCGGTCCGCCGCGACCTGCGCGGCTACCAGCACGTGCACCCCGATCTCGGGGACGACGGCATCTGGCGCGCCCCGCTGGCGCTGGAACCGGGAAGCTGGCGGCTGTTCGCCGACTTCACCGCCGCGGCCGACGGCGAGAACCGCGTCCTCGGCGTGGACCTCGCGGTCCCCGGCGCGCACGACCCCGAGCCGCTGCCCGAACCGTCGGCCGTCGCCCAGGTGGACGGCTACACCGTCGTCCTGACCGGCGGGCTGACCCCGGGCGAGGAGTCGGAGCTGACGCTGAGCGTGAGTCGCGACGGCGTCCCCGTCACCGACCTGCAGCCCTACCTCGGCGCCTACGGGCACCTGGTGGCGCTGCGCGACGGCGACCTCGCCTACCTCCACGTGCACCCCGCCGAGCAGGACGGCACCCAGGCCGCCGCGGGGCCGCACGTCCCGTTCGTCACCACCGCCCCGTCGGCGGGCACCTACCGACTTTTTCTGGACTTCCGGCACGGCGACGCCGTGCACACGGCCGCGTTCACGGTGACCGCCGAGCACTTCCAGGAGCACTCCTCATGACCACCGCCTCCGGCACCGCCACCAGCGACGTCGAGCTGCTCATCGGCGGCATGACCTGCGCGTCGTGCGCCGCCCGCGTCGAGAAGAAGCTGAACAAGCTCGAGGGCGTCACCGCCACGGTCAACTACGCCACCGAGAAGGCGAAGGTGAGCTACGCCGACGGCGTCAGCACCGACGACCTGATCGCCACGGTGGAGCGGACCGGCTACAGCGCCCGCCTGCCCGAGCCCCCGCGGCCGGAGCTCGCCGAGGAGGCCGAGGCGGACCCGGCCGATGCACCGGTGCGCGCGCTGCGGACCCGGCTGATCGTCTCGACCCTGCTCAGCGTGCCGGTGATCACGCTGGCCATGGTGCCGGCGCTGCAGTTCGAGTACTGGCAGTGGCTGTCGCTGACCCTGGCCGCGCCGGTCGTCGTGTGGGGCGGCCTGCCGTTCCACCGGGCCGCCTGGACGAACCTGCGGCACGGCGCGGCGACGATGGACACGCTGGTCTCCCTCGGCACGCTGGCCGCCTTCGGCTGGTCGCTGTACGCGCTGTTCTGGGGCACCGCGGGGGTCCCCGGCATGACGCACCCGTTCGAGCTCACCATCGCCCGCACCGACGGCAGCGCGAACATCTACCTCGAGGCTGCGGCCGGGGTGACGACGTTCATCCTCGCCGGCCGCTGGTTCGAGGCCCGCTCCAAGCGGCGGGCGGGCGCGGCGCTGCGCGCACTGCTCGAGCTCGGCGCCAAGGACGTCACGGTCCTGCGCGGTGGCACGGAGCGGCGGATCCCCGTCGCCGAGCTGGCCGCCGGGGACCTCTTCGTCGTCCGGCCCGGGGAGAAGATCGCCGCGGACGGCGAGGTGACCGAGGGCACCTCGGCGGTGGACGCCTCCATGCTGACCGGCGAGTCCGTGCCCGTGGAGGTGCGGCCCGGGGACGTCGTCACGGGAGGCACCGTCAACGCCGGCGGCCGGCTGGTCGTCCGCGCCACCCGGGTCGGGAGCGAGACCCAGCTGGCCCAGATGGCCCGGCTGGTCGAGGAGGCCCAGAACGGCAAGGCGGAGGTGCAGCGGCTCGCCGACCGGATCTCCGGCGTCTTCGTGCCCGTCGTCCTGGCCCTCACCGTGGCCACGCTCGGCTTCTGGATCGGGGCCGGCGCGGGGCTGCCGGCCGCGTTCACCGCGGCGGTCGCGGTGCTGATCATCGCCTGCCCCTGCGCGCTGGGCCTGGCCACGCCGACGGCGCTCATGGTCGGCACCGGCCGAGGCGCGCAGCTCGGCATCCTCATCAAGGGGCCCGAGGTGCTGGAGTCCACCCGCCGGGTGGACACCGTCGTCCTGGACAAGACCGGAACCGTCACGACCGGCCGCATGACGCTGCTCGACGTCATCCCCGCCGAAGGCGAGGACGCCGACGCGGTGCTGCGGCTGGCCGGTGCGCTGGAGTCGGCGTCGGAGCACCCGATCGCGCAGGCCGTGGCCCGGGGCGCGACCGAGCGCACCGGCGCCCTGCCCGCCGTGGGCGACTTCGCCAATGTCGAGGGCCTCGGGGTCCAGGGCGTGGTCGAGGGCTCCGCCGTGGTCGTCGGCCGGCGACGGCTGCTGGCCGACTGGGCCATGCCGCTGCCCGCCGACCTGGACCGGGCCGTCACCGAGGCCGAGGGCGCGGGTCGCACCGCGATCGCGGTCGGCTGGGACGGCGCGGCCCGCGGGGTGCTCGTGGTCGCCGACGCGGTCAAGGACACCTCCGCCCTCGCGGTCGCCCAGCTGCGTGCCCTCGGGCTCACCCCGATCCTGCTGACCGGCGACAACGAGCAGGCCGCCCGGGCCGTCGCGGCACAGGTGGGCATCGACGAGGTCATCGCCGAGGTGCTCCCCCAGGACAAGGTCGACGTCGTCCGGCGCCTGCAGGACGAGGGCCGGACGGTGGCCATGGTCGGCGACGGCGTGAACGACGCGCCGGCGCTCGCCCAGGCCGACCTCGGGCTGGCGATGGGCACCGGCACCGACGTCGCGATCCAGGCCAGCGACCTCACCCTGGTGCGCGGCGACCTCCGGGTGGCCGCCGACGCGATCCGGCTGTCCCGCCGGACGCTGGGCACCATCAAGGGCAACCTGTTCTGGGCCTTCGCCTACAACGTGGCCGCGCTGCCCCTGGCCGCCGCCGGGCTGCTCAACCCGATGATCGCGGGCGCGGCGATGGCGTTCAGCTCGGTGTTCGTCGTCTCCAACAGCCTGCGGCTGCGCGGATTCGCCCCGCTCCCGGAGAACCGGGACGCGACCACGGCGGTGCCGTCCGATCCAGCGCCGCTCGAGGCGTCCGCCCGGGGCTGACCACTTCGCTCCCGACGGTCGGTCTCTGCGTCCCCTGGTAAGCAGACACCGACCGTTCCCAGATGCACGGTGGTCCTCCGGAGGCGTCACGGTGAGTACTGAGCTCGACAACGGCAGGCCGTGCGTGGCCCGGCTTCTCTCGGCGGCCGGACTCGCCGCGGGACTCCTGCTGCTGACCCGCCCGGAGGTCGCCGCCGCCGCGGCCGCGCCGACGTTCCCGCGGGAACGCCTGTGGCTCGCGCGCGTCCTCGGTGCCCGGCTGGTCGCCCAGCACGCGCTCGTGCTCGCGGCCCCCACCGCGTCCGCCGTCCGGCTGGCGGCAGCCGTCGACGGCCTGCACGCGGCCAGCATGCTGCCGGTGCTGGGGCTCGCCCGCTATCGCCGGGCGGCGCTGATCAGCGGTGGGCTGGCCGCGGCGTCCGCACTCGCCGGCTGGTCTGCCGTCGGGTCACTGCGCCGTTAGCAGCAGCGCCTCGCCCACGTGGCTGCTGACTGCCAGGAGCGGGTGCTCGTCCGCCGGCGGGGTCAGCCGTGCTGCTCGCGCAGCAGGTTCTTCTGCACCTTGCCGGTGGAGGTCTTCGGCAGGTCTCCGCGGACGAAGCGCTTGGGCGTCTTGAAAGCGGCCAGCCGGGACCGGACGAACTCGGCCAGCTCCTGGTCGCTGACCTCACCGCCCGCGCGCAGCGTCACGTACGCCACCGGCACCTCGCCCCACTTCTCGTGCGGCTCGGCGACCACGGCGGACTCGACGACGGCGGGGTGGGCGTCCAGGGCGCGCTCGATCTCCACCGAGGAGATGTTCTCGCCCCCGGAGATGATGATGTCCTTGCTGCGATCCCGGATCTCCACGTAGCCGTCCGGGTGGACGACCGCGAGGTCACCGGTGCGGAACCACCCCCGCTCCCCGTCCGCGTCGGCGAGCGTGACCGCGGCGGTGGCCTCGTCGTCGCGGTAGTAGCCGAGCATCACGTCGTTGCCGCGGGCGACGATCTCGCCGACCGTCGTCGCGTCCCGCGGCACGTCGGCACCGCTGTCGTCCACGACCCGCAGCGGATCGGCGACCACGTTCCCCACACCCTGCCGGGCCTTGAGCTCGGCCTGCTGGTCGGCGCCCAGGTCGTCCCACTCCGGATGCCACTCGTTCAGCGCCAGCGGACCGTAGGTCTCGGTCAGCCCGTACAAGTGGGTCACGTTCATGTTCAGCGCCGACATGCGTGCCAGCAGGGTCGGCGTGGGGGGCGCTCCGCCGGTCTGCACCTCCACCCGGGGGTCCACCGGCCCCTCGGCCGCCTCGTCGGCGTTGAGGATCATCGTCAGCACGGTGGGCGCCGCGCTGAAGTGGGTGATGCCCTCGGTGCGCAGCAGCCGCCAGATGCGGGACGGCTCCACACGGGGCAGGCAGACGTGGGTGGCGCCGGCGGCCGAGACGGCCCACGGGAAGCACCAGCCGTTGCAGTGGAACATCGGCAGCGTCCAGAGGTACTGGCTGGTGGACCGCAGTCCGGTGTGCATGGCCATGGCCAGGGCCTGCAGGTAGGCCCCGCGGTGCGCGTACATCACCCCCTTCGGCCGTCCCGTCGTGCCGGACGTGTAGTTCAGGGCGAGCAACCCGGTCTCGTCCGCGCAGGGCAGCGCCAGCGCCTCACCGCCGGCCAGCAGCTGCTCGTACTCGCTGTCCGGGTCCCCGGCCAGCACCAGCGGGACGCCGGCCGCCGCGGCCACCTCGGTCGCGGTCGCGGCGAACTGCGGGTCGGCGACCAGGAGCGATGCCCCGGAGTGCTCCAGCACGTACCCGAGCTCCGCGGAGGAGAGCCGGGTGTTCAGCGGCACGATCACCGCGCCGGCCCACGGGATGCCGTTGTGCAGCTCCAGCATCGTGGCGCTGTTGGCGCAGAGGGCCGCCACCCGGTCGCCGGGCGCGATGCCGCGCGCGGCCAGCCCGCCGGCCAGCCGGCGGGACCGTCCGGCGAACTCGCGGTAGGTGAAGCGACGGTCCCCGTCGATGATCGCGGTGCGATCGGGGAACACCCGCGCCGACCTCTCGAGGTACGCCGTGGGGCTGAGCTGGCTGAACGTGAACGAGGCCATCCGGAACTCCTGGAGGTCGACGCGAGCGGATCGTGCGGTGCTCTGCGCCCACCCTGCCCGGATCCGGCCCGACCGGCCCGGTGGGGAGCGGAACTCGCATCAGGGCGTTGCTCAACCCACCGCGGGCACCAGCAGCAGGGCGGTCGGCAGCAGGAGCAGCAGGACCGCGGCAGCGAGTGCAGCCCCGCGGGCGGCCGGTGGCAGCGGGTCGGCGGGCTCCAGCAGCCGCACGACGCGCGCCCGGACCCCGGCACCGGAGACCGCGAGCGCGCCGGCGGGCACTCCCCCGGCGCCCGGACCACCGGCCGCGGCGACGATCGCCTCGGCCAGGGTGCGCCTCGGGTCGGCCCCGTGCAGCGAGGCCAGCGCGACGTCGTCGGCGCGCATCTCGACCAGCTCGCGGACCGCGCCGTACGCGCGCTCGGCCGCCGGCAGCACGGGCAGCGCGGCCTTCCAGGCGACGAAGGGCAGGAGCAGCAGGTGGTGGCGCTCCCCCAGGTGCGCCCGCTCGTGCGCGACGACGGCGGCGAGCTGCTCGTCGTCCAGCTCGGCGACCATCCCGGAGGAGAGCACCAGCAGTGGCCGGGCACCCGGGATGCAGAAGGCCACCGGCGCCGGGTGCTCGAGCAGCCGGGCGTCTGGCTGCGGCGCCGGCTGCACCACCAGCTCGAGCAGCTCCCGGTGCCGCCGGCGGGTGCGGGTGATCCGGATCCAGGACAGCAGCAGGACGCCGACCAGCTCCGAGGCCAGCACCACGGCGAGGGTGAGGGTGACCCAGTGGTCGCCGCGCACCGGCCCGTCGGCGGAGTGGCCGGCCAGGAGCGACCACGCCGCCTCCGGGAGCGAGTGGCCCCACGGCGCCAGGCCGTGCACCAGCAGGGCGCCGATGATCGACAGCCCGCCGGCCAACCCGATCGCCTGCCAGCAGAGCAGCGCCACCAGCGGGTCCCGCCCCGGCCAGCGGGAGCGGGCGAGGAGCGCCGGCACCGGCCACGCGAGCAGCGCGGCCAGCACGGCGAGGGTGACGGCGGTGGCGGGGAGCACCGGTGGGTCAGCCGCGCGCGGCGTCGTCCGGGCCGGCTCCCGCGAGCAGTTCCCGGAGGATGCGCGCCTCGTCGGCGTCGACGCCCCCGACGAACCGCGCGAGCACCGCCTGGCGGTCGGCGGCCTGACCGAGCACCTCGCGCATCACCTGGGCGGCGTGCTCCTCGCGGCTGGACCGCGGGGAGAACCGGCGGGGCCGGCCCTCGTCGTGGACGACGAACCCCTTCTGCTCCAGCCGGGTCAGCACGGTGTGCACGGTGGTCAGCGCGAGCCCGCGGTCGGCCAGTTCGTTGCGCAGCCGGGTCGCGGCGACCGGGCCGTCGGCGGCCCACAGCCGCTCCATGACCGCGCGCTCCAGGTCTCCCAGCGACGCCATCGGCCCTCCTGTTCCACGGATCACACGACACTCTTCTACGCCTTGTAGAACTCATCTTCTACTAGGCGTAGAAAGAATGTGTCGATCGTACGACGGTCGCCGCCGAGGACGAAGGAGCAGGCTCCGTGGACGTGCTGGACATCGCGCGGTGGCAGTTCGGGATCACCACCGTCTACCACTTCCTGATGGTGCCGCTGACCATCGGCCTGGGGGTCCTGGTCGCGGTCATGCACACGATGTGGGTGCGGACGGACAAGCCCGAGTGGCTGCGCATGACCCGCTTCTGGGGCCGCATCTACCTGATCAACTTCGTGCTCGGCGTGGCCACCGGCCTGGTGCAGGAGCTCCAGTTCGGGCTGGCCTGGAGCGAGTACTCCCGCTTCGTCGGTGACGTCTTCGGCTCGCTGCTGGCGCTGGAGGCCCTGCTGGCCTTCTTCCTGGAGTCCACGTTCCTCGGACTGTGGATCTTCGGCTGGGGCCGGATCCCCAAGAAGGTCCACCTGGCCGCGCTCTGGGCCGCTGTCATCGGCTCCGTCGTCAGCGCGTACTTCATCATCGCCGCGAACTCGTGGATGCAGCACCCGGTCGGCGTCGTCACCGACGACGCCACGGGCCGGCCGCTCCAGGTGGACTTCCTCGCTGTGCTGACCAACAACACCGCGCTCGCCGCGTTCAGCCACGCCATCGTCGCCGCGCTCATGGTCGCCGGCGCCCTGCTGGTCGGCATCGGGCTGTGGCACCTGCGGAAGCGGCACCTGGAGGGGCGTCCCGAGGACGTCGACTCGCGGGTCTGGCGCCGGTCGGTGCGGCTCGGCGGCTGGGTGTCGCTGGCCGCGTTCGTCCTCGTCGGCCTCACCGGCGACTGGCAGGGCAAGCTGATGTACGAGCAGCAGCCGCTGAAGATGAGCTCGGCGGAGGCGCTCTGCGAGACCGAGGCGCCGGCCTCCTTCTCGATCTTCGCCTGGGGCAAGCTCGGCTCCAACGAGTGCGACGACGTGCACTCGATCACCGTGCCCTACCTGCTCTCCTACCTGGCCCACGGCGACTTCTCCACCGCCGTCCCCGGGGTGAACGACCTGCAGGAGGCCTACTCCGAGGTCTACGGCGCCACCTACCCCGACGACCCGTCGTTCGGGAACAAGGCCGGTGAGCCGATCGACTACACCCCGGTGCTCTCGGTCACCTACTGGAGCTTCCGGTTGATGATCGGCATGGGCGCGGTGTCGGCCGGCGTCGCGGGCTACGCGCTGTGGGCCACCCGCCGCGGCCGGACGCCGACCTCGCGGATCGGCGTGCACGGCTCGCTGCTGGCGGTCGCCGCCCCGTTCGTCGCCAACGCGACCGGCTGGATCTTCACCGAGATGGGCCGCCAGCCCTTCGTCGTCTACCCGAACCCCGACGTCCCGGTCGACGAGCAGGTGTACTTCTTCACCGCCCAGGGGGTCTCCCCCGGCGTCACCGCCGCCGAGGTCTGGACCTCGCTCATCGGGCTGACGCTGGTCTACGGCGCGCTCGCCGTGGTGGAGCTGTGGCTGATCGGCCGCTTCGTCCGCCGGGGGGTCACCACCGGCGATCACACCCCCGCCCAGCCAGCCCCCGTCCCCGGCGAGACCGCCGAGGGCGGTTCCGGTGGCGCCGACGTCCCCCGTCGCAGCGACGACGACGTCCTCTCCTTCGCCTACTGAGATCCGGAGAAGCCATGGACCTGCAGACCGTCTGGTTCGCCGCCGTCGCCGTCCTCTGGACCGGCTTCCTGCTCCTCGAGGGCTTCGACTTCGGCGTCGCCGCCCTGCTGCCCGTGCTGGGCCGGCGCGCGTGCGACCGGCACCTGATGCTGCGCAGCATCGGCCCGCTGTGGGACGGCAACGAGGTGTGGCTGATCACCGCCGCCGGCGCGGTGTTCGCCGCCTTCCCCGGCTGGTACGCCTCCTGGCTGCCGGCCCTCTACCTGCCGTTCGTGCTGGTGCTCTTCGGACTGATAATCCGGGCCGTCGCCTTCGAGTGGCGGCACTCGCACCACACCGCCCAGTGGGACACCACCTGGACGCACGTGATCACCGCCGGGTCGCTGATCGCCGCCCTCGGTATCGGCGCCGCCCTCGGGGCCACCACGCTGGGGCTGCCCATCGACGGCGACGGCAACCGGGTCGGCGGCGCGTTCGCCGGAGTGGGCTGGCCGGCCCTCCTCGGGGCCGTGGCGGTGCTGGCGTTCGCCCTCGTCCACGGGGCGCTGTTCCTGGCGCTCAAGGTCGACGGCGACGTGCGGGACCGGGCACGGGCCTTCGCCGCCCGCTGGGCGCCGGTCGCGGCGTTGCCCCTGCTGGCGTGGGCCGGCCTGGTCCACCTGCGCTACGGCACTCCGGTCACCGGTGTGCTGTGGGCGGTCGCGGCGCTGGCCGTGCTCGTCGCCTGGGTGCGGATCCGGCTCGGTCGCGAGGGCCAGGCCTTCGCCGCCTGGGGTGCGATGCTCGTGGCCGCGGCCGCCACCGTCTTCGGCGCGGCCTATCCGGTCGTCGTCCCCTCGACGGTCGACCGCGCCTTCGACCTGACCATCGCCGACGCCTCGGTCAGCGACTACACCCTCACGGTGATGACCTGGGCCGCCGCGGTGGGCCTGCCGGTGGTGCTGGGCTACCAGGCGTGGACCTACTGGGTGTTCCGCAAGCGGCTGACCGCCGAGCCGGTGCACGAGGAGCCCAGCGACAGCGCTCCGGCCACGGTCTGACGGACAGGGGGACGACGATGTCTGCCGAGCCCGGGCGGGGTCCGCTGGGCGCGCTCGCCGGAGTGCCGGGGCTGACCGGCGCCCTGGTGCGTGCAGCCCTGGCCGCGCTGGTCCAGACCGCCGGGCTGGTGCTGCTGGCCGGCGGACTGGCCTCCGCGGTGGCCCGCGCGAGCGGGCTGGCCGACGGCGCGGCGACGGTCCCGCTGGTGCTCGCCGCGGCGGGCGTGGCGCTGCGCGCCGGGGCGGGCAGCACCGGCGGGGCCCTCGCGGCCCGCGACGCCCGCCGGGCCGAGGACCGGCTCCGCCGTGACCTGCTCGACCGGCTCGCGTCCTCCCCCGCCGCCGTGACCGCGGCCGGCGGCCCCGCCCCGGCCGCCGTGCTCGCCACCACCCGGCTGCACGACCTCGGGCCGGCGCTGGCCACCTACCTCCCGGCGCTCGCGCAGACGCTCGTCGTCCCGCCGGCCCTGTTGCTGGTGCTGGCCTGGACCGACCTGCTCTCGGCGGTGCTGCTCGGCGTCACTCTGCCGCTGGTGCCGCTGTTCATGGTGCTGGTCGGCCGGCACACGCAGTCGGCGACGGCGGACTCCGCGCGGGCGCTGGACCGCATCGCCGCGCACGTCGCCGAGCTGGTGCGGGGCCTGCCCGTGCTCGTCGGGCTCGGCCGGGCCGCCGAGCAGACCGCGGCGCTGGCCGCGCTCGGCGAGGCACACCGCGCCCGCACGCTGGCCACCCTGCGGATCGCCTTCCTCTCGGCGTTGGTGCTCGAGCTCATCGCCACCCTGTCGGTCGCCCTGGTGGCGGTCACCGTGGGCCTGCGGCTGATCGAGGGGCACCTCGCCCTGGGCCTCGGGCTGACCGCGCTGCTGCTCGCCCCGGAGGCGTTCGCCCCGCTGCGCGCCCTCGGCGCGGCCCACCACGCGTCCGAGGACGCCGCGCTCGCCGCCGCCGAGGCGCGGGCCGTGCTCGCCGCGCCCCCCGGCTCCCCGCCGGCCACGGCCCCGGACGACGACGACCCGCGTGGCGCCGACGTCGCCGTCACCGGGCTGACCGTCTCCTACCCGGGACGCTCCACCGCCGCGCTGCCGCCGACCGACCTCGTCGTCCGCCCCGGGGAGCTGGTCGTGCTGCGTGGCCCCAGCGGCTCGGGCAAGTCGACGCTGCTGGCGGCGCTCGCGGGCCTGACCGACCCGGCAGCCGTCGTCGGCGGCTCGGTGACCGGGGTGGGTGCCGTCGCGGTCGTGCCACAGTTCCCGCGCACGACCGGGGCCACCGTCGCCGACGAGCTGCGCCGGCACGCGGCTCCGGAGCCCGGCCTCGACGAGATCACCGCCGAGGCCGTCGTCATCGAGGCGCTGGACCGGGTCGAGGCCGCAGGTGTCGCCGGGCGGGCCCCGGAGTCGCTGTCGCCCGGGGAGCTGCAGCGGGTGGCGCTCGCCCGGGCGTTGGTCCGGGTGCGGCGCGGCGCCCGCCTGCTGCTGCTCGACGAGCCCACCGCGCACCTGGACGACGACGCGCGCGGGCTGGTCGCCGGGGTCCTGGCGACCTTGCGGGGCACGGTCACCGTCCTGCTGGTCACCCACGACCCGGTCCTCGCGGAGCTCGCCGACCGCACCATCGACCTCCCCGCCCCGCACCCGGCCGCCCCGGAGGCAGCCGTTCGTGCACGGACGGCGGTGTCCGGTGCTCCGGAGGCAACCGTCCGTGCACGAAGCGCGACCAGCGAGCGGCCGGCGGACGACGACCGTGCGATCCGGCGTGCGCTGCGCCGGGCCGTGGCCGCCGGGTCGCTGTCGTCGGCCGCGGGGGTCGCCCTCACCGCGGTCTCGGGCTGGCTCATCGTGCGCGCGGCGGAGATGCCGCCGGTGCTCACCCTGATGGTCGCCATCGTGGGCGTGCGCTTCTTCGGCCTGGGCCGGGCGCTGCTGCGCTGGCTGGAGCGCATGACCGCGCACGACGCCGCGCTGCGGCAGGCCGCCGCGCTGCGGGTGCGGGTCTGGCGGGCACTGGCCGCGCAGGGCGTGGCCGCCGACCGGACGCCGGGCTCGGCGCTGGCCCGGATCGTCGGCGACGTGGGCGTGGTGCAGGACCTCACCGTCCGGGTGCGCCCGCCGCTGCTGGTGGCCGCCACCGTGCCCACGGCCACCGTCGCGGTGCTCGCGCTCCTCGATCCCGCAGCCGCCGGCGTGGTGGCCACGGTGCTGGCCCTCACCGTCGGCGCCGTCCTCCTCGCGCACCGCGGAGTGGACGCCGGGGCGGCCCGAGCGGAGAGCACGCTGCGGATCGCGGCGCTCCGGGAGACCAGCACCACCCTCGAGGGGCTGCCCGACCTGCGGGCGCACGCCCTGGCCGGCCGGGCCGCCGCCCATCTCGCCGCGCTCGCCGCCCGGCAGGCCGCCACCGCCGGCACCCGCGACCGTGCCGCCGCCCTGGGCGACGGCCTGGTCGTCCTGGGCGCCGGGCTCGCCGCCGTGCTCGGCACCGCCGCGGCCGCCGCCGGCGACCTCGCCGGCCCGGTGCTCGCCGTCGTCGCGCTGGCGCCGCTGGCCCTGGGAGAGCCGCTGACCGGGCTCGTCGCCGCCCTGCAGCGGCGGGGTGCGCTCGCCGACGCGCGGGCCCGCCTCGACGCCGTGCTCACCGCCCCGGTCGCCGCCGACCCCGCCGAGCCGCTGCCCGCACCGGCCGGCATCTCCGCGCTGCGCACCGAGGGGCTCACCGCCGGCTGGCCCGGCGGTCCCGACGTGCTGCGCGGGGTGGACGCGCAGGCCCGGGCCGGCGACGGCTGGCTGGTCGTGCGCGGGCCCTCGGGCACGGGCAAGTCCACGTTCCTGGCGGTGCTCATGGCCGCGCTGCGGCCCCGCGGCGGGCGCTGCACCGTCGACGGCGTCCTCACCGACCGGCTGACCGGCGACGACCTGCGCGCCCGCATGGCCTGGCTGCCGCAGGAGGCGCACGTGTTCGCCTCCTCCATCCGGGCCAACCTGGCGATGGCCGCCCCGCGGGGCGAGCTCGCCGGCCCGGCCGGGGAGGCGCGCATGCGCGCAGCCCTGACCGCGACCGGGCTCGCGGGGCTGCTCGCCACGCTGCCCGACGGGCTGGACACCCCCGTCGGCGCCGGTGGCACGGCGCTGTCCGGCGGCGAGCGACGGCGGCTCGCCGCCGCACGGGCGCTGCTGGCCGACCGGGACGTCGTCCTGCTCGACGAGCCGACCGCCCACCTCGACGCCCCGACCGCCGCCGCGCTGGTGCGCGACCTGCGTGTCGGCCTGGCCGGACGGGTGGTCGTCTGCGTCACCCACGAGGAGCTCGAGCGCCCCGGCGACACGGTCCTGCACCTCGGGGAGCCGGCCGCCCGCGCGACCACCTGAGGAGTGCCGCGGCCGGTCGTCCCTGCCCGCCGTAGCAGCGGCGGCAGATCGTCCAGGGCCGGCCACGGCACGGCGCTACGGTACGGAGATGCGCCCCTGGCAGCTGCTCGGCGCAGCCGGTCTCGCCGGAGTCGCGGCGGGCGGCGCCGGCTGGCTGCGCGACGAGCGGCGGCGCCGGGCGCACTCCCCCGACGACGTCCGCGCCCGGCGGCACGAGGGGCACGCGGCGGCAGCGCAGCCGCCGCAGCCGGATCCGGAGCCGGTCGTGCCCGCCACGCCCGCCGAGCTCACCGCCGGCCGGCGGCACCGGCTGGCCCGCCTGCTGCGGGACCGCTGACGACGGCGCGTCGCGCACGACCGGCATGACCCCGCAGGCCCGGGGTAGGGAGGTCGGACCACCGCCTCCTGAGGAGAACCCATGGCTCGCAACACCCTGTCCCGTTCACTGCACGACCTCGGCCTGTCCGCCTGGTTCGGAGGCACGCTGGCCAACGCGGTCGCCCTGAACGCCGCCGCCGGCGAGGCCGGGTCCGACTCCGCCACCGGCCGGGTCGCCAACGCCGGCTGGGACCGCTGGACGCCGGTCAACGCCGCCGCGATCGGCGTCCACCTGATCGGCAGCATCGGTCAGCTGCGCGCCAACAAGCAGCGGGTCGCGGCGCAGCAGGGCGTCGGCGGGATGTCGACCCTCAAGACGCTGGTGACCGCGGCCGCCCTCGGCGCGACGGCCTACAGCCGGGTCCTCGGCCAGCGGGTCTCGGCCGCGGGCTCCGTGCCGTCGAAGTCGGGCACCCGGCCGAGCAAGCGGACCAAGGTGGCGCGGGCCGAGGTCGCCGCCGCCCAGCAGCGGCTGGACACCCTGCAGTGGGTCATCCCCGCCCTGACCGGCACGCTGGTCGCGATCAGCTCCTACGCGGGCGAGCAGCAGCGCCCGAGCGAGGTGGCCGCGGGCATCTCCGCCGGCTGACCCTCCGTGTCCTCCCCCGGCCGGCGCGGCACCTGCCCGGTGCCGGCCGGGGTCGGCCCGCCGCTCAGCCGGCGCCGGACGGCAGCGCGGGGCCCTCGTCCTTGAGCGCCACGCCCGAGGCGCCGAGCGCCCGCGCCGCCTCCAGCAGCCGCGCCACGAGATCGGCGGCCTGCGCGTAACCCAGCCCGTGCGGGGGCCGGACGTTGGAGACGCAGTTGCGCTCGGAGTCCACCCGGCCCGGTCGCGGGTCCCAGGTGAGGTAGACGCCGAGCGAGTCCGCCGAGGAGAGCCCCGGCCGTTCGCCGATCACCACGAGCACCACCCGTGCGCCGAGCGCCGCGCCGATCTCGTCGCCGAGCGCCACCCGCGCCTGCGCGGCGAGGACCACCGGGGCCACCGACCAGTCGGCCAGCCGGTCCAGCAGCGCCGTCGTCAGGGCCGCCCCGTGCTCGTGCACCGCCCGCGGCGAGAGGCCGTCGGCCAGCACGATGGCGACGTCGGCCTCCGGGCGCGGCAGCGACCAGCCCGGTGCCAGCCGCCGGCCGAGGTCGGGCCGCTGCAGGTACTGGGCCCGGTCGGCGGCCGCCGAGTGGACCTCGAGCACCGGCAGCCCGTCGAGGGCCGCGCGCACGATGCCGGGGTCGAGGGCCGTGTGCACCGCGTCGCGCGCCACCGCGTGCGCCCGTCGGAATTCCAGCTCCCGCGCGGTCGGCAACCCGTCTCCCGCCCGGCCGAGAGCCACCCGTGCCCGGGTCGCCGCCCGCAGCACCGCCCAGGGGTCCGTGCCCGGGGCCGGGCGGTCGAGGTCGCCGGTCACCGGGAGGCCGCCGCGAGCAGCGCCTTCGCCGCCGGGGCGTCCGCGGTCAGCGACCGCACCCGGCCGTCGTCGTCGAGCAGCTCCATCCGGGCCAGCCACGCCTCGAACTCCGGGGCCGGCCGCAGGCCCAGCACCTGGCGGGCGGTGAGCACGTCGGAGAACGACAGCGACTGGTAGTGCAGCATCACGTCGTCGGCCCCGGGGACGGCGATGACGAACGAGCAGCCGGCCGCGCCGAGCAGCAGGGTGAGGGTGTCGGTGTCGTCGCCGTCGACCTCGGCGTGGTTGGTGTAGCAGACGTCGACCCCCATGGGCAGACCGAGCAGCTTGCCGCAGAAGTGGTCCTCCAGCCCGGCCCGGATCACCTGCTTGCCGTCGTAGAGGTACTCCGGCCCGATGAACCCGACCACGGTGTTCACCAGCAGCGGGTCGAAGTGCCGGGCCACCGCGTAGGCCCGCGCCTCCAGCGTCTGCTGGTCGACCGGCCGCCCGTCGACGCCGATGTGCGCGTCGGCCGACAGCGCCGACCCCTGCCCGGTCTCGAAGTACATGACGTTGCGCCCCACCGTTCCGCGGCCCAGCGCGAGCGCTCCCTCCCGCGCCTCGGCGAGCAGGTCGAGGGTGACGCCGAACCCGCGGTTGGCCGCCTGCGTGCCGGCGACGGACTGGAAGACCAGGTCCACCGGCGCGCCCTTCTCCAGTGCCCGCAGGGTCGTCGTCACGTGGGCCAGCACGCACGACTGGGTCGGGATCCCGTACCGCTGGATCACCGCGTCCACGAGCTCGATCAGGTCGATCGTCCGCGCCGGTGAGTCGGTCGCGGGGTTGATCCCGATCACCGCGTCCCCGGACCCCTGCAGCAGCCCGTCGACGATCGACGCCGTCACACCCACCGGATCGTCGGTCGGGTGGTTGGGTTGCAGCCGCGAGGCCAGCCGCCCGGGCAGGCCGATGGTGCTGCGCAGGCCGGTCACCACCCGCGCCCGGCGGCCGACGGCGATCAGGTCGGCGTTGCGCATGAGCTTCGAGGTCGCCGCCACCATCTCCGGGGTCAGCCCGCGGGCCAGGGCGCCGATCGTCGCCTCGTCGCCCGCCGCGGCCCAGCCCAGCAGACGGTCGCGGAACTCCCCCACCGTCAGGCCGGCCACCGGGGCGAACGCGACCGGATCGTGGGTGTCGAGGATCAGCCGGGTGACGTCGTCCTCCTCGTAGCCGACCACCTGGTCCTCGAGGAAGGTGCTCAGCGGCAGGTCGGCGAGCACGGACTGGGCGGCGACCCGCTGCGCCGCGGACTCCGCCGCGCACCGGGCCAGTACGTCTCCGGAGCGGGCCGGCGTGGCCTTGGCGAGCAGGTCCGACAGGGAGGGGAACTCGTGGGTGTGCCCGCCCAGCGTCGTCCGGCGGACGGTCATCGCACCTCCTCCTCGGCTGCGGCCAGCAGCTCGAACTCCTCCTCGGGAGCCGAGGCCACCAGGTGGTGGCGGCTGTAGAGGGCGAAGTAGCCGAGGAAGACGGCGTAGGCGGCCAGCGTCCACAGCGCGGCGACCGGGTCGACCAGGAAAGTGGCGACGACCGCGGCCGCGGCCAGCACCAGCGCGACGCCGGTGGTGCTGGTGCCGCCCGGCGTCCGGTACGGGCGGGGCAGCTCCGGCTCCCGGCGGCGCAGCACGATGTGGCTGACCATCATCAGCACGTAGGAGACCGTCGCGCCGAAGACGGCCATGTTGAGCAGCATCGCGCCCTGCCCGGTGAGCGAGAGCGCGAAGCCGATGGCGCCGGGCACGAGCAGGGCCAGCATCGGGGCCTTGCGGGAGTTGGTCACCGACAGCGCCCGCGGCAGGTAGCCCGCCCGGGACAGCGCGAAGGTCTGCCGCGAGTAGGCGTAGATGATCGAGAAGAAGCTGGCGACCAGCCCGACCAGCCCGGCGTAGTTGATCACCGTGGCCAGCGTGCTGGAGGCCCCGGCCACCTCGAGCGCCTCCACCGGCGGGTTGCCGCTGGCCGACATGGTCTCCGCACCGCCGGCTCCGGCGGTGACGACCAGCATCAGCACCGCGAGGACCAGCAGCAGGCCCATGGCCGCAACGATGCCGCGCGGCATGGAGCGGGCCGGGTCGCGGGCCTCCTCGGCCGCCAGCGGCACGCACTCCACCGCCAGGAAGAACCAGATCGCGAACGGGAAGGCCGCCCAGACGCCCATCAGGCCGAACGGCAGGAACTCGGAGGCGCCGACGGCGCCGGTGGGCGCGATGTCGAGCAGGTTGGCCGAGTCGAAGGCACCGACCGCCCCCACCAGGTAGAGCACCAGGCCGGCCACGGCGACCGCGGCGATCGCCAGCATGACCTTGAGCGCCTCTCCCACGCCCAGCAGGTGGATGCCCACGAACAGGGCGTAGGCGGCCAGGTACACCCACCAGCCGTCGGTGATGCCGAACAGCCCGAGCGACTCGACGTAGGCGCCGATGAACGTGGCGATGGCGGCCGGCGCGATGGCGTACTCGATGAGCACCGCGACACCGGTCGCGTACCCGCCCCAGGGGCCCAGCGCCCGGCGGGCGAAGGTGTACCCGCCACCAGCGGTCGGCAACGCCGAGCCCAGCTCGGCGAGCCCGAACACCATGGCCGAGTACATGACCGCCATGAGGACGACGGCGATCAGCAGCCCGCCGAAGCCGCCCTCGGCCAGGCCGAAGTTCCAGCCCGCGTAGTCACCGGAGATGACGGCGGCGACCCCGAGCCCGGCCAGCAGCACCCAGCCGGCGGTCCCGGTGCGCAGCTGCCGCTTCTGGTGGTAGCCGGACTCCACGGCCTCGGCCTCGACCCCGTGCCGGGTCGCGGGGCGGGCTGGTCGTACTCGTGGTTCAGCGGTCATGTCTCGGCCTCCCGGTGGGCCCCCGCGTGGTCGGGTGGGCACAGCCTGGCCCGTGCGCCGGCCTCCGGGCAATGTCCTGCGAGGGGACGGAACACGCTGTTCACACGCCCGGTTCAGATGCCGCGCCAGCGCCCCTCGGTGGCGTTGCCGGCCGGCCGGGACCGGAACACGTTGCCCTCGGTGGGCTCCACCCGGTCGCCGGAGAGCGCGAGCCGCTGCAGCAGCGGCTCGACCAGCACGTCGTAGACACCGGGCAGCAGCCGGAAGCCGGCCGTGACGACGTGGTTGAGCACCCCGGCCTGCACGACCCGGCGCGGCCGGTCGAGGGTCGAGAGGATCCGGCGGGCCACCCGCTGCGGCGAGTACACCGGCGGCGGGGGCCGGCCGGTGCTGCCGGCCCACGACGCGCCCTGGTAGTAGATGGGCGTGTTCACCCCGCCGGGTTGGACGATCGAGACGGAGATCCCCGGCTCGTCCCGGGTCTCCTGCTGCAGCACCCGGGCCAGCGCCAGCTGGCCCCACTTGGCGACGGCGTAGGGACCCATGAGCGGTGTGGTCACGTTGCCGAGCAGGGAGTTGACGACGACGAGGTGCCCACCGCCTTGGCGCCGGAACACGGGCAGGACGTGGCGGGCCACCGTGGCGGTGCCGTGCAGCGCGGTGTCGACGACCCGTTCGTAGACCTCCTTGGGCACCTCCTCCATCCGGCCGTAGGCCATGACCTGGGCGGAGTGCACGACGACGTCGAGCCGGCCGAACTCGGCGACCGCGGCGGAGACGACCGCGGCGAAGGCGTCCTCGTCCAGGACGTCGGCCGGGCAGACGGTGACCGCTGCGGCGCCGGCCGCGCGCACCTCGTCGGCGGCTGCCTCCAGCGACTCCCGCCCGCGGGCGACGAGCGCCAGCCGGGCGCCCCGGCCGGCCAGCTGCACCGCCGTCGCCCGGCCGATGCCGCTGGACGCGCCGGTGATCAGCGCGGTGAGCGGGGACCCGTCGGAGTCGGGGATCGGCACGGGGACTCCTCGCCTGGAGCTACGGCCGGTGTCGGGGACGCCGGTTGTCGACGACCGGACTACCCGTGCCCCCCGGCGGTCATGCGGTCGAGCTCCGCCAGCAGCCAGCCGGGCCCGGCGACGCCGACGCCGTCGGGCAGCCGGGCGCGCAGTCCCCGGTCGGCGGTGACGACGAGGACACCGACCCCGCCGCCGGCCAGGCCGGTGACCGTCTCGGCGAGGGCGTCGTCGCCGCTGCCGCCGGCCCGCACGACCGTCACGGCACCGGGCGCCGGAATGTCCCGGGCCGCTCCCTCGACGACGGCGATCACCCCGGTGCAGGCCAGCGGCCCGCCGTCCGGGCCGGTCGTGTCGGCCTCGGGCAGGGCGGTCAGGCGTGCCAGCAGCCGGCTCGCCGCCCCGGCGCGGTCGCGCCACCACCCGTCGGGCCGGGAGCCGACCACGTTGGCGACGTCCACGACCAGCACCGTCACCTCGTCGCCTCCCGCTCCCCGCCTTCGACCGCGCGATCCGCGACGCCGTCCGAACCGGGCCGCCGGCTCCTACCCTGCCGGCATGTGCCGCAACATCCGCCCGCTGGCGAACTTCGAGCCGCCCGCGGCCAGCGACGAGATCCGGGCCGCCGCGCTGCAGTACGTGCGGAAGATCAGCGGAACGGTGAAGCCGTCCCGGGCCAACACCGAGGCCTTCGACCGCGCCGTCGCGGAGATCGCCGCCGCCTCGGCCCGCCTCCTCGAGTCGCTGGTGACCACCGCGCCCCCGCGCGACCGGGAGGTCGAGGCGGCCAGGGCCCGCGAGCGGGCAGCCCTGCGCCACGGCTCCTGACCGCGCCGCCCGGGGACCGCCGGTTCTCCGCCTCTCCCGGCGCACGGCGCTCGTCGGCGAGGCCACGGCCGCGCCGGGCAACTGACCGCGGTCAGTCCTCCGTCGCCGGGCCGACGTCGTGCGGGTCCGGCGTGCGGAAGGGCGGGTCGTCCGGCGGGTCGGCGTGCGCACCGCCGGCATCGGCCGGCGGGCGGTCGGTCTCCGCGGCGCGGTCGGGCTCCTCGCCCCCGACGCCGAACCCGTCGGCGGGCGCCGGTGCCCCCGCGCCTGGATCGGCCGTGGGGATGCCGTCGTCCGGACGGCCGAGGTTCGGTTCCAGGGGGCTCGACATCGACATGCCCCGGTCCCTACCCCGCCGAAGCGGCGTACTCCCCTGCCGCAGCCGGTCGTTCGCCCGGTCGACTCCCGGGCGCCGGACGGTGATCACCCCTCGGCTACAACTGCGGCATGACTTCCCCCGGGCCGACCCGTTCCGAGCCGCTGCTCCGCCGCGCCCGGTTTGCCGACCTCACCCCCTTCGAGGTCTACGGGCTGTGCCGGCTGCGCGTCGACGTCTTCGTGGTCGAGCAGGAGTGCCCCTATCCGGAGCTCGACGGCCGGGACGTGGAGCCGGCGACCGAGCACCTGTGGCTGGAGGCCGCCGACGGCGCCGTGCTGGCGACGATCCGGGTGCTCGCCGACGGCGCGACGCGCGCCATCGGCCGGGTGGCCACCGCGGCCGACGCCCGCGGCCGCGGGCTGGCCGCGCGGTTGATGACGGAGGCGCTGGCGAGCTACGGCGGCGGGCCGCTCGTCCTCGGCGCCCAGGCGCACCTGCAGCACTGGTACGAGCGCTTCGGCTTCCGCCTCAGCGGACCGGGCTACGTCGAGGACGGCATTCCGCACGTGCCGATGCGGCGCGAGCCGACCGGAGCCGGACCGCGCCCGGCGTGACCGGGTGCGGCCGGGTCCCGGGAACCAGATCAGGGTCACCTAACCTGCACGGGTGACGACGGTGACGGAGCGGCCGGCTGCGCCCCCGGTGGTCGCGCCGGTGCCGCGCTGGTCGCCCGCGGAGCTGCTGCCCGCGGTGCTCGTCACGGTTCTCGGCGGGTGGCTGCTGAGCGCCGGCCACGGGCTGTGGTTCGACGAGCTGTTCACCGCCGAGGTGGCCCGGCTGCCGTTGCGCGAGATCCTCACCGCGATCGCCAGCGGTGAGGGAACCGCCGGCTACCTGGCCGGCGTCCCGCCGTCGTACAATGCCCCCTACTACCTCGTCATGCACGGGTGGATGTCCCTCCCGGGCCTCGGCGGGGACACCTCGCTGCGCGTGCTCTCCCTGCTGGCGACCGCGGGCGGGCTGACCCTGATCACCCGCGCCGTCACCCGCCTCTCCGGTCGGCCCACCGGAGTGCTGGCCGGGCTGGTGCTCGCGACCGCCCCGCTGGTGCTCGAGCAGTCGGTGGAGGCCCGCAGCTACGGGCTGGCCGTCCTGGCCACCGGCGCCGCGGCGCTCGGGCTGGTCCGCTGGCTCCAGGAGGCGCCACGGGGCCTGCTGCTGTTCGGCCTGGCGGCGGCGGGCATGGGTCTGGCCCATTGGTACGCCGTCACCGTGCTGGCCGCCTTCGTCGTCGCGGCGGTGCTGCTGCGACCGCGCCGCGCCCTCCCCGTCGTGGTCACCGGGGCGCTGGCCGCCCTGCCGGCCGCGGGCTTCGTGGCGCTGGCCGTGCTCAACGGAACGGGTGCACGCAACGCCGAGCACCTGCGCGACACCGACGGCCGGCTGGTCGCCCTCGCCGCGGAGGCCTGGGCCGGTGGGCGCACGCCGCTGCTCTGGCTCGGGATGGGGCTGGCGGTGGTCGGAGCCGTCCACGCGACCGGCGTCCGGGTCGTCGGCGCCTGCTGGGTGCTGGTGCCGCTGGCGCTGCTCGTCCTGACCGAGCTGGTGCGCCCGGTGTTCCTGCCCCGGTACCTGCTGGCCGGCCTGCTGGGCCTGGGCGTGCTCGCGGCGGCCGGGGCCATGTCGCTGCCGCGGCCGGCGCGCGTCCCGGTGGCGGCGGTGCTGCTCGGCTGCTCGTTGCTCGCGTCCGCGCCGCTGGCCGACCGGGGCCCCCGCGAGCGGGCCGACGAGGTGGTGGCGTTGCTGGCCGAGCTGCACGAGCCGGGCGAGCCGATCGTCGCCGCGGACCAGCGGTCGGCCACCGGCCTGGACCACTACGTGCGCACGCTCGCCGCCCAGCTGCGCCCCGACGTCGTCCTGCCGCCCGACGACGCCCCGGCCGGGGAGGACCGGGTGTGGCTGGTCCGGCGGCTCATCGACGGCCGCCCGGAGCCCACCGACGACGACGCGGTGCTGCAGGAGGCGGGCATGCGGATGAGCCGGCAGTACGACTTCCCGGCCGGCAAGACCGATCTCGTCGTCCAGCTCTGGGTCCGCTGAAGGGTCCCGGTCAGCGGCGGGTGCGCAGCGCCCAGGCCAGCGACCGGGCCGACTGCCGCACCCGGGCGCCGGCGGTCCACGCCGACCGGCCCACCGGACGCCGGGCGCGGGTCACCGGCACGCTGGTCACCGGCCGGCCGGATCGGCCGACGGCGAGCACCACGCTGGGCGCCCCGCGGTCGCGCACCCCGCTGAGGACGGCGGCGCGCACGACCGGTCCCAGGGCGAGGAACGCACCGGCGTCGGGAGGGAGCCCGGTCAGGCTTCCGGCCACCCGCCGGTGCAGCGTGCCGGTGAGCCGGCGCAGCGGCGACTCGTAACGACCGCGCCGCCCGGCGAACACCGCCTCGACGTCGCCGCACGCCAGCCGGTCCAGCAGCAGCGGCACCGCCTCGGGCGGGTCCTGCAGGTCGGCGTCCAGGCACACCCAGACGTCGGCATCCGCCTCGTCGGCCAGCCCGCGGGCCAGGGCCGCGTGCTGCCCCCCGTTGACGGTCAGCACGGTGACCCCGATGCGGGCGTCGTCGTCGGCGAGGGCCGCCGCCACCGCCGCGCTGCCGTCCGGAGAGGCGTCGACGACCAGCCGCAGCCGCCACGAGCGGCCGGCGAGCGCCGTGCCCAGCCGGCCGGCGAGCTCGGCGAGGGTCGCCTCGTTGCCGTACACCGGGACGACGACCGCGACCCGGGGCTCCGCCGCCGCGCGGACGGTCATCCCGCCGCCCAGGTGCGCGCCAGCCCCTCGGCGAGGTCGACCGTGGGCGCCCAGCCGAGCAGCTGCCGCGCCCGCGCGGGGTCGCACACCCAGTCGGCGGTGTCCCACCCCCGGCCGGGATGGGCGCCCGGAGCCGTCGCGATCGGCCGGCCCGTGGCCCGCTCGGCGGTCGCCACCAGCTCCTCCGTGCTCGTCTGCACACCGGTGCCGATGTTGAGGACCACCCCCGGCGGCAGCCGGTCGTCCACCGCGGCGCGCACGCAGGCGTCGACGACATCGCCGACCCACACCCAGTCCCGCCTGCTCAGCCGTGCCGGCAGGGCGACGGTGCCGCCCTCGCGGGCCGCGGCCATCACCACCGGCACCAGCCGGGTGGGGTGGTCGCCGGGTCCGTACACCTGGAAGGCGCGCAGGACCGCGGCGCGCACACCGCGCTCGGCCGCGGCCGCCTGCAGCAGCAGCGAGCCCGCCGCCTTCGTCGCGCCGAAGAAGCCCCGCGGCTCCAGGGCCGCGTCCTCGGTCAGCGGCCGGGGTGCCGCCGCGTACTCGGTGGACGATCCCAGCCGCACCACGGCACGGCAGCGGTCGGGCAGCGCGTCCACCAGCCACGGCGTGGTGTTGACCGCCGTGGTCGCGGCCCGGTCCGCGGGGGTCGCCTTGGCGCGGCCCGCGGCGAGGGCGAAGACGACGTCGGGGTCGGCGGCACGCACGGCGGCGGCCCCCGCACCGGGATCGGCCAGGTCCACGTCCCGGCGGGTGAGGCCGACGACGTGCCAGCCGTCCCGCTCCAGCCGGTCCACCAGGTGCCGGCCGACGAAACCGCCGGCCCCGGTCACGAGCGCCCTCACGCCGGCTGCGGTACCGGTCCGGTCACGCCCGCGCGCGACCCCTCGACGGCCGCGGCGAAGGCCCGGCGCAGCTCGGCCGCCCGGGCCGGACCGGCCGCGCGCACGTCCGCCAGGGCCACGAGCAGCCGGGGCACCTCCACGAACGGGTCGCGGCCGGCCATGTCGGCGGTGAAGGAGCGCCGCAGGAACGTGAACTCGGCGCCGGTGCGGACCAGCTCGGCGGCGAGCAGGTCGCCCGGCACCGGGAACCCCCGCCCCGGAAGGGTCAGACCGCCGACCCCGAACGAGGTCCGCACCTGCGCGCGGACCCCGTCGACGGTGCCGTCCAGCAGGGGACGAAACAGCTCGGTGGACCCGCGGTCGATGCGCAGGTCGTTGAGCCCGACGTAGATACGGGACAGCGGCCGCTGCGCCAGCTCGGCCGCCCGGTCCACGGCGTCCTGGGTCTCCACCAGGATGCCCAGCCCGCAGCGGCCCGCGACCAGCTCCAGTGTCCGGTCGACCTCCTCGACCGTCCGCACCATGGGGAGCAGGATCTCGTCGGCGCCGCGCCCGACGGCCTCGGCGACCTCACCTGCGGTCCACGGCCCGTACCCGTTGATCCGGCAGACCAGCCGCCCGGGGGTGGCGGCGCGCATCGCACTCAGGTCCTCGGGGGTGTCGGCGTTGATCTGGGTCCCCTCACCCGCCTGCCGCCGGTGCTTGCCGCGGCACTCCCAGTCGACGACGATCCCGGCCGCGCCGGCGGCGACCACGTCGCCGCCCCACTGCGGCTCGGTGGTGAAGAGGAAGAGGTCCATGCGGGTCAGCTTAGGCTCTCCTAACTCGATGTCCGCGCGCGGTCCGCGGTGCGCCGCGTCAGGCCGCAGGATCGGGGACGGCGGTGCGCGGAGCCGGCCCGGGAGCCGGGTAGGTCAGCGCGGCACCGGCCACCTCGATGGCGACCTCCTGCCCGACCGAGGGGAGGTCGGCGCCCTCCAGCCGGGCGGTCACGGTTCCGCCGTCGGGGAGGGTCAACCACACCCGGGAGTCGTGGCCGTAGAAGTCCACGCTGCGTACCCACGCCCGCACGCCCGACGACGCGAAGGGCGCGCCGAGCCGGAGCTGTTCCGGCCGCAGCAGCACGCGGACGGGCCCGTCCACCGCCGGCTGCCCGACCGGGAGGACGCCGAGCGCGCAGTGCGCCCGGCCGTCGCGCAGCTCGCCGTCGAGGACGACCGACTCCCCGACGAACGCCGCCACGTCCAGGTCGGCGGGGCGCCGGTAGAGGGTGCGCGGGTCGGTGAGCTGGACCAGCCGCCCGCGGCGCAGCACGGCCACCTGGTCGGCCATCGACAGCGCCTCCGCCTGGTCGTGGGTCACCAGCACCGCGGTGGCCCCCGCCGCGGTCAGCGCCGCGGCGACGGCCTGCCGGGTGTCCTCGCGCAGCCCGGCGTCGAGGGAGGAGAACGGCTCGTCCAGCAGGACGAGGGAGGGGGCGGGCGCCAGTGCCCGCGCCAGTGCGACGCGCTGCTGCTGGCCCCCGGAGAGCTGGTGCGGCGACCGATCGGCCAGCTCGGCGTCCAGCCCCACGAGGCCGAGCAGCTCGCGCACCCGCCCGGTGTCCCGCCGGAGCCGTCGGGGCAGCCCGAACATGACGTTGCCGGCCACGGACAGGTGCGGGAACAGCCCGCCCTCCTGCGGCACGAACCCGATGCCGCGCCTGCGGGCGGGCACCCCGCGCCCCGCGCCGGTCACGATGCGGTCCCCCACCGCCACGGTGCCCGCATCAGGGGTGTCGAAGCCGGCCACCAGCCGCAGCAGGGTCGTCTTGCCGCAGCCCGACGGGCCGAGCAGGGCGGTGAGGCTGCCGGCCGGCACGTGCAGGTCGACGCCGGTGAGGACGGGGGCGGGGCCGAACGCCTTGCTCAGGCCGGTCACGGTCAGGGAGCTCATGGGATCAGACCTCGTCGGGTGTCGCGGGACAGCAGCACGGTGGCCGGCGCGGACAGCAGCACCATGACCAGCGCGTACGGAGCGGCGGCCCCGTACCGGAGGGCGCTGCTGGCCGACCAGAACGCCGTCGCCAGCGTCGTCGTCCCGGTGGGGGCCAGCAGCAGGGTGGCCGTCAGCTCGGTGACCACCGCGAGGAACACCAGCGCCGCGCCCGCGCCCAGACCCGGCGCGAGCAGGGGCAGGGTGACCCGGCGCAGCCGGTCGGCGCCGGAGGACCCCAGCGACGCGGCCACGTCGTCGTAGAGCGGCGGGGACTGCTCGACCGCCGCCCGCACCGTCACGATCGCCCGGGGCAGGAAGAGGATCGCGTAGCCGGCCAGGAGGACCGGCACGGTCTGGTACAGCCACGGCGTGCCCCGGATGCTGAGGGTGACCAGCGCCAGCGCGACGACGATGCCGGGGACCGCGCTGCCCAGGTAGGTGGCCCGCTCCAGCAGCGTCGCCACCCGGCTCCGGGCGCGGACGGCCAGCCAGCCGGTGGGCAGCGCCATCGCGGTGGTGACCAGCGCCGCGACCGCCGCCAGGGCCAGGGTGCTGCCGGTGGTGGCGGCCAGGTCGCCCCAGGGGACCCCGTCGGAGACGCCCGCCAGCATCCAGTACGTCACCCCGCCGAGCGGGACCAGCAGCGCGGCGCCCACCAGCGCGGCGAGGCCCAGCAGGGCCGGCACGGCGAGCCGGCCCAGCCGCACCGGGCGCACCGGCCGCGCGGCGCCACGACCGCTGCCCGCGTACCCGCGCGCACCGCGCAGCCGCAGCTCACCCAGCAGCAGCAGGAGGCAGAGCAGCACCAGGACGCCGGCGAGCGTCGTGGCGCCCGGCCCGTTGAACGTGGACCGGTACTGGTCGTAGATGGCGGTGGTGAAGGTCGGGTAGCGCAGCATCTGCAGAGCGCCGAACTCCGCGAGCAGGTGCAGCGCCACGAGCAGTCCGCCGCCCAGGAGCGCCACCCGCAACTGGGGCAGCTGCACCCGCCTGAACACCGCCCAGTCGGACAGGCCGAGCCCGCGGGCGGTGTCCTCCAGCGCCGGGTCCAGCCCCCGGAAGGCGGCGACCACCGGCAGGTAGACGAACGGGAAGTAGGACAGCGACACCACCAGCAACGCGCCGGCGTAGGTGTCCAGCCCGGGCAGCAGCGAGACCCACGCGAAGCTGTTCACGAACGCCGGCACCGCCAGCGGCGCCACCAGCAGCACGTGCCAGAGCCGGCGGCCGGGCACCGTTGAACGCTCGACCAGCCAGGCCGCGCCGACGCCGAGGACGGCGCAGACGGCGACGGTGCCCATCGCCAGCCGTCCGGTGTTCCAGAGCAGCTCGGCGACCCTCGGCCGCAGCACCAGGTCGCGGATGCCCGACCAGCCGAGCTCGGCGGTGTAGCCGGCGATGTAGGCCAGCGGCAGCAGCGCCAGCGCCGCGACGCAGACGGCCAGCGCCAGGGTGACCGGGGAGCGCCGCAGCCGTCCGCCGTCGCGCGCGGACGCGCGGGAACCCCGGGACGCCGGCCGGGCCGGCGTCCCGGGGCCCGGGTCCTGCAGCGCGGCAGCAGTCAGAGCAGGCCCACTTCCTGCATCAGGTCGGTGACCGCCGGGGCATCGAGGCTGCCGGGGTCGAGCTCCGGTGCCTGCAGCTCTGCCAGCGGTGGCAGCGCGTCGGCCGACGCGACGCCGGTGCCGACGGCGTACTCGAGGGCGGTGCTCTCGGCCAGCCGCTCCTGCGCCGCGCGGGCGGTGAGGAAGGCGACCAGCTGCTGCGCCTGCTCGGGCTGGTCGGAGGAGGCGAGCACCCCGGCGCCGGAGACGCTGAGGAAGGCGCCCGGGTCCTGGTTGCCGAAGTAGTGCAGCGACGCGTCGTCGCCGATGAGCCCGCCCTCGGCCTGGTCGCGGTACCAGTAGTAGTGGTACATCACCCCGAGGTCGACCTCGCCCTCGTCGACGGCCTTCATCACCGCGGTGTTGCTGGCGTAGATCTCGGCGTTGCGCTCCAGGCCGGTCAGCCAGGCGCGGGTGGCCTCCTCCCCCTCCAGCGCGAGCACGGCGCTGACGATCGCCTGGAAGTCCGCTCCACCGGCGGCGATCCCGACCCGGCCCTCGTACTCCGGCTCGGCCAGCTCGAGGATCGAGGCGGGCAGCTGCTCCGCGGGCACCGCGTCCGGGTCGTAGGCCAGCACGGTGGAACGGGCGGCGAAACCGGTCCAGTTGCCCGACGACGGCCGGAACTGCTCGTCGACCTGGGCGAGGGTGTCCTCGTCCAGCGGCGCCAGCAGCCCCGCCCGGTCGACGACGTCGATCGCGGGGCTGTTCTCGGTGAGGAACACGTCGGCCGGTGAGGCCTCGCCCTCCTCGATGATCTGGTTGGCCAGCTCGGAGTCGTTGGCGTCGCGGAACTCCAGCTCGATGCCCGTCTCCTCCGTGAAGTCGGCCAGCATCGTGCGCACGAGGCTCTCGTGCTGCGCGCTGTACACGGTGAGCGTGTCGGAGTCGGAACCGCAGGCGGCCAGCGAGGCCGCGAGGGTGAGGGTGGAGACGACGCCGACGGTCGCACGCCCGAGCCTGGTCATGCATGTCCTCCTACGGATAGGCGAGGCATACCTAAGCATGCTCGATCTCGCCCCGGCCAGCCGCCTCCCGGCGGAGCCGGCTACGACCGAGGTCGTGACCGGTTCCGCTCCCGCGACGCAGCGGGACCGCCGACGGCGCCGCGATCTCCCCGCCCTCGCCGCTCTGCTGGCCGCTCGCCGACTCCGGCCGAGGGATCCTTCGGCCGGACTGGGTAGGCGTGGTGGATGCAGCGGCAACCCACGCCCGGCGATCGCCCCGAGGAGCTTCCGGAGGCCCCGGACGCACCCGAGAAGGAGGGGCTCGCCCGGCGGCTGGACAAGCCGATGGGGGCGCTCGGCCTGGTGTTCGTCCTCGTCGTCCTCGGGCAGTCGCTGGCCCGGGAGCCGTGGCTGGTGACCACGCTGAGCGTCACGGGCTGGGTGCTCTGGGCCGTCTTCGTCGCCGAGTTCGCCCACCGGGCCATCACCGCCCGTGACAAGCGGCGGTTCTGGACCCGCAACTGGTGGCAGCTGGTCTTCCTCGCCATACCGTTCCTGCGGTTCGCCCGTGCGCTGTCCCTGCTGCGGGCGGCCCGCGTCGGCGGGGTCGTCTCGGCCGCCGTCCGCGGATCACGGTCGGCCGGCCGGCTGCTCAGCGGGCGGATCGGCTGGCTGGGCGCGGTGACCGTCGTGGTGGTGCTGGGGGTGAGCCAGCTGCTCTACGTGCTCGGCGCCTACGACTCCTACGTCACGGCCCTCTACGAGGCCGCGCTGGCCACCGTCAGCGGGCAGCCGCTGACGGCCGACGGCGGGCTCGCGCGGGTCCTCGACATCGTCCTCGCCGTCTACTCCGTGGTGGTGTTCGCCACGGTCGCCGGCGCGCTCGGCGCCTACTACCTCGACCGCCGCGAGAGCGAGCGCAGTGGCGCCGGGGACCGTGCCCCGGCCGGTGCGCCGGGCGCCTGAGCGCTCCGGACCGCCGCGCCGACCCCAGGTTCTCCTGCCGCCGGGCGTGCTCACCACCCGGCAGGGGTAGGGGCGGGCGATGAGCGAGGATGTGCGCACGGGTGGGTTCGCCGAGCGGCTGGGGGCCCGCCCCGAGTCGGCGCAGGACGGTTCGGCGCGGATGAGCTTCGAGGTGACCGAGGAGCACCTCAATCCGGCCGGCACGCTGCACGGCGGGGTGCTGGCCACGCTGGTCGACACGGCGATGGGGCTGGCGGTGCGCACCACCACCGGGGAGGGCGAGGTGCCCGCGACCAGCCAGCTCACGGTCACCTACCTGCGGCCGGGGAGGCCCGGCCCGCTGCAGGTGACGGCCCGGCTGCGCACCCGCGGGGAGCACCTGACGGTGTGCGAGGCCGACGTGGAGCAGGAGGGCAGGGCGCTCGCCCACGCCGTCGCGACGTTCGCGCTGCTGGCCCGCTGACGCCCGCCCTCCGGGCCCGCCGTCAGACCAGGGCCGGGGCCCGCTCCGCCAGGAGAGGGATGACGGCGCTGCTGGTGTCGTTGACGTTGTTGTCCTCGTCCCCGGTCTGGGCGACGACGAGGATGTAGGTGAAGATCGCCGCGAGGACCAGCAGGATCGCGAGCGGGATCAGGACGCGGCCGAGCCGGCGGCCCTTGGATGTGCCGTGCCCGTCGGCCGGGTCCTGCCTGCCGTCGTCGTGGGGGTGCACCATCTGTGCGGCCTCCTGTGTCCTGAGCGGGAGGCGGCCGGACGACCGCCCTTCCGCTCCATGCCCCGGGGAGACGCGGACCACGCCCCGATCCGGCGTCTGCGGGCGGGGCGGCAGGCCGACGGCCGGCTGGACCGGGACGCGGCCCGGCACCACCCCGAGCCGACGGACGCCGCCCGGGAGGTCACCCGGGCGGGTCGCCTCCTGGAGGGGCGTCGAGGTCCGCTGTCCGCCGGCGGTCAGCGGGCCGGGCGGGTGCCCGCGAGCACGGGGGCCGCGGGGGCGGCGTAGGCCTCGTGCTGGGGGGGGACGGTCTTGTTGTACCCGT
>NZ_JBJHAN010000009.1:0-158253 GCF_054051055.1 Blastococcus sp. SYSU DS0973
CATCTCCGGGGTCTCCACGGCGGCGGACTCGACCACGCAGGCGCTGACCCAGACCCGCACCGCGGTGGACGAGCTCTCCCGCATGGCCGCCGACCTGCGCACGACGGTGGGCCGCTTCACCTACTGATCGCGCCCTGGCGTCCTCCGGCCGGCGGTCCGCCGTGGCCGGCAGGCTGCCGATAGCACGACTGGCGATCGCCGCCGGCGGGTCCACCTCGAGTCCGCCGGCGGCCCGCCGATGACCCAGCGGGGACGACTGCGCCTCGTCGCAACCAGAGAGAAGGCAACAGTGGACGGTCTGGACGACATCGTCGAGGAGTTCCTCGTCGAGAGCCACGAGAACCTGGACCAGCTCGACACGGACCTCGTCGCCCTCGAGCAGGAGCCCAACTCCCGCGAGCGGCTGTCGAGCATCTTCCGGACCATCCACACCATCAAGGGCACCAGCGGCTTCCTGGCCTTCAACCGGCTCGAGGAGGTCACCCACGTCGGCGAGAACATGCTCTCCCGGCTGCGGGACGGCGAGCTCGCTCTGACCCCCACCCGGACCAGCGTCCTGCTGCAGATGGTGGACACCGTCCGGTCGCTGCTCAGCTCGATCGAGGCCAGCGGCGGCGAGGGGTCCGTGGACGTCTCGGCCGTCGTCGCCGCCATCAGCGCGGCCATGGAGGAGGCCCCGGCCGCCGCCCCCGCTCCCGCTGCAGTCGTCGAGGAGCTGCACGATGACCTGCCCGAGGAACCACTGATGCCGGCTCCGGCCGTGGCGGGGATCGCGGTGCCCGAGCCCGCCGTCGCCGACGAGCCGGAGGCCGAGGCGTCCGCCGCCGACGCCGCCGGCGGCCAGGCCCGCCGTGCCGTCGCCGACAGCACCATCCGGGTCGACGTCGACCTGCTCGACGAGCTCATGCTGCTCGTCGGCGAGCTGGTGCTCACCCGCAACCAGATCGTGCAGAACGTCGCGCGGCAGACCGACACCGACCTGATCCGCGCCTCGCAGCGGCTCAACCTGATCGCCAGCGAGCTGCAGGAGGGCGTCATGAAGACGCGCATGCAGCCGATCGACCACATCTGGTCGAAGTTGCCGCGCGTCGTCCGCGACCTCGGCCTCCAGTTGAAGAAGTCGATCCGCCTGGACATGGAGGGCCGGGACACCGAGCTCGACAAGACCCTGCTCGAGGCGGTCAAGGATCCGTTGACCCACCTGGTCCGCAACTCCGTCGACCACGGCATCGAGGCCCCCGACGCCCGCACGAAGGCCGGCAAGCCCGCCGAGGGCGTTCTCACCCTGCGGGCCCGGCACGAGAGCGGCCAGGTCGTGGTCGAGGTGGCCGACGACGGCGCCGGGATCGACCCGGCCAAGCTCGGCGCCAAGGCGGTGCAGCGGGGGCTGATCAGCCAGGACTCGCTGTCCCGGATGAGCCCGGCCGACGTCCTGCAGCTGATCTTCCTGCCCGGCTTCTCCACCGCTGCCGCGGTCACCAACGTCTCCGGCCGCGGCGTCGGCATGGATGTCGTCAAGACCAACATCGAGTCCATCGGCGGCACCATCGAGGTCGAGTCCGACGCCGGTGTGGGCACCGTGTGCCGGCTGCGCATCCCGCTGACGCTGGCGATCGTCCCGGCGCTGACCGTCGAGTGCGCCTCCGACCGCTACGCCATTCCGCAGATCAGCCTGCAGGAGCTCGTGTCGCTGGACGCCGAGAAGGCCGCCAACGCCGTCGAGGAGGTCGGCGGGGCGCCGGTCTACCGGCTCCGCGGGGAGCTCCTCCCGCTCGTCCGCCTCACCGACGTCCTGGGCCTGACCTCCGAGCGGCACGACGGCCACGTGGTCATCGCGGTCCTGCGGTCCGAGGGCCGGCGGTTCGGCCTCGTCGTCGACCGGGTCATCAACACCGAGGAGATCGTCGTCAAGGCCGTGGGCGGGCAGCTCAAGGCCATCGGGCTCTACTCGGGGGCGACCGTCCTCGGCGATGGGACCGTCGCCCTGATCCTCGACGTGCAGGCGCTCGCCCGGCGGGCCCTGCGCACCGAGACCACCGACCGCCAGGAGGCCCGCGCCGGCTCGCTGCAGGCCGTGGCGGCGGAGACCGACCGGCAGCGCCTGCTCCTGGCCGCCATCGGCGGCGGCCGCCGGGTCGCCATCCCGCTCGACACCGTCACCCGGCTCGAGCAGGTGCGCACCGACGCGGTCGAGCGGGTCGGCAACCGGGAGGTCGTGCAGTACCGCGGCGCGATCCTCCCCATGGTGCGGCTCGACCGGCACCTGGGCGCCTACGGCGAGTCCGACCGCGAGGTGCTGGAGGTCATCGTCTACGCCGACCACGGTCGCAGCGTCGCGATCGTCGTCGAGGAGATCCTCGACATCGTCGACGGCGAGGCCGCGGTGCGCAGCGACATCGACGACATCGGCCTCCTCGGCTCGGCCGTCCTCGGCGACAAGGTGACCGAGCTGCTCGACGTCCGGGCCGCCATCCTCGCCGCCGACCCCGCGTTCTACTCGCACTCCTCCTCGGCGCCGTCCGGCGCCTCCGACTCCCTGCTGGAGGTCTGACGTGACCGCTCCGACCGGTGTCCTGCCCACCAAGAACGCCGCGCCTGCGACCGGCGGCCAGCTGGCCACCTTCCGGCTGGACGGTGACCTGTACGGCATCGAGGTCGAGCACGTGCAGGAGGTGCTGCGCAGCCAGCAGCTCACCCGCGTGCCGCTCGCCCCGACGGCCGTCGCCGGCCTGATCAACCTCCGTGGCCAGGTGGTCACCGCCATCGAGCTGCGCGAGCGGCTCGGCCGCCCGCCGCGCCCGGAGGGCACCGACCCCGTCGTCATCGTCGTCCGGCTGCACGGCGAGGCGGTCAGCATGCTGGTCGACTCCATCGCCGACGTGGTCGACGTCGACGCCAGCGACTTCGAGGCGCCGCCGGACACGCTCGAGGGCCAGGCCCGGGAGCTCATCCGGGGGGCCTACAAGCTCGACGGCACACTGCTGCTGGCCCTGGACGTCCAGAGGGCCGTCAGCGCCTAGGACTCTGTCGTCCTCCGGACGGCACCGCGGCCAGGTGCCTTCCCCCAGCGGGGCGGAGCCGCACCGTCGCCCCCGAGCGGACCCCTCCGGGGCCCGCTCGGGACGACACGGGCAGTGGAGCGGCGGAGAGGACGACCTCCCCGCCGCTCCGGCGTTTCCACGGCTGACCACGCGGGGGGAGTGGGGCATGACCCAGGGTCATGTCTCGCTGACGGTGCACCTCGCGACACGCCCAGTAGGCGGATGGCGACTCCAGCGATCGGGTGACGGGCGCATGGCGCCCGAGCGGGCGGGCAGTCAGCATGGGTCGTCCTGTTCCCGGAGCTGCGGAGGCGCCGCCGTGCCCTACTCGCTGGTCAGTGCCGCCACCCTGGGCTTCGACCTCGTCCGGCTGCCCGCCGGCCGCTCGGTCGCCGAGGTGCTCCTGGCGGGGCTGGGTGCCGATGAGGGCGGGTTCTCCCGGCTGGCCGCGGTGCACCCCGCCCGCGGGCTGGACCGCGAGCGCCGCGGGGTGCGGGCGGTCCGCTCGCGCCGGGCGCGCGAGATGGCCGCGGGCGTGCCCCACATGCGCGCGGCGGCCGACGCCGGCCGCGACGAGGGTGACCGGGTGGCGCTGCTGGTCGCCCAGCTCGAGCAGGGCACCATCGGCGACGCCCCCACCCTGGAGCGGCTGCTCCGCGAGGACGTCCTGGGCGCCGAGCACCCGTTGCGGGCCCGCCGGGACGCCGACGAGTGGGACGAGGCCTCCGACGTGCTGGCCGACGCCGCCGTGGGCTTCTGGGCGGCCGGCGTGCTGCCGCCCCTGGTGCGCCGTGACCTGACCGCCGCGTTCGACCGGGCGCTGGACGGCGGCCCGCTGGCCGGACCCGGTTCCTGGGGCCTCGGCCCCGCCACCGAGGAGCTGACCGCTTTCCTCGCTGCCGTGGGCAACCTGGACGACATCGGCCGGACCCGCTGGCGGCTCGCCGTCGACGAGGGCCGGGCCGAGCGCCGCCCGTGGGCGGCGGCGATGCACGAGGCGTCGTGGGGCGCGCACGTGTCGGGACGGATCCGCGCCCTGGCCGCTGCCCAGCTGCTCGCCGTCCAGGCGTTCCTCGACGGCGGCTTCGACCTGCACGACGGCGCGGCCGGGGTGTGGAACGCGGTCTCCGGGTGCGCGCAGGCGATCGTCCTGGACGACCTGCTCGGCAGAGACGCCATCGCCGTCCTGCGGGCTCCCGGCCGCCGCACAGCCACGCTGAGCTGACCGACCGGCGCCGCACGGCGCCGAGGGACAGTCCCCCAGGTGATCCGCCATGTCTGCGGCACTTGTCGACAATGGTCGAGTGGGTCATCGATCACGCGGGTGTCGACAATTCTGGACGGAACAAAAGATGGGTCCGCACCTTCCGCGTGTCGCCTGTACCCCGGCTCCTCCGCGCCGAGGATTCCCCCGGTAGCACCAGCCCGCCTCCGTCCGCGGACCGTGGGGACCGGGGTGTGCCGGACGCGGTGATCAGGCCGGCCGTCCCCCCGTTCCACCATTCCCAGGAATGCGCACTCGGGGACCGGCCGACATTTCCACGGCGCACCGGTTCGCTG
The DNA here is from genome assembly GCF_054051055.1 of Blastococcus sp. SYSU DS0973. Taxonomy (NCBI): domain Bacteria; kingdom Bacillati; phylum Actinomycetota; class Actinomycetes; order Geodermatophilales; family Geodermatophilaceae; genus Blastococcus; species Blastococcus sp. SYSU DS0973. The sequence goes on from NZ_JBJHAN010000009.1 coordinate 4,602, forward strand.
CCCGACATCCGACGTCGATCACCTCGCGGGCATTCCGGGAGGCGCCGGATGCCGTACCGCCCAAGGGCTCAAGCCGGGCGCGGAAATGCCGATACAGACAGCGAGCCCGCCGGTCGGCGCGGGCAGGGGCCAGGAGGACGTGTGAACCCGATCAGGGTGATGGTGGTCGACGACTCGGTCGTCGTCCGCAAGATCGTCACCGACGTGCTCTCCGCGGATCCGGGGATCGAGGTCGTGGGCACCGCCGTCAACGGCAAGGTCGCTCTCGGCAAGCTCGAGCAGCTCAAGCCCGACCTGATCACCATGGACATCGAGATGCCGGAGATGAACGGCATCGAGGCGGTGCAGGCCATCCGCGGCGGCGCCGCGCGCGGTGGGTCGGCACGAGGACACAGCCGCGTGCCGATCATCATGTTCAGCACGCTCACCGAGCGGGGCGCCACCGCCACCCTCGACGCCCTGTCCGCCGGGGCCAACGACTACGTCACGAAGCCGGCCAACGTGGGCAGCGTCGCCCAGTCGATGGAGAGCGTCCGCGAGCAGCTCATCCCCAGGATCAAGGCGCTGACCGGCCGTCCCGTGACCACGGTGGCGCGTCCGGCCGCCCCCGTGGCCCCGCCGCCCCGGACGGCCGCGCCGCGGACCGGACCGGGCAAGAAGCCGGCCGTTCTGGTCATCGGCTCGTCCACCGGCGGACCGGAAGCGCTGGCCCGCGTGCTGCCCGCGCTGCCGGCCGACCTGCCGGTCCCGGTCCTCCTCGCCCAGCACATGCCGCCGGTCTTCACCCGTCAGTTCGCCCAGCGCCTGGACCGGCTGTCCCCGCTGCGGGTGGTCGAGGCGGTCGACGGCACCCCGCTGGCCCCCGGCACGGTCCACCTGGCTCCCGGCGACCACCACCTCGTCGTCCGCGCGAACGGCCGCGCCGGGTTCAGCACCTCGCTGAACCAGGGGCCGCCGGAGAACTACTGCCGCCCCGCGGTCGACCCGCTCTTCCGCTCGGCCGTCGCCGCGTACGACGGCGCCGTGCTCGGTGTCGTGCTCACCGGCATGGGTGCCGACGGGCGCAACGGCTGCGGGGAGATCCGCAACGCCGGCGGCACGGTCGTCGTCCAGGACCAGGCGACGTCGGTGGTCTGGGGCATGCCGGGGGCCGTCGCCCAGGCCGGCTACGCCGACATGGTCCTGCCCCTGGACCGGATCGCCGAGGCGATCCAGCGGCACCTGGCCGGTGCCGCACTGCTCGACACCGGAACCGCTATGGCCGTGGGAGGTCCTCGATGAGCCTGACCGCGACCAGTTTCGACTGGGTCCGTGAGCTCGTCCGGAAGGAGAGCGCCATCGTTCTCCAGCCGGGCAAGGAGTACCTGGTGGAGGCCCGCCTGCTGCCTATCGCCAGGCAGATGGGCCTGGCGGACGTCACCAAGCTGGTGGAGACCGTCCGGGTGCGCCCGGACGCCGACAACACCCGCCGGATCGTCGAGGCCCTCACCACCAACGAGACGTCGTGGTTCCGGGACGGTGACCCGTTCACCGCGCTGACCTCGACCGTCCTGCCCTCCCTGCTGTCGGCGCGGGGGACCAACGAGCGGCTGCAGATCTGGTCGGCCGCCTGCTCGAGCGGGCAGGAGCCGTACACGATCGCGATGCTCCTGGACGACGCGCTGCCCAGCGCTGCGTCGCGGGTGTCCGTCACCGCGACCGACCTGTCCCGCGAGATGGTGCAGCGGACCCGCGCCGGCCGGTTCAGCCAGCTCGAGGTCAACCGCGGGCTGCCCGCGCCGATGCTCGTCCGGCACTTCACCCGGACCGGCACCGAGTGGGAGGTGTCGGCCAACCTCCGCCGGATGGTCCACGCCACCGAGTGCAACCTGGCCGCACCGCTGCCGCGGATGGGCCCGTTCGACGTGGTCTACCTGCGCAACGTGCTCATCTACTTCGACCTGCCCACCAAGCAGTCGATCCTCCGCCGTGTGCGGGACCTGATGCGACCTGATGGGTGGCTCTTCCTCGGCGCCGCCGAGACCACCCTCGGGGTCGACGACTCATGGGAGCGGGTCGTCATCGGCCGCAGCTCCGCCTACCGCCCACGGAAGGGGCAGTAATGCGTGCCTTGGTGATCGACGACTCCCGCGCCATGCGGCGCATCGTCACCGGGATCCTCACCGACCTCGGGTACGAGGTCCGTCATGCCGGCCACGGCGGCGAGGGCCTCGAGGTGCTCAACGAGGGCTGGGTGCCCGATCTCGCCACCATCGACTGGAACATGCCGGTGATGGACGGCCTGCAGTTCGTCTCCGCCGTCCGCGCCAACCCGACGTGGCGCCGGATGACCATGATGATGGTCACCTCGGAGAGCGAGCACACCCAGATCGTCCGTGCCCTGGCCGCCGGCGCCCACGAGTACATGATCAAGCCGTTCACCGCCGACGCCTTCCGCGACAAGCTCGCCCTGCTCGGCCTGCTCCCCCTGGAAGAAGCGCCCGTAGGGCATCGGTCTCCCCTGCGGAGCAGTGCGCAGGAGGTCGCCTGGTGACCACGATCAACCTGGGGGAGCGTCGGCGCACGACCGACTCCCGCCCGGTCATCACCGACCTGATCGACGAGGAGACCATCCTCGCGATCGCCGGCGAGGCCTGGATCTCGCTGGTCGGGGAGGACGAGGTACTCGTTCCCCTCCCGACCGACCGGTCCGGCGACATCCTGTGCAGCTGGGTCGACGTCGTCGGCCCGTGGACCGGCAGCGTCGTGCTGACCACCGGCCGGGCCACGGCTGAGGCGCTTGCCCGGGCGCTGCTCCGGGAGTCCGGCCCGGAGCGCCTCGACGCCGAGGACGTCGCCGACGCCTTCGGCGAGATCGCCAACGTCGTCGGCGGCGGCGTCAAGGCCGCGCTGCCCGGTCCGTCCGTCCTGAGCCTGCCCCAGGTCGGCGACGCCCCGGTCGTGCGCAACCCGGCGGACGTCTGCCGCATCGACCTGGTGTGGCGCGGCGAGCCGCTCTCCATCTCCGCGCAGGGCGCCCTCCCGCCACTGCCGGCTCCTTCCCCCACTCGCGAGAACGAGGTGTCCTGAGTGAAGATCCTGATTGCCGACGACAGCCGCGTCATGCGGCAGATCGTCATCCGCACGCTCCGCCAGGCGGGGTACGACGACCACGACGTCGTCGAGGCCGAGGACGGCGCGGACGCGCTGGCCAAGGTGGGCTCGGAGCAGCCCGACCTGGTCCTCTCCGACTGGAACATGCCCAACATGACCGGCTTGGAGTGCCTGCAGGCGCTGCGGGCCTCGGGCTCGCCCGTGCCCTTCGGGTTCGTGACCTCCGAGGGCTCGGCGGAGATGCGGGAGAAGGCGGCGAACGCCGGCGCGCTCTTCCTCATCGCCAAGCCGTTCACCGAGGACACCTTCCGGGAGAACCTGGACGGGGTGATCGCATGACCGCGCCCACCGCCGTGCACCTCCCGGCCGCCAAGAACGTCCGCGACATGCTGACCGGCCTGGTCGGCAGGCCGGTGAGCGTCGCGCCGGGCGCCCCGGTGACCCCGACGCCGAAGCGGCCGGTCTCGGTCGCCGTCTACGTCGACCCGCAGATGAGCGTCAACGCCCTGTGCCTGATGGACCTGGGCGCATCGGCCTACACCGGCGGGGCGCTGGCCCTGCTGCCGCCCGGCGGGTGCCAGGACGCCGTCGAGGAGGACGGCGAGCTGACGACCATGCAGGTCGACGCGCTGCACGAGGTGGTGAACGTGCTCTCCGCGCTGTTCAACACCCCGGGCGCCCCGCACTCGAAGCTGCACGAGCTGTACGCCCCGGGTGACGAGATCCCCGGCGACCTCGTCGGGATGCTGGCCGCCGTCAACCGGGTGGACCTCGCCATCGAGATTCCCACCTACGGCAAGGGAGCGGTCTCCTTCGTCGTCCCCTGACGGTGTGTGCTCCACGTGGAACAGCAGCACGACCCCCGCCGCGACGCGACGGGGGTCGTGCTGCTGACGGGTGTGACGCACGGGCTCGGCGGGCGTCGGGACGGCACCTGACCGCGATGCGGTCGGGGGCCCCGGTGTCCGGGCTCAGGCGAGGGCGTACTCGCGCTCCGCGGTGCTGGTCGGCAGACAGGCCCAGACGTGCTTGCGATCCTCGTCGACGTACCAGCCGTGCGCGACCGACAGCCGGGCGACCAGCTGCAGGCCCATGCCGCCCTTCGCGGGGTCGCGGTCGACCACCGGCGCCGGCATCGCCCCGGGCGCCCGGTCGCTCACGTCGAGCAGCCAGCCGCCGCTGCCGGCGACCACGGTGGCCACCACCGGCGACGCGCCGTGGCGCAGCGCGTTGGACGCCAGCTCGTCGAAGGCCAGCACGAGCTGCTCGCTGGCCGGGTCCTCCTCGTCGTGCGGGAGGCCGACGCCGCCCAGCCGGTGGCGCAGACCGGCGCGGGCCGCGGGCAGCTCGGCGAGGGATCCCAGCCGCCAGCGCCACACCTCGCCCCGTCCGTCGGGCAGCGGGCGCAGTGGCCACCTGAGTCGCCCCATGCTCTCCCCCTCGAGTCCGGACTCCGACCGGCTCCAGGTGTGCCCCCCGGGGCGCGGTGTCAACCCCCTGCTGCGTCGTCTTACCCCTCGATCGGGGCGGTTCCGTGCTCCGCCCGCCCCGGGGGAACCCCGCGTGTGTGCAGCCTCACGTCTCGTCCTGAGGGGGGAGCGGCCCCTCCAGCGTCGTTGTGGCCTTCCGCTCTCCCCGGTCGGGGCGGCCGCTACTCGGGGTGGCGCAGGAGGAAGCGGCCGAAGTGCGGCACCGTGAAGGCGATCTGGCCGCGCTCGGCGGAGTAGACGAGCCCCTTCTTGATCAGCGAGTCGCGGGCGGGGGAGAGGGATGCGGGCTTGCGGCTCAGGGAGACGGCCACCTCCGACGTCGCCACCGCCGCTCCGCCCGGGCCGCCCAGTTCGGCCATGGCGTGCATGTACTCCCGTTCGGCGGGCGTCGCGCGGTCGTACCGGGAGCCGAAGAAGCCGACCGCGAGCTCGGCCTCCGCGACGGGCGCGGCCATGGCGACGTCGGCGGCGGTGATGGGGGAGGAGGCCGCGACGTCCCAGGTGACCTTGCCGTAGGCCTGCACGAAGTAGGGGTAGCCGTCCGCCGCCTCGTAGAGCGCGTCCAGCGCGGCCGGCTCGAAGGTCACGTCCTCCCGCTCGGCGGGGGCGATGAGCGCGCGGTCGGCGGCCTCGCGCTCGAGCCGGTCGATGCGCAGGTAGCGGAACAGCCGCTCGGAGTAGCTCTTGGACGCCGACAGGACCGCCGGCAGGTGGGGGAGGCCCGCGCCGACGACGATCAGGGGTGCGCCCTGCTGGGACAGCTCGTGGCAGGCGGCGCAGATCGCCGAGACGTCGTCGGGCTGCACGTCCTGCATCTCGTCGATGAACAGCGCGATGCCGCTGCCGATGTCGGCGGCCACCCCGGCGGCGTCGCTGAGCAGTTCGACCAGGTCGATCTCCATGTCACCGGAGTCGGCCCGCCCGGTGGCCGCGGGCACGTCGATGCCCGGTTGCCAGCGGTCACGCACCTTCGCCTCCGGTGCGTTGACCCGCTGCGCGAACGCCTTGACCACGCCGAGCACCTCCGCCACCGACTCCTGGTCGCCGTGGCGGGGGCCGAGCTCGCGCAGCGCCATGTGCAGCGCGGAGGAGACCGGTCGGCGCAGCGACTGCTCGGGGCGGGCCTCGATCTTCCCGGTGCCCCAGCCCCGCGCGATGGCGGCCGACCGCAGCTGGTTGAGCAGCACCGTCTTGCCGACGCCGCGCAGCCCGGTGAGCACCAGGGAGCGCTCGGGGCGGCCGCGGGCGATCCGCTCGAGCACCACGTCGAACGCCGACAGCTCGCCGTCGCGGCCGGCCAGCTCCGGCGGGCGCTGCCCGGCGCCCGGGGCGTAGGGATTCCGGACAGGGTCCATGTCGAGCACCGTATGGCTTCGTCTAGGCATCACCCTAGAGATCGGTAGAAGGACCTACCGCGTGTCGCGCGGGGTGCAAGCCGCGTCGGGCCGGACGGCCTCCTCGTGAGTTGTCGACGGTCGTCTGGCGGCGTCTAGGTGCAGAGCTAGAAACGGCAGGACGAGCCGACGTCCCCCGGTGCGGGCCGTCGCGCCGCTAGCGTCGTGGACGTGATCAAGTTCCTGCTCAAGGTCGTCATCTTCGCGGCGGCGTTCTACGGGCTGACCTACTTCGACGTACTCCCAGGGCTGGAGGTCCTGCCGAACCCCGACGGTCCGCTGGGCGAGTACGGCAGCTACCTGTGGATCGGGCTGATCTTCGGGGTCGTCAACGCGATCGTCGGCCCGATCCTGCGGCTGCTCTCGCTGCCTTTCGTCGTGCTGACGCTGGGCCTGTTCCTGCTGTTCGTCAATGCGGCCCTGCTCGGCCTCACCGCGGCCATCACCGACCGCCTGACCCTCGACGGGTTCGGGACCGCCGTGATCGGCGGCCTGATCCTGGCCGTCGTCGGCTGGGTGGCCGACCAGCTGCTCGACCGCTGAGCGGGTCGGCCCGGCGGCCGCCCCGCGGCGCCGTGACGTGGGTCCCAGGGGCCAGTACCGTGGCCCGGCATGGCCAGTGACACAGGTGCGGCCCCGGGGACGCGGGTGCGCGACCGGGACGGCGGTCCCGGTGGCGGCCGCCGCACCGAGCTGGCGGCCCTGGAGGCCGGTCGGGACGAGAAGGAGCAGCTGCTGCTGGAGGCGGCCCGCGCCGCCGTCGCCGGAACCGGGCGCGGGCCGGCGGAGCTGCCCCCGGGCTGCACCGCCGAGGACCTGCCAGCGTTCCTGCGCCGGTACTTCTGGAGCGAGCCCGCCGAGGAGGTCCTCGCCACCGACGCGGCCGACCTCGCTGCGCTGGCCCTGGGCCACCTGGCTCTCGCCGAGGTGCGCCCGATCGGTGCCGCGACCGTCGACGTGCGCCCGGTCACGCGGGGGCGGGGCGCCGGCCGCGCGCTGGTCCGGCTGGTCACCGACGACATGCCCTTCCTGGTCGACTCGGTCACCGCCGAGGTGGTGCGCCAGGGGTTCGCCCTGGAGCACGTCGTCCACCCCGTCCTCGTGGTCCGCCGCGACCTGCGCGGCCGGATCACCGCCTTCTGCGACAGTGCCGACCCCGCCGCCTGCGGCCCCGACGCGGTCGCCGAGTCGTGGATCGCCGTCGTCCTGGACGGCCCGCTGGACGGCGAGGCGGCCGACGACCTCGCCGCCGGGTTGCGCACCGTGCTCGACGACGTGCGCGCCGTCCAGGAGGACGCCGCCCGGCTGCACGAGCGGGTCCTGCAGCTCGCCCAGCGCCTCGAGCGGGCAGTGCCCGCCGGCCGTCCGGTCGCCGGCGGCGACCCCTCCGACGACCCCGCCGAGGCCGCGGCGCTGCTGCGCTGGCTGGCCGACGGAAACTTCGTGATGCTCGGCGCCCGCGAGGTGGAGCTGGCGGGGGAGGGGCGCCCCGCCGTCCGCCCCGTCCCCGGAAGCGGCCTGGGCGTCCTGCGCAGTGACGTCCACATGAGCGGGCCGGCCGGGGGCACCCCGGAGGCCGGCCAGGCGCCGGCCACCCACCTGCTCGACGTCACCAAGGCCGACATCCGCTCCACCGTGCACCGGCGGGCGTGGCTGGACCTGGTCACCGTCACCCTGCCGGGCGGGGACGGCGGCACCCGGCGGCAGCACCGGCTGGTCGGGCTCTTCCCCTCGGTGGCCTACACCAGCAGCGTCCTCGACATCCCGATCGTGCGGCGGCGGGCCGCCGAGGTGCTCGCCGGATCCGGCGTCCCGGCCGACAGCCACACCGGCAAGGCGTTGCTCGACGTCCTGGAGACCTACCCCCGCGACGAGCTGATGCAGGTGGGGGCCGACGAGCTGCTGCCGGTGGCGATGGCGGTCCTGCACCTGCAGGAGCGGCGGCAGACCCGGCTGTTCCTCCGGCGGGATCCCACCGGGCGGTTCTGGTCCGCACTGGTCTACCTGCCGCGCGACCGCTACACCACCGCCGTCCGGCTGGCGATGCAGCGGCTGCTGCTCGAGCGGCTCGGCGGCTCCGGCATCGAGTTCACCGCCCGCTCCACCGAGTCGGTGCTCGCCCGGCTGCACTTCGTCGTCCGGCTGCCGGTGGGGCGGCACGGCTCCACGCCGCCGGTCGACGTCGACGTCGAGGCGCTGCAGGCCGAGCTGGCCGCGGCCGCGCGCAGCTGGACCGACGACCTCGCCGCCGCCCTCTCGGCGCGCTTCGGCGCGGACGCCGAGAGGGTCTTCGCCCGGGTCGCCGACGCCTTCCCGGCGGCCTACCAGGAGGACTTCCCGGCCGACCGCGCCGTCGCGGACCTGGTCCGCCTGGAGGGGCTGGCGCCGGGCGACCTCGCGCTGCGGCTGTGGACCCCGGCCGGCGCCGCTCCGGGGGAGCGCCGGCTGTCGGTGTACCGGGTGGGGGAGCGGCTGCTGCTGTCCCAGATCCTGCCGATGCTGCAGAACATGGGCGTCGACGTCGTCGACGAGCGGCCCTACGAGATCGACCGGATCGGCGCGCCGCCCACCTGGATCTACGACTTCGGCGTCGCCGTCCCGACGGTGGACCTGCCGCTGCTGCGCTCGCTGCCCGAGCGGTTCACCGACGCGGTGGGCGCCGTCTGGCGCGGGCGAGCCGAGGACGACGGGCTGGGCGCCCTGGTCGTGCTCGCGGGTTTGGACTGGCGGCAGGTCACGGTGGTGCGGGCCTACGTGCAGTGGCTGCGCCAGGCCGGGCTGCCGTTCAGCCAGGCCTACGTCGAGCGGACGCTCGCCGCCCACCCCGGCGTCGTCGCCCGGTTGGTCGCGCTGTTCGAGACCCGTTTCTCGCCCGGGCGCGGGAACGGTCGGGGGGCCCGGCAGGCCGAGCTGGTCGAGGCGCTGCGCCGGTCGATCGGCGAGGTCGCCTCCCTCGACGCCGACCGCGTGCTCAGCTCGCTGCTGGCCGCCGTCGTCGCCACCCAGCGGACCACCTACTACGCCACGTCGTCCCCCACCCACCCGGTGCTGGCCCTCAAGCTCGACCCGGCCGAGGTCCCCGACCTGCCGGAGCCGCGACCGGCCCACGAGGTGTGGGTCAGCTCGCCGCGGGTGACGGGCGTGCACCTGCGGTTCGGCAAGGTCGCCCGCGGCGGCCTGCGCTGGTCCGACCGCCACGAGGACCTGCGCACCGAGGTCCTGGGCCTGGTCAAGGCGCAGATGGTCAAGAACACCGTCATCGTGCCGACCGGCGCCAAGGGCGGCTTCGTGGTGAAGAACCCCCCGCCGGACGGCGCCTCCCGCGAGGAGGTCGTGGCCGAGGCCCAGGCCTGCTACCGGCTCTTCGTCGGCGCCCTGCTCGCGCTCACCGACAACCTGGTGGACGGGGCGGTCGTGCCGCCGGAGAAGGTGGTCCGGCACGACGGCGACGACAGCTACCTGGTCGTGGCCGCCGACAAGGGGACGGCGACCTTCTCCGACCTCGCCAACTCCGTGGCGCTCGAGCGCGGCTACTGGCTGGGCGACGCCTTCGCCTCCGGCGGCTCGGTCGGCTACGACCACAAGGCCATGGGCATCACCGCCCGCGGCGCCTGGGAGTCGGTGACCCGCCACTTCCGGGAGCTGGGCCTCGACGTCCAGCGGGAGGACTTCACCGTCGTCGGCATCGGCGACATGTCCGGCGACGTCTTCGGCAACGGCATGCTCCTGTCGGAGCACATCCGGCTGGTGGCCGCGTTCGACCACCGGCACGTGTTCGTCGACCCGACCCCCGATGCGGCGGCGTCGTTCGCCGAGCGCCGGCGGTTGTTCGACCTGCCCCGCTCCTCGTGGGCCGACTACGACACCTCGCTGATCAGCGCGGGCGGCGGCGTCTGGCCGCGGACGGCGAAGTCGATCCCGGTCAGCGAGCAGACGCGCGCCGCCCTCGGGCTGCCCGGCGACGTCACGGCGCTCCCGCCGGTCGAGCTGATCCGCGCGGTGCTGCTCGCCCCGGTGGACCTGCTGTTCAACGGCGGGATCGGCACGTACGTGAAGGCCGCGACCGAGAGCCACCTGGAGGTGGGCGACAAGGCCAACGACGCGGTCCGCGTCGACGGCGGCCGGCTGCGCGTCCGGGTCGTGGGCGAGGGCGGCAACCTGGGCCTCACCCAGCGGGGCCGGGTGGAGTACGCGCTCGCCGGCGGACGGGTGAACACCGACGCCATCGACAACTCCGCCGGCGTGGACACCTCCGACCACGAGGTGAACATCAAGATCGCGCTCAACCGGGTGGTCGACGAGGGGCGGATCGACGCCGAGAGCCGGGCGGCGCTGCTCGGCGAGATGGCCGACGACGTCGCGGCCGCCGTCCTCACCGACAACCACGCGCAGAACGCCACCCTCGCCGGGGAGACCGCTGCGGCTCGCAGCCTGATGGACTCCCACGAGCGGTTCATCCGCTCGCTGGAGCGCTCCGGGCAGCTCAACCGCGCGGTCGAGGCCCTGCCCGACGACCGCGCGCTCCGGGAGCGGCGGCGGGACGGCCAGGCGCTCACCGGTCCCGAGCTGTCGGTGCTGCTGGCCTACGCGAAGCTGCAGGCCGGGGACGCGGTGCTGGCGTCGTCGCTGCCCGACGACCCGGCGCTGGAGCAGCTGCTGGTCGACTACTTCCCGGCCCCGCTGCGCACCCGGTTCCCCGCCGCGGTCACCAGCCACCCGCTGCGCCGCGAGATCATCGGCACCGCGCTCACCAACCGCGCGGTCAACACCGCGGGGGTCACCGGGCTGTACCGGCTGGTGGAGGAGACCGGGGTGCCGCTGGCGACGGTCGTGCGGGCGCACGCGGTCGCCCGAGCGGTGTTCGGCATCGATCGGATGTGGGACGCGCTCCGGCCCCTGGACAACCAGGTTCCGGCCGCCACCCAGGTGGAGGCCCGCACCGAGGCGACCCGACTGGCCGAGCGGGCCACCCGCTGGCTGCTGCGCCAGTCGGACCTGACCGCCGAGCACCCGCTTCCGCTGGCAGAGGTGACGGACCGGTTCGCCGCGTCGGTGGCCGAGGTGCAGACCGGTCTGCCCGGCTGGCTGCTGGGCGCCGAGGCGGAGTCCTACGCCTCCCGCGCCGGGCGCCTGCAGGAGTCGGGCCTCCCCGCCGAGCTGGCCGCCCGTGTCGCGGCCGCGCCGCTGCTGCCGGCCGCGCTCGACCTCGCCGTGGTCGCCGAGCGCACCGGGGCGCCCGTGGCGCTCGCCGGCCGGGTGATGCAGCGCCTCGCCCAGCGGCTGGGGCTGATGACCCTGCGCGAGCTGGTGATCGCCCTGCCGCGCGACCGCCGCTGGCCGTCGATGGCCCGCGCCTCGCTGCGCGACGACCTCGCCATGGAGCAGGCCGCACTCACCGCGGACGTGCTCAGCCGGCGCACCTCCGACGCCGAGCAGGCCGACGAGCTGGTGGGCCGGTGGGAGGAGGGCTGGGACATCGGCCAGCGCCGCGCCGCCGCACAGCTCGCGGACATCACCGCCGGCGACCGCCAGGAGCTGGCCGAGCTGCTGGTCGCCGTCCGGACTCTGCGCGGGCTGCGCCGCCGTCGCCAGGCCGGCCGCCTCCCGCACCCCGGCGAGGAGAGGTAGCCCTACAGCGGCGGTCTGACGTCGAGATGGGCGTCCGGCCGGTATCCGGCGTTCGCGATGTCGGCGTGCCGCTCATCTCGGCGCTCTCACGGGCTATAGCGCTCTCTAGCCCTGCAGCTAGAGACGCGTAGAACCGCCGAGTCACGGGACCGTCATCTCCGGTGGGATTGGCGGTCGCCTGCGTGGGCAGGGTGCGACGGACCCTTGCCGGCCGACCCGAGGACCGCCCCGTGCCGCTCCGCCCGCTCAGCCGCACCGACGGCTACCTGCCCATCGAGGACCACGGCCTGATCGGTGACGGCCTCACCTGCGCGCTCGTGGCGCGGGACGGCAGCATCCCGTGGCTGTGCGTGCCGGACTTCGACAGCCGGCCGCTCCTCGCCGGCATCCTGGACGCCGAACGCGGGGGCAGCTTCGCCGTCACCCCGGTGGGCCTGCGGCGGTCGGCCCAGCGCTACCTGCCCGACACCGGGATCCTGGTGACCGAGCTGGAGGGCCCGGACGGGCGGCTGGAGCTCACCGACTGCCTCACCCTGCGCTCGGGCGCTGACCTCGCCGAGCCGGTGCCGTCAGGCCGCAGGGAGCTGCTGCGGCTGGCCCGCGCCGTGGGTGGCCCGGTCGAGGTCGACGTCCGGTTGGCCCCCATGGACGCCGTCCTGGTCCGGCCGGAGCTCGGCGCCTGGCGGATCCACTGGGCCGCCCAGCCGCAGCTGGAGATCCTGGTGTCCTCCTCCCACCCGCTGACCGTCGCCGGCGACGGCGCCCTGCGCAGCCGGGTGACGCTGGCCGAGGGCGAGCAGCTGACCGTCGCGCTGCAGTGGTCCGGCGACACGCACACCCGGACCCGCACCCAGCCGGAGCGGCTGATCGAGCAGACGGCGTCGGCCTGGCGCAGCTGGGCCGCCCGGCTGGAGTACGCCGGCCCCCAGCACGACCTGGTGCGGCGGTCGGCGCTCACACTCAAGCTGCTCGACCACGCGCCGACCGGGGCGATCATGGCGGCGGCGACGTCGTCGCTGCCGGAGGAGATCGGCGGCAGCCGGAACTGGGACTACCGCTTCACCTGGGTGCGCGACGCCGCGTTCTCCAGCTACGCGCTGCGCCGGATCGGAATGCAGGAGGAGTCCGACGCCTTCCTCGCCTGGACGCTGCGCAACATCGAGCGGGACGACCGCGCCAGCATCTGCTACACCCTCGACGGCCGCCGGCCGGGGATCGAGTGGGAGGACCTCGCGCTCTCCGGCTACCGCGGCTCGCGGCCGGTCCGGTGGGGCAACGGGGCGGCGAGGCAGGTGCAGAACGACGTCTACGGCGAGCTGCTCGACGTCGCCTACCAGTGGGTGCGCGCCGGCGGGCAGGTGGACCCGCCCCTGTGGCGGGCGCTGTGCGAGCTCACCGAGCAGGCGATCGCCCAGTGGTCGACCCCGGACAACGGGATCTGGGAGATCCGCGACGCCGGCCGCCCGTTCACCTACTCGGTCGCGATGTGCCAGGTCGCCGTCGACCGGGCGCTGCGCATCGGGGAGCTCTGCGGGCTGCCGTACCCGCGGGAGCGGTGGCAGCGGGAGGCCGACCGGATCCGCGCCACCCTGCTCGAGCAAGCCTGGGACGCCGATCGCGGTACGTTCACCGAGCACCTCGCCCCGCCCGGCCAGGGCGACCGTGGAGGCCTGGACGGCTCGCTGCTGACCCTGCCGCTGCGCCGGCTGATCCGGGCCGACGACCCCCGCATGGTGGCGACGACCGAGGCGGTGCGGCGGCACCTCGACGCCGGCGACGGGCTGCTCTACCGGTACCTGCACACCGACTCGCCCGACGGGCTGCCCGGGGGCGAGGGCGCCTTCCTGCTCTGCAGCTTCTGGCTGGTGGACAACCTGGCCGGCCAGGGACGGCTGGACGAGGCCCACGACCTCTACGACTCGCTGTGCGGGCGGGTGACCGAGCTCGGGCTGCTCTCCGAGGAGATCGACCCGTCCACCGGGGCCTTCCTCGGCAACTTCCCGCAGGCGTTCAGCCACGTCGGGGTCATCGCCAGCGGGTGGAACCTCGCCCGGGCCGAGGAGGCGCGGCGATGAGGCGCTCCTTCCTCGTCCTGGGTGGCACCGGCGACCTCACCGGCCGCCTGCTCCTCCCCGGCCTGGCCGAGCTCGTCGACGCCGGCGTCCTGGAGCAGCCGCTGGACGTGCTGGCGATCAGCCAGGAGGACTGGTCCGACGACGAGTACCGCGGCTGGGCCCGCCAGCGGCTGGCCGAACACGCCGGGCACGTGCCGGAGGAGTCGCGCGAGCGGCTGGTCGACCGGTTGGGTTACCGGCACGGCGACGTCACCCTGGCGGCGGATCTGCGCGCCGGGCTGGAGCGGGCCGGCGGGGTGCCGGTGGTCTACCTCGCGCTGCCCAACACGGTCTTCCTGCCGACGCTGGAGGCGCTGGCCGAGGTGGGGTTGCCCGAGGGAGCGGTCGTCGCCGTCGAGAAGCCGTTCGGGCGGAACCTGGCCGACGCCCGGGCGCTCAACGCCGTCCTGCACCGGCTGGTCCCGGAGGAGGCGGTGTTCCGCACCGACCACTTCCTGGCGCTGCAGACGGTCCTCAACATCCTCGGTCTGCGGTTCGCCAACCGGATGTTCGAGCCGCTCTGGAACGCCCAGCACGTGGAACGGGTCGACATCGTGTTCGACGAGACCCTCGGGCTGGAAGGCCGGGCCGGCTACTACGACACCGCGGGCGCTCTGCGCGACATGCTGCAGAACCACCTGCTGCAGATGCTCGCCGTCGTCGCGATGGAGCCGCCGACGGCGATGGACGCCCGCTCGCTGGCGGCCCGCAAGTCCGACGTCCTGCGCGCCGTCCGGTCGCCGGAGGACATGCGCCGCGACACCGTGCGCGCCCGCTACACCGCCGGCACGGTCGGCGACCGCCCGCTGCCCGACTACACCGCGGAGGCCGGCGTCCAGGCCGACCGCGGTACCGAGACCTACGCCGAGTACACCGTCGGCATCGACAACTGGCGGTGGGCCGGGGTGCCGTTCCGGTTGCGCTCGGGCAAGGCGCTGGGCGCGGACCGGCACGAGATCGTGCTGCGGTTCAAGCCGGTGCCGCACCTGGCCTTCGGCCGGGACGACGGCGAGGGCCGGCCGGAGCCGGACGTCCTCCGCCTCCGTCTGGACCCCGACGGGATCAGCCTGGAGCTCAACCTCAACGGCGCGGGGAACCCGTTCGACCTGGAGCGCCGGGCGCTCGAGGTGGACCTGCCGCCGGCCCGGCTGTCGGCCTACGGGCTGCTGCTCCAGGAGCTGCTCGCCGGGGAGGCGGCGCTGTCCATCAGCGACGTCGAGGCCGAGGAGTCGTGGCGGATCGTCGAGCCGATCCTGGCCGCGTGGGCGGCCGACGAGGTGGCGCTGCTGGAGTACCCCGCCGGCTCCGACGGCCCCGTGCGCTGAGCACCGCCGTACCGGGCGAGATCGCCGAACTCGCCCGCTACGGCGGCCCATACCGGGCGAGATCGGCGATCTCGCCGCCTCTCGACCGCTCTAGCGAACACGCTAGAGAGGCGTAGACCCGGTTACAGGCCGGGACGGCGTCCGCCGAAGCGGGTGGCCTCCTCGAAGGCGTGACCGACCTCGAGGACCCGCCGGTCCATGCGCGGCGCCGCGACGACCTGCAGCCCGACCGGCAGCCCGTCCGGCGTGAAACCGCCGGGCACGGACAGCGCCGGGCAGCCGGTGGGGGACAGCAGCGTGCAGGAGCGCATCCACTCCAGGTAGTTCTCCTGCGGCACCCCGCCGATCTCGGTCGGGTACTCGACCTCCACGGGAAAGGGCAGCACCTGCGTCGTCGGCGCCAGCAGCACGTCGTAGCGGGTGAAGAACTCGACGACCCGCTCGTGCAGCTTCGTGTGCTGCTGCTCCGCGCGGGCGAGGTCTGCGCCGGTGAGCGCCGCGCCCATCGCCGCGTTCCAGCGGATCGACTCCTTGACCTGGTCGGGGTGCCGGCGGACCAGGTCGCTGAACGAGGCGTCGAACAGCCAGGCCCGCAGGGTGCCGAACACGTCGTCGGCGCCGGAGAGGTCGGGGCAGTCCTCGGTGACGTGCGCGCCCAGGTCCTCGAACACCGGCAGGGCAGCGGTCAGCACCGCGGTGATCGCCGGGTCGACCGCCACCCGGCCGCCGAGGTCCGGCGCCCAGGCCACCCGCAGCCCGTCCAGCCGCTCGGGCAGGGGCGCCAGGAACGCGGCCGGGTCGCCGTCCAGGGCGATCGGCACCCGCGGGTCGGGCCCGGCGAGAGCCGACAGCTGCAGCGCCACGTCGCCGACGGTGCGGCCCATCGGCCCCTGCACCGAGAGGGTCGACCAGCCCATCGGCGCCGGCCACGTGGGCACCCGGCCCGGCGTGGGCCGCAGCCCGACGACGTTGCAGAAGCCGGCCGGGTTGCGCAGCGAGCCGCCCATGTCGCTGCCCTCGGCCAGCGGCACGAACCCCGCGGCCAGGGCGGCGGCCGCCCCGCCCGAGGACCCGCCGGCGGACAGCCCGTGCCGGTAGGGGTTGTGCGTCGCCCCGAACACCGGGTTGAAGGTGTGCGACCCGGCGGCGAACTCGGGCACGTTGGTCTTGCCGATGGAGATCGCGCCGGCGGCCTTCAACCGGGCCACCACCAGCTCGTCGCGCGCCGGAACGGTGTCGCGGTGCAGCGGCGAGCCCCACGTCGTCCGCATGCCACCGGTGGCGTGGGTGTCCTTGTGCGCGACCGGCAGGCCGTGGAGCGGGCCGAGCGGCTCCCCGGCCGCCTGCGCGGCATCCGCGGCGTCGGCGGCGGCGCGGGCGCCCTCGGCGTCCAGCGTCACGATGGCGTTGACCTGCGGGTCCAGCCGCTCGATGCGCGCCAGGTGCGCGTCGAGCAGCTCCCGCGCCGACACCTGGCGGTCGCGCACCAGCGCGGCCAGCTCCGTCGCGGGGCGGGTGCAGAGCTCGTCGTCGGCGGTCACCCCGGCAGCCTGCCAGAAGCCCGGGTGCGCGTGCCGACGGCATCGGGGGAACGATGTCGGTGATGACCGACGAACGAGCTTCCGCGGGCGACGACGCCACCTTCGAGGACCTCGGGCTGCGCCCGGAGCTGTTGGCCGCCCTGACCGCCCTCGGCTACGAGGAGCCCACCCCGATCCAGCGGGAGGCGATCCCGCCGCTGGCCGAGGGGCGCGACCTGCTCGGCCAGGCTGCCACCGGCACCGGCAAGACCGCTGCCTTCTCGCTGCCGGTGCTGCAGCGGCTGCCCGCCCACCGCAGCGACCGCGCCCCGGCGGCGCTGGTCCTGGTGCCCACCCGCGAGCTCGCCGTCCAGGTCTCGGAGGCGCTGCACCGCTACGGCCGCGGCCTCGGCGCCCGCGTGCTGCCCGTCTACGGCGGCGCTCCGATCGTGCGGCAGCTGCGCTCGCTGGAGTCGGGGGTCGACGTCGTCGTCGCCACCCCGGGCCGGGCCCTGGACCTGCTCAACCGGGGCGCGCTGCACCTCGGCGAGATCGCCACCGTGGTCCTCGACGAGGCCGACGAGATGCTGGACATGGGCTTCGCCGAGGACCTCGAGGCGATCCTCGAGGCAACGCCGGAGACGCGGCAGACCGTGCTGTTCTCGGCCACCATGCCCAGGCGCCTGGACTCGCTCGCCCGGCGGCACCTCACCGATCCGGTGCGCATCACCATCGCGCGGGAGAACGCGCAGCCCGGCGAGGCACCCCGCGTCCGGCAGACCGCCTACGTGGTGCCGCGCGGGGCGAAACCCGCCGCGCTGGGCCGCATCCTCGACGTCGAGGCCCCGACGGCGGCGATCGTCTTCTGCCGCACCCGCGAGGAGGTCGACTCGCTCACCGAGACCCTCAACGGCCGCGGCTACCGGGCCGAGGCCCTGCACGGCGGCATGAGCCAGGAGCAGCGCGACCGGGTGATGGGCCGGCTGCGCGGCGGGACGGCGGACCTGCTCGTCGCCACCGACGTCGCCGCCCGCGGGCTGGACATCGAGCAGCTCACCCACGTCGTGAACTACGACGTCCCGTCGGCGCCGGAGTCCTACGTGCACCGGATCGGCCGGGTCGGCCGCGCCGGGCGGGAGGGCGTGGCGATCACGCTCGCCGAACCGCGCGAGCACCGGATGCTCAAGACGATCGAGCGGGTCGCCGGCGCGCCGATCGCCGTGGAGAAGGTGCCCACGGTCGCCGATCTGCGCGCCCGCCGGCTCGACCTCACCCGCGGCGCGCTGCGGGAGAGCCTGCTGACCGACGACCTCGACCGGTTCCGCGTGGTCGTCGAGACCCTCGCCGACGAGTTCGACCTCATGGAGGTCGCGCTGGCGGCGGTCAAGCTGGCGCACGAGGCCGCTGGGCCGGTGGACGACGACGAGGAGATCCCGCAGGTCTCCTTCCGGCCGGAGCGGGACGGCGGGCGGGCTCCCGCGGGCCGGGGGGGCGACCGCAGGCCGCCGGCCCGGGAACGGTCGGGCGGTGGGCAGGGCACGCGCCTGTTCGTCGGGGCCGGGCGCGACGCGGGGATCCGCCCGGGCGACCTGGTCGGCGCCATCACCGGCGAGACCGGGCTGACCGGCCGCGACGTCGGGTCGATCGAGATCCACCAGCGGTTCGCGCTGGTGGAGGTGCCCGAGTCCGCGGCCGACGAGGTCGTCCAGGCGCTCCGGGCCACCATGATCAAGGGCCGCAAGGCGCAGGTGCGGCGGGACCGCGCCTGATCAGGTGCCGGCGGGGTCGGGCGGCACGGTGGGGGGGACCCGGGTCGGCCCCGCCTCCGCCGGCCGGGGCCGGTCCTGGGGGTGCAGCCGGACGGCGACGAGCGCGACGTCGTCCTCGGGCCGGCCGTGGACCAGCCGCTCCAGCAGCTCGTCCAGCAGGTGCTGGAGGGGGAGGCCGGCCAGCTCGACCAGCGCCTCGCGCAGCCGCTGGATGCCGGCGTCGAGGTCGGAGTCGCGGCGCTCGACGAGCCCGTCGGTGTAGAGCAGGACCGTGGTGCCGCGCTGGAGGGTCGTCACCGACTCGCGCCGCTGCGCCTGCGCGTCGACCCCGAGCAGCAGGTCGCCGGTCCACTCGCCGAGCTCCGCGATCGCGCCGTCCGGGGTGATCACGAGCGGGGGCAGGTGGCCGGCGTTCGCCCAGCGCATCCGGGTGATGCCCGCCGCCAGCTCGTCGGGCGTCTGCTCGAACCGGGCCACGGCCGCGGTGGCCAGCGTGGGGATCTGCAGCGTCGTCATGGAGGCGTCGAGGCCGCGCAGCACCTCGCCGGGACCGGCGTCGCTGTAGGTGGCCACCCCGCGCAGCAGACCACGCAGCTGGCCCATGGCGGCCGCCGCCTCGGTGTCGTGCCCCACGACGTCGCCGATGACCAGCATCGTCGCGCCCCCCGGCTGCATGAAGGCGTCGTACCAGTCGCCACCCACCCGGGCAGCCTCGGCGGCCGGGAGGTAGCGCACCGCGATCTCCGCGTGGTCGGGCTCCGGCGGCTCGGTGAGCAGGCTGCGCTGCAGCCCCTCGGCCAGCTGCTGCTGGGCGCTGTAGAGCCGCCCGTTGTCCAGCGCCAGGCCCGCCCGGTCGGCCGCCTCCTGGGCGGTCGCCACGTTCTCCGCCCGCAGCGGGGTGTCCCGGTCGTAGTAGACGGTCAGCAGGCCCAGCGTGCGGTTGCGCCCGCGCATCGGCAGGACGACGGCCTCCCGCGGGTCCAGCCGGGCGAGCAGGTCCCGCGCCTCGCCGGGCGCCAGCAGGTCCAGCACCTCCCGTCCGGCGTTGCGGTTCTGCCGGCCGGTGCGCAGCGAGTCGGCGGCGGGGGAGTCCGCCGGCATGGAGTCCATGCGCACCTGGGTGTACCGCTCCAGCAGCGGGCGCATCTCCGGGTCGCGGTGCCAGCAGCCGACGTCGCGGGGACGGCCGTCGGGGTCCACCACGGTGACGACGCAGAAGTCGGCGAGGGCCGGGACGACGAGCTCGGGGAGGTGGGCCATCGCGCCCTGCTGGTCCAGGGCGCCGGCGAGGTCGGCGCTGACGTTGGCCAGCAGCGCCAGCCGCTGGGCAGCGCGGTCCGCCTGCTCCGCCATGCGTCGCCGCTCGGTGACCTCCAGGAAGTACACCGACAACCCGTCGGGGCTCGGCCAGGCGCGCAGCTCGTACCAGCCGTCCAGCGGGTCGGGGTAGTAGGCGTCGAACGAGATGGGCTGGCCCGTGCGCACCGCCTCCCGGAAGCTCTTCTCGAAGACGCTGTTGACCGCGTCCGGGTACGCCTCCCACAGCACCCGCCCCAGCAGCTCGTCGCGGGTGGCCTGCAGCAGCCGCTCGGCCTCCGCGTTCACGTGCGTGAAGCGCCACTCCCGGTCGAGGCTGTAGAAGCCGGCCGGCATCGCCTCGAGCGTCCGGGTGACGAGGGTCGCCGCTTCCCGCGCACCGGTGATGTCGAAGGCCGCGCCGAGGAGCCGCACCGCGTGCTCACGGTGGTCGGCGAGCGCCCGGCCGCGGGCGTGCATCCACCGGGTCTCGCCGCCGGGGCGGACGATCCGGTAGGTCACGTCGAAGTCGCCGCACGTCTCGATGGCGTGCTGCAGTGCCTCGCCCACCGACGCCTGGTCGTCGGGGTGCAGGCGCGCTGTGAAGGACTCGATGGTCCGGTCGAAGTCCTCGGCGTCGTAGCCGAACATCGCGATCAGCTGCTCGTCCCAGATCAGCTGCCCGGTCACCAGGTTCCAGTCGAACGTCCCGACCTCGCCCGCCTCGGTGGCCAGCTCCCACCGCAGCCGGTCGTCCTCGTACCGGCGCAACAGGTTGGACAGCTCCAGCTCGGTGACCACCGAGGCGGCGAGCTGCTGCAGCGTGGCGACCTCCGATGCCGCCCACGGCCGTGGTTCGGGGTCGAAGACGCAGAGGGCGCCGACCGGGCCGTCGCCCGGGGTGGACAGCGCGACGCCCAGGTAGGACCCGACGACGCCGCTGCGCACCGGGGGCAGGCCGTTGACCCGGTCGTCGGACCGGGCGTCCTGGATGACCAGCGCCTCACCGTCGGGCAGCGCCGCCGTGACGGTGCAGAGGGACTCCTCGAGCGGGCCCGTGCTGCCGACGTCGGCCTCGCCGGTGCCGGCCGCGACGAGCTGGACATCGCCCAGCAGGGAGACCTGGCTGCCCGAGGTGCCCAGGAGGCGGGCGGCGAGCGCGGCGAGGCGGTCCAGCGCGGGCCCGTCGCCGAGGGGGAACAGGCGCTGTGCGGCGTCGACACGCACGCGATCGGCGCGCAGCTGAGCCGCTGACCGGTCGCCGAGACCACGTGCCGCGTCGATCGTGCGGTCCTTCCCGTCCACCGGTGCCCTTCCGCCCCGGCGAGTGCCGGATCCGACGACCAGCGCACCGCGTTGTTCGGGTGGCCTGTTCCCAGCAGTTATGTCACGGAGAGACGGTTGCGTGCAACCAACCCCCCGGACCGATCTCGCGGACATGGCCCTCAGGGCGCCGGGACGACGAGCGTGAGCGCCGCTCCGCCGTTCCGTTCCACGTGCAACCCCGCCCGGCGTAGCAGCCTCCGCAGCCCCACGACGTCGTCCGGTTCGGCGGTGGTGCCGGCCAGCAGGCGGGCGATCCGGCCCTTGTGCGCCTTGTTGAAGTGGCTGACCACCGCGCGGCTCCCGTCCGGGCGCTCGCTGAGCACCGTGACGGTGATCGCGCCGGCGATCGGGGCGAGCGCGGCGTACGACCCGCTGCGCAGATCGACGACGAGCCCGTCGGTGCCCGCCAGCACCGGGCCGAGCGCGGGCTTCCAGAGCGAACGCAGCGTGGGCAGGCCCGGCAGGGCCGAGCCCGCCGAGAGCCGGTAGGCGGGGATTCGGTCGTTCCCGGCCACGAGGCCGAACAGGGCGGAGCCGACGGCCAGCCGCCGGTCGGCCCGGGCCCGCTGGCCCCGGGTCAACGACCCGACGTCGAGCGCGTCGTAGAGCACGCCGGTGTAGCGGTGCAGCGCGGGAAGCGTGCCGGAGGTGAACAGCGCCGCGTTGCGGGCGATCTCCTCGTCCTGCTTGGCCGACAGGCCCAGGGCCGCCCGCGACGCCGGGACGTCGCCGGCGAGCTCCACCAGGGCCTCGGCGAGTTCCCTGCGCACCGGCGTGAGCTGGGGTGCGGTGAGCGAGCCGAGATCCAACGGGGGCCCGTCGCCCCCGGGGGCCTTGGTCTCCGACGGGGGCAGCAGCACGAGCACGGCGACTCACACTACGTGCCTGCCCGGGCGCTTCCAGCCCCGTCCGGAGGCTCACCGCGAGCGCGCGAGGGGAGAGGCCGGGGTGCCCTCAGCCGGTGATGTCGACGACCACCGGGGCGTGGTCGCTGGCGCCCTTGCCCTTGCGCTCCGCGCGGTCGATGAAGGCGCCGGTGACCCGGTCGGCCAGCGCGGGCGAGCCCAGGACGAAGTCGATCCGCATGCCCTCGCGGCGGGGGAACCGCAGCTGGGTGTAGTCCCAGTAGGTGTAGACGCCCGGCCCCGGGGCGTGCGGGCGCACCACGTCGGCGTACCCGGCGTCCACGACGGCCCGGAAGGCCGCCCGCTCCGGCGCGGAGACGTGCGTCGAGGTGCTGAAGACCGACATGTCCCAGACGTCGTCGTCCTGCGGTGCGATGTTCCAGTCGCCGACCAGGGCCACCGGCGCGGTCGGGTCGTCGGCCAGCCAGCCGCCGGCGGCGACCCGCAGGGCCTCCAGCCAGTCCAGCTTGTACTGCAGATGGGGATCGGTGAGCGTGCGCCCGTTGGGCACGTAGAGGCTCCAGACCCGCACTCCGCCACAGGTGGCGCCCAGCGCGCGAGCCTCCGGGGCGGGGGCCACGCCCTCCTTCGACGACCACGACGGCATCCCGGGAAAGCCCGTCGTGACGTCGTCGAGGCCGATCCGGGACAGGATCGCGACGCCGTTCCACTGCGAGTGGCCGACGTGCGCCACCTCGTAGCCGAGGGCGGTGAACACCATCTCGGGGAACTGGTCGTCCCGGCACTTGGTCTCCTGCAGCGCCAGGACGTCGACGTCGTGGCGCTGCAGGAAGGCGGCCACCCGGTCGGCTCGGGTGCGGATCGAGTTCACGTTCCAGGTCGCCAGCCGCATGGCGATCGACCCTACGGAACGGTTCTCGCTCAGACCTGGACGGGGACCTCGCCCTTGGCGGCCATGCGGGCCCGCATGCGCTCGCGGCTCTCCACGAATCTGGTGGCCTGGGCGTCGAGCCCGGCGAGGAACTCGGCCAGCCGCTCGCGCGCCTGTTCGCCCTCGGGACCGAGGTCGCTGCGCTCGAAGACCTTCCAGGTGCGCAGGATCGGGCTGACCACCTCGTCGTGGTGCAGCCGCAGGTCGTAGATGCCGGCCTTCGCGATGATCGTCGAGTTCTTCCGGAAGTTCGCCATGTTCGCGCCGGGCATCTCGAAGTTCATGACCTCGGTGGCCACGGCCTTCATCGTCTCGTCGGGGTCGATGTCGAACGCCGCGGTCACGAGGTTGCGGTAGAAGATCATGTGCAGGTTCTCGTCGGTGGCGATGCGAGCCAGCAGCTTGTCCGCGATCGGGTCGCCGGTGGCCCGGCCGGTGTTGCGGTGGGAGACCCGCGTGGCCAGCTCCTGGAAGGAGACGTAGGCGACGGCTTCGAGCGGGCTCTTGTCCCCGGAGTCGTAACCGGTGGTCATGTAGTCCATCCGGGCCCGCTCGAGCTCGACGGGGTCGACGCCGCGGGTGACGACGAGGTAGTCGCGCAGCGCGACGCCGTGCCGCCCCTCCTCCGCGGTCCAGCGGCCCACCCACTGTCCCCAGGCGCCGTCCCTGCCGAACCGGGTGGCGATCTCGCGGTGGTAGCTGGGCAGGTTGTCCTCGGTCAGCAGGTTCACGAACATCGCCGCCTTGGCCGTCGCATCCAGCCGGGACTGCTCGGGTGACCAGTCCTGGCCGCCGAGGAAGGCGAAGTTGCGCCCCTCGTCCCAGGGGACGTAGTCGTGCGGATGCCATTCCTTCGCCATCCTGATGTGGCGGTCCAGGTTCTCCGCGACCACGGGCTCGAGCTCGGTCAGCACGGCTGCCTGCGGGGACGTCTGGGGCATGGGGGCCTCCGGGTGGACTCGAACTGCGCCGTCGTGAGCTGTGCGGCGTGACCGTCGGGCGTGCTCGTCGAGGGGTTCCCCGTTCGGCCCGCCGCTACCCCTCGCCCAGCACAGGGAGCGGCACTTGCGGCCCGCAGGCATCTCTCCGGGCGACCCTTCTGCCGCCCAACGGTGCGATCATCGTGGCATGACCCGGCAGCGCATGGCGACGGTCGGCGCGTGAGCGCCGGCCCGGACCTCCCTGTCGACGGTTCCGCGGGCGGCTCCCGCGTCCGCCGGCCCCACCGGGAGCGCAGCTTCGGCGCAGCGCTGGGCTGGACGGTCCTGGGCGCCCTGGTGCCGGGCACCGGCTTCCTCGCGGCCGGGCGCCGTCGGCTCGGTGCCGTCGTCCTCACCGTCTTCCTGCTGCTCGTCGCCGCCGGCGTCTGGCTGGCCACCGGCGGGCAGCGGTTGGCCGCCCGCACCGCCGTCGACACCGACGTCCTGCTCTGGACCATCGTCGGCATCGGGGTCCTGGCGCTGCTGTGGGTCGTCGTGGTGGTGGCCGGCTACCGGATGCTCGTCCCGCCCCGGACCTCCCGCGGACGGCACGTCGTCGGCGGGTTGGTGGTGGCGGTGCTCGTCGCGGCGATCGCCGCCCCGGCCGCCTTCGCCGGGCACCTGGCCGCGACGTCGCGGGACCTCATCGCCGGGGTGTTCGACGACGACCGCAGGTCGGCGACCGTCACCGACGACGACGCGGAGGACGACGCCGAGGACGATGCTGAGCTGTTCGGCGGCCGCGACCGGGTCAACGTGCTGCTGCTCGGGGGCGACGGCGGCGAGGGCCGGGAGGGCGTGCGCACCGACACGGTGATCGTGGCCAGCGTCGACACCGGAACCGGCGAGACCGTCCTGATCAGCCTGCCGCGCAACCTGCAGGAGCTGCCCTTTCCGGCCGACAGCCCCCTGGGCGAGATCTACCCCGACGGCTTCGACGCCGGCAGCGAGAGCGAGAGCCTGCTCAACGCCGTCTACCGCAACGGCCCCGCCTGGTACCCCGACGCCCTGGGCCCCACCGACGACCCGGGCGCGGACTTCCTGAAACTCGGCGTGGGCGAGGCGCTGGGCCTGGACATCGACTACTTCGTGCTGGTGAACCTGGACGGGTTCAGCCGGCTCGTCGACGCCCTCGGCGGGATCACCGTCAACGTCAACTACTACGTGCCGATCAACGGCGACCCGGGCACCGGTGAGCTGCCCGACGACTACATCGCCCCGGGGCCGGACAAGCTCATGGACGGATTCACCGCCCTCCAGTTCGCCCGTGGGCGCTTCGGCCTCACCGACTACGACCGCATGGCGCGGCAGCGGTGCACGATCTCCGCCATCGTCGACGCCGCGGACCCGGTGACGCTCCTGCAGCGCTATCAGCGGCTGGCGGCGACGACCGAGGACATCGTCAGCACCGACATCCCGCGCTCGGTGCTCGACGACTTCGTGGAGCTGGCCTTCCTGGTCAAGGACGCCGAGATCCGCAGCCTGGTGCTCGATCCGCCGCTGATCGATCCGGCCTACCCCGATTACGACCGGATCCGGCAGCTGGTCCAGGAGGCGATCGATCCGCCGGCACCGGCACCGGCACCGGCTCCCGCGGACGGGACCGACCCCGCGGCCGACCCGGCCCCCGACGCGGAGCCGGACCCGGCCGATGCGGTCACCGAGGTCGCCGACGCCTGCGCCTACGACCCCGTCCGTGCGGAGGAGGCCCTGGCAGAAGGCGAGCCGCCGACGAAGCGGGGCTGAGCGGGTCGGTGCACGGCGGCGATGTGCAGCAGGGTGCCGCACGGGGTCGGGGGGCCCGGAGCGGGGGCGGTTCCCGGGCGGTCCCGGCCGCCCCGGAGAATGAGCGGGTGCCCGCTGCTGCCGTCCGGCCCGTTGCCAGCGTCGACGCCGCGCTGCGCGCCGAGCTGCTCGCCTGCTGGACCGACGTCACCAATGCCGGGGGGGCCGTCGGGTTCGTGCCCCCGGTGACGCCGGAGGAGGTCGTGCCGCTGCTCGACAAGCTGCTGGAGGGCGTCCACTCCGGTCGGGACGTGGTCGCCCTGCTCGAGGTCGACGGTGAGACGGCGGGCTTCGCGAGCATGGTCGGGTCGCTGAGCCCGCTGCGCCGCCACTGGGGCACCGTCCTGCGGGTGCAGGTGCACCCCTCGCGCCAGGGTCAGGGGCTCGGCCGGGTGCTGATGGACGGGGTGCACCGCATCGCCCGGGACCGGGGGTGGGAGTTCCTGCACCTGACCGCCCGCGGGGGCACCGGCCTGGACGCGTTCTACCGGGGCCTCGGCTACCAGGAGGTCGGCCGGCTGCCCGGCGCGATCCGGGTCGCTCCCGGCGACGACCGCGACGAGATCGCCATGGTCTGCCGCCTCTGACGCACCGGGCGGACCGGTTTGGCAGGGTGGGCGCATGACCGACCCGTCCTCCGGCACGCCCGTCTCCCGCCCCGCCCGCCGTGAGCGCCTGGTCGGGCTGCTCGTTCTCGGGATCGCCTTCGTGCTCCTCGTGTCGTCACCGACGTGGTTCGCCAGCGACCAGGTGGGCGTGGGTGTCGCCCAGCTCTTCGTCGCCCTCGTGCTGGCGGGCGTCGGCGCCGTCCTGGTCCGCCGCGCCGGCCGCGGCTGAATCTGCCGCTGCCCGGATCCCGTGGCCGCCGCCGTTGCGACCGCCGGTGATGCGCACCACACTCCGGCCACAGCGGCGACGAAGGAGGATGCAGGTGAAGCTGGACACGCAGGAACTGGTGCGGATGCTGCGCACCGAGGGCGACAACGACACGGCCGACCGGGTGGAGGGGCGCTTCGGTGGCCAGATCGACACCGATCGGGACGGCGACGCGCTGGCGGAGATGGGGCTGGACCGCACCCAGCTGATGAGCAAGCTCGCGGGCGGCTCGTTCGGCACCACGCTCAGCCCCTGAGCCCGGAGACGGCGGTGGCCCGGAACCGCTCGCGGTTCCGGGCCACCGGTCGTGCAGGCCTCGGTCAGCCCGCGAAGGGGCGCTCCCGCGCCAGTTCCTCCTTGGCCACGCCGCGGATGTGCACCGCGTCCGGGCCGTCGACGATGCGCAGCGTGCGAGCGCTGGCGTAGAAGCGGGCCAGCACCGTGTCGTTGCTGACGCCGGCGCCGCCGTGCACCTGGATCGCGCGGTCGATGACGTCCAGCGCGACCCTCGGGGCGGCGACCTTGATGGCCGAGATCTCGGTGCGGGCACCCTTCGCCCCGTACTTGTCGATCAGGTCGGCGGTCTTCAGCACGTAGAGGCGGGCCTGGTCGATCTCGATCCGGGAGAGCGCGATGGCCTCCCGCACGGTGCCCTGTTCGGCCAGCGGGCGGCCGAAGGCGACGCGGTTCTTGCTGCGCTCGACCATCAGCGCCAGCGCGCGCTCGGCCATGCCGATGGCCCGCATGCAGTGGTGGATCCGGCCGGGGCCGAGCCGGGCCTGGGCGATCATGAAGCCGTCGCCCTCGCCGGAGAGGATGTTGCTGACCGGAACGCGCACGTCGGTGAAGCGCAGTTCGGAGTGGCCGTGCTGGTCCTGGTACCCGAACACGGGCAGGTGCCGGATGATCTCCAGCCCCGGGGTGTCGCGGGGGACGAGCACCATCGACTGCTGGCGGTGCGGCGGACCGTCGGGGTCGGTCTTGCCCATGACGATGAAGATCTGGCAGCGCGGGTCGGCGGCCCCGGAGGTCCACCACTTGCGGCCGTTGATCACGTACTCGTCGCCGTCCCGGACGATCGAGGTCTGGATGTTGCGGGCGTCGGAGCTGGCGACGTCGGGCTCCGTCATCGCGAAGCCGGAGCGGATCTCCCCCTCGAGCAGCGGGTTCAGCCAGCGCTCCTTGTGCTCCGGCGTCCCGAAGAGCATGAGCGTCTCCATGTTGCCGGTGTCCGGCGCTCCGACGTTCATCGACTCGGGCGCGATCACCGGCGACCAGCCGGTGATCTCGGCGACCGAGGCGTACTCGAGGTTGGAGAGCCCCCCGACCTCGTGGTGGAAGAGGTTCCACAGGCCGCGCTTGCGCGCCTCGGCCTTGAGTTCCTCCAGGATCGGCGGGTGCTCGTGGTTGTCGTGGCCGCGCTCGGCACGCCACTGCTCGTAGACGGGCTCAGCCGGGAACACGTGCTCGCGCATGAAGTCCCACGCGCGCGCGCAGACGTCCTCGGCCTTGGGCGAGAGAGCGAAGTCCATGACCGGCAACGTAGCGCCGGGCGTGATCGCCGTCGCATCGGGGGTCCCGCGTCTCCTGGGCCGGCGCGGAACCGGGCCCGGCAACGGGAGGAGCCGGGCCCCGCCGTCCGCGTGGACGGTGTGGGACCCGGCTCCTCCGGGCGGTCCCGTCCCGAGTGGGACGGGACCCTCGCTCAGGCGCGCGTGCGGCCGGTGACGGCGTCCCGGACCGGGCCCAGCGCGATGGCGAGGCCGGCGAGGGCGCTCACCAGGTGCAGCCAGTTGTCAGCCCAGTTCAGGCTCAGGAAGTCCCACTCGGCGTCGACGGCGAACAGGCCGTAGACGAACGCGGCGCCGTAGCCGATCGCCAGCAGCCACCCGTAGGTGCGGGCGCCGGACAGCGTCCGGGACAGCGCGAGACCGGCCGCGCCGATGACGATGTGGACGACGTTGTGGAACGGGTTGATCTCGAAGCCGACGATGGTCTCGTCGGTGTCGTGGGCGAAGAAGTTGTCGAACCCGGTGATGAAGAATCCGACGATGCCCACCAGCAGGTAGATGGCGCCGATGGCCAGCGACAGCATCTGCGGCCAGGTCATGCCGCGGCGATCTGCGCCGGTGTTGCCGGATGTTGCAGACATGATGTGTCCTCCCACGGTGGTCGACCCGCCAGGTCCTGACGGCGGCTGGCCGAGGGCTACCCGTGTCCGAGCAGGTCTAACGGCCGTCTCCCCACCGAGCGACGGTCGTTGCCGAACCGTCACCGCGGCGACGCCGACCCACGCCCCAGCGTTCGGACCAGGCGGGCCGACCGTTCAGTCCAGGCCCGGCCGGGGGGTCGGCTTCGGCCGGCGGACGACGAACGGGCCGATCGCCAGCAGGTCGACCGGCGCCGAGCCGAAGCACTCGAGGGCGTCGCGCGGGTCGTCGACCATCGGCCGGCCCGCGGTGTTCAGGCTGGTGTTGACCACGACCGGCAGCCCGGTGCGCCGCTCGAACGCCGAGATCATCCGGTGCACCAGCGGCTGGGCCTGCGGGTCGATGGTCTGGATCCGCGCCGTCCCGTCGACGTGGGTGACGGTCGGGATGCGGTCGCGCCACTCCTCGGCGACATCGTGCACGAAGAGCATGTACGGCGAGGGGATCGGGCCACGGCTGAAGATCTCCGGCGCCTTCTCCAGCAGCACCATCGGCGCCACCGGGCGGAACTGCTCCCGGCCCTTGACGTCGTTCATCCGCTCGAGGTTGGCCTCGAAGCCGGGGTGGGCCATCAGGGAGCGGTGGCCCAGCGCGCGGGGGCCGTACTCGCTGCGGCCCTGGAACCACGCGACGATGCCGTTGTCGGCCAGCACCTCGGCCACCGCCTCGGCGACGTCGTCGGGGCGCTCGTAGTCGATCGCCGCGGTCTGCAGCACCTGCTCGATCTCGTCGTCGCTCCACCCGCGGCCCAGCGCGGCGCCGGGCATCGGCTGGGTGTCCTCGCCGAGCTCGCGGGCCACGTGCAGGGCGGCACCCAGCGCCGTCCCGGCGTCACCGGCGGCCGGCTGCACCCAGACCTGCTCGAACGGGCTCTCGGCCAGGATGCGGGTGTTGGCGACGCAGTTGAGCGCGGTGCCGCCGGCCAGGGTGAGGGTCTTCTCGCCGGTCTGCTCGTGCACCCAGCGGGCCAGGTCGATCAGCACCTCCTCGAGCCGCTGCTGCACGCTGGCGGCGAGGTCGGCGTGGTCGGAGGTCCACTGGTCGCCCTTGCCCAGGCGGGGGGCGAACTCGGTGAAGTCGATCTTCTCGGTGCGGAAGCCGCCGTCGTCGGTGGCGCGGATGAGCTCGGCGAGGTCGCCGACGAAGCGCGGCTTGCCGTAGCTGGCCATCGCCATGACCTTGAACTCGTCGGAGCTGCGCAGGAAGCCGAGGTGGTCGGTCAGGTCCTCGTACATCAGGCCGAGGGAGTGGGGGAGCGCCTGACCGGCCAGGATCTGCAGCTCGCCGTCGACGTAGCGCCCGGCGAGGTGGCTGTGCGCCTCGCCGCGCCCGTCCAGGACGAGGACCGCGTTCTGCCGCTGCGGGGCCGCCAGCCCGGCCGAGGCCGCGTGCGCGACGTGGTGCTTGACGAACCGGACCTTCGCCGGGTCGAGCCCGGGCAGCGCGTGGGCCAGGAAGTCCGGCGCCATCTCGGCGTACTTCTTGCGCATGACGTCGCCGTCGTCGAACAGCCCGGTCTCCTCGGGCGTCGTCATCAGTCCCGGGTCGAAGGAGTAGGCGACGGCGTCGAGCTCCTCGGGCCGGATGCCGGCCTCCTTGAGGCACCAGGCCGCGGACAGCTCCGGCAGTTCCCAGGCGCTCCACGGCAGCGGCCGCTTGCCGTGCTTGCGCCGGCTGAAGCGCTCCTCCTCCGCCGCGGCGACGACCTTCCCGTCGACGACCAGCGCCGCCGCCGGGTCGTGGTAGATCGCGTTGATGCCCAGGACCTTCACGCTGCTGCTCCTTCTCCTGGGTCCCTGCCCGTCCGGTGCAGGCGCTGACCCGTCGTCTCCTGGATGATCATGAACCGGGTGCCGCGGTCCCGCAGGTCGAGGCCGCCGTCAACGACGGCGGAGCAGGTCGTTGTCCAGGACCGCGGCCAGCGCGAGGGTCTTGTAGCCGACGTCGTCGAACAGGACGGTGATCCGGTCGTCCTCCACGCGCATGACGATCCCGGCGCCCCACTCGCTGTGCTGCACGGGTGTCTCGGCCGGGAAGGGGATGCCGGCGTCGTCCTCGGGATGCGAGTGGGCGGTGCCGGCGGCGCAGTTGTCGCAGTTGCCGCACGGCTGGTCCAGCTGCTCGCCGAAGTACCCCAGCAGGAACTGCCGGCGGCACTCGGTGGTCTCGGCGTAGCCGCGCATCATCTCGACCCGGCTCTGGTCGACCTTCTCGTGGTGCTCGGCGAGTTCCCGCGCGGCGGCGGCCGCGTCGCCGGGTGCCGGGGCGCCCTCGGCGGGGTGCGCAGCGCCGTCCTCGTCCACGACGACGGCGGACACCTGCTCGAGCAGGTTCAGGTCGCGGGCCAGCGGTGTGGCGGCGCGGCCGGTCTCCTCGCGCAGCGTCTTCACGTCGACACCGTCGTCGAGGCCCGCGGCCGGCGCGGCGGCGACCAGGCCGGCCACCTGCTGCAGCTCCTCCTCGGCGGGTGCGCCGGCGGCGAAGAACCGGCGCAGGCCGAGGTCCTCCTGCCGGTAGACCAGGACGGCGAGCGCGGGTTCTCCGTCCCGGCCGGCGCGGCCGATCTCCTGGTAGTAGCTGTCGACGGAGTCGGCCGGCTCGGCGTGGATGACGAAGCGGGTGTCGGGCTTGTCGATGCCCATGCCGAAGGCGGTGGTGGCGACGACGACGTCGAGCTCGTCCGCCATCCAGGCGCGCTGGGTGTCCTCGCGGTCGGACTTCTTGAGCCCCGCGTGGTAGGCCTGAGCACGCAGCCCGCGGGCGGCCAGCGCGGCGGCGACCTCCTCGGTGCCCCGGCGGGTGGCGCTGTAGACGATGCCCGGCCCCCGGCCGTCGCCGATCTCGGCGACCACCCGGTCGAGCAGGCCCTGCTCCTTGGCGTGCGCGTCGGCGTAGTGGTCGACCTCCAGCCGGATCTCCGGGCGGTCGAAACCGGCGACGACGATCTCCGGCTCCCGCATGCCCAGCTGCTCGACGATCTCGGCGCGGACCGGCGGCGCGGCGGTGGCGGTGAGCGCGAGGACGGGAGGGTGGCCCAGCTGCTCGATGACGCCGCCCAGCCGCAGGTAGTCGGGGCGGAAGTCGTGGCCCCAGGCGGAGACGCAGTGGGCCTCGTCGACGACGAGCAGCGCCGGCTCGGCCGCGGCGATCGTGCCGACCACCTCCGGCTTGGTCAGCTGCTCAGGTGCGAGGAAGAGGAAGCGGACCGTTCCGTTCCCGATGCCCTCCAGGGCCTCGCGCTGGTCGCCGGCCGACAGGCTGGAGTTCAGCTGCGCCGCGCGCCCCGCGTCGCCGGAGAGCTCGGTGAGCCGCTCGACCTGGTCGCGCTGCAGCGCGATGAGCGGTGAGACGACGACGACCGGGCCGTCGAGCAGCTGCCCCGCGACCTGGTAGACCGCCGTCTTCCCGGCTCCCGAGGGGAGGACGGCGAGGGTGTCGCGCCCGCCGACGACGGCCTGCATCGCGCGCTCCTGGCCGGGGCGGAGCTCCTCGTAGCCGAGGACGTCGCGGGTGAACTCGCGGATGCGGCGGGTGCGGACGGCGGCGGAGCCGCCTGCAGAGTTCGTCTCGTGGGTGCTGCTGGGGCTCGATGGCACCGACCGTGGCTGCCCCCCGTCCGGGAGCAGCAAACGGTGCGGCTGCTCACGGCGCCGCACCGCCGCCCCGAGCCGCACGCCGGCTGGGAGGATGCCTGCATCGCGCCCGGCTCGACGTGGGGCGGCCGACGGGAGGGGATCGGATGTCCGGCGGCGGGGTGCCGGGCGCCGGCGGCCGGCGGGCCCGGCTGGTCGCCGTGGCCGCGGTCGCCCTGGTCGTGCTGGCCGGCGGCTGGTGGGCCCGCGTGCGGTGCCTGGGCGGTGGCTGGGTCGACGGCGAGCAGTACTACGGCTACTGCTACTCCGACGTCGCCCCGCTGTGGTTCCGCCGCGGGCTGGACGAGGGGGCGGGGCCCTACGGAGCCGAGCCGCTGGAGTACCCGCCGGTGCTCGCGGTGCGCATCTGGCTGGCCGCCGTCCTCGCCCACGCGCTGCCGGGCGAGGCGACGGTCACGGTCTTCTCGGCCACCAACGGCCTGTTCGTCGTCGTCGAGGTGCTGGTGGCCCTGGTCCTGCTGCGGCGCCTGGGCCTGGGGCCGGGCCGGCTGCTGTGGTGGGCCGCGGCGCCGGCCCTGTTCCTGTACGCCTTCTACAACTGGGACACGCTGCCGATCGTCGCGCTGCTCGGGGCCGTCCTGCTGCACCTGCGCGGCCGGCACACCGCCTCGGGCGTTCTGGCCGGGCTCGGTGCGGCGGCGAAGGTGTTCCCCGGTTTCCTGGTGCCGCTGGTCGTGCTGGCTCTGCTGGCCGGTCGCCGTCCCCGGGCCGCCCTCCTGCACGGCGCCGCCGCGGCGCTGGTGTTCGGAGCGGTGCACGTGCCGGCCTACCTGCTCGCCCCGGACGGCTGGGACCGCTTCTACGAGCTCAGCGGCGAGCGCGGCATGCACGTCGACAGCCTCTGGTTCCTGCTCGCGCGGCTGGGCGGCCCGGAACCGGGTCCGGCCGCGCTGGGCGTGCTGAGCCTGGCGGTGTTCGCGGCGGCCGCCGCGGCGGTCGTCGTCCTGGGCGCCCGCCGGCGGCAGCCGGAGCAGTGGTGGCAGCTCGTGCTGCCCGTGCTGATCTGCTTCGTGCTGGCCAACAAGGTCTACTCCCCGCAGTACACGCTGTGGCTGGTGCCGCTCATGGCCCTGGTCCTGCGCCGGGCCGCACCGTTCGTCGCGGTGGTGCTCAGCGACGTGCTGGTGCACGCGGTGGAGTTCCCGCACCTCGCGGCCCGTTCCGGCTTCGGGGAGGGGCTGCCCTACCCGGTGCTCGGGGCCGCCGTCGCCCTCCGCGCCGCCGCGCTGCTGTGGGTGGTCGTCGAGGTGGTGCGCCGTCCGGCGGGGTCACCGCCAGGACGGCAGCCAGTAGCGGAGGTCGAGAGCGTCCCGGTCCAGCGGGATCCCTAGCCAGATCGGGGCGAAGAAGACGAAGCAGGCTACCGCGAGCACGGCCAGCGCACCCCCGACGAGGCGCGGGCGGGGGCCCGCCTGGACGGCGCGCACCAGGCCGAGGGCGATGAACGGCACGGCGGGCACCAGGTAGAAGAAGTAGCCGGGCTTGCCGGCGGCGAGCCAGGGCAGCCACAGCAGGACCAGCGGGACCAGGACCGTGGCGGCGACGCCGTCCCGGCGGACGACGGTACGCCAGAGCAGCACCGGATAGGCCAGCAGCGCCGGCCACCACAGCGCGGGGTTGCCCACCAGCGTGATCCGCGCGACCGTGCCCGGGGGCACCTCGCACTCACCGGCCTCCTGCTGCTCCGTCGTGCAGCTCTCCGCGTAGACGAGGACCGGCCGCTCCAGCCAGGCCCAGCCCAGCGGGTCCGAGCGGTAGGGGTGGGTCGCCTCCAGATCGCGGTGGTAGTCCACGAGGGCGGTCTGGGTGCCCCACCAGGTCTCCAGCCGGTCCCCGGCGCCGGTCGCGCAGTCGCCGGCCTCGCAGGCGCGCGCCCCGGCGTAGCTGGCCTCGTAGTGGGCGAACCAGCCGGCGTGGGCGGTGACGTAGACCGCCGCCGGCAGCACCAGCATGCTGAGCGCCCCGCCGGCGGCGACGACCGCCGCGCGACGGGTGCCGCGCGCCAGGCCCTCACCGCGGCCGGCCAGCTCGGTCCCGAGCACGAGGAGCCCGGCGGCGGCGATGGCGAGCACGCCCGACCACTTGGTCGCGACCGCCAGGCCGAGCGCGAGGCCGGCCAGCCACCGGTAGCGGGAGCCCAGGAACGACCGGCGGAGGGGCTCGCCGGGCCCCCGGCCGGGCCGCCGGGCGTCCCGGTCGAGCAGGACCAGCCAGAAGGCGAGCACCACGCACAGGCCCAGCGTGGCGTCGAGCATCGCCATGCGGCTGGTGGTCACCGCCAGCCCGTCCAGGGCCACCAGCAGGGCGGCGAGGGCGGCCGGGGCGGTGCGCCGGAACAGCCGCAGGCCGCAGAGGTGGACCAGCAGCACGGTCAGCGACCCGGCCACGGCGACGCCGATCCGCCAGCCGAACGGGGTGTAGCCGAAGAGCTGGATGCCGAGGGCGATGACCCACTTGCCGAACGGCGGATGGGCCGGGCGCTCCTCCTCGACGCCGCGCACGACGTAGTCCAGGGCGTCCGCGCCGTAGTACTTCTCGTCGAAGAACAGCCGGTCGGGGTCACCCAGTTCCCACAGCCGCACGGCCGCGCCGACGCAGAGCAGGACCAGCGGCACCACGAACGCCGACCGCGGGCGGCGCCTGGTGGCGCCGCCCGCGGTCCGCTGCTCCGCCGACGTGGCGGCGGTGGTCACCGAGTCAGTTGTTCGTCTCGGTCTCGAACTCGGTCTCGGTCTCGGTGTTGACCTCGGTCTCGGTCTCCACGACCTGTTCCTCGGTCTCGGTCTCGGTCTCGGTCGGCTCGAGGGTCTCGGTGACCTCGGTCTCCGACTGCTCGGTCTCCGTGACCTCCTCGGTCTCGGTGACCTCCGCCGTGCCCTCCTCCTCGCCGCACGCGGCCAGGCCGAGGGCGAGGAAACCGGAGAAGGAGGCGGCGGCGATGCCGCGGGTCAGCTTGTTCATGTCGTACCCCTGTTCGAGATGCGTGGATGTCCGGACGGACCTGTTCCATGTCCGCTGAAGGGCGTCGTATTCGGCATCCGTTGGTTACGACTCGATGACGAAAGAACGTGCACAACAATCCGGCGACATCGCGCGTCGCGGTCGCCGCTCACGGGTAAGTGGCGCCGTTCTCCGCAGCGGTCCCGCATCCGCGGACACACTTGAGCGCTCGACATCCGCTTGTGCGGATCTAGGCTGGGGGCGTGCCCGCCAGCTACCGGATCTCCGAGGCAGCCGCGCTGCTCGGCGTCAGCGACGACACCGTCCGCCGCTGGATCGACTCGGAGCGGTTGACCGCCTCCCGCCAGGGCGGTGGGCCGGCCGTCGTCGACGGCGCCGAGCTGGCGCGGGTCGCCACCGGCCTGCACGAGGCACCGGAGCCGGGGACGACGCCGTCGTCGGCCCGGAACCGGCTCACCGGCATCGTCACCCGCGTGGTGCGCGACACCGTGATGGCGCAGGTCGAGCTCCAGGCGGGGCCGTTCCGGTTGGTCTCGCTCATGTCCCGGGAGGCGGCCGACGAGCTGGGCCTGGAGCCGGGGGTGCGGGCGGTCGCCACCGTCAAGGCGACCCAGGTCAGCGTGGACGTGCCGTGAGGCGTGCCGGCCCGCTCGTCCTCGGTCTGCTCCTCCTGAGCGGGTGCGGGAGCTCTGGCGGTGGTGCGTCGCCCGGCGTGGGCGAGAGCGGGCCCGTGGAGCCGGGCGATCCGGCGATCGCGGGCACGCTGACCGTGCTCGCCGCGGCCTCCCTGACCGACGTGTTCGCCGAGCTCGAGGAGCGGCTCGAGGTCGGCCATCCGAAACTGGAGGTGCGGTTCAGCTTCGCCGGGAGCTCCGCGCTGGCGGCCCAGGTGCTCCAGGGCGCCCCGGCCGACGTGCTCGCCACCGCGGACGAGGCGCAGATGGCGCGGGTGGCCGACGCCGGGCTGGTCACCGACCCGGAGGTGTTCGCGGCGAACCCGTTGGTGCTGGTGGCGCCGGCGGGGAACCCGGCCGGTATCGGGCTGCCGGGCGACGTCGACGTCCCGGGCCTGGCCGAGCTCCTCCCCGAGGACGTGACGCTCGCCGTCTGCGCGCCGGAGGTCCCCTGCGGCGCGGCCGCCGCGGAGGTGCTGGCCGCCTCGGGCACGCCGGCCGCCCCGGACACCTACGAGGACGACGTCCGCGCGGTGCTCACCAAGGTGGTCCTGGGCGAGGTCGACGCCGGGCTGGTCTACCTCTCCGACGTGCACGCGGTAGGGGACGACGTCCGGTCGTTCGCCTTCTCGGAGGCCGCGCAGGCGGTCAACCGCTACCCGATCGGCGTCCTGCAGGAGTCGGGGGCCCCGGCGGCGGCCCAGGCGTTCGTCGATCTGGTCCTGTCGGCGGAGGGGCAGCAGATCCTGGCCGACGCCGGGTTCCTGTCGCCGTCGTGAGCGGAGCCCGCGAGACCGCCCGGGTGCCGGCGCCGCTGCTGGTCCCGGCTGCGCTCGCCGTCGCCTTCCTGGTCCTGCCGCTGGTGGGTCTGCTGGTGCGCACGCCGTGGTCGGAACTCGGCGCGCAGCTCGCCGCGCCCGGTGTCGGGGAGGCGTTGCGGCTGTCGCTGGTGTCCGCCACGCTCGCCACCGGGCTGTCGCTGCTGCTCGGCGTTCCGCTCGCCTGGGTGCTCGCGCGTTCGCGGGCCCGGGGCCGCTCGGTGCTCCGGGCGCTGGTCACGGTGCCGCTGGTGCTGCCGCCGGTGGTCGGTGGCGTGGCGCTGTTCCTGGTGTTCGGGCGGCAGGGGATCGTCGGCTCCTGGCTCGACGACGCCTTCGGCATCACCCTCCCGTTCACCACGGCCGCCGTCGTGATCGCCGAGACCTTCGTGGCCATGCCGTTCCTCGTCATCAGCGTCGAGGGCGCGCTGCGCGCCGCCGACAGCCGCTTCGAGGACGTCGCGGCCACGCTGGGTGCCGGCCGCTGGACCACGTTCCGCCGCGTGACGCTGCCGCTGGTCGCGCCCGGGGTCGCGGCCGGAGCCGTGCTCTGCTGGGCCCGCGCGCTGGGCGAGTTCGGCGCGACGATCACCTTCGCCGGCAACTTCCCCGGCACCACGCAGACGATGCCGCTGGCGGTCTACCTGGCGCTGCAGCGGGACCCGGAGGCGGCGATCGTGCTCTCGGTGGTGCTGCTGGCCGTCTCGCTGGCCACCCTCCTGCTGCTCCGGGACCGCTGGCTCGGCCGGGCGCCGGCATGAGCCTGGCCGCGAGGGTGGACACGCGGCGGGGCGCGCTCGCCCTCCGCGTGGAGGTCGAGGTCGCCGGCGGGGAGGTGCTCGCCGTCCTCGGCCCGAACGGGGCCGGGAAGTCCACGCTCGTGCGGGTCCTGGCCGGCCTGCTGCGCCCCGACTCCGGCCGGGTCGTCGTCGACGGCGAGGTCTGGGACGGCGACGACGCGTTCGTCCCCGCCCACCGGCGGCGCCTGGGCATGGTCTTCCAGGACGCGCTGCTCTTCCCGCACCTGAGCGTCGCCGACAACGTCGCCTTCGGTCTGCGCACCCGGGGCACGGGCCGGGCCGCCGCCCGGGCGGCGGCGGAGGAGTGGCTGGCCCGCGTCGGGCTCGAGGGGCTGGCCAGCCGGCGGCCCGCCGAGCTCTCCGGCGGGCAGGCGCAGCGCGCGGCGCTGGCCCGTGCGCTGGTCGGTGATCCCGCGCTGCTGCTGCTCGACGAGCCGCTCTCGGCGCTGGACGCGCGCACCCGGCTGGTGGTGCGCGCCGAACTGCGCCGGCACCTGGCGGGGTTCGGCGGCAGCACCGTCCTGGTGACGCACGACCCGGTGGACGCGATGGCGCTGGCCGACCGCGTCGTCGTCGTCGAGGAGGGGCGGGTCGTGCAGGCCGGGACGCCGGCCGACGTCAGCCGCCGCCCGCGCACCGACTACGTGGCCCGGCTGGTGGGCCTGTCGCTGCTGCCCGGTGCCGCCGAGGGGCGGCTGGTGCGGCTCGACGGCGGGGGAACGGTGGCGGTGGCCGAGGAGGCCGCGGGCCCGGTGTTCGCGGCGGTCCGGCCCGAGTCGGTGGCCCTCTACGCGTCCCGCCCCCACGGCAGCCCGCGCAACGTCTGGCCCGCCCGGCTGGTCGGCGCCACCCCGCACGGCGCCACGGTGCGGTGCGAGCTGGCCGGGGAGGTCCCGCTCGTCGCCGACCTGACCGTCACCGCCTTCGCGGAGATGGGGCTGACCCCCGGCGCCGAGGTGTGGGCCAGCGTGAAGGCCTCCGAGGTCGCCGTCTACGCCCGCTGAGGTCCGGCGATGATGATCAGGTGGGGTGGATCCACGGGGCCCTGAGAGGGTGGGGGCATGAGCGCTGCCGCCGTCGTCCTCGCCGCCGGGGGCGGCCGCCGCTACGGGATGCCGAAGGCGCTGGTCGAGTACGAGGGCAGCCTGCTGGTCGAGCGGGCCGTGGCGACGGCGGCGGCGGTGTGCGACCCGGTGCTGGTGGTGCTCGGCGCCCGCGCGGTCGACGTCTGGCGCAGCGCCGAGCTGGGCAACGCCGTCGTGCTCGCCAACAGGGACTGGGAGACCGGGATGGCCTCGTCCCTGCGCACCGGCCTGGACGGCCTCCGCGGCTGGCCGGGGCGGATCGACGCGGCGCTGGTCACCCTGGTCGACATGCCCGGGATGACCGCGGAGGCGCTCGCCGCCGTCGCCGCCCACGCGGCGCCGGACGCGCTCGCCGTCGCCACCTACGACGGCGTCCGCGCCCACCCGGTGCTGCTCGGCCGGGAGCACTGGGCCGGCGTCGCGGAGACGGCGACCGGCGACGAGGGCGCGCGCCGGTACCTGGCCGGCCGGGACGTCACCGAGGTCGACTGCACCGGTCTGGCCGATCCGGGCGACCTCGACGTCCCCCCGCCGGGGGTACCTTCGGCCCCGTGATCGCCAGGGTCGTCGATGCGCCGCTGTCCGTCGCCGAGCACGAGGACGCCGTGGCCGACAAGGCCGCCGGTGCGGTCGTCTCCTTCGCCGGCGTGGTCCGCGACCACGACGGCGGCCGGTCGGTGACCGAGCTGGAGTACGTCGGCCACCCGAGCGCGCCGGACGTGATCGCCGAGCTGGCGGAGGAGTTCGCCGCGCGGCCCGGGGTGCACGCCGTCGCCGTGAGCCACCGCATCGGGCTGCTCGGCATCGGCGACGTCGCGCTGGCCTGCGCCGTCAGCACCTCCCACCGCGGCGAGGCGTTCGCCGTCTGCGCCGAGCTCGTCGACGAGGTGAAGAAGCGGCTGCCGATCTGGAAGCGGCAGGTCTTCACCGACGGCGAGGAGGAGTGGGTCGCCTGCCCGTGAGGGCCCGCGGCGGTCAGCCGGCGAAGCGGCGGACGGGGAGCCCGCGCACGCCCACGTCCGCGACGAACACGGCTCCGGCCGGCGGCTCGGCGTCCGGGGGCAGGTTCTCCCGCGAGGTCGTCACGAAGAGCCGGTCCAAGTCGGGGCCGCCCAGCGTGCAGGCGGTGACCTGCGAGGCGGGCAGCTCGACGACACCGTCCAGCCGGCCGTCGGGGTCGTAGCGGTGGACGGCGCCGCTGCCGTAGAGGGCGACCCAGACACCGCCCGCGCTGTCGACGGTGAGCCCGTCCGGGTTGCCGTCGTCCGGGAAGCGCACGAACGGACGGCGTCCGGTGAGCCCGGTGTCCCGGTCGTAGTCGAAGACGTCGATCCGGTGGGTCGCCGTGTCGGCGTAGTACGCCAGTGAGCCGTCCGGGCTCCACTCCAGGCCGTTGGAGACGGTGAGGCCCCCGAAGGCCTCGCGGACGGTGCCGTCCGGGTCCAGCCGGTACATCGAGGCCGCACCGGGTGCCTGGTCGTAGGCCATGGAGCCGCACCAGAAGCGCCCGTCGGGGTCGCAGCCGCCCTCGTTCATCCGCACCGAGGAGTCGCTCCACACCGGCGGCAGGGCGGTGACGGACCCGTCCGGCCCTTCGAGCGCGAAGCCTCGCTCGATGCCGACAACGGCGCCGCCTCCCGCCCGCGGCCGGACGCAGGCGGCGACCTCACCTACGTGCAGGCGGCTGACACCGCCGTCGGGCAGCAGGCCCAGGACGTCGCCGGCGAGCATGTCGACCCACCGCAGACCGCCCCAGGACGAGGACCACACCGGTCCCTCGCCGTGGTGGCAGACGGGATCGGTCAGCTGGTGCGCGCGCACCCGGTCAGCACACCATCTCCTCGCCGGGTTCGCCCGGCAGCCCGGGCGGATCCCACCCCGCGGCCATCAGCGTGCTCAGCATGCGGGCGGTGGTCTCCACGACGGCGAGCTCGCGGGCGGCGCTGCGCGGCTTGGCCCGGTAGGCGACGCCGCACAGCGTGCCGAACAGCTGCAGGTCCCGGGTGACCAGCGGTATGCCGACGTAGGCGGCGATGTCCCGCAGGGGCCCTGTCGTGCGCGAGGCGTACTGCGGAACGGCGGCCGTCACCGTGGCCAGCCGGGGGGCGCCGCTCTCGATCATCTGGCGGCAGAAGCTCTGCTCCCACGGCAGCACCATGCCGGGGCGCACAGCCCGGTCGGGATGGGCCAGGAGCACGACCTGGCGGTCGTCGACCACCTGGGTGACCAGCCAGACGTCCCAGCCCACGTGGTCGGCCAGGAACGCGAGCGCGCCCTCCGCGGCCGAACACCAGTCCGGCCACGGCGCGACGTCCACGATCCCCGCCGGAACCATGCCGTCCGTTATTCCCGGGCAGGGCGGCGGTCAACCGCCGTGGCGGTGCTCAGCGGGCGCCGGCGAGCCCGTCGTCGTCCCGCTTTCCGTCGCGCTCGAGCTCGGCCTCCTCGGCCTCGGCCTCGAGCCGGTGCGCCTCGCCGTCGATCTTCGCGGCGGCGTCGCCGTGCGACTCGCCGTACAGCTCCTCGGCCCGGCCGTACAGCTCCTCGGCCTTGGCCTTCGCCTTGTCAAAGATGCCCATGGCTCCCATCCTCCCGGACCTGTCAGCCTCCGGTGCACTGGTCGGCTTCCACGGCCCGGTCCGCTCCTCGCTCGTTCCTCGCCGCGATGCTCCCGGACCTGTCAGCCTCCGGCGAAGGGCGGGAGCACGTCCACCACCGACCCTGGCGACAGGGCGGCCGCCCGGTCGCGGGCCTGGGCGCCGTCGACCAGGAATGAGCAGGCGGTGAGCACCCGCTCCAGCCGCTCGCCGTGGTCGGAGACGATCTGGCCGACGAGCTCGTCGAGCGTGCCCGCCTCGCGCGCCTCGGTCGCCACGCCGGCGGCCGCCCGGGCCCCGGCGAAGTAGCGCACCGTCACCGATCCGCTCACGGTCAGCCGCCGATCGCGGACATCGGACGGACCGGCTGGAGGAACGACGGGTCGTCGATGCCGTGGCCGGGCAGCTTGCCGAGCGTCGCGATGCGCCAGCGGTCGGCGAGCTCGACGTCGGTGGCGCCGGAGCGCAGCGCCGTCCGCAGGTCGGACTCCTCCCGGGCGAACAGGCAGTTGCGGATCTGCCCGTCGGCGGTGAGCCGGGTGCGGTCGCAGGAGCCGCAGAACGAGCGGGTCACCGAGGCGATCACGCCGACCGTCGCCGGGCCGCCGTCGACCAGCCACCGCTCGGCCGGCGCGGACCCGCGCTCCTCGGTGTCCGGCGTGAGCGTGTGGGCGGCCGAGAGCTGCGCGAGGATGTCCTCGGCGGTGACCATCTCGCCGCGGGTCCAGGCGTGGTGAGCGTCCAGCGGCATCTGCTCGATGAACCGGAGCTGGTAGCCGCGCTCGAGGCAGTAGTCGAGCAGCGGGAGGGCATCGGCCTCGTTCAGCCCGCGCATGAGCACGGCGTTGACCTTCACCGGGGTGAGGCCCGCCGCCTGCGCGGCGGCCAGGCCGGCGAGGACGTCGTCGAGCCGGTCCCGGTGGGTGAGCTGCTTGAAGCGGTCGCGGTCGACGGTGTCCAGACTGACGTTGATCCGGTCCAGCCCCGACGCAGCCAGCGCCGGCGCCACCCGGGCCAGGCCGATGGCGTTGGTGGTGAGACTGACCTCCGGACGGGGGCGCAGGGCCGTCACCGCGTCGACGATGCCCACGAGGCCGGGTCGCAGCAGCGGCTCGCCGCCGGTGAAGCGGACCTCGCGGATGCCCAGCTGCTCGACGCCGATGCGCACCAGCCGGATGATCTCCTCGTCGGTGAGCACCTCGACCTTGGGCAGCCAGTCCAGCCCCTCGGGGGGCATGCAGTACGTGCAGCGGAGGTTGCAGCGGTCGGTGAGCGAGACCCGGAGATCGGTGGCGGTGCGGCCGTACCGGTCGACCAGGCCGCCGGAGCCCGCGGGCCCCGGGTCCACGGTGGGCCGCACCGTGGGGTCGGGGAGTGAGGCGCTGGTCATGGGCCGAATGTAGCCGCGACCGCCGACGGATGCGGGTCGGATGACACGGCGACCGCACCGGCCGGCGTTGCTACCGTCGCACCGCCACCCGAGAGACCGGCGGAGGACGTCCCGCACTCGCCTGTGGCCAGGAAGCGCGAGAGAACCGTGTCGGCCCGCACCCTCTTCAGTCCCTACCGCCGTCTGTTCGCCGTACCGGGGGCGCTGTCGTTCTCCCTCGCCGGCTGGGTGGGGCGCCTCCCGGCGCCCATGCTGGGCCTCGGCGCGGTGCTCCTGGTGGAGCAGGAGACCGGCAGCTACGGGTTGGCCGGGGCGGTCTCCGGCAGCCTGGCGCTCAGCTACGGCGTCGCCGGACCGCAGTGGGCCCGCGCGATGGACCGGCGCGGGCAGAGCGCGGTGCTGCGGTGGGCCATGGCAGCCTTCCTGCTGACCGGCGCCGGCTTCGTCGCCACCGTGGTCGCCGGCGGGCCGCGCTGGAGCTGGTTCGTGCTGGCCGCGGCGGCCGGGGCCAGCAGCCCGAACATCGGCTCGCTGGTGCGGGCGCGGTGGTCGGCGGTGCTCGACTCCGCCGGCCGGCAGACGGCGTACGCCTTCGAGGCGGTCGCCGACGAGCTCGTCTTCGTCGTCGGCCCGCCGCTGGTGACGCTGCTCGCCACGCTGATCGCCCCGTCCGTCGGCTTCCTCACCGGCGTGGTCCTGGGCGGGATCGGCGGGCTCTGGCTGGCGTTCCTGCGGGACACCGATCCTCCGGCGCACCCTGTCGGCGGCTCGCGGGTCCGCTGGTGGGCCGTGCTGACGCCGACGCTGCTGGTCGTCGTCGTCACGTACCTGGCGGTGGGCACGGTCTTCGGCGGCCTCGACGTCGTGGTCGTCGCCTTCGCCGAGTCCGAGGGGGCGCCCGCGCTGTCCGGGGCGGTGCTGGCCGTCTTCGCCGTGGGCAGCCTGCTGGCCGGGCTGGTCTACGGCCTGGCCCCCCTGCCCGGCACGCTGGCCGCCCGGTTCGTCGGGACGGCGGTCGCCTTCGGGCTGGCCGCCCAGCTGCTGTGGGGCGTCGGGTCCCTGCCCGTGCTGGTGGGCTGCGGGTTCCTCGCCGGCCTGACCATCGCGCCGGTCCTGGTCTCGGGGACGTCCCTGGTGGAGTCCCGGGCCGTCCCGGGCGTCCTCACCGAGTCGCTGGCCTGGACCATCTCCGGGCTCACCCTCGGGGTCACCGTCGGGTCGGCGCTGGCCGGTGCCGCGGTGGACGCCTGGGGCGCCGAGGCCGCGTTCGCGGTGCCCGCCGGCGCGGCCGCCGCGGCCGCGCTGCTCGCGGTGGTCGGCGCCCGGGCGGTCCGGCCCGGACCCGCGGTCGGTGGGGTGGACCACCTCCGGGTTGAGCGGCCGATCGGCGGGTAGCCGGGACCAGGCCGATCGCGCCCAACGGATCGCGCGGCCTCCCCGACCGGAAGGAACGCCTGTGGCTCCCGTGCCCACCATCGCCCTGAACAACGGCGTCGAGATCCCGCAGTTGGGCTTCGGCGTCTACCAGATCCCGCCGGACCGGACCGCCGAGGCGACCCGCACCGCGCTGGAGATCGGGTACCGGCACATCGACACCGCGCAGATGTACGGCAACGAGGCCGGGGTCGGCCAGGCCGTGCGCGAGTCCGGGATCGACCGGGCCGAGGTCTTCGTGACCAGCAAGCTGAACAACAACCGGCTGGAGCGCGACGACATCCTGCGTTCGTTCGACCAGAGCCTGTCGGACCTGGGTTTCGACTACCTGGACCTGTTCCTCATCCACTGGCCGCTGCCCGCCGCCAGCGACTACGTGGCCCGGTGGAAGGCGCTCGAGGAGATCTACGCCGGCGGCCGCGCGAAGGCGATCGGTGTCTCGAACTTCCAGCCGCACCACCTGCGGAACCTGTTCGCCGCGTCGGAGGTCCGGCCGGCCGTGAACCAGGTGGAGATCCACCCCTACCTCGTTCAGGACGAGCTGCGCGCCTTCGACGCCGACCACGAGATCGTCACCGAGGCGTGGGCGCCGATCGGCCAGGGGAAGGTGCTCGGC
Source organism: Blastococcus sp. SYSU DS0973 (assembly GCF_054051055.1). Taxonomy (NCBI): domain Bacteria; kingdom Bacillati; phylum Actinomycetota; class Actinomycetes; order Geodermatophilales; family Geodermatophilaceae; genus Blastococcus; species Blastococcus sp. SYSU DS0973. Next base: position 49,233 of record NZ_JBJHAN010000009.1, read on the forward strand.
GACCCGGTGCTCGGCCGGATCGCCGAGCAGCTGGGGCGGACCCCGGCCCAGGTGACGCTGCGCTGGCACATCCAGCGCGGGGACGTGGTATTCCCGAAGTCGGTCACCCGCAGCCGGGTGGAGGAGAACTTCGCGATCTTCGACTTCGAGCTCGACACCCAGCAGATGAACGCCATCACCGCGCTCGACCGCGGCGAGCGCGGTGGTCCGGACCCGGACCAGTTCAACTGGATCCCGAGCTGACTCGACGTCCTGGCTCACCTCATGGGGTCCTGGCTCGGCGTCGACCGTGAGCCAGGACCCCTGATGACCAGGTCACCTGATCATCAGGGGGCTCAGCTGGTCGCGGTGCGCAGGAGGGCGGCGCGGACGACGGCCACCACGGTGGCGTCGTCCACGCCGTCCTCCCGCGCCGCCCGGGCCAGCGCCTCCGCGGCGACGCGCACCCGGTCCTGCTGGACCCGGACGCCGCCGGTGACGACGGTGCCGGTGCGCCGGCGGCTGGCCACCAGCCCGGCCGCCTCCAGCTCCGCGTAGGCCCTGGCCACGGTTCCGACGGCCACCCCCAGGTCGGCGGCCAGCGCCCGCATCGTCGGCAACCGGCTGCCGGAGGGGAGTAGGCCACCGTGCACGGCCGCGGCGATCTGGCCGCGGATCTGCTCGTACGGCGGCGTCGGGCTGCCGACGTCGACGGTGAGCGCCGGTGGTTCCGGGGTCATGCCGCGGCCGGCACGCGGTCGGCCGGGACCCCGGGTGCGCGCCAGCACGCGACGACCGCGCCGCCGAGCATGCCCGCCAGGCCGGCCAGGGTCGCCGTCGCGGGGGCGCCGTCGTGCCATGGGCCGGCCGAGCCCGTGTGCAGGCCGTGCAGCGCGGTCCCGCCCACGAACAGGAGTCCTCCGGCGACGAGCAGGGTGACGCCGGCGGCGATGCGCAGCACGCGGTGCGCGGAGGCGCGGCGCAGGGCGTCCTCGATCCGCTCGTCCTCGGTCGCCACCGCCGGGCGCAGGGCGACCACCCGGAGGGCCAGCGCGGCGGCGACCGCGAGCACCAGCAGCCCGGCGGCGGCCGGCCGCCCGTAGAAGAGCCCGGGGAAGGGGCTCGCGGAGGCGGAGGAGAAGGCGTCGGCCGCGTAGCTGACGCTGCGCCCGTCGGGTGCGGCGAGGAGCGCTCCGCCCACGATGGTGAGCACGGCGAGGCCGGCGGCGAACGCGCCGGTGCGCACCAGCCACCGCGGCGCGGCGTGGAGCGGCCCCCGCCGCACCAGCCGGGCCCGCCGCACGTCCCCGGCCGGCCGCGGCCAGGTCAGCTCGCCGAGTGCCAGGACGACGACGTGCACGACCCCGAACGTCAGGAGCGTGAGCAGGATGGTCACGCCCAGCCCGCCCGGCGCGGTGTTGCCGACCTCGGCCTCGAGGACGACCAGGGCCGCGGCTGCACCGAGGACGTACGCGGCGGCGGCGGTCCGGGTGGCGTGCCGGCGGGCGGCGGCGACGGCGTGCTCCCGGCTGGGTGGCGACCGGCGCGCCGCCCCTGCACCGACGACCGCGGCGAGGACGAGGAGCAGCAGGAGCGGCACGCCGGCCATGTCGACCTCCACACAATCAATGGCTCAAGGAATTGAGACATTGGTTGAGTGGTCGGCCAGTGTCAAGGGGCCGGGCGGTGTCCCGACGTGCTGGTGCTGCTTGCCGGCTGTCTCCCGCCTGCAGGGGGAAGGGGAGCGGCGTCCTGGCTCACCGTCCGGGGTCCTGGCTCACCGTCCGGGGTCCTGGCTCACCGTCCGGGATCCTGGCTCACCGTCCACAGTGAGCCAGGACCCGGAACGATCAGGTCACCTGATCATCGATCGGTGGTGACGAAGTCGATGAGCTCCTCGACGCGGCCGATCAGGGTGGGCTCGAGGTCGGTCCAGACCTTCACGCGGGCGAGGATGCGCTGCGCCCACACGTAGCCGGGGTCGTCCTCCCACCCCAGCCGCTTGCAGACGCCGGTCTTCCAGTCCTCGCCCTTCGGCACGGTCGGCCAGGCCTCGATGCCGACGACGGAGGGCTTGACCGCCTGCCAGATGTCGATGAACGGGTGGCCGACCACCAGCGCGTGGTCGCCGGTGATCCGCGCTGCGATGCGTGACTCCTTCGAGCCGGTCACCAGGTGGTCGACGAGCACACCGAGCCGCCGTCCGGACGAGGGTCGGAAGTCGCGCACGATGCCGGGCAGGTCGTCGACGCCGTGCAGCGGCTCGACGACGACGCCCTCGATCCGCAGGTCGTGGCCCCACACCTTCTCGACGAGCTCCGCGTCGTGCTTGCCCTCGACGTAGATGCGCCCCTCGCGGGCGACGCGGGCGCGGGCGCCGACGACGTAGGTCGACCCCGAGGCGCTGCGCTGCGGGCCCGACGGCGCGTGCTGCTTCGGCCGCACGAGCACCACCGGCCGGCCGTCGACCCAGAAGCCGGGCCCCAGGGGGTAGCCGCGGACCTTGCCGAACCGGTCCTCCAGGTGGACGACGTCCTTCTCGCAGCGCACCACGGCGCCGACGAACCCGCTGCTGGGGTCCTCGACGACCACGTCCTTGAGGGCCTCGACCTCGGGGGTCGGCTTCTTGACGGTGCGCGGGTGGACGAGGTTGTCGTAGGGCGAACGGGGAGGCACCTCCCCATGCTGAGCACGGTCACCGCCCGGTCGCGGGCGACGCGCCGACCGCGCCGCGCCGGATGTGCCGGACGGGTTCGGGGCGACACGCCCGGGCAGCGCCGAACGACCCAGAGTCACGACCGGTTCCGCTGTTGGCGCGCGCAACGGCCGGTCGGGTGACCGGCCGCGGACCCCGGCCGTGACCTGCGCCGATGCGGTCGGCCGGGCGTGCGCCGGCGCTCGAGCGGGTCGCCCGGCGGAGCCGCGGGGGCCGCGTGGTGCGCACACGATCTCGATCGTCTCGTTTCGCGGCGATCATCCCGGTCACCCATCTCTGCGACGCGTACATCCCGAGCTCAGATAGGAGCGACAACGAGATGATCGGCACCGAGGCCATCAGCCGTGTGATCGGCCAGGACGTCTACGACACCGAGGGCCAGAAGATCGGGTCGGCCTCCGAGGTCTACCTCGACGACGAGACCGGCCAGCCCGAGTGGGTCACCGTGCGCACCGGACTGTTCGGGACGAAGGAGTCCTTCGTCCCCATCCGTGACGCCGACCTGACGAACGACGGCGTCCGCGTAGCGGTCAGCAAGGACCGCGTCAAGGACGCGCCCAAGATCGACACCGACGGTCACCTCTCCCCGCAGGAGGAGGAGGAGCTGTACCGGTACTACGGCCTGGGCACCGGCACGACGGAGACCGTCCGGACGACCGAGACGACGGGCATGGCCGGCACCACCGGCCGGACCGACACCGCCGGCACCGTGGGCCACGACACCTCCGGTCCCACCACGGACGACGCCATGACCCGGTCCGAGGAGCAGCTCCGCGTGGGCACCCGTTCCGAGGAGACCGGCCGCGCCCGGCTGCGGAAGTACGTGGTCAGCGAGAACGTCACCGAGACCGTTCCCGTGACCCACGAGGAGGTCCGCCTCGAGCGCGAGCCCATCACCGACGCCAACGTCGGCAACGCGATGGACGGGCCCGCGATCAGCGAGGAGGAGCACGAGGTGGTGCTCCACGGCGAGCGCCCGGTCGTGGAGAAGGAGGCGGTCCCGGTGGAGCGCATCCGCATGGACAAGCAGACCGTCAGCGAGCAGACCCAGGTCAACGAGACCCTCCGCAAGGAAGAGGTCGAGGTCGACGGCGCAGACGACAACCGTCGTATGTGACCTCCTCCCGGCGCACGTGCGCCGGGCACGGATCCACGGCGGCCGACCGAGACCAGACTCCGGTCGGCCGCCGTTGTCGTGCCCGGGGCGGGATCGGCCCTTGCCCGCCGGGTGGTCGAGTCCCTGGCCCTGCAGCACGGGGCGCTGGACCCTTCGCTCGGCCCGACCGCGATCGTCGCCCGCGCCTGATCCCGCCGGCGACGGCCGGCGTCAGCTGCCGAGGCAGGCGGTGAGGGCGGCCACCATGAGCGGGACGTCGCGGGCGGAGGCCAGCTCGCGGCAGGAGTGCATGGCCAGCATGGGGGCGCCGATGTCCACCGTGGCGATGCCCAGCCGGGTCGCCGTCAGCGGCCCGATGGTGCTGCCGCACGGGAGGTCGGCCCGGGTGACGAAGGTCTGCACCGGGACGCCGGCCTCGTCGCACCGCTCGGTGAACCAGCCGCCGGACGCGGCGTCGGTGGCGTAGGCCTGGTTGGCGTTCACCTTCAGCACCGGCCCGCCGCCCAACTCGGGCCGGTGCGCCGGCTCGTGCCGCTCGGCGCGGGTCGGGTGGACGGCGTGCGCCATGTCCGCGGACACCAGCACGGAGCGGGACAGCGCGCGGTGCACCGCCTGCGGGTCCGCCGGGTCGGTCGCCGCGGCCAGCCGCTGGACGACGTCCTCCAGGAAGCTGCCGCGGGCACCGGACATCGAGCCGCTGCCCACCTCCTCGTGGTCGTTGCAGACCAGCACCTGGGTGCGCGCCCCCACGGGCGCCGCCAGCAGCGCGAGCAGACCGGAGTGGCAGCAGGCCAGGTCGTCCAGCCGGGGGGCGGCCACCCAGGAGCCGTCCGCGCCGGCCCGCGACGACGGCTGGGTGTCGGCCAGCACCAGGTCGGCGCCGACGACGTCGCCGGGGGCGACGCCGGCCTCGGCGGCGAGGGCCTCGGTGAGCCCCGGGCCGGTGCCCAGGTCGCGGTCCCAGACCGGCACGAGGTGCTGCTGCGGGTCGAGCGTCAGCCCCTCCCGGACGCTGCGGTCGAGGTGGATGGCGAGGGACGGCAGCCGCAGCGGCGCGCCGGGCAGGCGGACGAGGGCCGTGGCCGGGTGGGTGGGGGAACCGGAGCGCAGCACCAGCCGCCCGGCCACGGTCAGCTCCCGGTCCAGCCAGGTGTGCCAGAGGCCGCCGCCGTAGGGTTCGACGCCCACCAACCGGTACCCCGACTGCCGGACGTCGCTGCGCGGGCGCACCTTGAACGTCGGCGAGTCGGTGTGCGCGCCGACCAGTCGCATCCCGGTCTCCGCCAGGGGGCCGCTGCCCGTCCGGAAGGCGATCAGGCTGCCGTGCCGGACCACGAAGTGCTGCGCTCCCGGGGCCGGTGCCCAGGAGTCGGCCTCGGAGAGCTCGGTGAACCCGGCGGCGCGCAGCCGGCGGGCGAGCTCGGCGACCGCGTGCGCGGGGGAGGGCGAGGCGTCGACGAACGCCCGCAGGTCGTCGCCGTGGGCGAGCTCGTCGGTCGGGGCGGCATCCGGCGTCGGCATTCCGCCATCGTGCCCGACGCCCGGGACGGCGGCGGGTGCGCGGGGAGAAGGGCGCAGGTGGGATGCTCGCGGGGTGAGCCAGCCCACGGACCCCGGGAGCCCTGTCGAGCTGTCCGCCGCCCTGGAGGGCACCGGCTACCTCCCCGACGACGGGTTGGCCACCGCCGCCTACCTGGCGCTGGCCATGCACCGCCCGCTGTTCCTGGAGGGGGAGGCCGGCGTCGGCAAGACCGCACTGGCCCAGGCGCTGGCGCAGATCACCGGCCGGCCGCTCTACCGGCTGCAGTGCTACGAGGGTCTGGAGGCAAGCCAGGCGCTCTACGACTGGGACTTCGGCCGGCAGCTGCTGCACCTGCGGGCCGCCGAGGCCGCGCACGCCGCGGACGACCCCGCGCGGCTCGAGGCCTCCCTCTACGACCGCCGGTTCCTCCTGGCCCGGCCGCTGCTGCAGGCGCTGGAGGACTCGCCGAGCGTGCTGCTCGTCGACGAGGTGGACCGCGCCGACGACGAGTTCGAGGCCTTCCTGCTCGAGGTGCTCTCCGACTTCACCATCTCCATCCCGGAGCTCGGCACGGTGCGCGCGAAGACGCCACCGCTGGTGGTCCTCACCTCCAATCGCACCCGCGAGGTGCACGACGCGCTCAAGCGCCGCTGCCTCTACCACTGGCTGGCGCATCCGGACTTCGACCGCGAGGTGGCGATCCTGCGCCGCCGGCTGCCGCAGGTGACCGAGCAGCTGGCCCGGCAGGTGGCCCGGGCGACGTCGACCCTGCGCACCCTCGACCTGCTCAAGCCGCCCGGGGTCGCCGAGGCCATGGACTGGGCGACGGCGCTGCACACCCTGGGCGCCCGCGACCTCGACCCGGATCTCGCGGCCCGCACGCTCGGGGCGGTGCTGAAGTACCGGGAGGACACCGAGCGGGTGCAGTCGCTCGCGCCGGAGGCCCTCTTCGGTGGCTGAGAGGCGCGACGTCGTCGACACGGTGCTCGGCTTCGCCCGCACGCTGCGGCACGCCGGCGTGGCCGCCTCGCCGGACCGGGTCGAGGCGACGCTCGCCGCGCTGGGGCACCTCGACGTCCTGGCGCCGTCCGCCGTCTACTGGGCCGGCCGGCTCACCCTCTGCTCGGGCCCCGACGACCTGGACCGCTACGACGCCGCCTTCCTCGCCTGGTTCTCCGGTCGGCGGCCGCGGCCGGCTCCGCCGAGTGCGCAGGTGCCGCCCCGGCTGGCCGCGAGCGCGCCGCTGGACGCGGGCGCCGGCGAGGGCGACGACGACACCGACACCCCCGACCTGGCCGCGCGGGCGAGCGCCGACGAGGTGCTGCGACACCGCGACGTGGCCGGGCTGACCGACGCCGAGCGCGCGCACCTGCGCCGGCTGTTCGCGCTTCTCGTGCCTGCCTCGCCCATGCGCCCGGCCCGGCGCCGGCGCCCCGCCGCCCACGGCGGGGTGCACCCGGCCCGGACGGTGCGGCGGGCCCTGCGCGACGGCGGCGAGATCAGCCGGCTGATGCACCGCCGGGCACGGCCGCGCCCCCGCCGGGTCGTGCTGCTGGTCGACGTCTCGGGTTCGATGGCCCCGTACGCGGATGCCCTGCTGCGCTTCGCGCACGCCGCGGTGCGGGCCCGGCCGGCGTCGACCGAGGTGTTCACGATCGGGACCCGGTTGACCCGGGTCACCCGCGAGCTGCGGCTGCGCGATCCCGACCGGGCCCTGGCCGCGGGCGGGCACGCGATCCCGGACTGGTCCGGCGGCACCCGGCTCGGCGAGGTGCTCAAGGCCTTCCTCGACCGGTGGGGCCAGCGGGGCACCGCCCGCGGGGCGGTGGTCGTCGTCTGCAGCGACGGCTGGGAGCGTGGGGACGCCGCGCTGCTGCGGGAGCAGATGGCCCGGCTGCGGCGGCTGGCGCACGCCGTCGTCTGGGTCAACCCGCACAAGGGCCGGGACGGGTACGAACCCCTCACCGGCGGGATGCAGGCGGCGCTGCCGTCGGTGGACCACTTCGTGGCCGGGCACAGCATGGCCGCGTTCGAGGAGTTGTCAGGAGTGATCGCCGATGCGTGACGTGCTCGATGACCTGGTGGGCTGGTGGCAGGCGGGGGAGACCGTCGGCGTGGGAACGGTGGTGGGCACCTGGCGCTCGGCGCCGCGACCCGCCGGCGCCTCGATGCTGGTCGGCCCGGACGGGACGGCGGTCGGCAGCGTCTCGGGCGGCTGCGTCGAGGGCGCGGTGTACGAGGAGGCGAAGGACGTCGTCCAGACCGGTGGGCCGGTGCTGCGTCGCTACGGCGTCAGCGACGACGACGCGTTCGCCGTGGGATTGACCTGCGGCGGGATCCTCGACGTGTTCGTCGAGCCGGTCTCGCGCGAGTCGTTCCCGGAGCTCGGTGAGGTCGCCGCGTCGGTGGGGCGGCACGAGGCGGTCGCCGTCGTCACCGTGGTGGCCGGCCCGGACGACCGGCTGGGCCGCCGTCTGGTGCTCTGGCCGGACCACGCCTCCGGAACGCTGGGCTCCGAGCGGCTGGACGCCGCTGTCGCCGCCGACGCCCGCGGGATGCTGGCCGCCGGGCGGACGGCCCTGCTGCACGTGGGCCACGACGGCGAGCGGCGCGGCGACGACCTGACCCTGTTCGTCAACTCCTTCGCGCCGCCGGCCCGGATGGTCGTGTTCGGCGCGATCGACTTCGCCGCCGCAGTCGCCCGGGTGGGGGCGTTCCTCGGCTACCGGGTGACCGTCTGCGACGCCCGCCCGGTGTTCGCCACGGCCAAGCGCTTCCCGGAGGCGCACGAGGTCGTCGTCGAGTGGCCGCACCGCTACCTGCAGGCCGAGCTCGACGCGGGGCGCGTCGACGAGCGCACCGTGCTGTGCGTGCTCACCCACGACCCCAAGTTCGACGTCCCGCTGCTCGAGGTGGCCCTGCGTGCCCCGGTCGCCTACGTGGGTGCGATGGGCTCGCGGCGCACGCACGACGAGCGGCTCGCCCGGCTGTCGGAGGCGGGGCTCACCGCCGACGAGCTGGCCAGGCTCTCCTCGCCGATCGGGCTGGACCTGGGCGCTCGCACCCCGGAGGAGACGGCGGTGTCGATCGCGGCCGAGATCATCGCCGGGCGGTGGGGCGGCACGGGGGAGCGGCTGGCCGAGGTCGACGGGCCGATCCACCGCACCGCCGAACGGTGAGGCACGCCGTCCTCCCGCACCGCCCGCCCACGAGAGGAGCCCGGTGAGCGTCGATTCCGCGGTACCCGGCCCGGTCATCGGGCTGCGGCGTGAGCGCGAGGTGCTCACCGTCGCGCTGCAGACGAACCGGCACGTCGTCCTCGAGGGGCCGCCGGGCACGGGCAAGTCCACCCTGCTGCGCGCCATCGCCGGTGAGGCCGGCCAGGACGTCGTCTTCGTCGAGGGGAACGCGGAACTTACCCCGGCGCGGCTGGTCGGCTCCTACGACCCGGCCGCGGTCATGGCCGACGGGTACGTACCGGACAGCTTCACCGACGGTCCGCTGCTCACCGCCATGCGCGGCTCGGGCCTGCTCTACCTCGAGGAGCTCAACCGCATCCCGGAGGAGACCCTCAACGTCCTCATCACCGTCCTGACCGAGGGGGAGATCGCCGTTCCGCGGCTGGGCACCGTGCGGGCGGCCGCCGGCTTCCGGCTCATCGCGGCGATGAACCCGTTCGACGCGATCGGCACCGCGCGCGTCGGGCAGGCGATCGCCGACCGGATGTGCCGGGTGGTCCTGGGCTACCAGGACGAGCCGGCCGAGCAGGCGATCGTCGCGGCCGTGACCGCGGCGGAGCCGAGGCCGGTCGCCCTGGCGGTGCGGCTGGTGCGGGCCACCCGCGACCACCGCGACCTGCGCACCGGGTCGTCGGTTCGCGGCGCCATCGACCTCGTGCTGCTCCTCGACGGCCTGCTGGCCCTGCGCGGCATCGGCGGCCTGGACGACGACGGTGCGCGGGAGGCGGCGCGGGACGCGCTGCACGCGGCGCTGTCCGGTCGGATCAAGGTCACCGAGGGGGTGGAGCGGACGCCGGAGAGCGTCCTCGACGAGATCCTCGAGCGGGTCTGGCCGGTCGACGCCGGGCCGCCCTCCGACGGGTCGCCCGGTGCGCCCCCGGCCCCCGCCGGGGACGGCCCGGGAAAAGCGGGAGGCCTGCCGCCTGAGGCGGCAGGCCCGGATGCAGGGAGCCCCCGGCGGGAGCGGTCCGACCGGCGCGGCCCACGGCAGACCTCGCGGCGGGAACTGGAGCTGCGGCACGCGTCGTTCGACGAGGTCAGCCCGGAGGTGGGGGAGCTCGACGAGGACGCGTTCGCCGCGGTGATGGGTGGCGATCCGGACGCGGCGGCCGCGCTGCTCGCCGACCTGGCCCTCGCGACAGACCGGGAGCTCCGCTCGGCCGCCCGCCGTCTGGCGGCGCGCGTCTTCGTGCAGGTCGGCCGGGTGGGCAGCGCCCGCGCCCGGGGGACCCGGCGCCTGGCGCCGATCCGGGGTGGGGACGGCGACCTGGACCTCGACCGCACCCTCGACCGCTGGAGCGGACCGTGGCCGCCCGACCCCGAGGACGTGGTGACCCGGCGGTGGACCGGCTCCCGCCGTGCGGTGTGCCTGGTGGTCGACCGGTCGGGCTCGATGAGCGGGCTGGGGGTGGCCATCGCCGCGGTCGCCGCCGCCGGGGTCGTGCTGGCCGCGGGTGAGCGGCTGGAGACCAGCGTGCTGGCCTTCGCCGACCGGGTGGAGGTGCTGCAGCAGCACGGCCGGCACCGGTCCGCCGAGGACCTCGTGCTGGCCCTGGTGGGGCTGCGCGGCCACGGGACCACCGACATCGCCGCGGCGCTGCGGGAGGCTGCGGCGCAGTTGCGGACGGCCGCGCACGCCGACGAGCGGGTCGTCGTCCTGCTGTCGGACTGCCTGGCCACGGCCGGCGACGCCGCCGAGTCGGCGCTGGCCGGCATCGACCGGCTCGACGTGCTCTGCCCATTGCCCGACGGCGGCCCCGAGGACGAGGCGCTGACCGCCTCGCGGGCGCTGGCCGCGCGCGGCGGCGGCTCGGTCGCACCGGTCCGGTCGCTCACCGACCTCGGGCCGGCGCTGACCCGCCTGCTCGCCTGACGAGGGGCACGAGTTCCCCCGCCGCAGTCGGTCTCTGCTCACGCGAGTGAGCAGAGACCGACTGTCGCGGGAAAGACCTACCCGCCCGGCAGGGTCAGCGGTCGGCGTCGGTGTAGACGATCATCCCGCGGATGTTCTTGCCGTCGCGCATGTCCTGGTAGCCCTGGTTGACCTCCTCCAGGGAGTACTTGGTCGTCACCAGGCCGTCGAGCTTGAGCTGGCCCTCCTGGTAGAGCGAGAGCAGCTCCGGGATGGCCACGCGCGGGCTGAACCCGCCGAAGACCGCGCCCTGCAGGTCCTTCTGCAGCAGGCTGAGCTCGAAGAGGCTGAGCTTGACGTCGATGTTCTGGGCGTCGCCCATGGCCGTGACGACGACCCGCCCGCCCTTGCCGGTCAGGCTCAGGGCCTGCTGGACGTGCTCGCCCTCGATGGAGCCGACGGTGATGATCGTCTTGTCGGCCATGCGGCCCCAGGTGAGCTCGTTGATCGGGTCGACGGCCTCCTCGACGCTCGCGTAGGTGTGGGTCGCGCCCATGTCCATGGCCCACTCCCGCTTCTGCGCGACCGGGTCGATCACCATGACCCGCTTGGCACCCGCCGCGGCCGCGCCCTGCACGGAGTTCATGCCGACGCCGCCGGCGCCCATCACCACCACGTCGTCACCCGGCCGGACGTCACCCACCTTGGTCGCCGAGCCCCAACCGGTGGTGACCCCGCAGCCGACCAGGGCGGCGACCTCGAGCGGGATGTCCGGCTCGATCCGCACCACCGAGGCCTGGTGCACCGTGATGTAGGGGGAGAAGGTGCCGAGCAGGCACATCGGGATGACGTCCTTGCCGCGGGCCTGGATGCGGTAGCTGCCGTCGGAGATCGACGTGCCCGCCAGCAGGTTCGCGCCGAGGTCGCAGAGGTTCTGCATCCCCTTCGAGCACGGCAGGCACTGCCCGCATGCGGGGATGAAGGCGGTGACCACGTGGTCGCCCTCCTTGAGCCCGGTCACCCCCGGGCCCACCTTGGTGACGACACCGCTGCCCTCGTGACCACCGATCACCGGGTAGGACGCCACCGGGGTACCACCGGTCACCAGGTGCTCGTCGCTGTGGCAGAGGCCGGAGGCCGCCAGCTGGACCTGTACCTCTCCCTCCCGGGGATCACCGAGGTCGATCTCCTCGACCGACCACTGCTCGCCCACGCCCCACAGGATCGCGCCCTTGGTCTTCACCCAGGTGTTCCTTCCGTCGTCGTCGCCGCGTCGTCGCGGTGCCCGAGCACACGTCGCAACGGCGTGTGCAGTGCCTCACAGACTGCTGAGCCGGTGCCGTGCCCGTCAAGGTGGGAGACGTGCGGTGCAACGTGCTGCAGCCGGCGGGACGGGTGTCGGTGAGACTGGTGGCATGCCCGGCGCCCCCGTCCTCGTGGTCGGTGCCGGCCCGGTGGGGCTGACGGCGGCTCTCCTGCTGGCCCGCCGGGGGCTGGCCGTCGTCGTCGTGGAACGGCACGCGGCGCCCTATCCGCTGCCGCGGGCGGTGCACCTGGACGACGAGGTGTTCCGGGTGCTGCAGGCCGCCGGGGTGGCCGACGAGGTGGCAGCGCGCTGCCGGCCGATGGCCGGCCTGCGGCTGCTCGACGGCGCGCACCGCGTGCTCGCCGAGTTCCGCCGCGCCCCGGACGCCGGGAGCCACGGCTGGCCGCAGGGGTCGTTCGTCCACCAGCCCGACCTGGAGGAGGTGCTGGCCGCCGCCGGGGCGTCGGCGCCGGGGATCGAGGTGCTGCGCGGGAGCGAGGTGACCGGGCTGGAGCAGGACGGCGGCGGGGTGACCGTGCGGGTGACCGACCGGGCGACGGGGGTGGACCGGTCCGTCCGGGCAGCGGCCGTGCTCGGCTGCGACGGCGCCAACAGCACCGTGCGGGAGCTGATCGGCGCCCGGATGGTCGACCTCGGCCCGGCCGACCGCTGGCTCGTCGTCGACGCGCGGGCGCCCGAACCGCTGCCGGTCTGGCCGGGCGTGCACCAGGTGTGCGACCCGCACCGGGCGGCCACGTTCATGCCGGTCACCGGCGACCGGTACCGCTGGGAGTTCCGGCTGGCACCGGGGGAGACGGCCGAGGAGCTGGCCGCCCCGGAGCGGCTGGCGGTGCTGCTCGCGCCCGTCGCCCGTGCCGCCGACATCGAGGTGCTGCGCGCGGTCGAGTACACCTTCCGGGCGCAGGTGGCCGACCGCTGGCGCGACGGCCGGGTGCTGCTGGCCGGCGACGCCGCCCACCTCAGCCCGCCGTTCGTCGGCCAGGGACTGGGGCTCGGGCTGCGCGACGTCCACCAGCTTGCCTGGAAGCTCGCTGCCGTCCTCCGCAGGGAGGCGCCGGACCCGCTGCTGGACACCTACCGCGCCGAGCGGGAACCGCACGCCCGCGCGCTGATCCGGGTGGCGCTGCTGCTCGGGCGGCTCATGACCGGCGGCGGGCGCGGGGGCGCCGTCGTCCGGAGGCTCGTGCTGGCCGCCGTCCGGCGCATCCCGGCGGTGGCCCGGCTGGCCACCGACAGCCGCACCCCGCCGCTGGCTCGCGGCCCGCTGGTGGCCCGTCGGGGCCGCGCCGGCCGCAGGTTGGCCGGGACGCTGCTCCCCCAGCCCGAGGTCCTCGTCGACGGTCGTCCCCGCCGGCTGGACGACGTCCTCGGTGACGGCTACGTCGAGATCACATCCGACCTGCGGATCCGGCGGCCCGACGGCACGGCGCTCCGGATCGAGGACCCGACCGGCGCCCTGGGGCGCTGGCTGGGCGGGGCGGCGCTGGTCCGCGTCCGCCCCGACCGCATCGTGCACTCCGTGCGGATGTGAGCCGCGACCGCAGCCGGGGGACGTCCGTCAGCGGGCATCCCCCGGCCGTCGCGCGTCAGGCCTCGCGCCGCCGGCGGGCGGGAGAGCTGGCCAGCAGGGCGTTCTCGACGGCGGCGCCGCCCAGCTGGTGCTCGAAGCCCGGAGGAACGACGAGGTCGTCGCGGGACAGGTCGGAAACGTTCGGGCGGCCGAGGCCGACCATCGCCGAGCCGAGACCGTCGCGCAGCAGGTCCAGGACGTTCTCCACGCCGGCCTGCCCGTTGGCGGCCAGGCCCCACAGGTACGCGCGGCCGATCAGCACGGCCTTGGCGCCCAGGGCCAGGGCCTTGGCGACGTCGCCGCCGCGCCGGATGCCGCCGTCGAGGAGCACCTCGATCTGGTCGCCCACCGCATCGGCCACCGCCGGCAGCGCGCGGATCGAGGCCGGCGTCCCGTCGAGGTTGTTGCCGCCGTGGTTGGACACCGAGATGGCGGTCACGCCGGCGTCGACGGCGCGCTTGGCGTCGTCGACCCGCATGACGCCCTTGAGCATGAACGGCCCGTCCCACTGCGAGCGCAGCCAGGCGACGTCCTCCCACGTCGGCATCGGGGAGGCGCTCCACATGCCGTAGGCGCCGAAGAACGTGGGCGCCGGTTCGCCGGGGGTGGCGACCATGTTGGGCACGGTGAGGTCGGGGATCTGCCCGGTGCGCGCAAAGTCCAGCAGCCAGCGCGGCTTCACCAGCACCTGCGGCGCGTACCGCCGGGCGGCCTCGAAGTTGATCTTCTCGGGGATGAACGGGCTGCCCCAGTCGCGGCCGTAGGCGAACGACCAGTCGAGCGTGGCGATCATGCCCACGGCGCCGGCCCGCTTCGCGCGCTCCATGCGGGCGAGCATCTCGTCGCGGGTGCCGACCCAGTACATCTGGAAGAACGTCTGCGGGTTGGCCGCGACGACCTCCTCGACCGGCTTGCTGGCGAACGAGGACAGGCCCATCGCCACACCACGGGCGGCGGCGGCACGGGCGACGGCGACCTCGCCGTCGGGGTGGACGGCCTGCACGCCGGTCGGGCTGATCACGATCGGCATCGACATGGGCTGGCCCATGACCGTCACGGCCATGTTCCGCTCGTTGGCCAGCCCCGCGGTGTGCGGCGCGAAGCCGATCTCGGCGAACGCCGCGAGGTTGTCCTCCAGCGTCACCCCCCGCTCGGAGCCGGCGACCAGGGCGCCGTAGACGCCCTTCGGCAGCCGCTTCTTCGCGCGCCGCTGCGCCTCGGCGACCGATTCGAACCACGCGTTGGCCATCGGAACCTCCTTGTCGGCCCGGTCGACCGGGCGGGCGGACCGGCCCGACGGCCGGTGGCACTCAGTGCCAGGTTACTGCCGACGGTGAGACCGCGGCCACACCGGGCCGCGCGCCGGTCGCCGCGACAGGTCAGCGGCGGAGGCTGGGGAAGCCCGCCGCCATCTCGTCGAACGCCAGGTGCAGGTGCGCGGCCAGGCTGGAGTCCTCGTCGGCGAGCCAGGCCTCGAACGCGGTGGTGGCCGCGGCCCGGGTGCTCGCGGCGACCAGCCGGGGCAGCAGCCCGGCCGGGGAGGTCCCGGTCCGCGCCGCGACGTGCCCCGCGACCACCCGGTCGATCTCGGCGAAGCGGAGCTGGCTGTGCGCGAGCAGCGCCGGCTCGGTGAGGATCAGCCGCATCCGCTCGCGCAGCAGCGGCAGCTCGGCGTCCGGGTAGTCGTTCACCTCGACGTAGGCGGCGCACACCGAGGTGAGCACGGGCTGGTCCGGGTCGGCGGCGGCGAGCATCTGCGCGAGCCGGGCCACGTGCCCGGTGAAGTCGCCCCACACGGCGTCGGCCTTGGTCGGGAAGTAGCGGAAGAAGGTGCGGCGGCTGATGCCGGCGGAGTCGGCCACCTCGTCGCTCGTGACGTCCTCGAAGCCCCGGACGGTGAACAGGTCCAGGGCCGCCCGCTCCACGCGGGCGCGCCCCGCCGGAGGCGCGGCCGGCGCCGCCCTCGTCCCCGCCACGGGCGCATTCTGCCCCGCGGCCCCGCCCTGCGCGGCCGGGCGGACACGGGAGGCCCCGCTGTTGCTCCTGGCACCGGGTGTCACTAACGTCCGCCCCGACCATGTGATCGCGTTCACGGAGGCCCTCATGCCCGAGCCCACCCAGACCGACGTCATCGCCCCCGAGGCGCCTGCGACCGAGGAGGCCCTCGTCGAGGAGTCGCTCGTCGAGGAGGTCTCCATCGACGGCATGTGCGGGGTGTACTGATCGACGCCGTGCCGTCGACGAACGGAACCGGTCCGGCGACCGGGGGGAGCTGCGCCTTCGACGCGGGGCTGCCCTGGCGCCGGGCCCGGTCCGTCGCGCTGCGGCCCGAGCCGTTCGGCGCGCTCGTCTACCACTTCGGCAACCGGAAGCTGTCCTTCCTGAAGTCGAAGACGCTGGTCGCCGTCGTCGAGGCGCTGGGCGACCACCCCAGCGCCGAGGCCACCCTGACCGCCTGCGGCGTCCCCGACGCCCAGCGCGGCGCCTACGTCACGGCGCTGGCCGACCTCGCCCGCTCGCAGATGATCGAGAGAAGGACTCCGGAGGCCCCCCGATGACCGCCGTCCTGCCGTCCCGTCCCGCCACGCCCGAGCGCCCGGTCGGCGGGCGCCTCGTCGACCAGTTCGAGTACGGCCTGGACGCCCCGATCTGCCTCACCTGGGAGCTGACCTACGCCTGCAACCTTGCGTGCGTGCACTGCCTGTCCTCGTCCGGACGTCGTGATCCGCGCGAGTTGTCCACCGCCGAGGCCGAGGCGGTCATCGACGAGCTGCAGCGGATGCAGGTGTTCTACGTCAACGTCGGCGGCGGCGAGCCGACCGTGCGGCCGGACTTCTGGCACCTGCTCGACTACGCCATCGGCCACGACGTCGGCGTCAAGTTCTCCACCAACGGCGTGAAGCTGGACAAGGCGCGCGCTGCGCAGCTGGCGGCCACGGACTACGTCGACGTGCAGATCTCCCTCGACGGCGCCACCGCCGAGGTGAACGACCGCGTCCGCGGCACCGGCTCCTTCGCCACCGCGGTCAAGGCGCTGGAGAACCTGGCCGAGGCCGGGATGAAGGACTTCAAGGTCTCCGTCGTCGTCACCCGGGAGAACGCGGGCCAGCTCGACGAGTTCAAGGCGCTCACCGACCGATACGGCGCCCAGCTGCGGATCACCCGGCTGCGGCCGTCGGGCCGCGGGGCCGACGTCTGGGACCAGCTGCACCCCACCCAGGCCCAGCAGCGCGACCTCTACTCCTGGCTGCTGGCCAACGGCGACCGCGTCCTCACCGGTGACTCGTTCTTCCACCTGTCCGCCTTCGGCGAGGCGCTGCCCGGGCTGAACCTGTGCGGCGCCGGCCGGGTCGTGTGCCTGATCGACCCGGTGGGCGACGTCTACGCCTGTCCGTTCGCCATCCACGAGAACTTCCTCGCCGGCAACGTCCGCGACGAGGGCGGCTTCCAGCGGGTCTGGCAGTCCAGCGAGCTGTTCGCCGACCTGCGCAACCCGCAGACCGGCGGCGCCTGCACCAAGTGCGCGCACTTCGACGCCTGCCGGGGGGGCTGCATGGCGGCGAAGTTCTTCACCGGCCTGCCGCTGGACGGTCCCGACCCCGAGTGCGTGCAGGGCTACGGCGAGACGGCGCTCGCGGCGCGCGACCTCGGGCTGGTGGCGCCCAAGAGCCACATCGACCACTCGCACAAGGGTCCGGTCCGCGGCCAGCCCACGCTGCTCGGCATGCCCGCGCTGCCCCCCGCCAAGATCTGCGACGAGTCGCCGCTCGCGGGCCTCGACCTGCGCTGATCCCCGGTGCCGGCTCGCGGGCCGGCACCGGGGAGCCGCCGGGCTAGAGGTCGACCTTCTTGTTGTCCCCGACGTCGATCCGCTCGCCGGTGGCCTTGGCCTTCACGAAGCTGAACGCCGTGGCCAGGCGGCCGCCGGGGCTCTCCCAGTACTCCGCGGAGTCGCCCTCGACCTTGATCAGGACGACGTCGGGGTCCTCGGGGCCGCTCGGGAACCACGCCTCCACGCCGCCGTTCCACAGCTCCTTCTTCTTCGCGGTGTCGTCGACCACCCGGGCGTGCCCGGTCAGCGACACCCAGGTGCCACCGGAACCGATGCCCACGTTGACCTGCGGGGAGGCGGCGATGTGCGCCACCGGGTGGGAGCCGCGCTCGGCGAAGAACCACAGGTCGCCGTCGAACTCCACCTGCTGCAGCGTCATGGGGCGGCTGGTCAGCTTCCCGCCGGGAGCGATCGTGGTGAGGAAGCCGAAGCGCTCCCCCCTGATCAACTCGGCGACCTTGCGGGTGTCCTCGGTGGTCATGCCCGGGCTCGTGCCCACAGGGGTTCCGCCCGACACCCTCACCCCGCGTCGAGGTACCGCCAGGCGCCGTCCTCCCGCGCGAACCGGCTGACCTCGTGCTGGCTGCCGCGCTCGCCGCCGGCGACGTACCAGGCGCGGAACTCCACCGTCCCCTCGGCGGCGAGCAGCCCGCCGCCGGTGGTGGCGAGCACGTCCAGGCCGGTCCAGCGCACCGTCGGGTCCAGCTCCGCCGTCGGCGGCCGAGTGGTGGAGTGCCAGCTGGCCAGCAGGTAGGCGGCGTCGCCGACGGCGAAGGCGCTGTACCGCGAGCGCATCAGCTGCTCGGCGGTCGCCGCCGGCGCCGAGCCGTCGTGCCGCGGCCCGCAGCACTCGGCGTAGGGCAGCCCGGTTCCGCAGGGGCAGCGCCCGGGCGCTGGTCGGGTGCTCATGACCAGTGAGTCTGCCAACCGTCCGGCGCGGCTAGGCTGCGGCGATGCCCTCCCTGGCCGGCGCCGCCTGGCCGGAGCTGCCCGAGCGGCCGCTGCTCGTCGTCCCCCTCGGCTCGGTGGAGCAGCACGGTCCGCACCTGCCGCTCGCGACCGACACCCGGACGGCCGAGGCGGTCGCGCAGGCCGCGGTGCCCGGGGTCGGGAACGCGCTGCTGGCCCCGGCGATCGCCTACGGGGCGAGCGGGGAGCACGAGGGCTTCCCGGGCACGGTGTCGATCGGCACGGAGGCGCTGACGACGCTGCTGGTGGAGTACGGGCGCTCGGCCGGCCGGTGGGCAGGGCGGCTGCTGGTCGTCAACGGCCACGGCGGCAACATCGACGCCCTGCGGGCGGCGGTGCCGCTGCTCCGTGCCGAGGGGCGGGACGTGGCCTGGTGGCCGTGCGCCGTGCCCGGCGCTGACGCCCACGCCGGACGGGTGGAGACATCGCTCATGTTGCACGTGGAACCCGGCGGGGTCCGCCAGGAGCGGGCCGAGCCGGGGGAGACGGCGTCGCTGCGGGAGCTGCTACCCCGGATGCGCGCCGAGGGTGTGCGGGCGGTCAGCCCGAACGGGGTGCTCGGCGACCCGGCGGGCGCGTCGGCCGCCGAGGGGGCGGAGCTGGTGGCGGACCTGGCCGGGCGGCTGGTCGCGGCGGTGCGGGAGTGGCGCATCGGCGACGCGGGGCGGCTCCAGGAGTAGTGCCCCGGAGCCGCCCCGCGTCGGAGGCGGTGCCGCGTCGATCAGGCGGTCTCCACCGTCACCGGGAACGCCGACGGCGAGGTTCCGGTCGTCGCGCCGCCGGAGCGGCGGCCTCGCGGCTAGGGTCCACGGGGGAGCGGGCCAGGCCCGGGCGTCGATCACGAGCACGGGGGCGGACGGGATGACCACGGCGGGCGCGGGCCAGGAGGGCTGGCTGGTCGTCGTCGACCTGCCGCACGTCCTCGGCGAGGTGGTCACCGACGCCTGCGTGGGCGCCGGCGAGGAGGAGCACGAGCGCGCCCTGCGGGTGACGGGCGGCTACGCCCCGCGGGGATCCTCCGCCACCACCGACGAGGTCCTGGCGCGGGCGTGACCCCACCCGGCGACCGGCTGCCCGACGGGTTCGCCGTCCGGCTCGATCCCCGCGTCCGCCGGCGGGACGGCGGCGCCACGCTGCTCGGCGGCTCGCCGCTGCGCCTGCTGCGGCTCTCCCCGCGCGCGGCCGCGCTGCTCGCCGCCGACCGCCTCGTCGTCGGGGACGCGACGAGCGCGGCGCTCGCCGCCCGGCTGCTGGACGCCGGCCTCGCGCACCCGGACCTCCCGCCCGGCGTCGGAGGCGCGGACGTCACCGTCGTCGTCCCGGTCCGGGACCGCCCGGCCGCGCTGGCCCGGCTGCTCGCCGCCCTGCGCGCCGACCCCGGCACCGCCGGCCTGCCGGTGATCGTGGTGGACGACGGCTCGGCGGTCCCGGTGCCCGCCGCCGACGGGGTCCGGGTGCTGCGCGCCGAGGTCTCCCGAGGGCCTGCCGCCGCCCGGAACGCCGGCCTGGCCGCCGCCGGCACCCACCTGGTGGCCTTCCTCGACTCCGACTGCGTGCCCCGGCCGGGCTGGCTGGCCCGGCTGCGCCCGCACCTGGCCGATCCGCGGCTGGCCGTCGTCGCGCCGCGGATCGTGCCGCTGCCCGGGGGGCCCCGCGGCCCGGTCAGCGCCTACGAGGACGTCGCCGGCCCCCTCGACATGGGACCCCGTCCGGCGGCGGTCCGGCCGCTGTCGTCGGTGTCCTACGTGCCGAGCGCGGCGCTGCTCGTGCGGCGGGCCGCCCTGGGCGAGGGCTTCGACGAGGACCTGCGGGTGGCCGAGGACGTCGACCTCGTCTGGCGGCTGACCGCCGCCGGCCGCCGGGTGCGGTACGAGCCGGCCGCGGAGGTCGCGCACGAGCACCCGGTGCGCCTGTCCGACTGGCTGCGCCGCCGCGCGTTCTACGGCACCGGGGCGGCGCTGCTGGCCGCCCGGCACGGCGGCGCGGTGTCGCCGCTGGTGATCGCCCCGGAGAGCGCGCTGACCTGGGCCCTGCTGGTCGCCGGCGACCGGCGGGGGAGGGCGGCCGCGCTGGCCGTGCTCGGGGTGACCGGGGCCCGGCTGGCGCGCCGCCTGGCCCGGCCGGGGGAGCCCGTGCCCGCCGCGCTCGCCGCGGGGCTGGCGGTGCGGGGACTCGCCGCGTCCGGGCAGTCGCTGGCCCGTGCGGCCACCCGGCACCACTGGCCCCTGGCCGTGGTCGCCGCCGTGGGGTCGCGGCGGGCGCGGGGGTGGCTGCTGGCGGCCGCCACCGCCGACGCGCTGGCCGCCTGGTGGCCGCACCGGGACCGGACCGGGCCGGTCCGTCACGGCCTGGCCCGGCGGCTCGACGACCTCGCCTACGGGGCCGGCCTGTGGGCCGGGGCGCTGCGCGCCCGCGATCCGCGCGCCCTCCTGCCCGTCCGCCCGCCGCGCTGACCGGGCGCGACCCGCCGGGCGCGGAATGCCGGAGCCGGTGCCCGCCTTGTCGTCGCCGTACTGCGGTTCGACCAGCGTGGGTCCCGCTCCACATCGACCGACGGGGAACCCGTGACCACCACCCAGAACCGCGTCGCCCCGCAAGCGGTTGCCGACCTGCCCGCCCGGCCGGGCGCCGCGCGCACCGCGCTGACGCTCGGCGCGTTCGTCGCCCTCGGGCCGCTGACCATCGACATGTACCTGCCGGCGCTGCCCAGCATCACCGAGGACCTGCTCACCACCTCGGCGACCGTCCAGCTCACCCTCACCGGCACCCTGATCGGCCTGGCCCTGGGCCAGTTGGTGCTCGGTCCGCTGTCGGACGCGTTCGGGCGCCGGCGGCCGCTGCTGGCCGGCACCGCGCTGCACGTGGTCGCCTCGCTGCTCGTGCTCGTCGCGCCGACCATCGGCGTCCTCGGCGGGCTGCGGGTGCTGCAGGGGCTGGGAGCGGCCTCCGGTGCCGTCATCGCCCTGGCCGTGGTGCGCGACCTCTACGACGGCCGCGCCGCGGCGACGATGCTCTCCCGGCTGTTCCTGGTGCTGGGCGCGGCGCCGGTCCTGGCGCCCACCATCGGCGGGGAGGTCCTGCGGTTCACCACCTGGCGCGGGGTGTTCGCCGTGCTGGCGGCCTACGGCCTGCTGCTGCTCGTCGTCGGGTGGGCGACGCTGCGGGAGACCCTGCCCCCGGAGCGGCGGCGCAGCGTGGGCGTGATCGGCACGCTGCGGGTCTACCGCGGCCTGCTGCGCGACCGCACCTACGTCGGGCTGGTGCTGGTCGCCGGCCTCACCATGGCCGGGCTGTTCAGCTACGTGTCCGGCTCCTCCTTCGTCTACCAGCGCGACTTCGGGCTGGACGAGCAGCAGTTCGGGCTGCTCTTCGGCGCCGGCGCCTTCTGGCTCATCGCGGCCACCCAGCTCAACCCGCTGCTGCTGCGCCGCTGGTCGCCGCAGGCGCTGCTCGTAGCCGGAACCGTGGCCGGCGCCCTCGCCGGTGCCGCGCTGGTCGTGCTCGCCGGCACGGGGACCGGCGGGCTGGTCGGGGTGACCGGTGCGCTGTGGGCGGTGCTGTTCGCCTGCGGGCTGGCCCTGCCCAACGCCCCGGCGCTGGCGCTGTCCCGGCACGGGGAGGCCGCCGGGAGCGCGGCGGCCCTGCTCGGCGCGATCCAGTTCGGCGTCGGCGCGGCGGTCTCGCCGGTCGTCGGTCTCCTCGGCAACGACGCGGTGGCGATCGGCCTCGTCGTCGTCACCGCGCTCATCCTGGCGATCGTCGTCCTGGTCACCGTCGTCCGGCCGTGGCAGCTGCCCGTGGTCGAGGAGGAGCCCGCCCCGGCCCGTTGACCAGGCCCGGGGAGGCGTGATCACTGGTGGAATGCGCGCCGACGGGTCACGATGGCCGTGTCATGAGCCACTCCCCGCGGCGCAGCCGGTGACCACTGCCGTCAACCCCTGGCTGGCGCTGCCGGACGGGGCGCCCACCGCCGCGCGGACCCGGCGGCTGCGCGCCGCGCACGAGCTGCTGGTCAGCGCCAGCGAGCTGCCCGCCGAGGGGGTCGTCCGCTCCGTCGTCCTCGATTCCTGGCGCCGCTCCCTCGGCAGCGGGGTCGACCCGGAGGACGGGTTGCCGCCGGTGGAGCTGCTCGACGCCGAGCTGCTCGCCTACCGCGCCGCCCACCCCCTGGCGCCGGTGCTGCCGGTGATCCGCCGGCTGCTGGTCCAGGACGCCGAGGCCGGGGAGATGATCGTGGCGGTCACCGACGCCGCCGGGCGCATGCTCTGGGTCGAGGGCGACCGGCAGCTGCGGGCCCGGGCGGAGGGCGTGAACTTCGTCGAGGGGGCCCGCTGGTCGGAGGACGTGGCCGGCACCAACGCCCCGGGAACGGCGCTGGCGGTCGACGCCGCCGTGCAGATCTACGGCAGTGAGCACTTCCGGCGTCCGGTGCAGCCCTGGAGCTGCGCCGCCGCGCCGGTGCACGACCCGCTGACCGGGGCGGTGCTGGGTGCCATCGACGTCACCGGCGGCGACGCCGTGGCCGGCCCGCACGTGCTCACCCTCGTCCGCGCGACCGTCGCCGCCGTCGAGTCCGAGCTGCGCTGGCTGCACCGCGAGCGGCCGGCCACCGTCCCGGCCCCGGCCGGCCCGCCGGTCGAGGCACGGTTGGAGGTGCTCGGCCGCGAGCGCGCCGCGCTCACGCTGCCCGGACGGACCCTGGAGCTGTCGGTCCGGCACTCCGAGCTGCTCTTCCTGCTGGCCGAGGCCGCCGCGTCGGGCCAGGGCCGCAACGCCGCCCAGCTCGCCGCCGAGTGCCACGCCGGGGCCGCCGCGACCGTCACCGTCCGGGCCGAGCTCTCCCGGCTGCGCCGGCTGGTGGGCGCGGAGCTGCTCGACTCCCGCCCGTACCGGCTCGTCGGCCGGCTGCGCACCGACGCCGAGCAGGTCCGCCGGCTCCTCGCGCGCGGCGACGTCCCGGCCGCGCTCGAGCGGTACGCGGGCCCGGTGCTGCCCGGCTCGCACGCGCCCGGTGTCCGCCAGGCCCGCGACCGCCTCGCCGTGCTGCTGCGGCGCGCCGTCCTGACCGGCCACCGTCCCGAGCTGCTGCTGCGCTACGCGCAGCTGCCCGAGACTCGCGAGGACGCCGGCGTGTGGCAGGCGCTGCTGGAGGTCCTGCCGCCCGGCACGCCGCGCCGGACCGCGGTGGCCGCCCACCTGCACCGCCTGCGGCTCGCCGGTCGCGCACGCTGACCCGCCGGGGGCGGGAATGCTGAGAGCGGCTCACGACTTCGCAGCTGAGTGATCGCACCGCCCCTCGCCGACCGCCCACCCCTGAGCACCGGCCGGCTCGCCGCCGCCGTGGTGGCGCTGGCCCTCGGCGGTTTCGCCATCGGAACCACCGAGTTCGTCACGATGGGGCTGCTGCCCGACCTGGCCGAGGGCGTCGGCATCGACATCCCCACGGCCGGGCACGTCATCTCCGTCTATGCGCTGGGCGTCGTCGTGGGGGCGCCGGTGATCGCGGCGCTGGCCACCAAGCTCCCCCGCCGGGGTCTCCTGGTCGGCCTGATGGCGGCCTTCGTCGCGGGCAACGTCTTCACCGCGCTGGCTCCGGGCTACGGCTCGCTGCTGGCGGCACGGTTCGTCGCCGGGCTGCCGCACGGGGCCTACTTCGGCGTCGCCTCGCTGGTGGCCGCCTCGCTCGTCGCCCCGCACCTGCGCGGCCGGGCGGTGAGCTCGGTCATGCTCGGGCTGGCGCTGGCCAACGTCGCCGGCGTCCCGTCGGCCACCTGGCTGGGGCAGCAGTACGGCTGGCGGACGGCGTACTGGGCGGTCGCGGGAGTCGCGCTGCTGACGATGGCGGCGGTGACGGCGGTGGTTCCGGCGGCCCCGGGCAACCGCGCAGCGACCGTTCGGTCGGAGCTCGGTGCGCTGCGCCGTCCGCAGGTGCTCCTCACGCTGCTCGTCGGCGTGGTCGGGTTCGGCGGCATGTTCGCCGTCTACAGCTACATCGCGCCGCTGGTCACCGACGTCACCGGCATGTCCCGCGGCGCCATCCCGCTGGTGCTCCTCGCCTTCGGCCTCGGCGGGGTGCTCGGGACGGCGCTCGGCGGACGGCTGGCCGACCGCGCGCTGTTCCGGTCGCTGGTCGGCGCCAACGTGGTCACCGGGGTGCTGCTGGCCCTCGTGCCGGTGGCCGCCCGCACGCCGCTGACCATCGTCGCGGTCATCTTCCTGTTCGCCACCAGCGCCTCGGTCCTCGTCGTCTGCCTGCAGCTGCGGCTGATGGAGGTCGCCGGGGAGGCGCAGATGCTGGGTGCGGCCCTCAACCACTCGGCGCTCAACGCGGCCAACGCCCTGGGCGCCTGGCTGGGCGGGCTGGTCATCGCCGCCGGGCTCGGCTACACCGCGCCCGGGTGGGTCGGCGCGGCGCTCGCGGCCGCCGGGTTGGTGGCGCTGGCCGCCTCGGCGGTGCTGCGCCGCCGGGAGCTGACCGCGGCGGCGGTACCGGCCGTGGCACCGGCGCCGGCGCGAGCGGAGCCCGCCGCCGTCCGCTGACGACCGCGGAAGGCCCGGTGCAACGGGACTGCAACGTCGCCGCACGCTGGTGCGGAGCGCCGATCGCGCTCTCCGCAGCCTTCCCGCGCAGATAAGCGTGGCCTAAATCACTCCTCTCGGGTCAGACTCCGCTGCAGGTCCACGGCCGCCGTGGACGAAGACCCCCTGCTGGGGATCCCTGCAACGAGGCGGAGGACTGATGACCCGGATCAGCGTGCGGGTGGACGGGGCGTCGTACGACGACGACGTCGAGCCCCGGACCCTTCTCGTGCACTACCTGCGCGAGCAGCTCGGCAAGGTCGGCACCGTGGTCGGCTGCGACACCAGCAACTGCGGCGCCTGCACCGTGCACCTCGACGGCGAGGCCGTGAAGAGCTGCACCGTCCTGGCCGTCCAGGCCGACGGTGGCGAGGTGACGACCATCGAGGGCGTCGCCGGCAACGGCCAGCTGCACCCGATGCAGAAGGCGTTCCACGAGATGCACGGGCTCCAGTGCGGCTACTGCACCCCCGGCATGATCATGGCGTCGCTGGACCTGGTGAAGGAGAACCCCGACCCCAGCGAGGACGAGGTGCGCGAGGGCATCGAGGGCAACCTCTGCCGCTGCACCGGCTACCAGAACATCGTCCGGGCAGTGCAGCAGGCAGCCGCCGAGATGCGCGGGGGTGGTGCCGGGAACGGCCACGTCTCACCGGCCGAGGTCGACACCGCCGCCGCGCCGCACGTGGTGGGGCAGGCATGACCGCCGTCGAGGAGCGCACCGGCACCCCGGCGCCCGAGAAGGAGATCGGCAAGGCGCGCCGCCGCAAGGAGGACGCCCGGCTGATCACCGGCCGCACCACGTGGACCGACAACATGGTCCTGCCCGGGATGCTGCACCTCGCGGTCGTCCGCTCACCCGTCGCCCACGCACGGATCACCTCCGTCGACGTCAGCGCCGTGCGGGAGGCCCCCGGCGTGATCGCCGTCTTCACCGGCCGTGACCTCGCCGAGGAGCAGGGCTCGCTGCCCTGCGCCTGGCCGGTGACCCCGGAGATGGTCAACCCCGGGCACCCGTCGATCGCCGTCGACCAGGTCAACCACGTCGGCGAGGCCGTCGCGGTGATCGTCGCCCGCAGCAAGACCGCGGCCCAGGACGCCGTCGAGCTCGCCGACATCGACTACGAGCCGCTCCCGGTGGTGCTGGACATGGAGGAGGCCGTCGAGGACGGCGCGGACCTCGTCCACGACCACCTGGAGTCGAACACCAGCTACCACTTCGTCTTCGACGCCGGCGAGATGGGCACCGGCTCGGACACCGAGCAGGCGTTCGCCGACGCCGACGTCGTGGTCAGCCGGCGGCTGATCCAGCAGCGGCTGATCCCGGCTTTCATGGAGCCGCGGTCGGTCGTCGTCCAGCCGCAGGGCGACAACTACACGATGTGGTCGGCCACCCAGGTCCCGCACATCCTGCGGGTCATGGCGGCGATGGTCACCGGCATCCCCGAGCACAAGCTCCGCGTCGTCGCCCCCGATGTCGGCGGCGGGTTCGGCGGGAAGCTGCAGGTCAACCCGGAAGAGATCCTCTGCCTCCTCATCGCCCGGCGGCTCGGAAAGCCGGTGAAGTGGACCGAGACCCGCAGCGAGTCGCTGATGACCGCCCACCACGGGCGGGACCAGATCCAGTACGTGGACATCGCCGCCGACCGCGAGGGCAACCTCAAAGGGCTGCGCGTCCGGCTGCTGGCCGACATGGGCGCCTACCTGCGGCTGATCACGCCCGGCGTCCCGGCGCTGGGCGCGTTCATGTACCCGGGCATCTACAAGTTCCCGGCCTACCGGTTCGAGTGCGACGGCGTGTTCACCAACAAGGTGCCCACCGACGCCTACCGCGGCGCCGGCCGCCCGGAGGCCACGTTCGCCATCGAGCGGATCATGGACGAGCTCGCCGTCGAGCTGGGCATGGACCCGCTGGAGCTGCGGCGGAAGAACTGGATCCAGGCGTCGGAGTTCCCGTTCACCACCGTGGCCGGGCTCGCTTACGACAGCGGTGACTACGAGACCGCCACCCAGCAGGCGCTGGAGCTGCTCGGCTACGACGAGCTGCGCGCCGAGCAGCAGCGGCGGCGGGAGTCCGGCGACCGGGTCCAGCTGGGCATCGGCATCTCCACCTTCACCGAGATGTGCGGGCTGGCCCCCTCCCGGGTGCTCGGCTCGCTCTCCTTCGGCGCCGGCGGCTGGGAGCATGCGTCCATCCGCATGCTGCCCACCGGCAAGGTCGAGGTGGTCACCGGCTCGACGCCGCACGGCCAGGGGCACGAGACGGCGTGGAGCCAGCTGGTCGCCGACTCCCTCGGGGTGCCGTTCGAGGACGTCGAGGTGCTGCACGGCGACACCGCGATCTCCTCCCGCGGACTGGACACCTACGGCTCGCGCTCCCTGGTGGTCGGCGGTTCCGCCGTGGTCAAGGCGGCGGACAAGGTGATCGCCAAGGCCCGGAAGATCGCCGCGCACCTGCTCGAGGCCAGCGAGGACGACCTCGAGTTCGAGGGCGGGAAGTTCTCCGTGCGGGGGACGCCGGGCACGGGCCTGGGCATCCAGGAGATCGCGCTGGCGGTCTTCGCGGCGCACAACTACCCCGAGGGGATCGAGCCCTCGATCGACGCAGAGGCGACCTTCGACCCGGAGAACTTCTCCTTCCCCCACGGCACGCACCTGTGCGCGATGGAGGTCGACACCGAGACCGGGTTGGTGAAGATCCGCAAGTACGCCTGCGTCGACGACGTCGGCACGATCGTGAACCCGCTGATCGTCGAGGGGCAGGTGCACGGCGGCCTGGCCCAGGGCATCGCGCAGGCGCTGTACGAGGAGGCCGTCTACGACGCCGACGGCAACCTCACCACCGGCACGTTCGTCGACTACCTGGTGCCCTCGGCGGCCGACCTGCCGCACTTCGACACCGGCAACACCGTGCACAGTGCGCCCGGCAACCCGATCGGCGCCAAGGGCGTGGGGGAGGCGGGCTGCATCGCCTCCACGCCGGCGGTGGTGAACGCCGCGCTGGACGCCGTCCGGCACCTGGGGGTCGCCGACATCCGGATGCCGCTGACGCCCGAACGGGTCTGGCGGGCCATCCACCAGGGCGGGGACGGCGGGGACCGCGCCACCGCCGGCTCCAACGCCTACGGCGGGGCGCAGACCGAGACCACCGCCGGGGTGTCGACCGACGCTTCCTCGCTGGGAGGGGACCGATGATTCCTGCACCGTTCGCCTACGCCCGACCGACCACCGTCGACGAAGCCCTGCAGGCCATCGCCGAGGGCGGCGAGGACGTGAAGGTGCTCGCCGGCGGGCAGTCGCTGATCCCGGTGATGCGGCTGCGCCTGGCCGCACCCGAGACCGTCGTCGACCTGGCCCGGGTCGCCGAGCTGCGGGGCGTGCGGGAGGAGGACGACGCGATCGTCGTCGGCGCGATGACGACGCACTCCGACGTCCTCGCCGACCCGCTGATCCGGCGGTACGCGCCGCTGGTCGCCGAGGCGACGGCGACCGTGGCCGACCGGCAGGTGCGCCACCGCGGCACGTTCGGTGGCGCGCTGGTGCACGCCGACCCGGCCGGCGACCTGCCGGCGGTGGCCCTGGCCCTCGACGCCGAGTTCGTCATCGTGGGCCCGGGCGGGCGCCGCACCGTGGGGGCGTCGGAGTTCTTCGTCGACTACCTCACCACCGCGGTGCAGGAGGGCGAGCTGCTCGTCGAGGTGCGGCTGCCCAAGCTCGCCGGCTCGTGGGGCATGCACTACGAGAAGTTCAACCGGGTGGCCCAGGCGTGGTCGATCGTGGCCGTCGCCGCGGCGGTGCGCCGGGAGGACGGCCACATCGCCGAGGCCCGGATCGGACTGACCAACATGGGGCCGACGCCGCTCCGGGCCCGGCAGGTCGAGGAGGCCCTGGCCGGGGCCGAGGCGACGCCCGAGGCGGTCGCGGCGGCAGCCGAGCACGCCGCCGTCGGGACCGACCCGAGCAGCGACCTGAACGCCCAGGCCGACTACCGGCAGCATCTGGCCACGGTCCTGACGCGCCGGGCGGTGAGCACCGCCGCCGGGCTGTAGCTTGAAGGACCCCGTCCTCCCCACCCCTCGCAGGCCCGGGGCGGTGCCCCGGACGGGGCCGCGCCTGGTCCGAACTCGTCCGTCGCGGCGTCCCGTCGCCCGGTCGCTCCCTCCCAGGAGGTCCTGCAGTGCAGCTGGAGAACTCGTTCACCGTCCCGGTGCCCGTCGACGAGGCCTGGCGGGTGCTGCTCGACATCGAGCGCATCGCACCCTGCATGCCGGGCGCCGCGCTGGACTCCGTCGACGGGGACGACTTCACCGGGCGGGTGAAGGTCAAGCTCGGGCCGATCAACCTGACCTACCAGGGCAAGGCGTCCTTCATCGAGAAGGACGAGGCGGCGCACCGCGCGGTCATCGACGCCCGGGGCAAGGACCAGCGCGGCAACGGCACGGCGGCGGCGACGGTGACGGCGAAGCTGCGCGCCGAGGGCACGGTCACCCGGGTCGACGTCCTCACCGACCTCAACATCACCGGCCGGCCGGCCCAGTTCGGCCGCGGGGTGATGACCGACGTCGGCAACAAGCTGCTGGGCCAGTTCGCCGACAAGCTGGCCGCCCAGCTCGGCGAGGGCGACGCACAGGGCGACGCCGAGCGGGCGGGCGCCGCGGAGGCCGAGGGGCCGGCGACGAAGGCCGCGGCGACCGCCGCCGGCGTCGTCGAGGAGGTCGCCGCGTCGGCCGAGCAGGCCGCCGGCGAGGGCACCCCGGTCGAGAAGGCAGCGGCCGCCACGAAGGAGGCCGCGGCGTCGGCCACCGACAAGGTGTCGGCTCCGGCCGACGGTGGGCCCGCGGCGAAGGAGGCCGCCCCGGCGGCGGAGCCGGCGGAGGGCGGGCCCGCGTCCGGCCCCGCCACCGCCCCGCTGGTCGCGGCCGTTCCGGAGAACGGTGCGCCCGCGGCCGCCGATGCCGCACCGGCGGCCGCTGACACCGCACCGGCGGCCGTCGGCACCGCCCCGGCGGCGCGTGACACCGCACCGGGGGCCAAGGCGCCGAGCGGTCCACCCAGCGGTCGCACCGCACCCCCGACGCGGCCTGCCACGGGTGCCCCGCTGCGGAGCGTCCCCGGTACCGGGCCGTCGACCGACCGTGCTGAGCCGGCGCAGACCGAGCCGGAGCCGATCGACCTGCTCGAGGTGGCCGGCGGAGCGGCGCTGTCCCGCTACGCGGCCCCGGCCGCGGGGGTGGCCGCCGTCGTCCTGCTGGTCACCCTGATCGTCCGCCGGCGCCGCCGCTGAGCCATGCCCGGTGCCCGGCAGCCGCCGGATCGGATGAATCGATCCGGCGGAGCCGGCACCAGCGAACGCGTGGTGTGGCCGGGCCTGCGCCCGCCCGGAAAGTGTCGGACCCCCCGCCCAACCTGCGGACA
The DNA here is from genome assembly GCF_054051055.1 of Blastococcus sp. SYSU DS0973. NCBI lineage: Bacteria > Bacillati > Actinomycetota > Actinomycetes > Geodermatophilales > Geodermatophilaceae > Blastococcus > Blastococcus sp. SYSU DS0973. The sequence goes on from NZ_JBJHAN010000009.1 coordinate 79,350, forward strand.
TGTCGTCGGGTGGCGGGTTCGCGGTCGGGGTCACCGTGGTGCCCGTCGACCAGGCGCCTTCGCCGTGGGAGCTGGCCGATCCGGAGCCGGCCCGCTGGGACGACCCGCTGGGTGAGCTCCTGCCGTCCCGGCGGACCGCGGCGGAGGCGGCCGCGCTGTTGCAGCAGATCACCGTCGCGGAGAGCCGGCTGGCCGCCCTGAAGGTGGAGCTCGTCATGGACCTGGCCGCGGCCCGCCCGGCCGGGTGACCCCCGGCCGGGCGGAGAGGGCGCGGCCGAGGTCGGGCCGGAGGAGACGAGCGAGTTCCTGCCCGACGAGCTGGCCACGATCCAGAAACTGCAGCCGGGCGGCAGCGGTGACGCTGCTGGACCAGTTGCCCCGGCGGGCTCCGCGCACCGGCGGGCGGCAACCAGGACATCGCGATCACCGACGCCACCGGCGCCCTGCTGGCCCTCACCGGCCGTGCGGAACTCCAGCGGCTGGCCCGCCGCGGCTGCCCCGACCACCTTGACGCACCCTGCAGCTGCCCCCTGCTGGCCCCGCCCGGCCCGGTCGACCGCTACCGCCCCTCCGCCGCCCAGCGGCGCTTCCTCGAGGTCCGCGACCGGACCTGCCGGTACCCGGGCTGCACCGTCCGCGCCGGCTGGGTCGACCTCGACCACGTCGTCGCCCACGCCACCGGCGGCCGGACCAGCTGCGACAACCTGTGCTGCCTGTGCCGCCGCCACCACCGGCTCAAGACCTCCGCGCCCGGCTGGACGTACGCGCTGGGTGACGACGGCGTGCTCACCGTCATCACCCCGACCGGCGTCATCAGGAGCAGCCGACCACCCGGCTGGCGCGTCCTCACCGCACCCGGACCGCCACCCGGACCGGATCCGGCCGTCGACCCACCGCCCTTCTGACCCGCCCGTCAGCCCGCGAGCACCTCGGACAGCCAGGAGGCGGCGGCCGCGCCGACGACGTCGGGGTTCTTCTTCAGCGCGTGGTCACCGGGCACGGCGTACACCGACGCGTGCGCCCGCCCGTCCAGCACCGCCGCCACGTCGGCGGGCGCTCCGAAGGCGTCCCGCTCGCCCTGCACCACCACGACAGGGACGGCGACGCCGATCAGCTCGGCGGCCCGGCTCTTCTCGGGCCGGCCCGGCGGGTGCAGCGGGAAGGCCAGGGCGAGCACGCCGTCGGCACCGACCTGGGCCGCTGTGCGGCAGGCCACCCGCGCCCCGGCGCTGCGACCGCCCACCACCAGCGGCCCGGCGAGGTGGCCGGTGCCGGACAGGTGGGCGAGCACGGCGCGCCAGCCCTCGTCCAGCCGCGCCGGCGCGGGCGCGATGCGCTTCCCGGCCACCCGCCAGGGCTGCTCGACCCGCAGCACCCGCCAGCCCGCCTCGGCGGCGTCCCGGGCCACGGCGAGCAGGTCGGCTGATTCGACGCCTCCGCCGGCGCCGTGCCCCAGCAGCAGCGTCCCGCGGGCGCCGCCGTCGGTGAGGTGCGCGCGGGCCGGGCCGTGCGGTGTGGCGACGTCGAGCGCGGTCACCGAACCGGCAGCGCCAGCAGCGCGTCGACGGCGGCGGCCAGGTCGCCGGCCTCGACGTGCGGCGGCTCGTACACGGCCGGGTAGACGCGCTCACCCCGCGGGAACCATGCCCCGGTCAGCCCGGCGCGCTGCGCGCCGTGGACGTCCCACCCGTGCGCGGCGACCAGCGCGAGCTGCTGCGGCTCGACATGGCAGACCCCGGCCGCCCACAGGTACACCTCGCGCGCCGGCTTCCACACCTGCACCAGCTCGCTGGAGAGCGAGCGCTCCACCAGCGCACGGACCCCGCCGCGCTCGAGAGCGGCCTCGGCCACCCCGGGCGTCCCGTGGCTGAGCGTCACCACGCGGACGCCGGCCGATGCCAGCCGGCGCAGCACGGGCTCCACATCGGGGTGCGGGAACGTCTCGGCGAAGGCGTCCGCGACCTGTGACCGCTGCGCCTCGGACAGGTCGGTCAGCTGGGCGAGAGCGGAGTCGAAGGTCGCCCGGAACGGTGCCCACGAGCCCACGGCGACGCCGGCGAACCCGGTCTGCAGGGTGCGGGCGAACACCGTCGGCAGCAGGGATCCGGGCTGCCCGGCCTCCTCGAGCGCGGCGCGCACGGGAGCCAGGTCCAGCAACGTCTCCATCACGTCGAAGGCGACCACGTCGGGCCGGTTGCGGGTCATCCCGTCATGCTGCCGGGCGGCCGGGATCCCCGCCCCTCCTCCCCGATCCGGGCGCGACGGTCCCCGCCCGCCGGTGCCGGCGGACGTCGCGGTACCGCTTGAGGATCAGGTACCCGACGCCCAGCACGGCGGCGGCGACGATGGCGTAGTCGACGTACTTGAGGTTGTCCTGGATGAAGTTGCCGGCGAGCACTCCGAGGCTGACCAGCACGGTGTTCCAGATAAGGCTGCCCGCGGCCGAGTAGATGATGAACTGCCAGAACGGCATCCGCACGACGCCGGCCGGCACGGAGATGAAGCTGCGCACGATCGGCACCATGCGGCCGAAGAAGACCGCCGCGCGGCCGTGCCGGGCGAACCACTCGAACGTGCGGTCGACGTCCTCCGTCTGCACCAGGGGCAGCCGGTCGAGGAAGAGGTGCGACCGGCGCGGGCCGAGCGCCCGGCCCATGTAGTAGAAGAAGATGGCGCCGAAGATCGAACCGAGCGTGGCGAACAGGACCACGGCGACGGCGTTCATCTCGCCCTGCCGGATCAGCACGCCGGCCAGGCCGAGCACCGCCTCGCTCGGGATCGGCGGGATGACCGTCTCGAGCAGGATGCTCAGCCCCACGCCGACGGGCCCGAGCTGCTGGACCAGGTCGAGCAGGAATCCGGTGATGCCACCCTCGTCGGAGGCTGCGGCGGCGAGGGAGGACATGGCGTCCACCGTATCGGCGCCCCGGCCCGCCGCCGCGCTCCCGGGCCGGTGCGCGGCTAGGTTCGGAGCCCATGCGGCAGCGCTTCACCGCCCGGGCCGTCGTCGTCGGCGATCGCGTGGGGACCGTCGTCCCCGACGGCGTGGTCGACGTGGTCGACGGCGGGATCACCTGGGTCGGCCCGGCAGCGGAGGCCCCGCCGCCCGGGGACGCCGACGTGGTCACCCTGCCCGGCGTCCTCACCCCCGGCCTGGTCAACGCCCACTCGCACGCGCCGATGGTGCTGTTCCGGGGCCAGGGCGATGGACTGCCGCTGGACCGCTGGCTGCGCGAGGTCATGTGGCCGCGCGAGGGCCGGCTCACCGCCGAGGACGTCGAGGTCGCGATGACCGCGGCGTCGGCGGAGATGCTCGGCAACGGCGTCACCACCAGCGTGGAGATGTACTTCCACCCGGAGCGGATCGCCGCCGCGGTCGCCAGCACCGGTGCGCGGGCGGTGATCGCCACCCCGCTGCTGCCGCTGCCCGGCATGCCGCCGATCGACGAGCAGCTCGACGCCGCCGTCGCCCTGGCCCGGAGCGCCCCGGCGGACGGCGTGGTGGAGTACGGGCTGGGCCCGCATGCCGCCTACACCGTGCCCCTCCCGGTCCTCGCCGACGCGGCGGAAGCAGCCCGGGAGCACGGGCTGCTCCTGCACCTGCACGTCGCCGAGACCACCACCGAGGGCGCGGACCTGCTGGCCGCGCACGGGCTGTCGGTCCCCGCGCTGCTCGGCTCCTACGACGTGCTGGGCGGCCGGGTGCTCGCCGCCCACTGCGTGCACATGGACGACGGTGACCTGGACCTGTGGCGGGAGTACGACGTCGCCGTCGCCCACTGCCCGGCGAGCAACGCGAAGCTGGCCAGCGGGGTCGCGCCGGTGCGGCCGATGCTCGACCTGGGCCTCCGGGTGGGCCTGGGCACCGACGGTCCGGCCTCCAACGACTCGCTCGACCTGTTCGCCGACCTGCGGCTGGCCGCGGGGATGGCCCGGCTGCGCGAGCGGTCGGCGACCGCGCTCACCGCCGCGGAGGCGTTCTGGCTGGCCACCGGTGGTGCCGCCGAGGCCCTGGGCCGTTCCGACCTCGGGCAGCTGGCCGTCGGCCGGCGGGCCGACCTGGTGCACGTCGACACCCGGGACCTGGTCTTCGAGCCGGTCGGCGACCCGGCCGACGTGCTGGCCCACCTGGTGTGGTCCGGCGCGGGCCGGCACGTGCGCGACGTCTGGGTGGGTGGGCGGGCGGTGGTGCACGACGGCGCGTCGACCACGGTCGACGTCGCCGCCCTGCGCGCCGGCGTCGCCGACCGGGCCGCCCGGCTCGCCCGCGGCTGAGCCGTGCACCGGCCCGGCGCTCCCGGCGCTGGGCCGGTCAGGCGCGCAGGCTGATCGTCTCGCCGCGGTAGGCCGGGCGCACGGTGCCGGGCAGGTCGCGGCGGGCGACCTCGGCGACGAACTCGCCCAGCGGGGAGGTGAACCGGTCGTAGTCGTCGTAGTGCACCGGCACGGTGACCGGCGGCTTCAGCAGCTCCACCAGGTCGGCGCCCTGGCGGCCGTCCATCGTGACGGTCAGCCCCAGTGCCTTGGTGCCGCCGAGGTGCGGGATGACGACGTCGAGCGGGCCGCACCGCTGCAGCACCTCGCCCAGGAACGGCCGGTAGAGGGTGTCGCCGCTGATGTAGCCCCGCCAGCTCACCTCGCCGTCGCGCACCAGCTCCAGCACGCTGCCCATCACCTGGGGCAGCAGGCGGGCGAGCGGGCCGGGGCCGTGCACGCCCGGCACCGAGGTGATCCGCAGCGTCTCCCCGCCCCGGGTGAACGTATGGGTCGCCCACGCGCGCAGGTCGGCGGTGGCGGTGAACCCCCGGTCGGACAGGCACCTCGCCGCCTCAGGCGTCGTGACGACGGGCGTCTCCTTGGCGAGCTGCTCGGTGGCGACGCGGTCCCAGTGGTCGCCGTGCATGTGCGACAGCAGGATCCCGTCGAGCTCGGGCAGCTGCGTCGGCTGCAGCGCCGGCTCGGTCAGCCGCTTGCTCCGCAGCCCGTATCCGAGGTACGCGCGCTGGCCCCGGTGCAGGAAGTTGGGGTCGGTCAGCAGGGTGAATTCGCCGATCCGCAGCAGCATCGTCGCGTTGCCGCCGAAGGTCATGGTCACGTCGTCCGCGGGCTGTCCAGGTGACTGAGCCATGCGCAGGCGCTTACCCGGAGCATTCCTCCTCACCCGTGCCCCGCGCTGGTAGACAGGGGTCCGTGCCAGCACCCCGCGCCATCGACGAGGCGTTCCTCGCGCTCCCGCTGTCCGCGCTGACCGACGCCGCGCTCACCCGGGCGGTCGACCTGGGCTGCGAGCACGCCGACATCCGCGTCGAGCGCATCCGGACCCAGACGATCAGCCTCCGCGACGCCCGCCCCGAGGCGTTCGCCGACGGGGAGGACCTGGGCCTCGCCGTCCGCGTGGTGCACGAGGGAACCTGGGGGTTCGCCGCCGGCGTCGTCCTCACCGCCGCCGAGGCCGTCCGGCTCGCCGAGGAGGCCGTCGCGGTCGCCCGGGTGGCCGCGGCGCTCAACTCCGACCGGATCGAGCTCGCGCCCGAGCGGGTGTACCCCGACGCCACGTACGTCTCCGCCTACGACGTCGACCCGTTCTCGGTTCCGGACGCCGACAAGACGGCGCTGCTGACCGAGCTGTCGGAGCAGCTGCTGGCCGCCGACGGCGTCGAGCACGTGCAGACCGCGTGCATGCTGGTGAAGGAGCAGAAGTACTACGCCGACACCGCCGGCACCCGGACCCGCCAGCAGCGGGTGCGCACCCACCCCAGCCTCACCGCGCTCACCGTCGACCGGGCCACCGGCTCGTTCGAGAGCATGCGCACGCTGGCCCCGCCGGCCGGGCGCGGCTGGGAGTACCTCACCGGCACCGGCTGGGACTGGCGCGCCGAGCTCGCCGAGATCCCCGAGCTGCTGCGGGAGAAGACCAAGGCTGCCTCGGTGCAGGCCGGGCGGTACGACCTGGTGATCGACCCGTCCAACCTGTGGCTCACCATCCACGAGTCGGTCGGGCACGCCACCGAGCTGGACCGGGCGCTGGGCTACGAGGCCGCGTACGCCGGCACCTCCTTCGCCACGCCCGACAAGCTCGGCACGCTGCAGTACGGCTCACCGCAGATGAACGTGACCGGGGACCGCACCGCGCTGCACGGGCTGTCCACCGTCGGCTGGGACGACGAGGGCGTCGCCGGGCAGCAGTGGGACATCGTCAGGGACGGCGTCCTCGTGGGCTACCAGGTCGACCGGAACATGGCCCGGCTGCGGGGCATGGACCGGTCCAACGGCTGCGCCTTCGCCGACTCGCCGGGGCACGTGCCGGTGCAGCGGATGGCCAACGTCTCGCTGCAGCCGGCTCCCGACGGCCCGTCGACGCAGGCGATCATCGGTGGGGTGGAGCGCGGCATCTACGTCGTCGGTGACAAGAGCTGGTCGATCGACATGCAGCGCTACAACTTCCAGTTCACCGGGCAACGCTTCTACCGGATCGAGAACGGCCGCCTGGCCGGGCAGCTCCGCGACGTGGCCTACCAGGCCACGACGACGGATTTCTGGGGGTCGATGAGCGTCGTCGGCGGCCCGCAGACCTACGTCCTCGGTGGCGCGTTCAACTGCGGCAAGGCCCAGCCGGGGCAGACGGCGGCGGTCAGCCACGGCTGCCCGACAGCCCTGTTCGAGGACGTGTCGGTGCTGAACACCGTCGAGGAGGCCGGGCGATGAGCCGCTACCAGCGTCCGCAGGACGTCGTCGAGCGGGCGCTGGCCGCCTCCACCGCGGACGGGCAGGTCACCGTCGTGGCCGAGGGCTCCGAGGCGAACCTGCGGTGGGCGGGCAACAGCCTCACCACGAACGGTGCCATGCGCTCGCGCCAGGTCGTCGTCATCTCCTTCGTCGACGGCGGGGCGGGCATGGCGGCGGGCACGGTCAGCCGCTCGGGGACGCCGGACGTCGCCGAGCTCGTGGCGGCCAGCGAGCGCGCCGCCCGCGACGCGGGGCCCGCCGAGGACGCCATGCCGCTGGTCTCCGACCCCCCGCCGGGCGCCGGCGACTGGGACGCCGACCCGGCCGAGACCTCCATCGACGTCTTCGCCGAGTTCGCTCCCGCCCTCGGCCAGGCATTCGGCGAGGCGCGGGACCGCGAGGAACTGCTCTTCGGCTTCGCCGAGCACAGCATGCGCACCACCTACCTGGGCAGCTCCACCGGCCTGCGGCTGCGGCACGACCAGCCGACGGGCCGGGTGGAGCTCAACGGCAAGACGCCGGATTTCGGCCGCTCGGTGTGGGCCGGCACCGGCACCCGCGACTTCACCGACGTCTCGGTGGACGAGCTGGCGGCGGAGGTGCAGCGGAAGATGGTCTGGTCGCGCCGCCAGGTGGACCTGCCGGCCGGCCGCTACGAGACGCTGCTGCCGCCCTCGGCGGTCGCCGACCTGATGATCTACCTCTACTGGACGATGGAGGCGCGCGACGCCGACGAGGGGCGCAACGTCTTCGCCCGGGCCGGCGGGGGCAACCGCACCGGGGAACGGCTGGCCGCGCTTCCGCTGACCCTGCGCAGCGATCCGCACGCGCCCGGGCTCGAGGCCGCGCCGTTCCAGGTGGTCGGGGCGTCGTCGGGGTCGGCGTCGGTCTTCGACAACGGCCTGGCCGCCCCGGCGGTCGACTGGATCTCCGCCGGCGTCCTCACCAACCTGATCCGCCCGCGGGCCTGGGCGCTGAGGACGACGGCGCCGGCCACGGTCGCCGTCGACAACCTCATCCTCGAGGAACCGGGCGCGGTCGCCACCCAGGAGGAGATGGTCGCGGCCACCGACCGGGGGCTGCTGCTGACGACGCTCTGGTACATCCGCGAGGTGGATCCGCAGACCCTGCTGCTCACCGGCCTCACCCGCGACGGCGTCTTCGTGGTGGAGGGCGGTGAGGTGACCGGCGCGGTGAACAACTTCCGGTTCAACGAGTCCCCGGTCGACCTGCTCGGCCGGGCGGTGCAGGCCGGGGTCACCGAGCGCACCCTCCCGCGCGAGTGGAACGACTGGTTCACCCGTACGGCGATGCCGACGCTCCGGGTGCCCGACTTCAACATGAGCAGCGTCAGTCCGGCCAGCTGAGCCCGGCGAGTCGAACGACGACCGCGTAGTTCTCACAAGTGGATCGCGGCAGGGCTGGCGGAAACTGACGGCGACCAACAGTACTGACGGAATTACGCTCGGTACCGGAAGTTGAGCTGATCGAGGGGTTCACCCCAGACCCGATTCTGCCGACACCTCACGTAGCTCGAGAACTTCCACAAGTCGTACGCAGGCCCCGCTCCCACGGGGCTGTCGAGGGGAGGGCTCCGTGAGCCGGAGTCGCAAGCCATCCGTCTTCCAGGTGGGCAAGGTCCGCGACGACGGGTACACCGTCGTCATCTCCGGCTGGGGCCTCGGTCTCTGCGCCGCGGCCTGCGCCTGCCACCGTTCCCCGTCCGCCGGCCACCTCGCCATCGCCGAGGACCAGGCCGGTGGGTCGATCGGCCTGGCCAGCTTCCGCGACGGCGGCTGCGACTGCTGCGAGCCGTGGACCGCCGAGGAGCTCACCGCGATCCTGCGCGACTTCTCGGTCGTCGACGGCCTGGAGGTCCAGGAGCCGCTCGCCGGCTGAGAGGGCACCACCCTTCGTCACGGGTGGCCGCCGGCGAGGTGTCCGCAGCCCCCGGTCGGGTAGGTCCGCTCCCATGTTGGGACGCGCCGCCCTGCGGGGCGCACTGGCCGGCCTCGCCGGCGTCGCCGTGATGACCCTGGGGGAGAAGGCCGAGCAGGCCGTCACCCAGCGGCCGGACAGCTATGTGCCCGCGCGCACGATCACCGCGCTCGTGACCGGCCGGCGGCTGCCTGAGTCCGCCCGCCCGCTGGCGCGCAACCACCTCATGCACTGGGGCACCGGCGCCGCTGTCGGCGCCCTCCGCGGGATCTGGGCCGCCTCGGGGCTGCGGGGCTGGCGCGCGTCCGCCTGGCACACCTCGATCCGGCTCGCCACCGACCAGACGCTGGAGAACGCCACCGGCGTCGGCGCCCCGCCCTGGACGTGGTCCCGCCGCGACCAGGTCGTCGATGTCACCCACAAGGCCGTCTACTCGTTCGTCACCGGCGCGGTCGCCGACCTGCTGGTGCCGCTCGCGTCCGACCGGCTGCCCGACGGCACCGCCGCCGGCCCCCGTCGTCGCTGACCGGAGCCCCGTCCGCGCGTGACGGGTGACTGCCCCCGGTGCTCGTGTGACGGGCGGGGCGACCCCGGGCGTCCACCCCCGCGCGCCACCCACTACCTGCGGATACGGGGTCCCTACGTTCCGTGCTGACGCGCATGGTTGCGGCCCCTTCCCCGGGCCCGGCGCAGGTGATCGGAGGCTCCGGTGCAGTCGCAGCGCTCGACCACCCGTCGCCGCTCGCGCGCCGTCCTCGCGGTGGGCGCCGCGCTCGTGGCGGCCGCGACGGCGGTTCTCTCCCCGGCGATGACGACGACGGCGAGCGCCGAGCCGGGCTCGGTGGCCGAGGCCGCCTCGCTGATGGCGAAGGCAGCGCAGCAGCTGACCACCATCGAGGCCCAGGTCCACGAAGCCGAGGAGATCGTCGCCGCCCAGCAGCGGACCGCCGAGGTGGCCGCTGCTCACGCCCAGACCGCGCGGGACGCCCTGGCGGTGCACGAGCCGCAGATCCGGGCCATCGTGCAGAGCAGCTTCACGGAGAAGACGCAGTCCCGGGTGGCCGCCTTCCTCACCAGCGAGTCCGCCGAGGACCTCGTCCAGCAGATGACGACGCTGGACATGATCGCCGCGCACACCAACTCGGTCATCACGCAGGTCGCCGCGGCGCGCGCCGCCGCGGAGGAGGCGCAGGCCACGGCCGACCAGGCCGCCGCCACCGCGCAGGCGGGCCTCACCGAGCTGCAGGCCCAGCACGCGGAGGTCGAGCGACGGGCCGCCGAGTACCGGTCGAACTACGATCAGCTCTCGGCGGCGGAGCAGGACCGGGTCTCCACCCTCGTCGCCGGCCCGAAGCTGGCGACGCCGTCGGTGGCGGAGCTGCCGGTCGCGACGGGCAGCCCGGCGGCGACCGCGATCGGGGTCGCGCTGTCGAAGGTCGGCTCCCCGTACCGGTCGGGCGCCACCGGCCCGGACGCGTTCGACTGCTCCGGGCTGACGTCCTACGCCTACGCGGCCGCCGGCATCACGCTGCCGCGCACCAGCAGCGGCCAGTCGAAGATGGGCCCGCAGCTCTCCCGGTCAGAGCTCCGGCCGGGCGACCTGGTCTTCTACTACTCGCCGATCAGCCACGTGGCCCTCTACATCGGCGACGGGATGATCGTGCACGCCCGGACCTACGGGACGCCGCTGTCGGTCACATCGGTCGACCAGGGCGGCTTCCGGTTCGGCGTCCGCCCCACCGGCTGACGCCAGGTCGAGCCGACGGCACGCCGGAGCCCTTCTCGGCGATGGGCACGGAGAGGCCGGGTGCCGTGGCGTGGTCGGCTCCGGCATGGCCGGCATGGTGGCGGCCGGGTGTGACATCCGGGGATCCACCCGGCCTCGTCCCGCCGATGTCCCGCGACCGACGTACGTTGCGCAGGAGGAGCGATCGGCGCGAGAGGGGCACGTGGTGAGTGGCGAGGTTCCGGAGACGGTCCAGGCGATCTACGACGAGGTGCTGCACCGCAACCCCGGTGAGACCGAGTTCCACCAGGCGGTCCGCGAGGTGCTGGAGTCGCTGGCCGTCGTCCTGGACCGGCACAGCGAGTACTCCGAGATGAAGACGGTGGAGCGGATCTGCGAGCCCGAGCGGCAGATCATCTTCCGGGTGCCGTGGCAGGACGACCGCGGCCAGGTGCAGATCAACCGCGGCTTCCGCGTGGAGTTCAACTCCGCGCTGGGGCCCTACAAGGGCGGGCTGCGCTTCCACCCGTCGGTGAACCTGGGCATCGTCAAGTTCCTGGGTTTCGAGCAGATCTTCAAGAACGCGCTCACCGGCATGCCGATCGGCGGCGGGAAGGGCGGCTCCGACTTCGACCCCAAGGGTCGCTCCGACGCGGAGACCATGCGGTTCTGCCAGTCGTTCATGACCGAGCTCTACCGGCACCTCGGGGAGTACACCGACGTGCCGGCCGGCGACATCGGCGTCGGGGGGCGGGAGATCGGCTACCTGTTCGGCCAGTACAAGCGGATCACCAACCGGTACGAGTCCGGCGTCCTCACCGGCAAGGGCCTGGGCTGGGGCGGGGCGCTGGTCCGCACCGAGGCCACCGGCTACGGCGCGGCCTACTTCGCCGAGGCGATGATGACCGCGCGCGGGCACTCCTTCGACGGGACGCGGGTCGTGGTCAGCGGGTCGGGGAACGTCGCGGTCTACGGCATCGAGAAGGTGCACCAGCTCGGTGGGACCGTCGTCGCCTGCTCGGACTCCAGCGGCTACGTCGTCGACGAGAAGGGCATCGATCTCGATGTCCTCAAGCAGGTGAAGGAGGTCGAGCGCGCCCGGATCGACAGCTACGCCGAGCGGGTGCCGTCGGCCACCTTCGTGCCGGGCGGGAGCATCTGGGACGTCCCCTGTGACGTCGCCATCCCCAGCGCGACCCAGAACGAGCTCGACGGCGACGCCGCCGGCGTCCTCGCCCGCAACGGGTGCCGCTACGTGGTCGAAGGCGCGAACATGCCCGCCACCCCGTCGGCGGTGAAGGTCCTCCGCGAGGCGGGGATCGCGTTCGCCCCCGGCAAGGCCGCCAACGCCGGCGGCGTGGCCACCTCCGCGCTGGAGATGCAGCAGAACGCCTCCCGCGACCGCTGGACCTTCGAGCACAGCGAGGCCCGGCTGGCCGAGATCATGCGCGACATCCACACCCGCTGCCACGAGACCGCCGAGGAGTACGGGTCCCCCGGTGACCTGGTGCTCGGCGCCAACGTGGCCGGCTTCCTGCAGGTGGCCGAGGCGGTGCACGCGCACGGCCTGATCTGACCCGGGTGGCCGAGAACGCCCGCGCCCGGACCGCCCCGGCTGGCCGGAGGGCAGCGGCTTGTGCTGGGGTGGCGGTATGGCGGACAACTTCATCGGCGCCCTGGAGTTCGGCTCCCCGCACATCGACGACGAGGCGTTCGTGGCGCCCACGGCCGTCGTGGTGGGGGCGGTGACCATGGGCCCGCGGTCGAGCATCTGGTACGGCGCGGTGGCCCGGGCCGACGCCGAGGTCATCGAGATCGGCGCCGACTCCAACATCCAGGACGGCTGCACGCTGCACTCCGACGAGGGGTTCCCCCTGGTGGTGGGCGAGCGGGTCTCGGTGGGGCACCGGGTGGTGCTGCACGGCGCGCGCATCGACGACGACGTGCTCGTCGGCATGGGCAGCATCGTGATGAACGGCGCGCACATCGGCTCCGGCTCCATCGTGGCCGCCGGCGCCGTCGTGACCCAGGGCAAGGTCTTCCCGCCCCGCTCGCTCATCGCCGGCGTACCCGCGAAGGTGATGCGCGAGGCGACCGACGACGACCAGCTGCACATCCAGGGCAACGCGATCAGCTACACCGACCGCCTGAAGTCCGCCCGCCGGGTGCAGCGGCTGGGCTGAGCGTCAGCCGGCCAGCCACCCCCGCAGCCCGTCGAGCAGCCGGTCGACGTCGTCGGCGTCGCTGTAGGGCGCCAGCCCGGCCCGGAGGCCCCCGGTGTCGCCGAGCCCGAGCCACCGGCTGGCCTCGATGGCGTAGAAGTGCCCGGCCGGTGCGTTGACGCCGCGGGCGGCGAGGAACCGGTAGGCGTCGGCGGCGTCCCGCCCGTCGAAGGTGAGCAGCAGGGTCGGGGTGCGGTGCGCCGCCCGTGACCACAGCCGGACGCCGGGCAGCTCGGCCAGCCCGGCTTCCAGGCGCTCGCGGAGCCGGTCCTCGTGCTCCTCGATCGCGGCCATCGCCGCGAGGAGCCGCTCCCGGCGCGTCCCGGTGCCCCCGAGGTCGGCCAGGAAGTCCACCGCCGCCGTGGTCCCGGCCAGCAGCTCGTAGGGCAGCGTGCCCAGCTCGAAGCGCTCCGGCACCGCATCCGTCGACGGCAGCAGCTTGGCCGGCCGCAGCGTCGCCAGGAACGCGGGGTCGGCCGCCAGGACGCCGCAGTGCGGGCCGAGGAACTTGTACGGCGAGCAGAGGAAGACGTCGGCCCCGAGAGCCTGGACGTCGACCGGGGCGTGCGCGGTCAGGTGCACGCCGTCGGCGACCAGCAGCGCGCCGGCCGCGTGCACCTGCTCGGCGATGGCGGCCAGGGGTGGCCGGGTGCCGATCAGGTTGGACGCTCCGGTCACCGCGACCAGCCGGGTCCGGTCGGTGAGCGCCGCGGCGACGTCGTCGGCGGTCAGCTCGCCGGTCGCCGGGTCGAAGCCCACCCACCGCACCGTGGCGCCGACCGCGGCGGCGGCCAGCACCCAGGGCCGGATGTTCGCGTCGTGATCCAGCCGGGTGACGACGACCTCGTCGCCCGGACCCCAGCCGGCCGACAGCGTGCGGGCCAGGTCGAAGACGAGCTGGGTGGTGCTCCGGCCGAAGACGACGCCGGCGGGGTCGGTGCCGAGCAGGTCGCCCATCGCCGCCCGCGCCCCGAGCACCGTCTCGTCGGCGAACCGCTCGGCGGCGGTCACCGCTCCCCGATTGCTGACCGGGGCGGTGAGGGCCGCGGCCACCGCCCGGCCGACCGCGGCCGGTACCTGGGTACCGCCCGGACCGTCGAAGTGGGCGGTGCCGCTGGCCAGCGACGGAAAGGAGGCGCGCAGCGCGGCGACGTCGAGGCTCACGGCCGCGACGCTAACCGCCGGCCGGGCGGCTCACCCGGCGAGGGGGCGATCGCGGCGCGGAGCGCGCCGAGGTCAGGGCCGGCGTCCCGTCGCCGACGCCGGAGCTCCACCCGCAGACGCCGGGATCACTCGCGGGCGCGGGCCACCTGGGCGGCCAGGTCCGCGTGCTCCTCGGCGTTCACGCCGCACCCAGCAGCTCGGCCAGCAGCGCCCCGACGGCGCCGGTCTCGATGAGGAAGCCGTCGTGCCCGTACGGCGAGGGGATGACCCGCAGCGGCACGCCCAGCGCGTCGGCCACCCGGCGTTGCTGGTCGAGCGGGTAGAGCCGGTCGGTGTCCACACCGGCCACCAGCGCGCGGGCGGTCACCCGGGACAGCGCCGCCTCGACCCCGCCGCGGCCGCGGCCGACGTCCCAGCTGTTCATGGCCTCGGTGAGCACCACGTAGCTGCCGGGGTCGAACCGGCGGGCCAGCTTGCCGGCGTGGTGGTCCAGGTAGGACGCGACGGCGTAGCGGCCGTCGGCCTGCACGCGGGCGGCGAAGCGCGCCTCCAGCTCCAGCCCGCTGCGGTAGGTGAGGTGGGCGATCCGCCGGGCGATCCCGAGGCCGTCCACCGGCGGGGCGTCGAGCGGGTAGTTCCCGCCCGCCCAGCGCGCGTCGGCCCGGACGGCGGCCTGCTGGGTCGTCTGCGTGCCGATCTGGTCGGCCGAGGCCACGGCGCCGGAGGCCAGGAAGAACAGCGCGCCGACCCGGTCGGGCTCGGCCACGGCCCACTCCAGGGCCCGCATGCCGCCCATGGACCCGCCGGCCACGGCGGCCCAGCGCGCGATGCCCAGGGCGTCGGCCAGCGCGCCCTCGGCGCGCACCTGGTCGCCCACGGTCACCTCGGGGAAGCGCGAGCCCCAGCGGTGGCCGTCCGGCGCGGCCGACGACGGCCCGGTCGTGCCCTGGCACCCGCCCAGGACGTTCGCGCAGACGACGAAGAAGCGGTCGGTGTCCAGGGCCGCCCCCGGCCCGACGATGCCGCTCCACCAGCCGGCCGTCGGGTGTCCCGGTCCGGCCGGGCCCACCACGTGGCTGTCGCCGGTGAGCGCGTGCGCGACCAGGACGGCGTTGTCCCCGCCGGGCGCGAGCGTTCCCCAGGTCTCGTACGCGATCCGCACGGCCGGGAGGGTCCCTCCGCGCTCCAGCGGGAACGGGGCGGGCAGGTCGAGGAAGTGCCGGTCGCCGACCGGGTCCCCCTCGACCCACCCGCCCATCGCTCAGGCGCCCTTGGCGGCGCGGAAGCCCGCCTCGAGGTCGGCCAGGATGTCCTCGATGCCCTCCAGCCCCACGGCCAGGCGCACCAGGCCCGGCGTCACACCGGTGGTGAGCTGCTCCTCCGGGGTGAGCTGCGAGTGCGTCGTCGACGCCGGGTGGATCACCAGGCTGCGCACGTCGCCGATGTTGGCCACGTGGCTGTGCAGCTCCAGCGCCTCCACGAACCGCTTGCCGGCCTCGACGCCGCCGTGCAGCTCGAAGGTGAGGACGGCGCCGGCGCCCTTCGGCGCGTACTTCTGCTGGGCGGCGTGCCACGGCGAGGAGGTCAGCCCCGGGTAGTTGACCCGCTCGACCGAGTCGTGGGCCTCGAGGAACTCGGCCACTCGCTGGGCGTTGCTCACGTGCCGCTCCATGCGCAGCGACAGCGTCTCGATGCCCTGCACCACCAGGAAGGCGTTGAACGGGGAGACCGCCGGGCCCAGGTCGCGCAGCAGCTGCACCCGCGCCTTGAGCGCGAAGGCCGGCGCCCCCAGGTCGGCGTAGACCACGCCGTGGTAGGTCGGGTCGGCCGTGGTGAACATCGGGTGCCGGCCGCCGGTCCAGTCGAACCTGCCGCCGTCGACGATCAGGCCGGCGATCACCGTGCCGTGCCCGCCCAGGTACTTGGTGGCCGAGTGGACGACGACGTCGGCGCCGAACTCGAGCGGGCGGATCAGGTACGGCGTCGCGATGGTGTTGTCGACGATCAGCGGCACCCCGTTCCGGTGAGCGACGCCGGCGACGCTCTCGATGTCGAGGATGTCGCCCTTCGGGTTCCCGATCGACTCGGCGAAGAACGCCCGGGTGTTCTCCTGGACGAGCGACTGCCAGTTCTCCGGGTCGTCGGGGTCCTCGACGAAGGAGACCGTGATGCCCATCTTGGGCAGCGAGTGGTGCAGCAGGTTGTAAGTGCCGCCGTAGAGCGAGGCCGACGCGACGACGTGGTCGCCGGCCTCGGCCACGTTGAGGATGGCCAGCGTCTCGGCGGCCTGGCCCGAGGCGACGGCGAGCGCGGCGACGCCGCCCTCCAGCGACGCCACGCGCTGCTCCAGCGCGTCCTGCGTCGGGTTCATGATCCGGGTGTAGATGTTGCCCATCTCGGCCAGGGCGAACAGGTCCGCGGCGTGCTGCGTGTCGCGGAACTGGTACGCGGTGGTCGCGTAGATCGGCAGCGCGCGGGCGCCGGTCGTGGGGTCGGGGCTCGTGCCGGCGTGGATCTGCCGGGTCTCGAAGCTCCAGCTCGCGGGGTCGCTCATGCGCCGTCTCCTCTCGCTCGCGGAGACCCGCGGCGCACGGGAGCTCCGTCGTTTGCCGGAGGCGGGCGCCTTCCGGCCGGCTCTTCCCCTGGAGCACCTCGGACGGAGTAGAGGTTGCCGGGCAGCCAGCCAGGTGCTTCGCGCTGCCTCTCAGGAGCCGACGTGATCCTAGGACGTCGACCTCCTCACCTGCACACCGCCCGGGTGCTGTGGGCTGGTGACCCCGACCGGCGAGGCGATGTCCCACGTGAAACACCGGGTTTCCGGCGCTCAGTCGGTCGGCGACTCCGGCGAGGCCTCGTCGCCCGGCCCGGCCGATCCGCCCGTGGGCACCGGCTCGGTGGCCCCCGGAGCCGTCGGGGTGGCGCTGGTGCCCGGGGACGGCGAGCCGGTGGTGGTCGGGGTGCTCGACCGGGTGGTCGGCCCCGACGGTTCGGTCGTCGGCACGGGCTCGGTGGTCGTCTCCGCGGGCGCGGTCCCGGTCGGCTCAATCTCCGCAGGCTCGGTCTGCTCGACGGTCTCCTCACGGGAGGCCGGCGTTCCCGGAGCCGGCGGACGCACGTTGAGGTAGAGCGCGCCGATCGAGAGGAACAGCACGACCAGCACCACGGTGGAGGTGCGGGCCCGTCCGAGGTGCCGCGGGATCGACGACCACCAGCGGTGGGCGGGGACGACGTCGGGCGCCGCGGTGCCGGTGGTGGCGGGGGCGGTGCTCACCGTGGGCTCGCCGGGGACGCCGTCGCCGGCCCGGCCGTGGTCGGGGCTGCTCATCGGACTCCCTCCTGCACCGTCGTGGCGCCGTCGCCGGACGGCGCGCTGGTGGTCGGCTGCGGCACCTGCATGCCCTGGCTGCGGAACGCCTGCACCACCCGGGCGCGCAGGTCGCGGCCCACCTCGAACTGCTTGCCCGGCAGGGTGCGGGCGACGACGCGCACGTTCACCTCGTCCAGGCCGAGGGTCTCCACGCCCATGACGGTGGGTGGGTCGAGCAGGAGCGGGCGCATCGCCGGGTCGCGGAACGCGTCCCGGCCGACCTGGCGCAGGATCTCGTTGGCGCGGTTGACGTCGACGCTCGTCGGCACCGGCACGTCCACGACGGCGCGGGCCCAGTCGCGGGACAGGTTGACGACCTTGACGATCTGCCCGTTGGGGACCGTGACGACCTCGCCGTCGGGCGAGCGCACCCGGGTCACCCGCAGCGTGACGTCCTCCACCGTTCCGGTGGCGGGGTCGCCACCGCCGAGGACCTGGATGGAGACGACGTCGCCGAACCCGTACTGCCGCTCGGTGATGATGAAGAACCCGGCGAGCACGTCACCGACGATGCGCTGGGCGCCGAACCCCAGGCCGACGCCGAGCACCGTGGCCGGCGCGACGAGGCCGGTGACCGGAACCCCGAGCCGGTCCAGGACGAAGAAGACCGCGATCGAGTAGATGAGCACGATCGCCGCCCAGGTGAGCACCTGGGTGAGCGAGTGCCGGTGCTTGGCCGCCTCGGAGCGGACCAGCGCGTCGCCGCCGGTGGAGTTGCGGTCGATCCGGTCGGTGATCCGCGTTCCGGCCCAGGCCACGAACCGGGTGAGCAGCACCGAGCCGAGGATGATCAACACGACCTCGAGACCCCGCCCGGACAGCCAGTCCAGCAGCTCTCTCAACGCGTCCACGGGTAGCAGGCTCCGATCGTGGGGAAGACGATCCTTCCACAGTGCGCACCGGTGCCCGTCGATGCCAACCGGTCCCGGCCGGTACCGCGGTCGCGGCCGCGCGACGGGCCGCTGACCTGCGCCGCAGCAGCACGGAGAGATGACTCACGCCGGCGGGCGGGGCTCCACGAACAACGACTGGGTGGACCGGCCGATCGGCCCGGCGGCGTCGAAGAGGACGGCGAGGCACTGCGCCCCTCCAGTTCCGCCGTGCACCGTGGTGGCGTCCATGCCGAGCCACTCGCCCCGCGGCGGGCGGTGCAGCGCCACGGACAGGTCCACGTTGGCGAACGTGGCCTGCGTCCAGTCCAGGTTCGCGGAGATGCCGCTGGCGGCGTCGGTCATGACCAGCAGGTGCTGCAGCGGGGTCATCGGCTCCCCGGCGACCAGCGTGCACTCCGGCCGGGTCCACGCGGTCGCGGGCCCCGGGCCGTTGAACGTCCCGGCGGCGAACCGCCAGTCCAGGGCCCGGTGGTAGGCGATCTCGGTGGTGAAGAACGCCGCGCGCTCGGCCCGGCTCTCCTCCGGTCCGGCCGGCGCGGGGTGCGGCTGCGCGGTCGCCGGAGCGGCGTCGTCACGGGACCGCATCCGCCAGGCCGACAGGCGCATGAGCGGACGGCCGTCGCCGCTGTCGAGCACCGCCTCGACCAGCTCGATCCGGCGGCCCGGGCGAACCACCGACGTGGTCACCCGTACCGGGCCGACCGGCACCGGCCCGAGGATGTCGTAGGCCATGCGCACGGTCTGGCCGCCCGCGATCCCGCTCGCCTGCTCGGCCGCGCGCAGCAGCAGCGCGGCCGGCGGCCCGGCGTGCTGGTGTCCGGCGTCCCACGGGCCGATGGTGAGGGCGGTCGCGGTGAAGCCGTCGCCGTCGGGCAGGTAGAGGGCCTCGGGCACGTCCATGACCGCGAGTCTCGCCGGGCCGCTGTCTCCCGTGTGCGCCGGGTATCCGGGCCGGGGCGGGCGGACGGAGGCGGATCGCCCGATGACGACGCGTGACAGCGCGCCCGCCGTGTGGCACACCGGTCGATGCCGTACCGGAATCCGTTGTATCGCCGGGGCGGGCTGCCTACGGTCCGGACGACGGGGGGTCGGGCCGTCGGCAGGTGGGGGAACGGACATGGTGCGGGCGCACGAGTGGGACGGGGCGCGGCGGCTGGCGAGGCCGCCCGGACGGCGCCGGCCGTGGTGGGTGTCGCAGCCGCCCGAGCCGGCCGCGCTGCGGCTGGAGTGGGAGACCGCCGGCGGGCACGCGCTCGTGGTGGTCGAGGGCGACATCGACCTGGTCACCGCTCCGCGGCTGGAGGCGTTCGTCGCCGCGCGCCCGCTGGCCGGCTGCACCGTGCTCGAACTCGACCTGGGCGGGGTGCCCTCGATCGGCTCGGGAGGCCTATCGGTGCTGATCGCCGTCCGGCGGTGGTGCCAGCAGCGGGGCATCGAGCTGCTCCTGCGGAACGTGCAGCCGTCGGTGTGGCGGGTGTTCGAGGCGACCGGGCTCGACGAGGCCTTCACCGCGTCCGGTCCCGCGCCACGCCCGCCGGTCCAGGAGCTGGCCCTGTTCTGAACCGGTAGGCGGCTCGACGGGGGTAGCCCGCTACCGTGCGCGGGTGGACCGCGTCGCCCGCCCCGCGCTGGGGTATGCGCTCACCCTGGTGGCCGCAGGCCTGTTCGCCGTCAACGGCACGGTGTCCACGCTGGCCCTGCAGGCGGGCATCTCCGCCCCGCGGCTGACCGCGTTGCGGTGCACCGGTGCGGCCGTGGCCCTGCTCGCGGTGCTGCTGGTCGTGGCCCCGGGCCGGCTGCGGGTCACCCGCCGGGAGCTCCCGCTGCTCGCCGTGCTCGGTGTCATCGGCATCGCGATGACGCAGTACCTCTTCTACGTGGCCATCGGACGACTACCGGTGGGCATCGCGCTGGTCTTCGAGTTCACCGGGACCGTGCTCATCGCCGTCTACGTGTGGCTGGTCCGCCGGGAGAAGGTGCGCAGCCGGGTGTGGGCGGCGCTGGTGCTGTCGCTGTCCGGGCTGGCCCTGGTCACCGGGGTCTGGACCGGAGAGGGCTCGCTGGACCTGATCGGCGTCGCGGCAGGTCTCGGCGCCGCCGTGGCCCTGGCGACCTACTACCTGATCGGCGAGCGGGGCACGGTGTCGCGGGACCCGGTCACCCTCACGTGCTGGGCCTTCGTCGCGGCTGCGGTCTTCTGGGCGGTCGCCGCGCCGTGGTGGCAGTTCGACGCCGGGGTGCTCGGCCGCGACGTGCCCGTCTCGATGGGCTCACTGGAGCTGCCGCTGTGGGTGCTGGTGGCCTGGATCGCGGTGATGGGAGCGGTCATGCCGTTCTGGCTGTCGATCGCGGCGCTGCGCCACCTGTCGCCGACCGCGGCCGGGCTGGTGGCCACGGCCGAACCGGTGTTCGCCTCCGTGGTCGCCTGGTTGTGGGTGCAGCAGGTGCTCACCGGCTGGCAGGTGGCCGGCGGCGCCGTCGTCCTCACCGGGATCGCACTGGCGCAGACGGCGCGGACCACCCAGCCACCGGTACCGGAGACCCCGGCCCCGCTGTCGTCGTGAGGCGCCCCGCTGTCGTCGTGAGGCGGAGCCGGGGGCTCTTACCCGGGGCGTGACGTCGTCGGCCGCCCTGGCGATCCACCAGCCGTCGCCTTCCCCGTGACTCGGTGGGCGAGGCGGTCCGGCGGGGTCACTTCTTCTGCCGGCGGCTCCCGCCGTGCCAGTCCTCCTGCACGCCCGACTCCCCGGGCCGCACCCCGAACGCGGGCAGCTGGGGCCGCTCGCGCAGGCTGCGCTTGAGCTCGGCGAAGCCCGGGAACGAGGCGAGCCCCACGACGTGGTCCCAGAGCGCGACGGCCTCGTCCTCGCCGGGCAGCCGGCTGATGACCGGCCCGAAGAAGGCCACCCCCTCCGGCGGCCGGAAGTGCAGGATCGGCGTGCCGACGTCCTTGCCGGTCAGCGCCAGCGCCTCGTCGGTCTCGGCGCGCAGCGCGGTGTCCCAGGAGTCGTCGTCGAGGGCGGCGGCGAGGTCGGCCGGCAGCCCGACCTCGGCGAGGATCGGCTCGACGAACTCGCGCGTGCCGCGGCGCACCTCGTGACCCGGCTCGTTCGGCGTCTCGAAGATCTGCGCGCCGAGGGCCGCGTACAGGGGGCCGACCGCGTCGGATCCGTGCTCCTCGCGGGTGCGGGCGGCCATGCGCAGCAGCCGCAGGCCCGCGGTGTGCCCGGCCTCGTACTCGGGCGGGAAGTGGGCGTCGTAGTCGATGTGCGCGTTGAGCAGCCGCAGCGAGATGAACCGCCACTCGACGGCGTACTCCCGCTGCTCCGCCACCATGCGGACCCACTTGCTGGTCATCCAGGCGAACGGGCAGACGGGGTCGAACCAGAAGCGCAGATCGGCCATGGGGAGAACCTAGGCGCTCCCGCCGGACCTCGCCGAACCACGTCGAGGTGCCGGGCCGCGGTCAGCCCGGGAGGACCGACGCGATCGCGGCGCGGACCTCGGGGGCGTCGGGCTCGGTGCGCGACCGGAAGCGGGCGACCACCCGGCCGGTCCCGTCGATCACCCACTTCTCGAAGTTCCACTGCACGTCGCCGGCCGCCCCGTCCAGGTCCGGGGTAGCGGTCAGCTGCCGGAACAGCGGGTGCGCGCCCGGGCCGTTCACGTCCACCTTCTCGGTGAGCGGGAAGGTGACGCCGTAGGTAGCCGAGCAGAACTGCTCGATCTCCTCGGCGGTGCCGGGCTCCTGGCCCATGAACTCGTTGCACGGCACGCCGATGACGGTGAAGCCGCGGGGGCCGTACTGCTGCTGGAGCGCCTCCAGACCGGTGTACTGCGGGGTGAGCCCGCAGCGGCTGGCCACGTTGACGACCAGGGTGGCGCGCCCGCCGGCCAGCTCCCGCAGCGTGGTGGCGGTGCCCTGCAGCGTGGTCACGGGCACGTCGAGGAGGTCGCTCATGCCGGCGCCAGCGCCCCCGGCGGGGGGTTCATTCCGACCGGGCGTCAGCTGAGGTCGCCGATGTCGTCGGGCACGTCGACGGCGTACCGGCGCAGCGCCTCCAGCGGGACGACCTCCAGCGCCCGGGCGTTGGTGGCGGCGAGCACGACCCCCGACGCCGCCCCGGCCTGGTAGGCCTGCAGCCAGCGGGTGGCCACGACGCACCAGCGGTCGCCCGGCCGCAGCCCCGGGAAGCCGTACTCCGGGCGCGGGGTGCTCAGGTCGTTGCCCAGCTCCCGCTGCACGGCGAGGAATTCCGTGGAGACGACGGCGCAGACGGTGTGCCGGCCCCGGTCCTCGGGACCGCTGGTGCAGGAGCCGTCGCGGTAGAACCCCGTGACCGGGTCGGTGCCGCAGGGCTCCAGTGGTCCGCCGAGGACGTTGCGCTCGTCGGTGGGCTCGGGCAGCACGGGGCCTCCTGCGGTCCGGGGACGGCGACGCCGTGGCCGTCGCGCGCCCAGGATGGCATCGTGCGGGCGTGCCCGCTCCCGAGATCCTCTGGCAGCCCACCCCCGAGTCCGCCCGCGCCACCCGAATCGCCGCGTTCGCCCGCTGGGTGGCGGAGCGCCGCGGCCTGTCCTTCGGCGATCCGGTCGACTACGACCAGTTGTGGCGCTGGTCGGTCGAGCACCTGGACCAGTTCTGGGGCGACGTCGCGGAGTGGACCGGCGTGCTCCCCGGCGTCCCCGACGAGCGGGTGCTCCCCGACCGGAGCATGCCCGGCGCCGTCTGGTTTCCCGGGACGACGGTCAACTACGCCGAGCAGGCGCTCCGGCACGCCACGGAGGAGCACCCGGCGATCATCGCCGTCGCCGAGGACCGCGAGCCGGTGGAGGTCTCCTGGGCAGCGCTGCGCGGGCAGGTGGGCGCGTTCGCCGCCACGCTCCGCCGGCTCGGGGTGGGCCGGGGCGACCGCGTCGTGGGCTACCTGCCCAACGTGCCCGAGGCGATCGTGGCCTTCCTGGGCTCGGCCTCGATCGGAGCGGTGTGGTCGGGCTGCGCGCCGGACTTCGGCACCCGCGCCGTCCTGGACCGGTTCGCCCAGATCGAGCCCACGGTGCTGGTGGCCGTGGACGGCTACCGCTTCAACGGGCGGGAGCACGACCGGCGCGACGTCGTCGGCGAGCTGCGGGCGGCGCTGCCGACGGTGCGGACGACGATCGCCGTCCCCCGGCTCTTCGCGGACGAGCTGCCCGACGGCGCGCTGCCCTGGGCCGAGGCCGTCGCCGACGAGCAGGACCCGGCGTTCGAGCCGATGCCGTTCGACGCCCCGCTGTGGATCCTCTACTCCTCGGGCACCACCGGGCTGCCGAAGGGCATCGTGCACGGCCACGGCGGGGTGGTGCTGGAGCACCTCAAGTGGGGGCTGCTGCACCAGGACCTGACGCCCGGCGACCGTTTCTACTGGTACACGTCCACCGCCTGGATGATGTGGAACGTCGTCGTGTCCTCGCTGCTGTCGGGCGCCACGGCGGTGGTCCACGACGGGGCGCCCGCCTACCCGACGGTGGACGCGCAGTTCGCCCTCGCCGCGGAGGTCGGGATCACCTTCCTGGGGACGAGCCCCGGCTACCTGGGCGCCTGCCAGAAGGCCGGCGTCCGTCCCGGCGACGACCACGACCTCTCCGCGCTGCGCGTGCTCGGCTGCACCGGCTCCCCGCTGCCCGAGGCCTCGTACTTCTGGGTCTACGACGCCGTCGGCACCGACGTGCAGCTGACCTCCGCGTCGGGCGGCACGGACGTCGTGACCGGTTTCATCGGCAGCGCGCCCCTGCTGCCGGTCACCGCGGGAGAGCTGCAGCGCCCGATGCTGGGCGTGGCCGTCGAGTCGTGGGGCGAGGACGGCCGGCCGGTCGTGGGCGAGCTCGGCGAACTGGTCGTGACCGAGCCGATGCCCTCGATGCCACTGCACTTCTGGAACGACCCCGACGGCTCCCGCTACCGCGCGGCCTACTTCGAGCCGTGGCCCGGCGTCTGGCGGCACGGCGACTGGCTGGAGATCACCGAGCGCGGCACCTGCATCATCACCGGTCGGTCGGACTCGACCCTCAACCGAGGCGGCGTGCGCATGGGGACGGCGGACATCTACGCCGCGGTCGAGTCGGTTCCGGCGGTCGTCGACTGCGTCGTCCTCGGCGTCGAGCTGCCCGGCGGCGGCTACTGGATGCCGCTGTTCGTCCAACTCGCGCCGGGCGAGGAGCTCACCGACGAGCTGCAGGCGCAGCTGCGGACGGCGATCCGGGAGCAGGCGTCACCCCGGCACGTGCCCGACGAGATCATCGCCGTCCCCGGCGTGCCGCACACCCGCACCGGCAAGCGGCTGGAGGTGCCCCTGAAGAAGCTGTTCCAGGGCGTCGACCCGGCGAGGGCGGTCAACACCGGCGCCGTCGACGACGCCTCGCTGGTCGAGCACTACATCCGGCTGGCGCAGGAGCGGATCAGCTCCTGAACGGGCCGCGCAGCGCAGCGGGTGAGGCTGATCACCTGCACGGATGACCGAGGCGTGCGGCGGGCACGTCCAGCCGCCACGGTGGTTGCGATCAGCCGCCCTGAGCGAGGAGGGCCGACGATGGCGTCGAGCGAGAACGAGGTCTGGCAGCCCCAGCCGCCCGCGGTGCTGCCGCCGTGGCACACCCCCGAGCGGGAGAGGCTGCAGGAGCAGGCCCGCCGGTTCGCCGTGGACGAGGTGCTGCCGGTCGCCGACGAGCTCGACCCGCAGAAGGGCGAGATCCCGTCGTCCCTGCTCGCCCGGCTGGCGGAGCTCGGGTACTTCGGCATCACCGTGCCCGCCGAGCAGGGCGGCCTGGGGCTCGGGGTCTTCGAGTACTGCATGGTCAGCGAGGAGCTGGCCCGGGCCTGGATGTCGACGGCCAGCATCCTGGCCCGCTCCCAGGGGCTCGGCACGGCGGTCCTCGACGCCGACCGCCGGCACGAGCTGATGGCCCGCAGCGCCCGGGGGAACTGGATCGGGGCCATCGCCCTCTCCGAGCCCGACGCCGGCTCCGACCTCGCCGGCGTCTCGACCCGAGCGGTGCTCGACGGCGACGACTGGGTGGTGACCGGGCGCAAGCGCTGGTGCGGCAACGCCAAGGCCGCCGACTTCATCCAGGTGCTGGTGCGCGAGCGCGACCCGGCGCCGGGGGAGTCCCGGTCGGCCGGCCTGCTGAACCTGCTGCTGGAGAAGAAGCGGGGCGAGTTCCCCGAGGGGCTCTCCGGGCACCCGATCGACAAGATCGGCTACCACGGCTTCCTCACCTGGGACCTGACGTTCGACGGCGTCCGCATCCCCCGGGAGAACGTCATCGACGAGGCGCGGGCCGCCCGCGAGGAGAGCGCGGAGGAGGGGGAGGCCGCGAAGCAGGCCGGCTTCGCCGAGGCGCAGAAGTTCCTCAACACCGCCCGGGTGCACACCGCGGCGCGGGCGGTCGGGCTGGCCCGCGCCGCGCTGGAGGATTCGATCCTGTACCTGCAGGAGCGCGAGCAGTTCGGCCACCCGATCGGCGACTTCCAGGCACTTCGGTTCGCCGTCGCCGAGATGGCGTCGCAGATCGAGCAGTCCCGGGCCTTCTACCGACAGGTCGCGCACCTGCTCGACCTCGGGCTGCCGGTGGCCAAGGAGGCGTCGATGGTGAAGCTCGAGGCCACCGAGATGTCGGTGCGGGTGACCAACCAGGCCATGCAGTTGCACGGCGGGAACGGCTACACCACCGAGCGGCAGGTGGAGCGGCACTGGCGCGACGCCCGGCTGACGACGATCTTCGAGGGCACCAGCGAGATCCAGAAGCGGATCATCAGCGACCGCCTGCTCCCGCGCAGCCCGCTGGCCTGAGACCCGCCGGACAGCCGTTCGTGCACGAGCGGCTGTCTCCGGGGCGCACGAGGCACCGTTGGTGCACGAACGGGGCCTCGTGCGGGCGATGGCCACGGGGTCTCCGGGCCGGAGCCGGGCCAGGAGCCGGGCGACGACGACCTGCTCGTCGCTGTACCAGCGGTAGCCGCTCCACGGGTCCACGTGCGCCGGCACGAGCACCCTGGCACCGTCGTAGAACCGCAGGGCGCTCACCGTCAGGCCCGACTCCCGGGCCAGCCGGCCGATCCCCCATGCGTCTCTCCACGCCCGTCACCTCCGAGCCTCGACCTGGTCGAGGGTCACGCGGTGACCTCCGGCGGGCGGACCGCGGCCAGCGACCGGCGGAGGTTCTCGACGATGTTCCCCGCCTCGAAGAGGTCGTCGTCGGTGGTGACCCGGGCCCGGCGCAGCTCGGCGGTGAAGTCGTCCAGCGCGGCGTAGGCATCCCGGGTCGTGCCGGGATCGGCCGTCGCGCCGTCGACCGACCGGAGCACCGCCGCCAGGGCGGCCAGCGCCCGGGACGCCGGCGGACGCAGCTGCCGCCCCAGCGGCACCTGCTCGCGGTCGGCGATCTCCGTCTCGGCGATCAGCAGGGTGAGGTCCTCGACGAGGAGCGTCAGGCTCTCCAACGCCCTGGCCTGCCGGTACTGCCGGTCGGCGGCCCTCCGGTACCGGGACGCGCGGCGGTTGCCCCGGCGGGCTTCGTCGGTCTGCTGGACGGCGGCCCGCATCTGGGCGAGCAGCGGGTCGATGGTGTGGATCCGGCTGCGCCACTCGACCTGCGTCGGCGGGTGCTCCTGTCGCAGCCCCTCCACGAGGTCGTCCAGCTGGCCGGCCAGGGCCTCGCGCAGCGTGGCGAGCGTCTGCTGCGCGGGCGCCAGGGGCAGTGGCGGGACGACCGCGGCCACGGCGACGCCGACGAGCGCGCCCAGGAAGGTGAGGCCGCTGTAGCCGAGGACGTACGCCGTCGTGTTCTCGCTGCCGAGGATCAGCACGAAGATCGCGGAGGTGGGCAGCCAGCTGCTGGAGCTGCCCAGCCGCTGCCACCCGGCCAGCACCACCCCCACGGCGACGACCACGGCGAGGGTGAGCAGCCGCTGGTCGATCAGCGCGTCGCCGGCCAGCGCGACCCCGGCGCCGAGCGCGATGGCGGCGACCGTCTGCACCGACGAGCGAACGGAACCGGCCAGGGTCGACGCGGTGGTGGCGATGACCGCGCCGAGCGGGGCGTAGTACGGGTAGTCCGAGAGCGGGCCCGGGACCAGCTGGGCCAGCCACCAGGCGATCGTCGCCGCGACGGCCGCCCGCAGAGCCAGGCCCCAGCGGGGGTGCCGTGCCCAGGTGCGCTGCGCCGCGCCCCGCCAGCCTGGACGGCGCTCGGCCCGCTCGAGGTCGTCCGCGCGCTGCACCATCGTCGGTCCCGTCCGTCTCCCGGATCGCCACTGCTCCCGGTCCGGCATCGAACCACGCCGGCGTCGGGGGCCGGATGCCTCAGGCCGGCAGGCGCAGGACGCGGGCCTCCCAGGGGCGCAGCTCGGCGGGGTCGTCGTCGGGGAGGTTGCCGAGCACCAGCTCGGCCGCGGGCGCCTCGGGCAGCAGCTCGGCCAGCCGGTACGGCGTGCGCGAGAGGTTGCAGACGACGAGCAGGTCCTCGTCGTCCAGTGCGCGGGTGAAGGCGTACACGTCGTCGTGGTCGGGCAGCAGCATGGAGAAGTCGCCGAGGGCCACCACGGGCAGGTCGTGGCGCAGCGCGATCAGCCGCCGGTAGTGGGCGAGCACCGAGCGCTCGTCGTCCCGCTGCCCGGCCGCGTTCCACTCGACGTGGTCGGGGTTGACCGCCAGCCACGGTGTCCCCGTGGTGAAGCCGGCGTTCGGTGAGGCGTCCCACTGCACCGGCGTCCGCGCGTTGTCGCGGCTCATGCAGCGCAGGGCGGCCAGCACGTGCGCCGGGTCCTCCCCGGCCGAGACCGCCTGCACGTGGTGGTTGAGCGACTCGACGTCGCGGAACTCCTCGAGCGAGGCGAAAGGGAAGTTCGCCATCCCGAGCTCCTCGCCCTGGTAGACGTACGGCGTCCCGCGGTGCAGGTGCAGCAGCGTGGCCAGGCAGGTCGCCGAGTCGCGCCGGAACTCCGGGGAGTCGTCGCCGAAGCGGGACACCGCCCGCGGCTGGTCGTGGTTGTCCCAGTACAGGGAGTTCCAGCCCACGTCGGCCAGCCCGGCCTGCCAGCGGCCGAACGACGCCTTGAGGTCGCGCATCCGCAGTGGGTGGACGTCCCACTTCGACGTGCCGTGGTCGAGCCCCACGTGCTCGAACTGGAACACCATGTCCACCTCGGCGCGTGCGGGGTCGGTGAACAGCCGGGCCTGCTCCACGGTGACGCCGGGCATCTCGCCGACGGTGAGGAAGGCTCCGTTCCGGCCGGCGAACACCTCGCGGTGCATCTCGGCGAGGAACTCGTGGATCCGCGGGCCGCACAGGTAGGACGCCGAGCCGTCACCCAGCGCCGATCCCGGCAGCGGGGGCCCGTCGTGCAGAGCCCCGTCCGGGCCGACGTCCTTGCTGATCATGTTGATGACGTCCATGCGGAAGCCGTCGACCCCGCGGTCGAGCCACCAGCGCATCATCGCGTGCACCGCCTGCCGGACCTCGGGGTTCTCCCAGTTCAGGTCGGGCTGCCGGCGGTCGAACAGGTGCAGGTAGTAGTCACCGCTGGCCTCGTCGAGTTCCCACACCGGCCCGGAGAAGAACGACTGCCAGTTCGTCGGCTCCGCGCCGGGGGCGCCGGGCGTCATCCCGTCCCGCGGCGGCCGCCACCAGTACCAGTCGCGCTTGGGTGAGTCCGTCGACGAACGGGACTCGACGAACCACGGGTGCTGGTCGCTGGTGTGGTTGACCACCAGGTCCATGAGCAGCTTCATGCCGCGCGCGTGCAGCGCGGCGATCAGCTCGTCGAGCTGCTCCAGCGTGCCGAACAGCGGGTCGATGTCCTGGTAGTCGCTGATGTCGTAGCCGTTGTCGGCCTGGGGCGAGGGGTAGACCGGCGAGAGCCAGAGGACGTCGACGCCGAGGTCGGCGAGGTGGTCCAGGCGCCGCAGCACGCCGCCGAGGTCGCCGATGCCGTCGCCGTCGGAGTCCATGAACGAGCGGGGGTAGACCTGGTAGACGACGGCGCGGGTCCACCACGCGGGCTGGTCAGCGGACATGGGCCCAGCCCAGCACGCGACGCGGCGCGCCGCACGGTCAGCACGACGGGCGCCCGTGGTGGACGGCCTCCACGTCCTTGCCGGCGAGGTCGCCGACGGAGACCGCGTAGCAGCCCGGGTGGTGCAGAAGCCGGCCGCGGCCGGCGAGAGCGGCGCGCCGGGCGCTGCTTGGATGGAGGCCGACGGCGCCGGGAGAGCCCCGGCGCGGGAGGGAGAACCGTGGCCGAGCTGAGCCGACCCGAGGTCGAGCCGCCCACCGGGCCCGCGCCCGACGACCTGGTGATCGAGGACCTGGTCGTCGGTGAGGGCCAGGAGGCCAAGGCCGGCGACCTGGTGAGCACCCACTACGTCGGCGTCACCCACGAGGGCGGCGAGCAGTTCGACGCCTCCTGGGACCGCGGCGACCCGCTGGAGTTCCGGGTCGGCGTGGGCATGGTCATCCAGGGCTGGGACGAGGGCATCGTCGGCATGAAGGTCGGCGGGCGCCGTCGGCTCACCATCCCGGCGCACAAGGCCTACGGCGACCGCGGCGCCGGCGGCGTCATCAAGCCCGGCGCGACGCTCGTCTTCGTGGTCGACCTCGTCGGCGTCCGCTGAGCGGGGCGCCGGGGACGGTGAGCCGTCCCCGGCGCACGAGCCCGCGCGCGGAGGTCCGCCCTGCGTCACAGAGCGGAATGCACGAACGCGCCACCAGGTTGCTGTGGGCATGCAGGTAGAGGTCTGGTCCGACGTCGTGTGTCCGTGGTGCTACATCGGCAAGCGCCGCCTGGAGGCCGCGCTCGAGAAGTTCCCGCACCGCGACCGGGTCGAGGTCGTCTGGCGCTCCTTCCAGCTCGACCCGTCCGTGCCCGAGGGCGAGACGCACCCGACGCTGCCCGCGCTGGCCCGCAAGTACGGCACCAGCGTGGAGCAGATGCGCGGCAACATGGCGCAGGTCGAGCAGGTGGCCGCCGGCGAGGGCCTGGAGTACCACCTGGCCGACGCCGTCAGCGGCAACACGCTCCTGGCGCACGAGCTGCTGCACCTGGCGGCCGAGCACGGCAAGCGCAACGAGCTCAAGGAGCGGCTGCTGCACGCCTACTTCGAGGAGGGGCGGCCGCTGTTCGACGTCGACTCGCTGGTCCCCTTCGCCGTCGAGGTGGGCCTGGACGAGGCGGAGGTGCGCGAGGCGCTGGCCGACCGGCGCTACCTGGCCGCGGTCCGGCAGGACGGCGCCACCGCGCAGGCGCTCGGCGCCACCGGCGTCCCCTTCTTCGTCGTCGACCGGAAGTACGGCGCCGCCGGTGCGCAGCCGGCCGAGCTGCTGCTGCAGGTGCTGGAGCGGGCGTGGGCCGACGCGAACCCGCTGATCACGGTCCCGGCCGCCGAGGGCTGCACCGACGACAGCTGCGCCATCTAGCTCAGGAGGTCCGGAACCCGGCGGAGCACCTGTTCGGCGTCGGTGCTGAGCTCGCGCACGAGGTCGGTGGCGGAGCGCTCCGCCGTCACGAGGCCCACCGGCTCCCCCGCGTAGAGCGGGGCCTGATTCAGGTCGTCGTGGGCCCGGGCGTCGACGACGCGCCGCGACGCTGCGGCGTCGCACCGCAGCTCGTCCTCCCGGCCGTGCCAGGCGCGGGTGAACGCGTTGGCCAGCGCGCGGCCGGGCCAGCGCTCCGGCCAGGCCAGACCCTGGGCGACGTCGAACGCCCGCGTCAGCACGGTGTCCTCGCCGGCGGCGGCGCGCGCACCCGTGCACGGGCGGCGGGAGAGTTGAGCGCCTCAGGACAGGCCGGCAGCGGCGTGCCGATCCAGACGCCGGCCGCGCCGGCAGCGAGCGCGGCGGCGATGCCCGCACCGGTGGCGATGCCCCCGGCGGCGGCCACCGGCCGGTCGGTGAGCGTGAGCACCTCCTGGAGCAGCGGCAGGGTGGCCCGGTGCCCGGTGTGCCCGCCGGCCTCGCTGCCCTGTGCCACCACGACGTCCACACCGGCCGCGACCGCGCGGTGCACGTCGTCGACGGTGTTGACCTGCGCGGCGACCGTGATCCCGGCCTCGTGCAGGATCGGGACGAAGGGCGCCGGGTCGCCGAAGGAGACCGAGGCCAGGGCCGGGCGGGCCGCGACGGCCGCCTCGAGCAGGTCGGGGCGGTCGGGCAGCACCCAGGCCATGAGGCCGACGCCGAACGACAGGTCCTGACCCGCCGGGACGGCGCACTCCTTCGCGAGGAACTCCGGCGAGGTCGCAGCGCCCACGCCGATCATGCCCAGGCCGCCGGCCCGGGAGACCGCCGCGGCGAGCGCCCCGCCCGCCACGCCGGCCATCGGCGCGCCGATGACCGGCGTGGTCAGGTCGAGCACACGGGTGAGCGCGGTGCTGATCACCGGCTCATCCTGGCCCGCCGCCGCCCTACTGGGTGGCGGGACCACCCTGGCTCGTCCCCTGCAGCCGGCCCAGGAACTCGTGGCAGCGCTTCGCGCGGGCGGAGTCCTGCTCCATCACCTCGCGGAAGAAGCTCGCCACGTCGTCCAGGCCCGCGTTCTCGGCGTCCCGGACGTACTGGCCGTAGTCGTGCCCTGCCTTGAGCGAGTGGTACTGGACGGAGACGAGGTCGTAGAAGACGTCTTCGAAGCCGGTCTCACCGGTGGCCATCGGTCCTCCTCGGTTCAGGATGGGTCGAACGCCCCCGAGATACCCGGGCGGACAGGTTCGTCACATGGTCAGGTCGACGGATCTCCCGAGAACGCCCCGCTGGTCACGTCGCTGCCGCCGGCCTCGTCCTCGAGGGCCTCGCTCGTGGCGAGCTCGTCCTCTCCCGCGGCGACCGGGTCGTCGGCGGCGGAGGCGAGGTCCTCGCCCTCGCCGAGCGCGCCGGGGTCCGCCTGGAGGGTGCGCGGGTCGTTGAGCGGGTCGGGCACGTCCGGATCGGTGACGGTCATGCGCTCCTCCTATCCGCGGCCGCCGCGCGGCAACCCCTCGCGGTTCCCCGTGAGCCGCCCGGCGATCAGCCGGGACCTGCGGGCGCTGCGCGGGGCGGGCCGGCGGCCGGGGCCCGGTGACCGGGACGCCCTCTCCGCCCGGATCGGCCCCGGCTACGGTCGGGACTGACCGGCGGCCGGAGCGCGGCCGACGAACCCCTGGACCATCCACCTCCGTCCAGCGGTAGACGTCTTATACGTAACATTCATCTCGGTTACAGAGGCATGACGCCGCTAGTACCCTGACCCGATCCGATCGACCGCGCAGGCGGCCGAGGGACCGTATGGCACCACCGCCGGTGCAGGACTCCGCCCCGGCAACCCATGAGGATGGAGACGCCGTGACTTCCGTGGCCACCCCCGGTCTGGAGAACGCCCCCACCACGCATGCCCGGCTCCTGGCGTGGGTGCGCGAGATGGCCGAGCTGACGACGCCGGACCGGGTCGTCTGGGTCGACGGCACCGAGGAGGAGGCGGCGGGGCTCACCCAGAAGCTCGTCGACGCCGGCACCTTTACGCCGCTGGCGAAGAAGCCCAACTCCTTCTGGTGTGCCTCCGACCCCAGCGACGTCGCGCGCGTGGAGGACCGCACCTTCATCTGCTCGGTCGACGAGGCCGACGCGGGTCCCACCAACAACTGGATGGACCCGAACGAGATGAAGTCGATCATGACCGAGCTGTACCGGGGGTGCATGCGCGGCCGGACGATGTACGTCATCCCGTTCTGCATGGGTCCGGTCGAGGCCGAGAATCCCATGTTCGGCGTCGAGATCACCGACTCCGAGTACGTCGTCGTCTCCATGCGCGTGATGGCGCGCATCGGCAGCCGCATCCTCGAGGCGATGGGCACCGACCGCCCGTTCGTGCCGGCGATGCACTCCCTCGGCGCCCCGCTGGAGCCGGGTCAGTCCGACGTCCCGTGGCCGTGCAGCCAGACCAAGTACATCGTGCAGTTCCCCGAGGAGCGCATGATCTGGTCCTACGGCTCCGGCTACGGCGGCAACGCCCTCCTCGGCAAGAAGGCCTACGCCCTGCGCATCGCCTCGGTCATGGCCCGCGACGAGGGCTGGCTGGCCGAGCACATGCTGATCCTCAAGCTCACCAGCCCGCAGCAGAAGGTCTACTACGTGGCCGGCGCCTTCCCCTCGGCGTGCGGCAAGACGAACCTGGCGATGCTCGAGCCCACCATCCCCGGGTGGAAGGTGGAGACGATCGGCGACGACATCGCCTGGATGCGGTTCGGTGAGGACGGCCGGCTCTACGCTGTCAACCCGGAGTACGGCCTCTTCGGCGTCGCCCCGGGCACCGGCTGGGACACCAACCCGAACGCCATGCGCACGATCGACAAGGGCAACTCGGTCTTCACCAACGTCGCCCTCACCGACGACGGCGACGTCTGGTGGGAGGGCATGACCGACGAGCCGCCGGCCCACCTGACCGACTGGAAGGGCCGGGACTGGACGCCGGACAGCGACGAGCTCTCCAGCCACCCGAACAGCCGCTTCTGCACCCCGATCACCCAGTGCCCGATCCTGGCGCCGGAGTACGAGGACCCCAAGGGCGTGCCCATCTCGGCGATCCTCTTCGGCGGCCGTCGCAAGACGACGATCCCACTGGTCACCGAGGCCCGGGACTGGAACCACGGCGTCTTCATGGGGGCCACGCTCTCGTCCGAGACCACCGCGGCCGCGACCGGGGCCGTCGGCGTGGTCCGCCGCGACCCGTTCGCCATGCTGCCGTTCATCGGCTACAACGCCGGTGACTACTTCTCCCACTGGGTGAACACCGGCAAGCAGGCCGACGCGACCAAGCTCCCGAAGATCTTCTACGTCAACTGGTTCCGGCGCGACGAGGACGGCGGCTTCCTGTGGCCGGGCTTCGGCGAGAACAGCCGCGTGCTCAAGTGGGTCGTCGAGCGCCTCGAGGGCACCGCTGCCGCTGTCGAGACCCCGGTCGGCCACGTGCCCACGGTCGACTCGCTCGACATCTCCGGCCTGGACACGACCCCGGACGAGGTCGAGAAGGCCCTAGCCGTGAAGCCGGAGGAGTGGCGCGAGGAGATCCCGCAGATCACCGAGTGGTTCGAGAAGTTCGGTGACAAGCTGCCCAGCACCATGTGGGACGAGCTGGAGATCCTGAAGAGCCGCCTGGCCTGAGCGACGCCCCTCCCGCGTGCGGGGGAGGGCCTGGACCGGGGCCCGGAGCCGTCATGGTTCCGGGCCCCGGCCGTTCGCGGCCCGGTCCGCTCTCACAGCGTGTCCGCCGCGGGTCGGTTAGCGTGGCTGCCGCCCCTTCCCGTTCTGCGGAGGCAACCCCCCTCGTGCCCAATCCGTACCTGCAGGTGCTGCGGACGCCGCACGCCCTGCCGATGGTGCTCGCCGCCTTCATCGGCCGGCTGCCCCTCTCGATGGTCGGGCTGGGTTCGGTCCTGCTGGTCGCGTCGGAGACCGGCTCCTACGGACTCGGCGGCGCCGTGGCCGCCGTGGGGGCGGTGACGACGGCGATCGCGGGGCCGCTGCTGGGGCGGTGGGCCGACACGCACGGCCAGCGCAGGGTGCTGCTGCCGGTGCTGGCCGTCTTCGTCCTCTCCGGCCTGGTCTTCCTGTTCTCCGTGCGCGAGGCCTGGCCGCTCTGGATCGTCTTCACCTCCGCGGGCCTGGCCGGGGCCTGCATCCCGCCGGTGTCCTCGATGATCCGCGTCCGCTGGACCCACCTGCTGCGCGGCAGCCACCGGCTGCACACCGCGCTGGCGATGGAGTCCGTCGTCGACGAGTTCGTCTTCATCGTCGGCC
This sequence comes from Blastococcus sp. SYSU DS0973, assembly GCF_054051055.1. NCBI lineage: Bacteria > Bacillati > Actinomycetota > Actinomycetes > Geodermatophilales > Geodermatophilaceae > Blastococcus > Blastococcus sp. SYSU DS0973. The sequence goes on from NZ_JBJHAN010000009.1 coordinate 114,186, forward strand.
CGGTGCTGGTCACGTTCCTCTCCACCACGGGGCACGCCACGTCCGGCGTGGTCACGGCGTTCACCCTCGCCACCGTGGGCAGCCTGCTGTTCGCCGCGCAGCGCCGCACCGAGCCGGAGCCGCACGGGCACGCGAGCCGGCAGGGTCCGTCGGCGATCCGCACCACGGGTCTGCGCGTCCTGTTCGTCGTCGGGGCCGCCGTGGGCGCCATCCTCGGCACGCTGGAGATCGCGCTGGTCGCGTTCGCCGACGAGCGGGACGCCATGTCGCTGTCCGGCGTGCTCATCGCCAGCCTGGCGGTGGGTTCGATGGCCAGCGGCATCGGCTGGGGGGCCATCCACTGGCGGCTGCCCCTCCGGCTCCGGCTGGTCGGCGCGCTGATCCTGCTCACCGTGCTGGTCGTCCCGCTCCTGTTCATCGACGACATCTGGGTCATGGTGCCGTTCGTGGTCGTCGCGGGCGTGGCGGTGTCGCCCTCGCTGATCAGCTCCTTCACCCTGGCCGAGCTCCTGGTTCCCCGGTCGGCGGTGACGGAGGCGTTCACCTGGATCGGCACCGCACTGGGCCTGGGGGTGGCCGTGGGCGCCTCGGCCGCGGGCAAGATCGTCGACGTCGCCGGAGCCAACCTGGCCTTCGTGGTGGCGGTCGTCGCCGCCGCGGTCGGGGCGGTCGTCGTCGCCGTCTTCCAGCAGCTCCTGCACGTGCCCGCCGAGCACGCCGCCGAGCCCGCGCTCGCCGGCTGATCGGTCGGCCCGTGCAGGAGTACACGATTCCGAGCGGGAAGTCGCCCCGGCCGACCCGCGGTGGCTGGATCGAGCGCGCGCTGCGCGAATTCCGGGTGGTTCTGCTCGACCAGCGCGGCACCGGGCGCAGCTCCCGGGTGACCGGCCGGCGGATGAGCGCCTTCGCCGCCCCCGCCGCCGCTGCGGCCCACCTGCTCGCCTTCCGGGCCGACTCCATCGTCGTCTACCCCGAGCACGAGCACGACGGCCTGCGGGTGGGGGATGTGCTCGACCGGCTGCTGACCGTGCGGTCCCGGTGACCCGCCCCCGGCCCGCCGCCGGCGGCGGGCGGCAGCTGGGGGTGACCCCCGAGCGGCTGGGCCGCTGGCTGGACGGCGTCGCCACCCGGCACGGCGCGTTCACCGGGGTGGAGCCGGCCGACGACCGGCTGCGGATCACCTGCGCGGACACGACCACCGTCGTCCTGCGCGCCCCGTTCGGCTGGACGCCGGAGCCGCCGCTGCTGGCCGGCTTCACCGCCGCCGCAGGCCGGCCCCGGCAGGCCGCGGTGCTGCTCGTGCGTCGCGGCCGGTGGGCGGTCGGCGTCTTCGACGGCAGCGACCTGGTGGTGTCCAAGGTGGACGCCCGGCAGGTGCAGGGCCGCACGGCGGCCGGCGGCTGGTCGCAGCAGCGGTTCGCCCGCCGCCGCGCCAACCAGACCGACGCCGTCGTCGGGCACGCGGTGGAGACCGCCGCCCGGGTGCTCCTTCCGCACGCCGACGGGCTCGCGGCGCTGTTCACCGGCGGCGACCGGGGGCTGGCCGACGACGTGCTGGCCGACCCCCGGCTGCGCCCGCTCGCCGCCCTGCGCCGCGACCCGCATCTGGAGGTGGGGGAGCCGACCAAGGCCGTCCTGCTGGAGACGCCGAAGCAGTTCCGCGCCGTCGACGTGCACATCGTGGAGCCCCGGGACCGCCGCTGACCGGCGTCAGCCCACGGCGCCGGCGGGCACCGACGCGGACATCGACTGCGGGAACAACGAGGCGGCTCATCGGGCGCCGGAGCGAGCCGGATCGGCGGGCCGGCGCCGGGCGGCTGGGCCTCGCCGGCACCGGCCGGCGCGCAAGGCCTACGGCGTGATGACCAGGCGGATGGGGTCGCCCTCCTTGTTCGCCAGCCGCTCCACGCCTTCGGCGGCGTCGGCGAGCGGCAGGGTGCCCGAGACGGAGCGGGTCAGATCCAGGCGGTGGTGCCGGATCAGGTCGACCAGCTGCACCACGTGGGCGGGCTCGGAGCCGTAGTGGCCGAGGATCCGCTGACCGAAGTAGCTGAACTGGGTGCCGTTGCGGATCTCCAGCGGCTGGTCGGTGAGGCCGACCAGCACCAGGGCGCCGTCGCGCTCCAGGCAGCGCACCGCCTGCTCGCGCACCGGCGCGACGCCGGCGAAGTCGAAGGCGTACGCGAGCCCGGCGCCGCCGGTCAGCTCGCGGACGCGGGTGGCGATGTCCTCGGCCGGGTCCAGCGCGAGGTCGGCGCCGAAGTCCAGTGCCCGCTGCCGGGCGGCCGGCACCGGGTCGACGGCGATGATCGGGGCGGCCCCGGCCAACCGCAGCAGCTGCACCGCGTGCGCGCCGAGCCCGCCGATGCCCCAGACGCCGACGGGCTGGGCGGCCCGCACCTGCGCCGTCCGCACGATCGAGGCCCACGGCGTGGATACCGCGTCGGGCACGATGCAGGCCTGCTCCAGCGGTAGGTCGTCCGGGATGGGGACGACCGTGTCGGCGGTCGCCAGGGCGTACTGCGCCCAGCCGCCGTCGTAGTCGACGCCGCGGGTGTGCACCCAGCCGCCCTTGTCCTCGCCGGCCTGCAGCAGCACCCGCTGCCCCTCCGCCCAGCTGGTCACGCCCGCGCCCAGCTCGGCGACGGTGCCGGCCACCTCGTGGCCGAGCGTCACCTCGTCACCGGCGAGGAACAGTGGGGAGAGCTCGCCCTCGATGAGGTGCACGTCGGACAGGCAGATGCCCGCCGCCGCCACCTGGATCAGGACCTCGCCCGGGCCCGGCGTCGGCTTGGGCACCTCCTTCACCACGAACTCGCGGGTGCGCACGTTCAGCCGGCCGGCCAGCATCGAGTCAGGCATGCTCCCCATCCAACGCCGCCGACAGGGAGCCGGCACCTGTCGTGACGACCTCCGGCCGTGTCTCCCACCGCATCGCCCCCCACCCGGGCCGGGCCCGTCCTCCCGGAGGACCCGGCGACGCCCGACTCAGAGCAGCTCGGGACCTGGTCCGAGCGCCTGACCACGTGGCCGCGTCCCCGCTGACCGGCCCCGCCAGCGCTCGTCCAGTGACTGGGTGACCAGCCAGCCGAGCAGGACGACCAGGTGCAGGGCGAACAGCCACAGCCCGAGCGCCACCACCCCGCCGACGACGTCGAGCCCGCCGAAGGGGGCGCCGAGGTCCAGCGGCAGGGCCAGGAACAGCACGAAGCCCTGCAGGAAGCCCGACAGGCACGCTGCGGTGAACAGGGCACCCGCCAGGAGCGCCGGCCAGCGCACGCGGCCGCCGCCGACCACCCGGAAGCCCCAGGCCAGCGGGATGGTGAGCGCCGCCAGGACCGAGTAGTAGCCGACGGCCACCTGCCCGACGGTCGCGAGGAAGCCACCGCGCTCGGCCAGCTCGGCCATCAGCGCCCCGGCCAGCAGCAGCGGGTAGAGCAGGACCGGCGCGAGCAGCAGGAGCGGCAGGGCGCCCAGCCGGCCGCGCCAGCCGGTCAGGCCCTCGTGCCGCGAGCTGAAGCGCAGCAGCGCCCGGCGCAGACCCTCCCCGTACAGCGACATCGGCAGCAGGGCCAGCAGGGCGCCGAGCGGGTCCAGCCCGACGCCCGCGTCGACCAGCCGGGCCACAGCGTCCGGCGCGCCGAGCTCGCCCGGCAGCAGGTCGCCCAGCCGCAGGCCCAGTTCGTGCACCCGCTCCGGCGAGGTGAGCCAGGCGGTCAGCCCGAACGCCAGCACCAGGAGCGGGACGACGGCGATGCCGGCGTAGAAGGTGAGGCCCGCGGCGATGAGCGCGAGGTCGCGCCCCCGCAGCCGGAACTTCACGCCGGGGACGACGTCGCGGACGAGGGACACCAGCCGGCCGGAGCGCTCCGGGGCTGTGCCGTCCTCCGGCATCGCGCGCCCTGGGGGCGCCGCCCGGCTCACCTGCGCCGGGTCAGTCGGAGTCGTCGTTGACGCCGGTCTCCTGGCAGCTGGCGTCGTGCGGGTTGTTCGCCTCGGCCCCGCTCGAGTCGCAGTTGGTCTCACCGCGTTGGAGGTCGGTGTTGTCCCCGCAGGCGACGAGGGAGCCGGCGAGCGCGAGGAGCAGCAGGGGCTTGCGGAGGTCCATCCACTCGTAGTGGTCCGGCGGTGGCGCGCCGAAACCGTGGACGGGTTCCGTTCCCGGTGGGTGGGCGCAACTGGCGGTGGCGGCGCGTGCCCGGCGCGCAGGATGGGGCGGGTGTGCCACGTGCGACAGAGCGCAGGCCGAATCACACGATTGTCGTTCGGGGGATTGTGACGAGCTGGTCACGACCCCTACGGTGAGTAGGCCCGCCGAGGCTTTCTGTCACTGCCTGAGTGGCACCCGCCGGGCGCCGTCGAGCCGGTCACCCGCACAGGCGTGGGTGCCGGACCGAGCCCCTCCACCGCGGCGGAGCGTCGTCGTGCCCGGAGGGCGCCGGTAGGCGGCTCGTGGAAGAGGAATGGAGCGCCGCCGCACCATGGCGACCCCCCTGCGCACGCCCACCCGCCGTCGTACCGCGCGGCGGGCCGGTCTGGCCCTCGCGGGCGCCCTCGGCGTCCTGCTCGCCACGGTCCCCGCGTCGGCCGCACCGGGGAACCCGGCCACGTCGGCCGAGGCGGCGCAGCTGGTCGCCGAGCGGGGGCACCAGCTCGAGGTCGTCACGGAGCGGTTCAACGAGGCGCGGGACGCGCTGGCCGCCCAGCAGGCGGCTGCCGAGGCCGCCGCCGCCCAGCTCGAGCAGGCCACCGCCGACCTCGCCCAGGCGCAGAAGGCGGTGCGCGGCATCGCGCGCAGCGCCTGGACCGGTGAGGGCCTCGGGTCCTTCCAGGCGCTCCTGACCAGCGGCTCGGCCGACGAGTTCGTCAGCCGGGTGGCCATGCTGGAGACGATCGCCGGGCACCAGAGCGGGATCCTCGGGAAGGCGGCCGAGGCCAGCGTGGCCGCCGCCCAGGCCCAGGCCACCGCGCAGCAGTCCGCCGCCGAGGCGCAGCGGACCTACGACTCCGTCGCCGGGCAGCAGGCCGAGCTGGAGGAGCAGGTCGCCGACTTCCAGGCGCAGTACGAGCAGCTCGGCGTCGCGGAGCGCCAGGCCGTGGCCGACGCGCACCACGCGGAGGAGCGCAGCGCCCAGCCGCAGCGGGCCAGCCGCAGCGACCGCGAGGCCCCAGCGCCGTCGATGCCGGTGGTGGCCGGAAACGGTGCCGCGCAGGCCGCGGTCGACGCCGCGATGGCCCAGCGCGGCAAGCCCTACGTGTGGGCGGCCTCGGGCCCGAACGCCTTCGACTGCTCGGGCCTGACCTCCTACGCCTACCGCGCCGCCGGCATCAGCCTGCCGCGGGCGAGCCGCAACCAGGCCGCCGTCGGCCAGCAGGTCTCCCGCGACCAGCTCCAGCCCGGTGACCTGGTGTTCTTCTACAGCCCGATCAGCCACGTGGGCATCTACATCGGCAACGGCCAGATGGTGCACGCGCCCACGTCCGGCGACGTGGTCAAGGTGGCGAGCATCGACTCGATGGGCGGCTACAGCGGGGCGCGGCGCATCGCCGGCTGATCGTGCCGGGTGACCTGCTGGAGCAGGCCCCACACGAACACCGCCCGCGCCCCGCCGGGGAGGTGCACCTCCCGGCGGGTGACCACGCCCGGATCCACGGCGCGGGCGCCCCGGAGGCCGACGACGTCGTCGAGCACGTGCTCCCACACCAGCAGGCGGCGCGACGTCGCGGCCGGGACGGGCGATCCGGGCGCGCGCGCCAGCTGCTCGTCGAGCACCGAGCCGCCCGGCCCGCTGACCACCTGCCACCACAGGTGCGGCCACAGCGGCAGCGGCCAGCGGCGCACCTGGAGGTCCAGGTCGCCGAAGCGCCGGTCTTCCAGGTCCTCGGGCGGCCCCAGGACCGCCGCGCGCAGCGCCAGCCCGCGCGGCGCCCGCGCAGAGTGCTGCAGCGCCTGCCACCGGGTGTGCGCGGCATGGGCCTCCGCCCGGGTGGCGCCCAGCCGGGGGAGCGCTTCGGTGGTCAGATCGGGTCGGACGTCGGCCATCCGGCGCAGCAGGACCAGGCAGAACTCCCGCCGGGCCAGTCCGCGCACGGTGCCGACCCTGCCAGGTGGCGCACTGCCGCGAAGGTCACACCCGCCGCGGGGACCCCGCGCCCGGCCCGGTCGTTGACCACCGGAGAGCTCCGCCGACCTGAGGACGCCCGTTGACCCCGCGCACCGTTTCCACCGCCTTCCGCATCGTCGCCGTCGCCGAGGCGATCACCTGGATCGGCCTGCTGGCCGGGATGTTCGTGAAGTGGGTGCTGCAGGCCTCCGAGGTGGGGGTCCAGGTGTTCGGCCCCATCCACGGCGGGGTCTTCCTCGTCTACGTGCTCGTGGCGCTCGTCGCCGCCCGGGTGCTGCGCTGGCCGGCCGGCACCACGGTCCTCGCGCTCGTCGCCTCCGTGCCGCCGCTGGCCACGGTGTGGTTCGAACGCCACGCCACCCGCTCGGGCCGGCTGCCGCGGCGCGAGGCGCTGACCGCCTGACCCCCGGGCGGGGCGGCTCGCTACGGTCGCCTCCATGGCCGAGCCCGTCCTGTCCAGCACCGCCCGCCTCCTGCTGGCGCGCACCGCCCGCGTCCAGCGCGACGGCCGGGCTCCCAGCCTGGTCGCCGGGGTGGTCCGGGACGGCGGGCTGGCCTGGTCCGCGGGCCGGGGCGCCGTGCCCGAGCCGCACACCGACGTCCAGTACCGGCTCGGCTCGATCAGCAAGACCGTCACCGCGGTGGTCGTCCTGCGGCTGCGCGACGAGGGGCTGCTGGGGCTCGACGACCCGCTGGAGCGGCACCTGCCGGGGACGCCGTTCGGCGACCGCACCGTCGGGCAGCTGCTCTCCCATCTGGCCGGCGCCTCCGCCGAGAGTCCCGGCGGCTGGTGGGAGCGCACCCCGGGGGGCACCCTCGACGAGCTGGGCATGGCCGACAGCGACGTCGTGCTCGGAGCCGCCCGCCGGTTCCACTACTCGAACCTGGGCTTCGGCCTGCTGGGCGAGCTGGTCGCCCGGCAGCGCGGCCGGACCTGGGAGGAGGCGGTGACCGCCGAGGTGCTCGCGCCGCTGGGCATGTCCCGCACCAGCCCCCGCCCCGTCGCCCCGGCGGCCGAGGGCTGGGCGGTGCACCCCTGGGCCGACGTCGTCCTGCCCGAGCCCGAGCACCACGCGGGGGTCATGGCCGCCGCCGGGCAGCTGTGGGCGACCCTGGCCGACCTCGGGCGCTTCGCCGCCTTCCTGCTCGGCGACACCGGCGAGGTGCTCGACCCCGCGACGCTCGAGGAGATGACGGTGCCCGCGGGGGTGGACTCCTCGGCGTCGGGCTGGTCGGCCTACGGGCTGGGCGTGCAGGTGGTGCGGGTCGACGGCCGGACGCTGGTCGGGCACGGCGGCTCGATGCCCGGCTTCCTCGCCGGGGTCTTCGTCGACCGGGAGGAGCGGACGGGCGCGGTCTCGCTGGCCAACGCGACCAGCGGCGTCGACCCGCTGGTTTTCGGGCTGCTCGCCGACCTGCGCGGCGCCGAGCCGCGGGTCGTCGAGCCGTGGGCCCCGTCGCCGTCGCCGATATCGCTGGAGACCCTCGGCGTCTGGTTCTGGGGGCCGGCTCCCTACGTCCTGCGGGCCGTCGCCGGCGGGCTGCTGCACCTGGGCCCGCTGCCCGGCCGCAGCGGGCGGGCCAGCCGGTTCACCCGCCGCGACGACGGCACGTGGCTCGGGCTGGACGGCTACTTCGCCGGCGAGACGTTGCGGATCGCCGACGACCACCTGGACCTGGACACGTTCGTCTTCACCCGCACGCCCTACGACCCGCAGGCCCCCGTGCCCGGTGGGGTCGACGAGCGGGGCTGGCAGTAGCCCACACGTGGGGTCGGGTACCGGCCCGCCCAGCAGGTGGTGCCGGCCGAGCAGCGCGGGCGACCTCGTGCACGCGGGAAGTGTGCCCGGCGAGATCGGCGATCTCGCCCCTTCTCCGGCTGCGAAGCGGGCCAGATCGCCGATCTCGCCGAGCGGCGGTGGTCAGGGGCGGTCGAAGGCGTCGATGGTGCACTTGGTGACGACGCCGTAGACCAGGTGCGGGACCAGGTCGCTGAGCCAGTCGGCCGCCGACCAGGTGCGGGGATCGGTGACGCCGAGCGCCGTCATCGGCCCGTTCGCCGCGACCATCGCACCCAGCCCGGTGAGCAGCGTCCCGACCGGCTTCGCCGAGCGCAGGCCCGACGCCCGGGCCAGCCCGCCGACCACCCCCACCCCGACCCCCGCCACCAGGCCGGTCATCGGCCCCAGCCCCTCGACGCGGTTCCGGCGCGTCTCGTCGTCCCCGGGGATGGGCACGTGCGCTGTCTCCGCGAGCCGCTCCACGGTCCGCTGTGGGGTCGAGCTGCTGCCACGGCCGCGCACGACCATGTCCAGGTACGTGACGGCGTTGAGCGCCGTCGTCCCTGCTGCGCCGGCCGCCGCCCCGCGCAGGGCCCACCCCAGGGTGCTGATCCCGCGCTTGCCCTTGCCCGCCACGCCGAACGGCGTCCGCTTCTCCATGCGCGGGCCGGTACCCGCCGGACAGCGAGCCCACCCACCGACCACGGGCACGGGCGGGCCGGGCGCGGCCGCCCATGCCGAGCGGGTGGACGACGCCCGCCGGGCTGGACCCGCCCGGGACCCGCGCGGATCCGCCGGCCCCGCTAGCCGGTGCCGGCGGCGCGGTCCAGCAGCGGGTGTGTACGGCGCTCGACGAAGCGGCGCATCGCCAGCGCGGTGTCCACCCGCTGGACGCCGGCGATCGACAGGACGGCCTCGGTGATCCGCCAGAGGTGGTCGGCGTCGGTGGCCACCACGTGGACGAGCAGGTCCGTGGCGCCGGACAGGCCGGTCACCTCCAGCACCTCCGGCAGGCCGGCCAGCGCATCGCTGACCTCGCCGAGCCCCCGCTGGGCGACCTGCACGGACATGTAGGCCGCCAGGCGGTACCCGAGCGCCTCCGGCCGCACCCGCTGGTCCAGCGGGGCGAGCACGCCGTTGCCCTCCAGCCGGGCCAGCCGGGTCTGCACCGTGTTCCGGGCGAGCCCGAGCCGCTGGGACAGGGCCATCACGCTGGCCCGCGGGTCCTCGGTCAGCGCACGCAGCAGCCGCGCGTCCGTTGCGTCGATCTCCGGCATGCTGCGCAGTCTGGCAGTTGCCGGCGGTCCGCGGGTGGCTTTCTGCGCAGTCCCCGGCGACGCCCCTGCGCAGATCGCCGCACGCCAGGGCTGGTCCTCGGCGGGTGCGCCGTGCCAGGATGTGTGAGGACCGCCACATCCGGCGGACCGGAACGTCCAGCACCGCCGCACCGCCGGTGACCCCGGCCGCGGTGGCCGACGGCGAGGAGCGCGACCCGTGACAGCGAAGACCTCGACCACGGAGATGGTCGACCCCGTCCCGGGGGCCGCCGCGCCCCACCACGCGCCGCGCACCGAGCTGGTCCAGTTGCTGACGCCGGAAGGCGACCGGGTCGAGCACCCCGACTACTCGCTCCAGATCGGCGACGACGAGCTGCGCGGCGTGTACCGCGACCTCGTCCTGGTCCGCCGATGGGACGTCGAGGCGACCGCGCTGCAGCGGCAGGGCGAGTTGGGCATCTGGGCCTCGCTGCTGGGGCAGGAGGCCGCGCAGGTCGGCGCCGGCCGGGCGATGGCCGCATCCGACATGGCGTTCCCGACCTACCGGGAGCACGGCGTGGCCTGGGCGCGCGGCATCGACCCGCTGCACGTGATCAGCCTGTTCCGGGGCGTGGACAACGGCGGCTGGGACCCGGTCGCCACCGGCTTCAACCTCTACACCGTCGTCATCGGCGCGCAGACGCTGCACGCCACCGGCTACGCCATGGGCGTCCAGCGCGACGGCGCGGAGCAGGCCGTGCTGGCGTTCCTGGGCGACGGCGCCACCAGCCAGGGCGAGGTCAACGAGGCGATGATCTGGGCGGCCAGCTTCTCGGCCCCCGTCGTCTTCTTCTGCCAGAACAACCAGTACGCGATCAGCGTCCCGCTGGAGCGGCGGTCGCGGGTGCCGCTGTACCAGCGCGCCGCCGGCTTCGGCTTCCCCGGCGTCCGGGTCGACGGCAACGACGTCCTCGCCGTGCTGGCGGTGACGCGGCAGGCCCTGCAGGCCGCCCGCGAGGGGCAGGGCCCCACCTTCATCGAGGCCTTCACCTACCGGATGGGTGCGCACACCACCTCCGACGACCCCACCCGCTACCGGCTGGCCAGCGAGCTGGAGGAGTGGAAGCTGCGCGACCCGATCGCCCGGCTCAAGGCCCACCTGTCGCGCAGCTCCATCGCCGACGCGGCGTTCTTCGAGTCCGTCGAGGCCGAGGCCGACGAGCTGGCCGCCCGCATCCGCACCGGCACCGTCGACATGCCCGATCCGGCACCGACGGAGATGTTCGACCACGTCTACGCCGAGCAGACCCCGCAGCTGGCGCAGCAGCGCGCCGACTTCGTGGCCTACCAGGAGTCGTTCGAGGGGGGCGAGCACTGATGAGCGAGACGCTCACCATCGGCAAGGCGCTCAACCTGGGTCTGCGCAAGGCCATGGAGGACGACGGGAAGGTCGTCCTCATGGGTGAGGACATCGGCAAGCTCGGCGGGGTCTTCCGGATCACCGACGGCCTGCAGAAGGACTTCGGCGAGGCCCGCGTCGTCGACACCCCGCTCGCCGAGGCCGGCATCCTCGGCACCGCGGTCGGCCTGGCCATGCGCGGCTACCGGCCGGTCTGCGAGATCCAGTTCGACGGGTTCGTCTTCCCCGCCTGCAACCAGATCGTCACCCAGGTGGCCAAGATCCACGCCCGCTCCCGGGGCCGGCTGGCGATGCCCATCGTCATCCGCATCCCGTTCGGCGGCGGCATCGGCGCCGTCGAGCACCACAGCGAGAGCCCGGAGGCCTATTTCGCGCACACCGCGGGGCTCAAGGTGGTCGCCGTCAGCAACCCGGTGGACGCCTACTGGGGCATCCAGCAGGCCATCGCGCACCCCGACCCGATCGTCTTCCTCGAGCCCAAGCGCCGGTACTGGGAGAAGGCCGAGGTCGACGTCGAGGCCACACCCGACCCGCTGTTCGCCTCCCGGGTGGTGCGCGGGGGGGACGACGTCACCGTGCTCGCCTACGGCCCGATGGTGAAGACGGCGCTGCAGGCCGCCGCGGCCGCGGCTCAGGAGGGGCGGTCGGTGGAGGTCGTGGACCTGCGCACCGTCTCCCCGCTCGACCTGGCGCCGGTCCACGAGTCGGTGCGCCGCACGGGGCGCTGCGTGGTCGTCCACGAGGCCCCGGTGACCCTGGGCCTGGGCGCCGAGATCGCCGCCCGGGTGACCGAGGCCTGCTTCCACTCCCTGGAGGCGCCGGTGCTGCGGGTGGGGGGCTACGACACCCCGTACCCGCCGTCGAAGCTCGAGGAGGACTACCTCCCCGACCTCGACCGGGTGCTGGACGCCGTCGACCGCGCGATGGAGTTCTGAACCGATGGCGAACTCGACGCCAGTGCTGCGGCAGTTCCGTCTCCCCGACGTCGGTGAGGGCCTCACCGAGGGGGAGATCCTCCAGTGGCTCGTCGCCGTCGGCGACCAGGTCGCGGTCAACCAGCCGCTGTGCGAGGTCGAGACGGCCAAGGCGGCCGTCGAGCTGCCCTCGCCGTTCGCCGGGACCGTCGTCGAACTGCTGCACGAGGCCGGGACCATGGTCGACGTCGGCACGCCGATCATCACGATCGACGTCGGAGGCGGGGCGCCCGCGGACGAGCCGGCCCCGGCGGACGATGCCGAGCCCGCCGCCGGCCTGATCGGGGGCACCGCGCCCGGTGGTCGCACCGCGGTGCTGGTCGGCTACGGTCCGCGGACGACCGAGGCCCGGCGCCGGCCACGGCGCTCCGGCAGCGTCGCCGCGGCCCGCGCGACCCAGCGCCCGGGCGCCGACCACGGCTCCGGGGGCGCCGACCGCCCGCCGCAGCCCTCCGACGACGGCCCGCCGTTGCTGGCCACCGCGCCCGACATGCGCAGCAAGCCGGTCCGCCACGGCGGCCTGGAGGTCGGCCGGCAGGCCGAGGCGGCCGCGCTCCGCGACGACGCCGCTCCCGCCCGGGGCGTCGCGCCCGGCCGCCGTGGCCCGCGCCCGCTGGCCAAGCCCCCGGTGCGCAAGTACGCCAAGGACCTCGGGGTCGACCTGGCGACGCTGACCGGCTCCGGCACCGACGGCTGCATCACCCGGGCCGACGTCGACGCCGCCGTCGCCGCCCGGACCGCCCCTGCGGTGGAGAAGGCGACCTCTGCCGGGACCGGCGGGGAGCAGCGCGTCCCGGTCAAGGGGGTGCGCAAGGCGACCGCCGCGGCCATGGTGGCCAGCGCCTTCACCGCGCCGCACGTCACCGAGTTCCTGACCGTCGACGTCACGCGGATGATGAAGCTGCGCAGCCGGCTGGCCGGGCGCCCGGAGTTCGCCGGCGTCAAGGTCAGCCCGCTGCTCTTCGTCGCCAAGGCGGTGCTGCTGGCCGCCCGGCGCCATCCGATGGTCAACAGCTCCTGGGACGAGGCGGCGCAGGAGATCGTCGTCCACGGGCAGGTGAACCTCGGCATCGCCGCGGCCACCCCGCGGGGGCTGATCGTGCCCAACGTCCCCGACGCCGGCCGGCTGACCCTGCCCGAGCTCGCCGCGGCCCTCGGTGAGCTGACGGAGACCGCCCGCGCCGGCCGCACCGCACCGGCCGCGATGAGCGGGGGCACGCTCACCATCACCAACGTCGGCGTGTTCGGCGTCGACACCGGCACGCCGATCCTGAACCCGGGTGAGGCGGCCATCCTGGCCTTCGGCGCCGTCCGCCAGATGCCGTGGGTGCACAAGGGGAAGGTCCGCCCGCGCCAGGTCACCCAGCTGGCGCTCTCCTTCGACCACCGCATCGTCGACGGCGAGCTGGGCAGCCGGTTCCTCGCCGACGTCGGCGCACTGCTGCACGATCCCGGGAGCGCCCTGGCGTTCTGACCCCCGCGAGGAGCCTGTCGACCCCGGCCGGCAGGCCCCCTCGCGGGGGCCGCGACGGCGCTCCGCTGACCTGCTACTTCGAGGTGTCGCACGCACGTCGGCGGGGTAGCTGGTGCGCGATCGAACACGCGACATCAAGGAGCTGAGAACGTGGCCAGCGTGCAGGAGTCCATCGACGTCGACGTCCCGATCCGTGTCGCCTACGACCAGTGGACGCAGTTCGAGACGTTCCCGCAGTTCATGGGCGGGGTCGAGAGCATCACGCAGATCGACGAGACGCACACCCACTGGGTGACCAACGTCGACGGCGTCAAGCGGGAGTTCGATGCCGAGATCACCGAGCAGCACCCCGAGGAGCGGGTGGCCTGGACCAGCACGACCGGTGAGGCCAAGCACGCCGGCGTGGTGACCTTCCACCGCCTCGACGACGCCAAGACCCGCGTGATGATCCAGATCGACTGGGAGCCCACCGGGCTGGTGGAGAAGGCCGGCGCAGCGCTCGGCTTCGACGACCGCCAGGTGAAGGCCGACGCGAAGAAGTTCAAGGAGTTCATCGAGAGCCGCGGCACCGAGACCGGTGCGTGGCGTGGGGACGTCGAGCGCCCCAGCTGAGCGAGCGGGGTCCCCGCTGCCGCGGGACCACGACGGCGCCCGTCCCCGCCCGGGGACGGGCGCCGTCGGCGTTTTCGGGGGCCCGTCAGGTCGGAGGGGTGTCCGCGTGACGACTCTCACCCGAAGGGGCGGGGAACCTTCGGTGGAAACGACAGTATGCCGATGTTTCGTCGGATTAGAGTGGCGACTGCCTGCGTTACTACGGCTACAGGTGTTTCACTCCGATGAAAGAGGCAGTAACGATGAACAGCGTGACGACCAGCTGGCGGCAGCGTCGGCAGCTGGCGCGTACCCGGCGGGCACTCGCCAAGGCGCTGGCGCGCAGCAGCAGCCCGGCCATGCGGGACGAGCTCCTGACGATGGCCAACAACAGCGCCTTCCTCGGCCGCTGAGCGGCGGTCGCGCCCGCGCGGCCCGCGAACATCTCGACCCCGGTCTCCGCTGAGACCGGGGTCGCATGCGTCCGGGAGCAGCCGCTTCCAAGGACGCCTCTCTGCTGGCATCCTGTAGCCGTGCGCGTACACCGGGTGCGCGGGGGGCGAGCTGGCCTCCTTCGATCGAGGGGATGCGCTCCGGCCGCCGGGGCCGTGCGTCGATCAGAGGACGTGGACATGGAGACCTGGCGACGACGGTCGCGCCTGCCGTGGCGCCGCCGGGCGGCCGTGGCGGTCGACCCGGAGCTGCTCGCCCTGCGCGGCCGGCTGCAGATCCTGCAGTCGGCGGCCACGGAGCTGGTCGCCAGCGAGGACGTCGACACGGCGCTGGAGCGGATCGTCTCCCGGGCCGCGGAGGCGGTCCTGGCGCCGGCCTACCTCCTGGCTGTCCAGGCGCCGGGCGGCGGCGCGCCCCTGGTGCACGGGTCCGGCCTGCCGGCCGAGCGGCTGCCCGAGCTGGCCGCCGCACTCCTCGACGGGGACGACATGGGCCCGGGTGCGGTCGTGGTCGACATCGCGTCGGCGCGGCGATCCCACGGCAGGCTGGCTGCCCTCTACCGCCCCGGCGATCCGGCGATGGGCGACGAGGCAGCCATGCTGGCCGCCTATGCCGGCCACGCGGCGGCCGCCCTCGACCTGATCATCGCGCTCGAGGACGCCCGTAGAGAGGCCGACCGGGCCGGCGCGCTGCTGGCGCTGTCGCACGAGCTGGCGGCTGTGGCCGATCCGGCCGAGGTGACCGAACTGGTCGCCGCGGCGCTCGGGCGCGTCGTCGGCTGCAGCCGTGCCAGCCTCCTGCTGTGGGACCCGGGCGCGGGGGTCCTCCGGGCGTCCTCGACCGCCGGCATGTCCGACGAGCAGGCGGCGCTGCTGGCGGGGACCGTACTGCGCCCGGAGGACACCCCGGAGCTGGTGGGGATGCTGACCGACCGGACGCCCCTCATCCTCGACGACGCGACGAGCAGCCCCCGGCTGAGAGCGGTCCTCCGGGGCATCGGGAGCGCCGACGTCGTCGCTGTACCGTTGCTCGCCGGTTCGACGTTCCTCGGTGTGGCGACGGTGGGCTGGCAGACCGGGGAGGCGCCCGCCTCGCTCGCCGGGGACGTGCAGGTCCGGCTGCGCGGCGTGGCGGACCAGGCATCCACCGCCCTGCAGAAGGCCCGGCTGCTCCAGACCGTCCGGCACCAGGCCACCCACGACGCGCTGACCGGTCTCCCCAACCGCGTGCTGTTCCTCGACCGGCTCGCCGAGGCGATCGCGGCGGAGGACCGGCGGTCCCACGCCGCCGTCCTGTTCTGCGACCTCGATCGGTTCAAGCAGGTGAACGACACCCTGGGCCATGCGGCCGGCGACGAGCTGCTGCGCCAGGTATCCGCCCGGCTGCGCGCCGCCGTCCGGCCCGGCGACGTCGTGGGCCGGCTCAGCGGTGACGAGTTCGCCGTCGTCATGCCCGGTCTCGCGGAGCCGTCGGATGCCCACGGCCTGGCTGCCCGGGTCGTGGAGTGCTTCCGCGAGCCGTTCCGGCTGGAGGGCACCGACGTCCTCGTCGGCACCAGCGTCGGGGTGGCCGTGTACCCGGGCGACGGCGGCACCGCCGAGCAGCTGCTGCGCACGGCGGACGCGGCGATGTACCGGCACAAGTACGCGGACCGGCCGACCCCGGCACGTGGCTGACCTGGCCGTCTCACCGAACCGGTCGGTTCCGCGAGACCCGCCGAGCCGTCAGGCCCGCAGCCGGGCCCGCAGCGCCGCCTGCTCCTCGGCACCGAAGCCGTGCGCGTCGAGCCAGCCGGCGGGGCCGCCGTACCGCTCGTCGAGCAGGGCCAGCACCCGCTGCATCGTCTCCGCGCGCGGGGTGTGGCTCGCGACGTCACGGCTGACCATGTCCTCGGCGTACGTCGGGGAGGCGGCCAGCTTGGCCACCAGCGCGTCGATGATCTCCGCCGTCAGCGCGTAGTCGGCCACGACCTCCTCGTGCGGAACGCCCGCGACGGACAGCGCGAACGCGCACACCACACCGGTGCGGTCCTTCCCGGCCGCGCAGTGCACCACCGAGGCGCCGTCCTCGGCCCGGCTCAGCGCCCGCAGCGCACCGACGACGTTCTCCGACCGCTGGCCGAGGTAGCCCAGGTAGGACCGCACCGCCGGCGGCTCGCCCTCGTCGTGGGCGGCCACCTGCCGGGGCAGCAGCGACTCCAGCCACCCGGCCGGCAGGTCGGGCCGCTCGTCGGCCTCCTCGACCGCGAACACGTCGGTGTGGTGGCCGCGCTCTGGCAGCAGGGTGAAGTGCCGGTGGGTCACCTCCGGGACCGAGCGCAGCGGCCCACGGCCCTCCAGGAGGATCTCCGCCGTCGTGCGCAGGTCGATGACCTGTCGCAGGCCGATCTCGTGCACCAGCCGCCGGACGTCGGCGTCGCTGAGGGTCTGCAGGTTGTCGCTGCGCAGGATCCGCCCGGTCGCCGTGCGCCCGCCGTCGGTGGTCGGCAGCCCGCCGAGATCACGCATGTTCGTCGTGCCGTCGAGCCGGATCCAGCGGCCGGTGTGCGGAGAGGTCACCTCTGGGACGGTACGGCCTCGGCCGGGAGGTCACCGAGCAGCCGCTCGCACACCGCGACCAGCCGGCGTCGCAGCGCCGCGCCCCGGTCGGCGAAGGTCCGCTGGGCGGCCACGTACTGCCCCTTCCCCTCGGGCGTCTCGACGGGCACCGGCTCGTACCCGTGGTCGCGCAGGTCGTAGGGCGAGGCGCGCATGTCCAGCACGCGCACGTCGACGGCCAGGGCGAAGCAGTCGGCCAGCAGCTCGCCGGGCACGGCGGGGGAAAGCTTGTAGGCCCACTTGTAGAGGTCCATCGTGGCGTGCAGGCAGCCCGGCTGCTCCAGCTCCGGCTGGTCGGCGCGCGTCGGCCGGAGCGTGTTCAGCGGCCGGCCACGACGGCTGAAGAAGCGGTAGGCGTCGAAGTGGCTGCACTGCACGCGGTGGCCGTCCACGACCTCGGCGGTGCCCTCGACGCCCAGGCGCAGGGGCACCGCGCCGTGCCGCACCTCGCCGTCGTCCGGGCGGTAGACCATCGCCCACTCGTGCATGCCGAAGCAGCCGAACTGCGCCGGTCGTCCGGCGGTCGACCGGAGCAGGTGCGCGACCCGGGCCACCAGCTCCCCCCGGGCGGACCGGAAGGCCTCGGCGTCGAGGCCGACGGCGCCGTCGGCGTGCTCGGCGTGGAAGGGCCAGTCGAGGCGCTCGCGGGCGGCCGGGCCGGCCAGGGCCACACCGGTGCCGGGGTGCCAGCGGGCCAGCCGGCCAGGCGTCTCGGAGTAGTAGGTGAACAGGAAGTCCAGCACCGGGTGCGCGACGCCGGCGCGCCGCCGATCCGCGTGCGGACCGGTCCAGACCGCCATCCGCTCCGCGTGCGCCCGCGCCCGCGGCAGCCACTCGTCCTGGGTGAGGACGGTCCGAGGCGGGTGCGGCACGGCGTCCAGCGTAGGGGCGGCTTCCGCTGCGGCGCCCCGGAGGCCGCAGCGGGGACGGCCTCAGTCGGAGGTGTTCCCCGGGCGAGCGACGCCGTCGTCCTGTTGCGCGTCGTCGTCGGTGGTGAGCGTCGCGTCGCTCTCGGGCGCGTCGCCCTCCTGCGCCTCGGCGACCGGCCCGTCCGTGGTGTCGGGGGACTCGCGGTAACCGGACGGCTGGGACTCGCTCATCGGCCGTCGTCTCCGGATCGGTTGGTGGGGGCCGGGACCTCGCCGGAGGCGCCGGCCCGCGTGGCGCGGGCGATGTCGCCGTCGGCGTTCGCGGGAAGGTCGTCGCCCTGGGTGGCGTCGCGCTCGATCGCCTCGTCGGCCGTCAGGGGGACGTCGTCGAACGACGAGCCCAGGTCGCTGTTGGCGCCGGTGCCGGACGAGGTGGGGATGTCCTGCTGGATGCGGTCGCTGCCCTGCGGGTCGGTCATGCCGGCCTCCTGTCGGTCGGGGCTGTTCCCCGACCCCATGCCCGACATCGCCGCTACGAAACGGTGGAGGCCGCCTCCCCGGGACCGGGGCGGCGGCCTCGACCATCGGCGCAGCACTCAGAAGCAGCCCTCGTCGAGCTCCATGAGCGCGTTGTCGGTGGCCTCGACGATGGCCCGCTCGGAGGCCAGCCGCGGCAGCACCTGGGTGGCGAAGAAGCGGGTGGCGGCGAGCTTGCCCTCGTAGAAGAGCCGGTCCCGTGCGCTGACCTCGCCGGCCAGCGCGGCCAACGCGACCTCCGACTGGCGGATCAGCAGCCAGGCCGTCACCAGGTCGCCGACCGAGAGCAGCAGGCGGGAGGTGTTCTGGCCGACCTTGTACAGGTTCGCCATGTCCTCCTGGGCGGCTGCGAGGTGGCCGAACATCGCCGTCAGCATGCCCTGGACGTCGTCCAGCGCCGTCGCCAGCAGCTGCCGCTCCTCCTTGAGGCGGCCGTTGCCGGCCTCGGCGTCGATCGTCACCTGGATCTGCGAGGCCAGCCAGGTCAGCGCGACGCCGCCGTCCTTGACGATCTTGCGGAAGAAGAAGTCCTGGCCCTGGATCGCCGTGGTGCCCTCGTACAGGGTGTCGATCTTGGAGTCGCGGATGTACTGCTCGATCGGGTAGTCCTGCAGGAAGCCCGAGCCGCCCAAGGTCTGCAGCGACTCCTGGGTGAGCAGCTGGGTGGCGCGCTCCGAGCCGAAGCCCTTCACGATCGGCAGCAGCAGGTCGTTGACCTTGGCGGCCAGCGTGGCCTCGGCGCTGTCCGCGCTGCCCTCGGCCTCGGCCTGGGTGATCTGGTCGCGGAAGCCGGCCGCGTACAGGTACAGCGCGCGCATGCCCTCGGCGTAGGACTTCTGCAGCATCAGCGAGCGACGGACGTCCGGGTGGTGGGTGATGGTCACCCGCGGGGCGTCCTTCGACGTCGCCGTGAGGTCGGCGCCCTGGACACGGGTCTTCGCGTAGTCCAGGGCCACCTGGTAGCCGGCCGAGAGGGTGGCGATCGCCTTGGCGCCGACGAACATGCGGGCGTGCTCGATGACCTCGAACATCTGGGCGATGCCGTCATGCACCTCGCCCACCAGCCAGCCCTTCGCCGGCACAGGGCCGTCGCCGAAGGTCAGCTCGCAGGTCGTGGAGACCTTCAGCCCCATCTTCTTCTCGACATTCGTCACGTACGCGCCGTTGCGCTCGCCGAGCTCGCCGGTCGCGAGGTCGACGTGGAACTTGGGGACGACGAACAGCGACAGCCCCTTGGTGCCGGCCCTCGCTCCCTCCGGACGGGCCAGTACCAGGTGGATGATGTTGTCACTGAGGTCGTGCTCGGCGGAGGTGATGAACCGCTTCACGCCGCTGATGTGCCAGGAGCCGTCGGGCTGCTGCACGGCCTTGGTGGTGGCGGCGCCCACGTCGGAACCGGCGTCGGGCTCGGTGAGCACCATGGTGGCGCCCCAGCCGTTCTCGAGCATCAGCTCGGCCATGCGCTTCTGGTCCGGTGTGCCGAGCTCGTGCAGGATCGCGGCGAACGCGGTGCCGGAGCCGTACATGAACGCGGCCGGGTTGGCGCCGAGGATCATCTCGAATGCGGCCCAGGTCAGGGTGTGCGGGGCGCCGAACCCGCCGAGGTGCTCGGGCAGGTCGAGGCGGTACCACTCGCCGTCCTCGATGGCCTTGACCGACTTCTTGAACGACTCGGGGAGCGTGACCGAGTGCGTCGCCGGGTCGAACACCGGCGGGTTGCGGTCGGCGTCGGTGAAGGAGGCCGCGACGGGCCCTTCGGCCAGTCGGCGGAGCTCACCCAGGATCCCGCGGGCGGTCTCGGCGTCCATCTGCTCGAACGGCCCCGTGCCGAAGCGATCCTTCGTGTCGAGGAACTCGAAGAGGTTGAACTCGAGGTCCCGCAGGTTCGCGGTGTAGTGGCTCATGCGCTGGCTCCCGTGCTCATGCCGATGGACGGCGATCCCTACCCGCCGGTAACAAACGCTATTACCGGTCGGTAGGACGGAGCAAGCTCTTCGAGCCGACACGACCACTCGGGGTGTGCCGGGACGCACGTCCGTACCGGTCGTGCGTCCCGGTCGTTCCTCCGCCGCCTCAGCGGCGGCGGCGCCGCGCCCGGAGCACGATGCCGGCCAGCCAGGCCAGCAGCCCGCCGAGCGCCGCGGCGATCAGCAGCGCCACCACCAGCGGGCCCTGCACGTCGCCGAACACCAGGCTGATCCGCACCGTCTGGCCGTTGAAGACGATGAACAGCACCAGAACGACGGTGACGAAGATCAGCAGTGCGAGCGCCAGCGACCGGCCGATGGTCCGGCCGGTGTGCCGCTCCTTCTGCGGGGCCTGCTGCGGCGGCGCCGGGGCCGGCGCGTCCGATCCGCCGTCGGCGGAACCGGTCGAGCGGTTGCCCAGGCCCACGCTCAGCGGGTCTCCGGCCGTACCGGGCCGGTGCGGATCGGGGGCGGTCACTGCGCGTCCGGTTCGGTGTCGGCGGGCGGGTAGGCCGGGCCGGCGATGCCGTCGGCCGGGCCCTCGGTGGCCCCCAGGGAGTCGCGGTCCTCGCCCGGTGCCTTCTGGGCGCCGAGAGGCTGGGCCTTCCGTTCCGATCCGGCATTGTTCTCATCGGGCATGGTCATCCTCAGGATCTGCCCGGACCCGTGGGCCCGGAAACGGCTCGCCGCGGTGCCTGCGCGGGCCCGCCGCGACCTGTGGGCGGCGGGCCGAGGGGGTGCGCGTTCAGTCCTCGAGGGCGGGTCCGGCCTCGTGGGCGGGGTGGCCGGAGGTGCGCTCGCGCTGCTTCATCCGGGCCTCGTAGACGTGCCGGTCGCCGCCGGAGAGCTCGTCGCGCGCGCGGGCGTCGTAGGCGCGGAAGGTGCCCCAGTAGTTCTCGTCGAAGTCCTCGACGATCTGGAAGGTCCACCGGTCGGCGATGACGTTGCGGCCGACCAGGTCGCGGTCGATGTCCTGGGCCAGCCGGTCGGCCCCTGCGCGGCCGAACAGCTCGACGGACTCCTGGAGGAGCCGGTCGGCCTTGCCGGTCAGCTGGTGGAACGCGTACAGGAAGCCGCGTGCCTGGTCGGCGGTCTCCAGGGCCTCGGACAGCTTGCCGAGCGCCTCCACCGTCGTGTCGTCGAGGTCGGGCCGGGTGCGGTCGTTGCTCACCCGCCCATCCTGCGGTCAGCCCCGGGTGACCGCGATCTCGATCAGCCGCTCGGCCAGCCGGCGGCCGTGCGCGGCGGGGCCGTCGGGGCCCAGCAGGCCGCCGGAGAGGTACATGCCGTCGATGATCAGGTGGATCTGGGCGGCGAGGTCGTCGCCGTCGCCGTCGCCGTCGCCGGGCACGATTTCGTCGGCCAGCCGCTCGAGGCGGGCGTGCAGCTCGAACTTGTAGTCGGCGGCCGCGCTGCGGGCGGGGTGCTGCGGGTCGTCGTACTCGCTGCTGACGTTGGTGAACGGGCAGCCGCGGAACCCGGTCCGGGTGACGTCGCGCTCAACCGCGTCGACGACGGACAGCAGCGCGGCGCGCGGGTCGCCCTCCAGCCGGTCCAGCTCGGCGTCGATGAAGCCCAGCACGGTGGCCGCCTTCCGCGTCAGGTAGGCGCCGACGAGGTCGTCCTTGCTCTTGAACAGCCGGTAGACCGTCATCTTGCCGAGGCCGGTCTCCCGCACGAGCTCGTCCATGCCGACGCTGCGTGAGCTGCGCCCGGCGAAGAGGCGCTCGGCGGTGTCCAGGACGATCGCCTGCCGCTCGGCGCGGCTGCGGCGGAGCGGTGCCGAGATGTCGTCGTCGGCGGCGAGGGGCAGGGCGGCGGTCACGCCAGCGATGGTGCACCAGCACGTGACGGAGCAGTTCGCGGCACGCCGACCGTGATCGCTCTGGGTGACGAGAGACGCCCGGGCTGTGCGGGGTAGCGGAGGATGCTGGTGTCGGTGTGACGACGGAGCGTCACCGACGCCTCCTCCGAGGGTCAGTCCCGGCGGGTGCGGCGGGGATTGGCCAGCAGCCGGGCCACTGCGCGGGTCGTGCTCTCGACGGTCGACTCGTCACGTGACGTGGCGGGCGACTCGTGGGTGTTGCGCGGGTTCTGCTTCTGCTCCTCCATGTGGCAGAGCCTGCCCGACCGGTCGTGGTGGAAAACAGGGGCGTAGTCGATCGCAGTTGAGAGTTGTGTCACCGTTCGCGGCCTCGGTGCGTGTCGTGGGTGCCCACCAGCGGCCGGTTCGCCCGCCGGGCGGCACGGGGGCCGGTGACCAGCAGGACGACCACCCAGGCCAGCGCGGCGAGCCCCACGATGAAGAAGCTCGGCGGCAGGTTCACCATCGCCGCCAGCACCAGCCCGCCCCAGACCGAGCCGAGCGCCAGGGCGACGGCGAGCGTCGCCACGCGTGCCGGCCGGGCCGTCAGGCGCAGCGCCGTCGCGGCCGGCGTCACCACCAGCGCGAACAGCAGCAGGGTGCCCACCACCTGCACGGCCATCGTGATGGTCAGCGCGAGCAGGACCACGAAGGCCACGCCGAGCGCCCGGACGGGGACGCCCCGCGCCTCGGCGACGGCCGGGTCCACCGAGGCGAACACCAGGGGGCGGGCGATGACCGCGAGCACCAGCACGACCAGCGCGGTGAAGGCCGCGTAGGCGGCGAGCTGGTCGCGGGTGATGGCCAGCAGGTTGCCGAACAGCACCGACGTCGTGGTGCTGGCGTTGGCGCTGGCCAGCGAGGCGAACAGCACGCCCAGCGCCGTCGCGAGCGCCAGGATCGTGCCGGTGGCCATCTCCCGGTCGGCGACCCGCCGTCCCAGCAGGCCGATCAGCAGCCCGCCGCCGAGGCAGAAGAGGGCCAGGCCGAGGGTGACGGGTGCGCCGACGAGGATGGCCCCGGTCGCGCCCGGGAACCCGATGTGCGCCAGCGCGTGCGCGGCGAACGCGTTCTGCCGGGTGATGACGAAGTAGCCCAGCAGCCCGGCGGCGATGGCGACCAGCGAGCCGCCGATCATCGCGTTCTGCATGAACGGCGCCTGCAGGATCTGCAGCCAGTTCGACTGGAACTCCACCGCGGCCAGGGCGCCGCTCATCGCTGGGGGTCCCGCCAGGCGGCGCGGGTGAACAGGTCGCCCTGCGCGGTGCGCACGACCCCGACCGGGGTGCCGTAGAGGTGCGTGAGCAGCTCCTCCTGCACGACGTCGGTGATCGGGTCGTGGTGCGGGTGGCCGTCGAGCAGGTAGATGGCTTCGGTGAGCACCGGCAGCAGCGGGTTGAGGTCGTGCGCGACGACCATCACCGTCACGTCCCGCTCCCGGTGGAGCTGGCCGAGCAGCTGCACGACCTCCTGCTGGTTGCGCAGGTCGAGGTTCGCCAGTGGCTCGTCGAGGAGCAGCAACTCTGCGTCGTCGACGATGGCCTGGGCGATCGCGACCCGCTGCTGCTGGCCCCCGGAGATCTCCGACATGCGCCGATCGGCGAAACCGGCCGCGCCCACCCGTTCCAGCGCGGAGTCCACCCGTGCCCGCTCGGCGGCCGAGGTGCGGCGCAGCCCGAAGCGGTTGCCGGTCAGGCCGAGCGTGACCAGGTCGCGGCAGCGGATGGCGTCGCCGAGGGCGGCGGTGTAGTTCTGCGGGACGTAGCCGATGCGGCGGTTCCCGCGCCGTGGCGGGGCGCCGAGGACCTCCACCCGGCCGCCGGACGCCGGCAGCAGGCCCAGTGCCACCTGGAAGAGGGTGGTCTTGCCGGCCCCGTTGGGGCCGATGACGCCGACGACCGCCCCGGCCGCCACGGTGAAGGTGCCGTCGGACCAGACGGTGCGCCCTCCGCGGGTGACGCTGACGTCGTCGAGGACCAGGGCCGCGGGGCGGCTCACGGGGCCGTCGGGGCGTCGCTGCGCCGGGAGAACCACCACGCGACGAAGGAACCCGTCCCCGCGCGGCGGGATTCCGCGTCGCAGGGGGCGGCCGGGGCCGCAGGAACGCCGGCGAGCGGGCGACGGACCGGCACGAGCACTCCTACGACTGACAATGATTGTCACTCGCAGTATGGCCGAGCCGTGCGCCGGCCCGGTGGCCGGGTGGCCGCCCGCGCGCCGGACCGGTGCCGAGGTCAGACGTCGGGCGTGTCCGCGCCACCCTCTGCCGCGTCGGTGCGACCCTCGGCCGGCTCCTCCGGGTGGGGCGTGCGGCCGCTCCCGGCCTCCTCGCCGGCCGGGTCTCCCTCGGCGCGGTCTGCGCTGCGCGGCGTGCGCTGGGGTTCGCTCATCGGGCTCCTCCTCGAGGCTCGGGTCACGGAGGCTGTGCCCGGTCCTCCCGCGGGTGAACCGCTGGTCAGCCGACCGGGCTGGCGGCGGGGACGCGCGGGAGCAGGCGCCGCACGGCGTCGTCATCGGGCAGCGCCCCGCGCGCTCCGGCGCCGGTCGTGGACAGCGCCGCGGCGGCGACGGCGTACCGCACGGCGTCCGGCAGCTCGAACCCGACCGCCAGCGCCTGTCCCAGCGCCCCCGAGAAGCAATCGCCGGCGCCGGTGGTGTCGACGACGGTCACCGGCGGCGGCGCCTGCACCAGGGCCGGGCCGTCGCCGGGCACGACGAGGGCACCGCGGGCGCCCAGGGTGACCACCACCGCGCCCGGCGTCACCCGGCGCGCCAGGCCCACGAGCTCGGCGGGGGAGCGCTCGCCGGGCTCCTCGCCGGCCAGCTGCACCAACTCGTGCTCGTTGGGCACCAGGACGTCCACCCGCTCCAGCAGCGCGGCCGGGAGCGGGCGGGGCGGCGCGGGGGTGAGCACCACGGTGCCGGTCGCCGCCCGTGCCGCCGCCTCGACCGACGGCAGCGGCACCTCCAGCTGGAGGAGCAGCACCCGCGCCGAGCGCACCGAGGGGGTGTCGACGTCGGCCGGGGTCAGCTCGGCGTTGGCCCCGGGGACGACCACGATCAGGTTCTCGCCGCTGGCCTCCTCCACCGGGATCGTCGCGGTCCCGGTCGGTGTGCCGATGGTGCGCAGCACCCGGCTGACGTTCACCCACGACCCGGCCAGCGCGGCCAGCTGCCGGTCTCCGGAGGGGTCGTCGCCCACCCGCCCGACCATGTGCACGGTGTGATCCCCCCGGCCACCCAGCAGCCCGGCGGCGGCGGCCTGGTTGGCGCCCTTCCCTCCGGGGGCCAGAGCCGCGGACCGGGCCACGACCGTCTCCCCGCGGGCGGGCAGCCGGTCGACGGCCACCAGCACGTCCTCGTTCAGGCTGCCGACGACGGTGACGGACACGCGGACCTCCGGGGTGGTGGGCGGGCCACCAGCAGTACCAGACCCGCCGTTTCCCCCGGGCGGTGCCGCGGTACGGGGGGACGACGACCGAGCCGAGGGCCGATGACGACCGAGGATCCCCACGATGTCCGGAGCGAGTTCGGCGAGGCGGTGACCATGACCGCCGGCGAGCTGGAGAAGTGGCTGGCTGCTCCCTGGTGAACTGGGGAGACGACCCGTTGAAGAAGGGCTGGGCCCGCAGTGCGAGACAGCGTCCTACCGCGCAACGACCCCGCCCAGTACGAGGAGCTCGCCGACCAGTGGTGGGACCCCTCGGGTGGGTTCGCCGCGCTCCACTGGCTGGCGGCCTCGCGGGCCGAGCACGTCCCGCCCGCGGCTCCGCCGGGCGCCCTCCTGGTCGACCTCGCCTGCGGCGGCGGGCTCATGGCCCCCCACGTGGCGCGCCTGGGCTACCGGCACGTCGGCGTCGATCTCGGGTTCGAGGGCCTGCGGACGGCGCGCAGCCACGGCGTGCTCCCGGTGCGTGGCTCGGTGCTGGCGGTTCCCCTGGCCGACGGCTGCGCCGACGTCGTCGTCGCCGGCGAGATCCTGGAGCACGTCGAGGACGACGTCGCGGTGCTGGCCGAGTGCGCCCGCCTGCTGCGGCCCGGTGGCGCGCTGGTGATCGACACGCTCGCCGCCACGCGGATCGGCCGCTTCCTCACCGTGACCGTCGCCGAGCGGCTGCCCGGCGGCCCGCCGCCCGGGATCCACGACCCCGCGCTC
Organism: Blastococcus sp. SYSU DS0973; assembly: GCF_054051055.1. Classification (NCBI taxonomy): domain Bacteria; kingdom Bacillati; phylum Actinomycetota; class Actinomycetes; order Geodermatophilales; family Geodermatophilaceae; genus Blastococcus; species Blastococcus sp. SYSU DS0973. Next base: position 140,250 of record NZ_JBJHAN010000009.1, read on the forward strand.
TTCGTGGACCGCGAGCGGCTGCTCGCCGCCGCCGACCGGCTCGGCCTGGACCTCCGCCTGGTCGGCCTGCGGCCCTCGCTCCGCGACGCGGTCGCCTGGCGGTTGGGCCGCCGCGGCGGTGTGCGGATGAAGCCGATCCGGTCCACGGCGGTCATCTTCGCCGGGTACGGGCGCAAGCGGTGAGCGGGCGACCGCCGGGCGGCGCACGTACCGTCGGGCGCATGATCCCCAGCAGGTCCGCCGAGGAGCCGCGCCGGTGAGCGCGGCGGTCCTCACCGGCGCCGGCTCGGCGCTGCCCACCACCCTCGACCAGGAGGCGGCCTGGGAGGGTTTCTTCGCCCGGCACTACGAGGGCGTGCGCGCCGCCCGCCGGATCTTCCTCGGCGCGGGCGTCCGCCGGCGCCACGCGGTGGCCAACCCGATGGACGAGGACCTCAGCGGCTGGGGCACCGGACCGCGGATGGCCCGGTACATCCAGGAGGCGCTGCCGCTGGGCAAGCAGGCGGTCGCCGGCGCGCTGGACGCCGCCGGCCTGGCACCCGGCGACGTGGGGCTCTTCGCCGTCGCGACCTGCACCGGTTACGCCACGCCCGGGCTCGACATCCGGCTGGCCAGCGACCTCGGCATGCCGGCGGGGCTGCAGCGGCTGCTCGTCGGCCACATGGGCTGCTACGCGGCGATCCCGGGGCTGGCGGCCGTCGGCGACTTCGTCACCGCCCGGTCGCGGCCGGCGGTGCTGCTGTGCTGCGAGCTGACCAGCCTGCACGTGCAGCCGGCCCAGGCCGACCTCGAGCAGGTGGTCGCGCACGCGCTGTTCTCCGACGCCGCCGCGGCCGTCGTCGTCGAGCCCGGCGCCGCGCGCGGGCACCGGCTGGCCGGCATCGTTGCGCGCACCGACGCCTCCACCGCCGACCACATGACCTGGGACGTCACCGACCTCGGCTTCCGCATGGGGCTGTCCCCGCGGGTCCCCGACGTGCTGTCCCGGCACGTCGGCGACGTGGTCGACGAGCTGCTGGCCGGAGCCGGGCTCCGGGTCGAGGACGTCGCCGGCTGGGCCGTGCACCCCGGCGGCCCGCGGATCATCGACGTGGTCCGGGACGAGCTGGGGCTGCGCGAGGAGCAGGTCGGCGCCTCCCGCCGGGTGCTCGCCGAGCACGGCAACTGCTCCTCGGCCACCGTCCTGCTCGTGCTGCAGGAGCTCGCCGACGTCGACGGGCCGATCGTGGCGATGGCGTTCGGCCCGGGCCTGACGCTGTACGCGGCGCTGCTGCTCCCCGCCTGACCACCTGGCCGACCGGCGTCCCCGGCCCTACGCTGCGCGGTACCGCGCGGGTGCGGTGGAGGAGGGCAGCCGTGGAGCCGTCCTCGTCGCGTGTGCGGGTGTTCCTGGTCGACGACCACGAGGTGGTCCGCCGGGGCGTGGCCGAGGTGCTGGAGGACGACCTGGGCCTCACCGTCGTCGGGGAGGCCGGCACGGTCGCCGAGGCGCTGGCCCGGGTTCCGGCAGTGCGTCCCGACGTCGCCGTCCTCGACATGCGGCTGCCCGACGGCGACGGTGCCTCGCTCTGCCGGGAGCTGCGGGCCCGCGTCCCCGGCCTGCGGTGCCTGGTGCTCACCAGCTACGCCGACCGGAGTGCTCGCGACGAGGCCGTGCGGGCCGGAGCGGCCGGGTTCCTGCTCAAGCAGGTGCGCGGCCCCGCGCTGGTGTCGGCGGTGCGCACCGTGGCCGCGGGCGGCAGGCTCCTGGCCGACGGCCCGCCGCCCGCGGCCCGGCCCGGCGGGGACCGGCTGGCCGCCCTCACCGACCAGGAGCGCACCGTCCTCCGGCTCATCGGGGAGGGGCTCACCAACCGGCAGATCGGCGAGCGCATGGGGCTGGCCGAGAAGACCGTCAAGAATTACACCAGCCACCTGCTGGCCAAGCTGGGCCTCGAGCGTCGCACGCAGGCGGCGATCCTCGCCACCGAGCTGCGCGACAGCCGCCTCCCGGGGCGCTGACCCGCCGGCGTCCCGGGAGGAGGCGTCAGGCCGGCAGCGGCACCGACCACTGGATCGCGGTGCCGGAGGGTCCCGCGGTCACCGTCATCCGGCCGCCCCGGCGCTCGGCGCGGTCGGCCAGGTTCGTGAGCCCGCTGCGCACGGTCACGGCGGGCAACCCGCAGCCGTCATCGGTGACGATGACGCAGACCGCGTCGGTGAGCGTGACCTCCACCGTCACTCGGGTGGCGCCGGCGTGCCGCACGACGTTGGTGACCAGCTCCCGGACGACCGCCGTCACGTCGCCGGCCAGGTCCGCGGGTAGGTCCTCGACCTCGCTGCGCAAGCGCAGGTCCGGGCGCAGACCGTGCCCGTCGGCGACCGACCGCACGACCTCGGCCAGCCGTTGCCGGATCGCCGCCGCCGAGGAGTCCTGCGTCACCTGCAGCTCGAAGATCGATGCGCGGATGCGGGCGATCGTGCCGTCGAGCTCGTCGACGCGCTGGGCGATGCGGTCGGCGGCCTCGGGCGCCGACTCCTCCAGGGACCGGCCGATGCGGTCCAGCGCCAGCGCGGTGGCGAAGATCCGCTGGACCACGTGATCGTGCAGGTCCCGGGCGATCCGCTCCCGGTCGGCCTGCACCTGCAGCCGCTGCTCGCGCTCCTGGCTGCGCACCAGCTCCATCGCCACGGTGGCCTGGGTGGCGAAGGCCGCCGCCGGGTCCAGCACCGCCGGGTCGAACGGTGGCCGGCCTTTGATCCGCAGTGCGACCAGCGTGCTGGTCGGGGAGGGCCCGCCGAGGGGGAGGAACAGCGCCGGGCCGTATCGCTCGGTGAGCTGGCCGATGACCTTCGCGTTCGTCGGCTCGGCGGGCGGGAAGGCGGCGCTGTCGACCAGCAGCGGCGTCCCCGACCGGTGCGACGCCCCGAGCCGGGTGTCGCCCAGCGGGACCAGCAGCCCCTCGGTGTCGGCGGCGCTCGGGCCGACGGCCGCTGTCACCACGAAGGTGTCCTCGTCGCCGGGGACCGGAGCCAGCAGCCCGACGGCGTCAGCGCCCGACAGCTCGGCGACGCGGGCGGCGGCGGCCCGCAGCACCTCGTCGGCCGGCCGCCCCGAGAGCAGCGCCGTGGCGATCTCGGTGCCCGCCTGGGACCACGCGCGGCGCTGCTCGGCGTGCTCCAGCAGCCGGGCGTTCTCGATGGCCAGCCCCGCGACCGCGGCCAGCCCCTGGGCCACCTCGAGGTCGGCCTCGGTGAATGCCGTGCCGGTGCGCTTCTCGGTGAGGTACAGGTTGCCGAACACCGAGTCTCGGACCCGGACCGGCACACCCAGGAACGACCGCATGGGCGGATGCCCGGCCGGGATGCCGACGGACGCCGGGTGCCGGCCCAGATCGGCCAGCCGCAAGGGAACCGGCTCCGCGACCAGCAGCCCGAGGATGCCGTCACCGGCCGGGGGGCGGCCGATCCGTTCGTGGTCCTCGGGGTCCATACCCACCGTGACGAATCGGTCCAGGCCGGAACCGTCGGGCGTCAGCACGCCGAGCGCCCCGAAGGTTGCGTCCACGTGGCGGACGGCCGCCGCGACGATCTCGTGGAGGGTCGCCTCGAGCTGCCCGCTCGACGCGGCCGCGAGCACCGCAGCGGTGAGCGCCGCGGCGTCGTCGGTCACCGCCGGCACCGGCGGTCGGGCGGGGACACGGCCCGACCGTAGGAGCCTCGACGCTCCCAGGGAAGCGCTGCGCCCATCCTGGTGCGAAACGGGCTCGTCCCAAAGGGACCAAAGGCCCGGCGCGGGGCCGGAACTCGGCGGTACGCGACGAGGCCCCGGTCGGATCGACCGGGGCCTCGTCGGCGGCGTCTGCACGCGTCGTGGAGCGGGTGACGAGAATCGAACTCGCACTGTCAGCTTGGGAAGCTGATGTTCTACCATTGAACTACACCCGCGAACGGCGACGAGACTACCTGGTCGACTCCCGGACGCGACAGGCACCTCCGGTCAGCGGCGGATCGGCGCGCGGGAGCCCGTCATCTCGCCGACGGCGAACCTTTGTCGGCCTCGCCGGCGCGGGCGGCCTCGATCGTGGCGGGCTGGGTGCATTCACCCGCAGGGAGCGGAACAGCAGTCCCTAGACTCCGCGCCATGCTGCTGAGCGACCGCGACATCACGGCCGCGATCGCCGGGGGACGCCTCGGCATCGAGCCCTACGACCCCGGGCTGGTGCAGCCGTCGAGCATCGACGTCCGGCTGGACCGGTACTTCCGGGTGTTCAACAACGCCCGGTACACCCACATCGACCCGGCCGAGCAGCAGGACGACCTCACCACCCTGGTCGAGCCCGACGGTGACGAGCCGTTCGTGCTGCACCCGGGGGAGTTCGTGCTCGGCTCGACGCTCGAGGTCGTGCGCATCCCCGACGACCTCGCCGCCCGGCTGGAGGGCAAGTCCTCGCTGGGCCGGCTCGGGCTGCTGACCCACTCGACGGCGGGCTTCGTCGACCCCGGGTTCTCCGGGCACATCACGCTGGAGCTGTCCAACGTGGCGAACCTGCCGATCACGCTGTGGCCGGGCATGAAGATCGGCCAGCTGTGCCTGTTCCGGCTGACCAGCGCCGCCGAGCACCCGTACGGCTCCGCGGTCTACGGCTCGCGGTACCAGGACCAGCGCGGCCCCACGCCGTCGCGGTCGTTCCGGAACTTCACCCGCGCGGAGACGCGGCGGCCCTAGTCGCGCGGCGGCCGGGTGTCCGTGACGCGGGCGGCGGCCGGGACCTCGACCCCGGCGCTCTCCAGAACGTCAGAGCGGCGCCCCGCCGGTGACCAGCCGGGCACCGACTGCTCCACCTCGTCGTCGACGAACACCTGCCGCGTGGCGATCCACCCGGCGACGGAGAGCACCGCGACGCCGGCGAGCACGATGACGAACATGCCGTCGTAGCCGCCGGTCACCCCGCGCAGCACGCCCACGAGCAGCGGGCCGGTCCCGGCGATCACGTAGCCCCAGCTCTGGCTGACGGTGGAGAGCGCGGAGACGGTCTCGGGCGTCCGGGCGCGCAGGCCGATGAGGGTCAGCACCATCGAGAACGTGCCCATGCCGACGGCCAGGAGCACCATCCAGAGCCACGGCGCGGCGGTCGGCGCCGTCCAGAGGCCCACCCACCCGGCCACGGAGCTGGCGATGAACACCAGCAGCAGCGGGCGCTGCAGACGCGGCCGGACGGTGAGCGACGGGATGACGGCGCTCAGCGGCAGGCCGACGACGGAGTTGAGGCCCAGGAGGAGCCCTGCGGTTGCCGCGCTCAGCCCGGAGTCGCGCAGGTACTGGGCCGACCAGCCGATGACGACGTACGCCTGCAGCGCCTGGACGCCGAAGAAGGCGGTGACCGCCAGCGCCGTCGGGCTGTGCGCCAGGGCCCGCATCCGGACGGTCGTGTGGCTCCGGCGGGAGACGTCGGGAGCGGCCGGGACGGCGAGCCACACCCCCGCCGCGACGAGCGCCGGGAGCGCCCAGACGACCAGTGCCCAGCGCCAGCCCTCGCCCTGGGTGCCCGCGGCGTCGGCGATGGGCTGCGAGGCGACGGCGGCCAGGGTCGCGCCGAGGCCCATCGCCGTGCTGTAGGCGCCGACGAGGGGGCCCGTCCGTCCCGGGAAGTGGCGCTTCACCAGGCCCGGGAGCATCACGTTGCCCAGCGCCCCGCCGGCCATGGCCGCCGCCGTGCCGGCGAGGAACACCGGGAAGGCGTCGGCCGTGCTGCGGAGCGCCAGGCCGGCGGTCATCGCGACCAGGGCGCCCGCGAGCACGTGGGCGTCGCGATAGCGCGCCGACAGCGCCGGACCGGCGAACCCGATGAGCGCGAAGCAGATCACCGGCATCGTGGTGATGACCCCGGCCAGGCTGCTGGAGATGCCCAGCCCCCGCTCGATCTCCTGCAGCACCGGGCCGACGCTGGTGACCGCCGTGCGGAGGTTCAGCGCGGTGAGCACGATGGCGACGGCCATCAACCCGAGACCCCGGCGGCGGTCGGTGCCGGTGGTGTTGCGGGCGGGGGCATTGCGCGTCACCCGCAGAGCGTCTCCCATGACCGGCCGCAGCTCGACCTCGGGTCGGTGCGCGGGACAACCACCTGGCCGGCCACCCGGGGCCGGCGGAGCCGGGAGCCCCGAGCGACGACGGCGGGCGGGGGGGGGGCGCGGGGGGGGGGGGGGCGGGGGGGCCGGGGGGGGCGGCGGGGGGGCCCGCCCCGCCCGCCCCCCCCCCCCCCCCCCCCCCCCCCCCCCCCCCCCCCCCCCCCCCCCCCCCCCCCCCCCCCCCCCCCCCCCCCCCCCCCCCCCCCCCCCCCCCCCCCCCCCCCCCCCCCCCGCCGTGGTGCGGTGGATCAGGCCTGCGGACCGTGCTCCGTGGCCGCGGAGCCCTCGCCGGCCGGGTCGGCGCCGGGCGAGGTCCCGACGTCGGGGCCGGAGTCCGCGCCCTGCGCCGAGACCGCGACCGGCTGCATGGAGCGCAGCAGGATCTGGCTGACGTCGAGCACCTCGACGTGCTCGGCCGCCTCACCGTTCTGCTTCTTGGAGGTCAGCGCGTCGCTCAGCATCGTGATGCAGAACGGGCACGCGGTCGAGATGACGTCGGGGTCGAGCTCGAGCGCCTCCTCGGTGCGCTCCATGTTGATCCGCTTGCCGATCTTCTCCTCCATCCACATGCGGGCACCGCCGGCGCCGCAGCAGAAGCCGCGGTCCTTGCAGCGGTGCATCTCCTGGGTCGACAGGCCCTGCACGGAGTCGAGGATTTCCCGCGGGGGCGTGTAGACCTTGTTGTGCCGGCCCAGGAAGCACGGGTCGTGGTAGGTGACCTTGCGGTCGACCGGCGTGACCGGGGTCAGCCGGCCCTCCTCCACCAGCTTGCCGAGCAGCTGGGTGTGGTGGACGACCTCGTACTCGCCGCCCACCTGCGGGTACTCCCGGCCCAGCGAGTTGAAGCAGTGCGGGCAGGTGGCGACGATCTTGCGGGTGCCGGGCACCCGGCCCTCGAAGACGCCGTTGAGGGTTTCGACGTTCTCCATGGCCAGCTGCTGGAACAGGAACTCGTTGCCCATCCGGCGGGCGGGGTCGCCCGAGCAGGTCTCCCCGTTGCCCAGGACGGCGAACTCCACCCCGGCCGTGTTCAGCAGCTCGGCGACGGCCTTGGTGACCTTCTTGGCGCGGTCGTCGACGGCGCCGGCGCAGCCGACCCAGAACAGGTACTCGACCTCGTGCGGCAGCGGGCCGTCGGCCACGCGGACGTCGAAGTCCAGCTCCTTGATCCAGTCCTCGCGGACGTTGCCGCCCATGCCCCACGGGTTCCCGCGCTTCTCGAGGTTCGTCATCATGACGCCGGCCTCGGAGGGGAAGTTCGACTCGATCAGGACCTGGTAGCGGCGCATGTCCTCGATGTGGTCGACGTGCTCGATGTCGACCGGGCACTGCTCGACGCAGGCGCCGCAGTTGGTGCAGCTCCACAGGACGTCGGGGTCGATGACCCCGCCCTCCTCCAGCGTGCCGACCAGCGGCCGGTGCGCCTGCGCGTCGTTGGTGCCCTCGATGCGGGCGTAACCCGACGCCCAGACCTGCTCGTCGCTGGGCTTGAGGACGTCGTAGTCGGGCGCGGTCTCCGACGCCGTCTTCTCACCGAGCAGGTAGGGGGCCTTCGCGTAGAGGTGGTCCCGCAGGTCCATGACCACCATCTTCGGCGACAGGGGCTTGCCGGTGTTCCACGCCGGGCACTGGCTCTGGCACCGCCCGCACTCGGTGCAGGTGGTGAAGTCCAGCATCCCCTTCCAGGTGAAGTCCTCGATCTTCCCGCGGCCGAAGACGTCGTCCTCGCCCGGGTCCTCGAAGTCGATGGGCTTGCCGCCGGAGGTCATCGCGGGCAGCGGGCCGAGCGCCGGGGCGCCGTCGGCCTCGCGCTTGAAGTAGATGTTCGGGAAGGCGCTGAACCGGTGCCAGGCAACGCCCATGTTGAGGGTGCGGCTGAGAACGACCAGCCAGGTCAGCGACACCACGATCTTGATGAAGGCGATGATGGAGACCAGGTCCGGGTTGTCCGGGAAGAAGGTCGACAGCGCGCTGGAGACCGGATGCGACCAGGTGGGCGCGAAGTCCAGGCCCGAGGCGATCTTGGCCGCGCGGATGCCCAGGATGCAGAGCCCGACCAGCAGGACGACGGACTCGACGAAGTAGGCACGGCCCTCGTTGGACCCGGCGAACCGACTGCTCCGGCCCTTCCGGCGCGGGTGGTCGCGCTGACGGAGGGCGATCAGCACGAGGATCCCGACGACCGTGCCGGTACCGATGATGTCGACGAAGAGGTTCCACACGCTCCACGCACCGATGAGCGGCAGGTGGAACGCCGGGTTGAAGACTTCGGCAAAAGCCTCGACCAGCGTCAGGAACAGCCCGTAGAAGCCGATGAACACGAACCAGTGGGCGATCCCCTGGGGCGTCCACTTGAGCATCCGGGTGTGCGCCAGCGATTCGATGGCCAGCGTCTTCAGGCGCGTCTTGACCGGACCGAAGCGGGTGCCGTCGGGCTGGCCGGTGCGGATGATCCGCACCATCGCCCGGACGGCCCGGTAGGCCATCACGGACGACACGATCAGGAACAGGACGCTGATCGTCCCCAGGACGATCTGCAGCGGGCCCGTCATGTTTTCCCCTCCCGTACGCCTCGTGGCGTCGGCCGACCCCCCGCCGGCCACACGGGCGACGGGGCTGTGTGTGGTGCGCGCGCCGCTGCACCGGCGCTCGGATCGCGTACGGACACCGCTGCCCGCACTGCGACGCACGATAGCGGGCGCGCCGAAAGGCTACTCGTGGGTAAGGACAGCGCGCCGCCCCCGGGCTCCTGGCGGCACCTGTGCGCCGCGCCCATGGGGGGCGGACCCCGACCGGGCGCCACCCGGCCTGGGCCTCGACCTCGCCGTACGGGCGCGGTCCACGCGGTGCCCGGCGCGGCCGGCGGCCGCGCGGCAAGGTGAACCGGGCAGCTGCGTCCGGGCGAGGTCCGCCTCCGGCGGCAGCCGTGGGGGTTGCGCGGCGAGATCCGTCCCCCCGGGAACACTGTACGGCTTCCTGCCGTTAGGCTGGGCAGGAAAGTTGAGTGAACTCGGCGCAAGGACGCCGTGCCGCCCGGTTCCTCGGCTGCCCCCCCACGGACCAGTACCACCCCAGCACACGGAAGAGAGGCCATCTCCATGGCTCGAGCGGTCGGTATCGACCTCGGCACCACCAACTCCGTCGTCACCGTCCTGGAGGGCGGCGAGCCGACGGTCATCGCCAACTCCGAGGGTTCGCGCACCACCCCCTCGGTCGTCGCCTTCGCCAAGAACGGCGAGGTGCTCGTCGGCCAGTCGGCGAAGAACCAGGCGGTCACCAACGTCGACCGCACCATCCGGTCGGTCAAGCGTCACATGGGCACCGACTGGAAGACCGGCGCGATCGACGGCAAGAACTACACGCCGCAGGAGATCTCTGCCCGCATCCTGCAGAAGCTCAAGCGGGACGCCGAGACCTACCTGGGCGAGCCGGTCACCGACGCCGTCATCACCGTTCCGGCCTACTTCGAGGACGCGCAGCGCCAGGCCACCAAGGAGGCCGGTGAGATCGCGGGCCTCAACGTCCTGCGCATCGTCAACGAGCCGACCGCCGCCGCACTGGCGTACGGGCTGGACAAGGGCGAGACCGAGCAGACCATCCTCGTCTTCGACCTCGGTGGCGGCACCTTCGACGTCTCCCTGCTCGAGATCGGGGACGGCGTCATCGAGGTGAAGGCCACCGCCGGTGACAACCACCTCGGTGGTGACGACTGGGACGAGCGCGTCGTCAAGCACCTGGTGCAGACGTTCAACGCCTCCAACGGCATCGACCTGTCCAAGGACAAGCTGGCCATGCAGCGGCTCCGCGAGGCCGCCGAGAAGGCCAAGATCGAGCTGTCGGGCGCGCAGTCGACGAACGTCAACCTGCCCTACATCACCGCCGGCGCCGAGGGCCCGCTGCATCTGGACATCACGATCACCCGGGCGGAGTTCCAGCGGCTGACCCAGGACCTGCTCGACCGCGCCCGCGCGCCGTTCAACCAGGCGATCCGCGACGCCGGCATCTCCGTCGGCCAGATCGACCACGTCGTCCTGGTCGGTGGCTCGACCCGCATGCCGGCCGTCTCCGACCTGGTGCGCGAGCTGACCGGCGGCAAGGAGCCCAACAAGGGCGTCAACCCCGACGAGGTCGTGGCCATCGGTGCCGCGCTGCAGGCCGGTGTCCTGCGCGGCGAGGTCAAGGACGTCCTGCTCCTCGACGTCACCCCGCTGTCCCTGGGCATCGAGACCAAGGGCGGGATCATGACCAAGCTCATCGAGCGCAACACCACGATCCCGACCAAGCGCTCGGAGATTTTCACGACGGCCGACGACAACCAGCCGTCCGTGCAGATCCAGGTGTTCCAGGGCGAGCGCGAGATGGCGATGTACAACAAGAAGCTCGGCATGTTCGAGCTCACCGGGCTGCCCCCGGCGCCCCGCGGCGTCCCGCAGATCGAGGTCGCCTTCGACATCGACGCCAACGGCATCGTCCACGTCCACGCCAAGGACCTGGGCACGGGCAAGGAGCAGTCGATGACCATCACCGGCGGCTCGGCCCTCCCCAAGGAGGACATCGAGCGGATGATGAAGGACGCCGAGGCGCACGCCGAGGAGGACAAGCGCCGCCGCGAGGAGGCCGAGACCCGCAACCTCGCCGAGTCGCTGCAGTACCAGACCGAGAAGTTCCTGGCCGAGAACGGCGACAAGATCCCGGCCGAGAAGAAGGACGAGCTCGGCGAGGCGCTCACCGAGCTGCGCAGCGCGCTGGGCGGCTCGGACATCGAGGCGATCAAGTCCGCGCAGGAGAAGGTGGCCCGTGTGTCGCAGGAGGTCGGCGGGGCGCTGTACGCCCAGCAGTCCGAGGCGGCCGGTGGCGCTCCCGGTGCGGAGGCCGGGGCGGCGGAGGGCGGCGCGACGACGAACGACGACGACGTCGTCGACGCCGAGATCGTCGACGAGGACAACGACCGCCGATGAGTTCGGGGGACGAGCAGCCGCGGGTGGTCATCCGTGACAAGCGGCGGATCGACCCCACCACTGGTGCAGTACGGACGCCGGCCGGCGAGCAGCCGGCCGGCGTCCGGTCCGGTACCGACCTCCCAGGGGAGCAGATGAGCGAGCACGAGACTCCGGTCGCCGAGCAGGCACCGCCGCAGGAGCCCACCGCACCGCAGCAGATCGCTGACGGTGAGGACCTGGCGAGGCAGCTGGCCGAGCGCACCGAGGACCTCCAGCGGGTCACGGCCGAGTACGCCAACTACCGACGGCGGATCGACCGGGACCGGACGCTGGCCGTCGACCAGGCGGCCGAGCGGTTCGCCACCCAGCTGTTCCCGATCGTCGACGACATCGAGCGGGCCCGGGACCACGGTGACCTCACCGGGGCCTTCAAGCTCGTGGCCGACCGCATCCTGGGGCTGCTCGACGGCCTGGGCGTGGAGGCCTTCGGGGCAGCCGGCGACGAGTTCGACCCGTCGCTGCACGAGGCCGTCATGCACGACACCTCCGCCGAGGTGAGCGTGCCGACGGCGACCACGGTGCTCCGGCGGGGCTACCGCCGGGGCGACCGGGTGCTGCGGACGGCGATGGTGGCCGTCACCGAGCCCGAGGCTCCGGCACCGGCCCCCGCTGCCGCCGAGGGGGCCGAGCCGACCGACCCGGCCGCCGGCTGAGCGGCGTCGGACCGAGCGCGAGAGGGAGCCGGATGAACCAGCCGAAGGCTTCCGGTTCCTCACCGGAGGTGGGTCGATGAGCACCCGTGACTTCATCGAGAAGGACTACTACGGCGCGCTCGGCGTTCCCCAGGACGCCGACGCAGCCGCGATCAAGAAGGCGTACCGCAAGCTGGCCACGGAGCTGCACCCGGACAAGAACCCGGGGAACGCCGACGCCGAGGCCCGCTTCAAGGACGTCTCCGAGGCCTACGACGTCCTCTCCGACCCCAAGCGGCGCGGGGAGTACGACGAGGCGCGACGGCTGTTCGGCGCCGGGGGAGCCGGTGCGCGGGCCGGGTTCCCCGGCGGCTTCCCGGGGGCGGGCCCCGGCGGCCAGCCCTTCGACCTCGGCGACCTGTTCGGTGCCGCCGGGGGCGGCGCGGGGGCCCGGGGCGCCGGCGGGCTGGGCGACATCCTCGGTGGCCTCTTCGGGGGCGCCGGCGGTGGCGCCCGCGCCCGCAGCCAGGCCGCGTCCGGGCCCGCGCGTGGCCAGGACGTCGAGACCGAGGCGACGCTGTCGTTCGACGAGGCCGTGCTGGGAGTGACGGTCCCGCTGCGCATGCAGAGCCCGGGCAGCTGCCCGACCTGCGCGGGCAGCGGCGCCAAGCCCGGCACCAGCCCGCACACCTGCCCGGTCTGCCAGGGCGCGGGGGTGACCAGCCGGAGCCAGGGAGCGTTCGCCTTCTCCGAGCCCTGCCGCAACTGCCGCGGCAGCGGGCAGGTGGTCGACGACCCGTGCCCGACCTGCGCCGGCAGCGGGATCACCAGCCAGACCCGCACGATCACCGTGCGGATCCCGGCCGGGGTCAAGGACGGTCAGCGCATCCGGCTGCCCGGGAAGGGTGCGCCCGGCCGGCGCGGCGGGCCCGCCGGTGACCTGTTCGTCGTCGTGCACGTCTCCGAGCACTCGCTGTTCGGCCGCAAGGGCGACGACCTGACGCTCACCGTGCCGATCACCTTCGCCGAGGCGGCGCTGGGCACCACGCTCACCGTGCCCACGCTGGACGGGAGCGTGTCGCTCAAGGTCCCGGCCGGTACCGCGAGCGGCCGCACGCTGCGGGTCCGCGGCCGCGGCGCCCCGGGGAAGGGTCGCTCCGGTGACCTGCTGGTCACCGTGGAGATCGCCGTCCCCGCCCGGCTCACCCCGGCGCAGCGCAAGGTGATCGAGAACCTGGCCGAGGAGATGGACGAGGACCCGCGCCCGCAGATCACCGCCGCGGTGCGGGCCGGAGGCGAAAGATGACCATGCCACCGGGTGCGGACGTGGGGCGGGCCGTCGCCGAGGACGCGCCGGTCTTCGTGATCTCCGTGGCCGCCGAGCTGGCCGGCATGCACGCCCAGACCCTCCGCCAGTACGACCGGCTGGGGCTGGTCAGCCCCGGCCGGACGCCCGGCGGCGGGCGCCGCTACAGCCCGCGCGACGTCGCGCTGCTGCGCGAGGTGCAGCGGCTCTCCCAGGAGGACGGCGTCAACCTGGCCGGCATCAAGCGGATCATCGAGCTCGAGTCGCAGGTGGAGGCGCTGCAGGCGCGGGTGCACGAGCTGCTCGCCGAGCTGCAGCACTCGGAGAACCGACGGATGGCGGCGGAGGCAGCGGTTCCGGCGGTCTACCGTGCGGACCTGGTGCCGCACCGGCGGCCGAGCTCGGCGCTCGTCGTCTGGCGGCCGGGGGGTGCCCGGTGAGCGGCCCGGGCATCGACGCCCACGAGGCGTACGTCGCGCTGGAGCGCGAGATCGGGCTGCTGCTGCGGCGCTCGCGCGCCATCTCCACCCGGCTGGCCCGTGAACTGCACCCGGACCTGGACGGCGCCGCCTACGGGCTGCTGGCGCTGCTGCAGGACACCGGGCCGTTGCGGGCGAGCGACCTGGTGGCGCGGCTCGGCCTGGACAAGAGCACCGTCAGCCGGCAGCTCTCCAGCCTGGTGGACCTCGGGCTCGTCGAGCGGGGCGCCGATCCGGACGACGGCCGGGCGCAGGTGCTCACGCCGTCGGCCGAGGGCGCGGCGCGGCTGGCGCGCATCCGGAGCGTGCGGCGCGCCCGCTGGGAGAGCGACCTCGCCGGCTGGCCCGCCGAGGACGTCGCGACGCTCGCCGTCCTCCTCGAGCGGCTCAACCGGATCGGCGAGGCGCGCGAGGCCGAGTCGAAGGACTGACACCTCGGTCGACACCGACCATCGAGGGTCGGAACGCCGACGTCGAGCGCACCCGCGAGCCGGCGCGCGCCGGATCGGGGCCCGCCACCCGCTGACCGGACCCGGCGACGGCCCGCCTCTCCCGAGGGGAGGCGGGCCGTCGCCGGTCCAGCCGGGGGGGTCAGCCCTCCAGGGATGCGTCCAGGGTGATCTCGGTGCCGGCCAGGGCCTTGCTCACCGGGCAGCCGGCCTTGGCGGCCTGTGCCGCCTTGTCGAAGCCGCCGGCGTCGAGGCCCTCGACCTCACCCCGCACGGTCAGCGTGATGCCGGTGATGGCCGGGGCTCCGTCCTTCTGGCCCAGCGTGACGTCGGCGGAGACCTCGAGAGACTGCGGCGTCCCACCGGCCTTGCCGATCTCGCTGGACAGCGCCATCGCGAAGCAGGCCGAGTGGGCCGCTGCGATGAGCTCCTCGGGGCTCGTGGTCCCCCCGGCCTCGTCTGCGGTGCGCTTCGGGAAGGACACCTCGTAGGTGCCGATCTTGGAGCTGGCGAGCTCGACCTGTCCGGAGCCCTCCTGGAGCGTGCCGTTCCAGGCCGTGCGAGCGGTGCGAGTGGGCATGCTGCCCCTTCCGGGCCGTGGCCGCCCTCGGCTCGGGCGGCGCCGTGGCCGCCTCCTACCCGCGCGGCGGACGCCCTACCGTCCGGAGCCCGAGCCGTCCTCGGTCGCCGCGCTCCCGTTGACCCGGTCGGTGAGCAGTCGGAGGCGGAACTTCAGGTCGTCGAACTCGGTCGCGTCGAAGCCGATGGCGGCGATCATCTCCGCGGAGATCGCCTCGGCCTTGTCCTGCAGCGCCCGCCCGGCGTCGGTCAGGGCGATCGCGACCGACCGCTCGTCCTCGATCCGCCGGTGCCGGGTGACCAGCCCGGCAGCGGTGAGCCGCTTGAGCAGGGGGGAGAGGGTGCCGCTGTCCAGGGCCAGCCGCGAGCCCAGCTGGCCGACGGTCTGGTTGTCCGACTCCCAGAGCAGCAGCATCACGAGGTACTGCGGGTAGGTCAGACCGATCGCGTCGAGCATGGGGCGGTACCGGGCGGTCACGGCCCGGGAGGCCGCGTACAGCGCGAAGCACAGCTGGTCGTCGAGCGCCGCGCTCGGAGCCGGCAGAGCGGTCATGCCCCGGAGTCTAGGGGACGCCGCTCGCCGGGCCGGGACCTTCCGCCCCCCGCCCCCCGAGGGAGGGGTGCCCGTCCGGAGGGGGGCTGGCGGAGCGGTCGCCCGCAGAAACTGGCAGAGTTGAGCGGAACAGACTCAACCCCCGGCTCGTTGCAGCAGGCAGAGACGCCGGCCACGGACGGGCGGCGTGCCGGAGACACGAAAGGACGTGCGCCCCAGCATGGAGAGCAAGCTCACGACCCGTTCGCAGGAGGCCGTCGCCGGTGCCCAGCGCCTGGCCGTCGACCGGGGTCAGGCGGCCCTCGAGCCGCTGCACCTGCTCGTCGCCCTGCTGGAGCAGACCGACGGCATCGCCGGCCCGCTGCTGACCGCGGTGGGTGCCGACCCGCTCGACGTGCGCAGCAAGGCCGACGCCGCCCTGCGGCGGATGCCGAGCGTCAGCGGGTCGACGGTGTCCGCGCCCTCGCCGTCGCGGGAGTTCCTGCGGGTGATCAACGCCGCGGGGGAGCAGGCCAGTGCCCTCGGGGACGAGTACGTCTCCACCGAACACCTGTTGGTCGGCCTGGCCGGTTCCGACGGCGAGGCCGGCGCGGTCCTCACCGGCTCCGGCGCCACCCGGGATGCCCTCGTAGCGGCCTTCCGCACGGTGCGCGGCAACCGCAAGGTGACGACGGCCGACCCCGAGAGCACTTTCCAGGCGCTGGAGAAGTACGCCGTCGACCTCACCGAGCGCGCCCGTGAGGGGAAGATCGACCCGGTCATCGGCCGGGACACCGAGATCCGCCGGGTCGTGCAGGTGCTGTCGCGGCGGACCAAGAACAACCCGGTGCTCATCGGTGAGCCGGGCGTCGGCAAGACGGCGATCGTCGAGGGCCTGGCCCAGCGGATCGTCGCCGGCGACGTGCCCGAGAGCCTCAAGGGCAAGCGCCTCATGGCGCTCGACCTGGGCTCGATGGTCGCCGGCGCCAAGTACCGCGGCGAGTTCGAGGAGCGGCTCAAGGCCGTCCTCCAGGAGATCACCGAGGCCGAGGGCCAGGTCGTCACGTTCATCGATGAGCTGCACACCATCGTGGGCGCCGGCGCGACCGGCGACTCCGCGATGGACGCCGGCAACATGATCAAGCCGATGCTCGCCCGCGGCGAGCTGCGCATGGTCGGCGCGACCACGCTCGACGAGTACCGCGAGCACATCGAGAAGGACCCCGCCCTCGAGCGCCGCTTCCAGCAGGTCTTCGTCGGCGAGCCCTCGGTCGAGGACACCATCGGCATCCTCCGCGGGCTCAAGGAGCGCTACGAGGTGCACCACGGCGTCCGCATCACCGACGGCGCCATCGTCGCCGCGGCGACCCTGTCCGACCGGTACGTCACGTCCCGGTTCCTGCCCGACAAGGCGATCGACCTGGTCGACGAGGCCGCCAGCCGGCTGCGCATGGAGATCGACAGCCGTCCCGTCGAGGTGGACGAGGTCGAGCGCGCGGTGCGGCGGCTGGAGATCGAGGAGATGGCGCTGGCCAAGGAGGACGACGCGTCGTCCCTGGAGCGGCTGGCCGCGCTCCGCGAGGACCTCGCCGACAAGCGCGAGGAGCTCGCCGAGCTGACGGCCCGCTGGCAGCAGGACAAGAGCGCCATCGGCCGGATCCAGCACATCAAGGAGGAGCTGGAGCGGCTGCGCACCGACGCCGAGCGCGCCGAGCGCGACGGCGACCTGGCCCGCGTGGCCGAGTTGCGCTACGGCCGGCTGCCGCAGCTGGAGAAGGCGCTCGCCGAGGCCGAGGCGTCGGTCGCGGAGCAGGACTCCATGCTCAAGGAGGAGGTCGGCCCCGACGACATCGCCGAGGTCGTCCAGGCCTGGACCGGCATTCCCGCGGGGCGGCTGCTCGAGGGCGAGACCCAGAAGCTGCTGCGCATGGAGGAGGAGCTGGGCCGGCGGGTCGTCGGGCAACCGGATGCGGTGCGCGCCGTCTCGGATGCGGTGCGCCGGGCGCGCTCCGGCGTCGCCGACCCCGACCGCCCCACCGGTTCGTTCGTGTTCCTCGGTCCGACCGGCGTCGGCAAGACCGAGCTGGCCAAGGCGCTGGCGGGGTTCCTCTTCGACGACGAGCGCGCCATGGTCCGCATCGACATGAGCGAGTACTCCGAGAAGCACTCGGTGGCCCGCCTGGTGGGTGCGCCTCCCGGCTACGTCGGCTACGAGGCCGGCGGGCAGCTCACCGAGGCCGTCCGGCGCCGCCCCTACACCGTCGTCCTGCTGGACGAGGTGGAGAAGGCGCACCCCGACGTCTTCGACGTGCTGCTGCAGGTGCTCGACGACGGCCGGCTGACCGACGGCCAGGGCCGGACGGTGGACTTCCGGAACACCATCCTGATCCTGACCTCGAACCTCGGCTCGCAGATCATCGCCGACCAGTCGGTGCCCGAGGCCCGGCGGCGCGACGCGGTGCTCGAGGTGGTGCGGTCGCACTTCAAGCCCGAGTTCCTGAACCGGCTCGACGACGTGGTGGTGTTCCGGGCGCTGGGCACCGACGAGCTGGCCGGGATCGTCGACATCCAGGTCGACGTCCTCGCCCGCCGGCTGGCGGCCCGCCGGCTGACCCTCACCGTCACCGATGCCGCTCGCGAGTGGCTCGCGCTGAACGGGTTCGACCCCGTGTACGGGGCCCGGCCGCTGCGCCGGCTGGTGCAGTCGGCCATCGGCGACCAGCTGGCCCGGGCGCTGCTGGCCGGTGACATCCGGGACGGCGACGAGGTCGTCGTCGACTGGGTGGCCGGGGAGGCCGACACCGGGCTGCAGGTCACCCGGGCGTAGCGGTGGGGGGGGGGGGGGGGGGGGGGGGGGGGGGGGGGGGGGGGGGGGGCGGGGGGGGGGGGGGGGGGGGCGGGGGGGGGCGGGGGGCGTGG